>CAYFLR010000063.1:0-10273 GCA_964343805.1 uncultured bacterium | reverse complement strand
TCGACGCCTGCCTAAATGTAACAAAAGAGAAGGTTTAGAAATGACTGACAAAGATTTGACCCATCCTAACCCAACCCAATCGGTTATTGATCTTCGTGCCAAAGCCCTAGAAATCATGAAGGGAAAACCGAACTTAATCAACGAATTAGATAAGAAGAATATTGATACCATCCTTCATGAATTACAGGTCTATCAAACAGAGTTAGAAATCCAAAATGAAGAACTAAGAAGAGGGCAGTTAGAAATTGAAGAATCTCGAAATCGCTTTCAGGCACTTTTCAACACCTCGACAGTAGGATTTGTAATCCTAGATGAAAACATCAATATTCTAGAAATAAATCATACATTGTTAGAAATTTTGGAGGCAACTCCTGAAGATTTTTTAAACAAATCATTTTTAACTGCCATAGACCCTGAGGATCAAAAGATATTTATCATGCTTTTTAGATCCTTTTTTAAAAACCCCCAAAACAAAACCATTCAAATAAGAAGCATAGGACTTGAATCAAAAACTTGTCACTTGCTGCTCTATGGTAGCAAAATTAACTTTTCTTATCGGAGAGCAGAAGATCCCAAGTCATCTGATACCCCCCCCTTATTAATCTCGGCTATCGACATAACCAAATCGGTTGAAAAAGAGTTAGAAATTGCTAAACAAAAAGAAGAGCAGCAAAGCCTCAAAAGAAAGTATATACAAGCATCTAAAATTCTGTCACTGGGAAATTTAACTGATGGCGTAGCGCATGAAATTAATAACTCACTGCAGATCTTATCTGGAGATGTGACTATATTAGAAAAAAGTCTACCTAATGAATTCCAAAACAAACTGGTAGCCACCACCTTTAACCGGCTGAAAGAAAACCTTTCAAGGATTCAAACTATAACTAAAAGCCTGCTTATATGTGCACCCAATGTTGATGAGGAAGACGAAGAGATTGCTCCCGCGCCACCACCTACTCCTACTCTGAAATCTGGTAACTGGCCTAAAACAGCTATGATTTTGGATGATGAAGAAGCGATATGTAATTATGTGGTACAGGTATTAGATATGTGGGATATAGATGCCACTGGAACAACTCAAGCTGATCAGGCCACCAAATTATTAGCAAATGGAAAGTTTGATCTACTTATTATTGATCAGAGGATGCCAAAGGAAAATGGCATCCAAATGATTGAGAAGATTTTATCCCTTGTTAATCATCCCTTAGAAGTTATCCTCATAACAGGAGATATTCACTTCAAGCCATCTAAAGATGCTCCCTACCATTTACTTAAAAAACCGTTCACCGATGATGAATTGAAAGAAAAAATTATGGAGGCATTTCAAACCTCATAGCAAAAACTCTTTGAACCAAGCTCATTTAGAGGAGGGAGCCAACTTAGCAAATGAAACTATTTAGCGATTTCTCTGTATTAATAGTTGAAGATGATGACTTTTTTATAAAAGTTCTGGAAAAGCTCTTTCTAAATTTTGGATGCAAACTATATCTAGCAAAAGATTTCAAAACCGCACAAAATATTTTACAAAACCAAACCATCCATATGACCACTATAGATATAAACCTAGGGCAAGGGGAAGATGGAGTTACATTATTAGAGCATATCCAAACTCAAAACAGTCAAATTTTGTCCTATATGATATCGGGAGATCATTGCCAACAGCAGGTGGAAAAAAGCTTAAAAATCGGGGCTTATGATTTTGTAACCAAACCTTTCAATGCAGAGTTCCTGGCAAGAAGGCTGAAAGCGGGTCTCCATCATTTACATTATCTTCAATTAAAAACAGCTTTAGTCGACGTTTTAAATTCCCTGAAAACCAAAAAAGGCCTCCAAAGCAGCTTATTAAAAGACTCTTCTCTCAAGGATCATATTGAAAAACTGATTCACATTCTTAGTGAAGATCCGTTTTGCTTCCGTAACAATCATGTTTTGGTGGTTGATGACGAAGAGTCAGTGCGCTTTTTATTATCCAAGGTGGTTGCTAGACAAAAGGTTATTGTACACCAAGCGGAAAATGGAAAAGAGGGTTTAGAAATCATTAAAAAGGAATCAATCCATTTAGCCCTAATAGATCGTAATATGCCGGTAATGGATGGGTTTCAAATGTTTAAATTAGCCAAGGCTAATTTTAAGAATTTTGAAGGAGTTCTGATCTCCGGTGACACCAGTGATGAACAATTGATTGAGGCAAATAAATTGGGAATGGCTGATTATATACCTAAACCTGCTTTGATTAATTTAGTTATCTCACGACTAAAGAAAAACTTGTCTCAAATTAACTGCAGACAGTTGGAATTAAATTTTAATACGGAGCTGCAGGTTTTCTTTCAAAAAGCTTTTCCCGATAATTGGGATCAAATTGCAAAGGATAATGGTCGATCTTTGATGCAAAATTTTTTAGAGTGGCTGCAAGATAGGTAAAAAATGACTAAACACTTCTTTTTTTTAATCATCTTATCAACTGTGATTGTCTGTGCTAAACCACTCAAAGCTCTCCCCTGTAGCGCCAAGAATCCTCAAATCATTGATCATCTTTACAATCGATCATACGGAAAATGTCAATCGCCTGCCTTGATATTTTTGCATGGTGGTCCTGGCTTTTATAGCTATAACTTTGAATTTTCTACTGCCGAAAAACTCGCTCAATTGGGTTATCATGTAATTGTTTATGACCGGCGAGGAACTGGATACAGCCCTCATGCTAAGTCCTCATCTATAAACTTTAACTCGGCTATCAAAGACCTTAAATTGATATTAGAAGCATACCATCTTAAAAAGGTAACTCTTCTAGGTCATTCATTTGGAGGAACGTTAGCCTTAAAGTTTATTGATCGACATCCAGATCTCGTAAAGCAGATAATTCTGATGGCTTCACCTCTTTCCTACCCATCCACCTTGAGTTCTTTGATAAATGAGAGTCTTCGAAGGTATCCCCAAGCAATAAACGTTGCCGCTGGAAAGGTCAGCCCTCCAGTTTTAAATACCTACAAGCAAAGCTTTGGTTATCTTAACAATCTCAAGGGGCTTATGTTTCCATCCTCTGGAAAGTTGAACCCATCTTATTTTAATGATTTTAATGTTAATTTTATCTTCACAACTGCCATGAACCTCGGGCTTTACTCCCCTTCTCACCCTTCCCTAGAAGCACAGAAAATATACCGGGAAAGTTTTGTGGGAAAACCTCAGCCTCCCCAAACCAAAGAGGAGTTTGTAGGGTTTATGACTAACGAGAATTATGCCCTTATGGACCTGCAACCCTTAACGAAAAAACACCGAAAGAAGCTATGTGGTATTTATGCAGCAGAAGACTTTATTGTGGGCAAAAAGGATTTAGCAACTCTTAAAAAATTCCTTCCCAGCAAAAGATATAAATTGCTCAAAGGGGCCTCACATAATCTATTTATCGATCAACAAAGCAGGTTTTTAGAAGAGACGATCAGCTGTTTAAAACGGATTTAATACATTTGGTTACCAGATACCCACCTTGAATCAACCCCGTATTTGAGCATCGTCCATGAGTGGGTGAGTAAGCCTCAGGCTCCCGTGTAGTATCCCCCTTAGGGGCATAACAAGCAATAGCTCGGTCGCCAGCATTACAATTTCTATATCCTCAATTTATAAAACACAATCCATCTCTCCAATTAGGCTTCTTCACACTGCTCTGTCCCAATACTCATAAGGGAATTGCAATCGTCCTTGTGCCTAAAATAATATTGGACAGAGGATCTAATCTCATCACCAAAATGGTTTTGCTTAACCTCTTTGCAATTGGTGAGTTTGATCTCATTATCAATATGAGTTTTACCATCAATGGAATAAAAAGTGTTTACTCTATAAAAGCCATCGCCATTTGTTTTATCAATGCCCAATTCTTGCCACTGATGCTGAAATCTATTTCCGTAGGCATGATAGAGATAAAGTAATTTTTTGGTATTCTTTCCATATTTTAATTGTTTATGTTTCGGAAAACGACTTTCTGGAAAGTAATCGTTTTCAATTTTAATAGTGGGATGAAGAAAAGTGATGTACTGGTTTTCTTCAACTACTTGAATTTTTGAACCACTATTTTCCACTAAACATTCAAAAAGCACGATCTTATCTCCATTCTTTTGAGCTAACTGCCCTTTTTCTTGAAGACTAGAACCATATTTAAAATTAGTGCTTCCGCATGCTGTAAAAGTAAGGGTTAATAAAATTAGGACAGTGATTGATTTCATGGGTTCTCCCTATTTTGATGATAAATTTACCGTTTTTCACGGCACTCGGGAGTAAAGAGAGCAAACAATATGCCAAAACCAGAAAGTCGCAAAAAACACTACAATTACAAGGGTATTAAAATTTAATACCCTCCATCACAACTCAAACTGTCGAATCATTTGACGATTTATTGCCATCCCACACTGTCATCTGTCTAACATATAGACATATTCAATTTAGAAATTTAAGACTGCATCTTAAGTAAATTACCTGACTCATATCTTTTTAAACCAAGATAAAAAGTCATAATCGCAAGTCCTAAAAATATCACCGTAGCTATTAATAATTGCCCTAATCCAGCCCAATTGAAAGAGCGAATGAGCTCCACTGGAACTGTTGAAATAAAACCCGCCGGTATAATTGTAAACAAGATCACCTTCACAAAACCATCAAAGATCACCGCTGGATAGGTGGAAAAATGCATCAAAATCTGCCTCAATTGATTCGCCAAGGTCTGTACATGTCCTACAAAAAATACAAGTGAGCCCACCAATACGAAAAAGCTGAGGATGATGATGGCCGACATACATCCCGTCAACAGATAGAGAAAAACTTGTATCGCAGTTAAATCCAGAAAACAAAAGAGAAGCACTGGACCAAAAAAGAGATCTCCAAGGCTAAACACTCCCAGCCGACTCACCAACACATGAAGTAAGATGGGTTTAGGGAGAGTGAGATAATAGTCCAACTGCCCTTCCACCACCATAATAGGAAGATTAAAGCAGTTTCTAAAAAGTCCCACGGCTATTCCATAACTAAAGGTAATGACTGCCCAGAGTAAAATCACATCCCCAATTTGCCAACTATTTAGAATAGGAAACTTAGTAAAATAGAGCCACCAGAAAATCACCCAGATGGCATTGTTGATAGCCATACCGAGCACCTGGGTTATGAAACTGGCTTTATACTCCAGAGCACTGGCTAAATTACACTTAAGATAGCTCAGAGTGAAAAGGAGATTCGCTTTTATTCGATTTATTACCATTTTTAACCTCCGTGAACATCAAGACGGCGTGAACCCAATTTAAAAAGAAATCCACACGCCAGACTGAAGAGGATTAACCAAATTATTTGAATACTCAGAACCTGCCAAAACTCCTGCCAGCTAAACCGTAGCATAAGGCGTGCAGGAGCATAGATCATATAGGGGAAAGGAGTCCACTTGGCAAAACTTGCTATCAAATCAGGAAATATTTCGAGTGGGAGAAACATTCCTCCAAGTATCCATTTCATTCGATCCCCCACCAAAAATAATCCTTGCACATCCTCCATCCAAAATGAAAACAGCCCAATGGAGAAAGCAAACAAAAAGTGCAAAGAGAAAGTGATCATAAATATGAGACCGCTGCCTAATAAAGAAAGAGGATTTACTATCATATCCACTGAACCCACTAAAACCAAGGCTGTTAGAATTCCAATAGAGAGTACCGAGATAAACCGAATAAGGTTATCTCCCATATTGTGAAAAAAGTGAAAAAGTACATAGTTATAGGGCTTATTGAGCCGGATAGCGATATCACCCGATTTCACCTCATCGGAAATGGTATTAAACAAAGTAGGAAGAGAAAGAATAATAGCTTCAGTAAAGACTAAGTACCAGAGCATGTCTTTTAAACTATATCCTTCAATAAGCTCTTTTTGTCCTAATGCATAGGTGGTTTTCCATAACTGTAAAAAAGTAAACAGGATGATGACGAGAAAGAGGTTCGACATGAGTTGTTCATGAATATAAACCCACCTAGATCGAATTCCTATCCAGGCCACCTCTCTATATTTAAGTATTGTAGCCCTCATACTTCCTGCACCCCTCTTTGATAAATATCTGAAATCACATCTTCCAAAGGGATCTCTTTTATATTGATATCCTTAACTCGGTATTTTTCCATGATGGAAGTCATGGCTTGCTCCACACTTAAAAGCGCCGTATCCACCATAAATTTAACGCCGGCTCCTTTGTGTTTTAAAAGATCCATCCCGTGTATTTCAAGGTCGTGCAGGTAATCTTGCCCTAACTTGAGCCCGATGGTTTTTCGAGTCAAAAACTCACGACGCAGACGGTTCACGGTTCCATCTAAAACGACGGTACCTTGATTGATAATCACGACTCTTTTGCAAAGTTTTTCAATATCTCCCGTGTCGTGTGAGGTGAGAAAGATGGTCACCTTATCTTCCTCATTAGCTCTTTTGATGAGCTTTCGAATAGAACCCTTCACCACAGGATCCAGACCAATAGTAGGCTCATCAAGGAATATGACTTCTGGGCTATGCAGCAGGCAAGCGGCAATCTCACAACGCATCCGCTGACCGAGGGACAATTTTCGAGTGGGAATATGGATGAGCTTTTGAAGTTCAAATACCTCCACCAAATAGTCCCTTCTTTTTTGATACTCTTTGGAATCTAGTTCATAAATGCGAGCCAACAAATTAAAGGCATCTAAAGGTGGTAAATGGAGCCAGAGTTGTGATTTCTGCCCGAAAACCGAACCAATTTTAAAAGCCAATTGTTGTCTTTGTTGCCAAGGAACATAATCTAAAACCTGACAGTGACCACTGGAGGGATGAAGAATTCCGGTGAGTATTTTTATGGTGGTGGATTTACCCGCTCCATTGGGTCCGATAAAGGCTAACATCTCCCCTCTTTCCACCTCTAAGGAGATTTCCTTCACAGCTTCTACCGTCTCTCGCTCCGGCTTAAAAAGTTGCTTCACCCTTCCCTTCAGATTGTCTGCCTTCTTTTCAATTTGAAAATCTTTTCTCAGGTTTTTGATTTGTATTATGGACATAATTTCACCTTGTTTAAAGTTTCACCCCAGGTTCCTCCTATTATAGAGCCTTAGCAAGAGAAAGGCCAAGATATTACATGTTTAATATCAAATAGTTATAATAATAACTCAACAAGTGATGGAATCCGTGGGGAGCTTTTAACCTCTTTGTTGGGGCAAGTTGCTCCCCCCTTTTATTACTTAATTGGTTAGGAAATATGCTATCTTGTTAGAGAATAAAAAGAGTTAACACAGTGATTACCACCGTGCCGGGGCAGGAGTACTCATTGCTTATCAAATATGAATGGATCAAATCAAATCTCTCTCTCGTTTCCTTTTTTTCTTGCTGCTTATTTGCACAAATCTATTTAGGTAATACTTTACTAAAAAACTCTTGGGGGTTTTTACTTTATCCCTTAGCCTCCTTCTTATTTGCTTTTGTTTATTATTATTCCACCAAGAGAATACATCACCCCCCTCAACAGAATGGAGCAAGACCGGCAATCATCATTTCCATTATAACAAGTCTAATTTGGATAATGATGCTTACAGGGCAGGTTAAGATAATAGGTCCTTTGGGGATGTATCAAAATATCTTTTTAGCTCTCACAGCACTTCTATTATTTCTCATTTTCAATAAAAAGGAATGGAGAAACCTCTTCATTTTAGATAAACCAACCCTCATTGCCACATTGATTATATCGGTACCCTACTTAATATTAGCTGTTGCCAATGGTTTTAAAACCGAAGATTTCCTTCAAAGGTTTTGGAATTATTTTATCCTCGCAGGTTTCCCAGAGGAGGTGGTGTTCCGCTATCTCATGCTAGGTGGTTTATTAGGCCTTGGTTTTTTCAATAAATTCCACTGCCTCATCATTTCGTCACTTATCTTTGGCTTTCTTCACTTCCCCATCAATATTGAAAACATGGGAGCCTTAGATGGGACATTATTCTGTATTGCCGGCAATGCCTTTGGTGGTTTTTTATTTGGCTATTTTTATTATAGAACGAGATCCCTGTTAGCAGTGATCTTCTTACATACTTTGATAGATACTCTTCTCAATGTTTAGAATAAGTTAAAAGCATAACCAATTGACAATTCCCCATCAAAACCCAATAAGAAACTATGAATATCAATTAGAAAAGGATCATCTGGTTTTTCACCGTGCCAATCATAAGCTGCATGATTTGGTCCCCAGCCAAATCTCAAACATAATGTAAAATACTCAAAAACCCATCGATACCCCAAGGATAATCCCAAAGTAGAAATAGTTGAGTCGAAAACATAGGTCAATTGATTCTCTTCGGTAACCCCTTTATCTTTATCTAGTTCTTGTCTGATCCTTTCGTTGTAGTGCTGGGCATATCTTAAAAAAGGACCAAAAAAAATGGAATTGAAAGGAATACCAAAGTAATAACGATAGGCGATTAAGCCAGAAAATGATGAGTATTCATCCTCCTTAGCAATAGATAGCTCTCCAAGAATACCATGAGAAGGAATGGGGGAATATTCAGTGTTGACACCTACATATCCTTCAAAAGCACCTATTAGATTCAAGTTGACCGCCATATCATAGGATCTGCTTTTAGAAGGAATGGGTGATGGATTTTCAACTACTTTGATGTTTTCTTGTGCCAACGCCTGTGTAAAAAAGAACATGATAGCGAAAAGAGAAATTTTCATAACTGCTTTCTCTCAACTACATTCCAACGGTTACCTTCACAATCATAAAAATAGGTAAAATGAGGACTTTCCCCTCTTTGGATGATTTTATCAACTTTAATATCCTTGCTCTTTAATTCCTCAACAAAACCAAAGATATCATCGGAAGCCAAAGAAGCCATGGCACCTCGCCCCACATCATCTGGGTTTTCAGCCATGTGTACAACAATGGAACCAAATTGTTCATGAGCCATGGAATAAAACAGATCATCTAAGTAGAATAATAATTTAAACCCTAAGGCTTCTTCATACCAGGTGGCACAGGTTTTAGGATCATTAGCATACAAAGTAATATGTGAAAAAATAGTGGTCATCAAATCCTCCATTCCAGAAATAGATTTTGATTTTACCATTTTTTGAGAAGAGAAGGACATGGAAATTTCCCGATAGGAAGGTTTCAGTTTATAATAAAAAGAGTTCCCCAAATAAATAATCTCAAAAGGAGAGAAATGATGAATAAACATCCCTCAATCCACCTTACAGTTCTTCTCTTATTGAGTTTTTTCTTAGTTTTCCAATGCTCAGAAGAAAAAAAGGAGTTAACCGTATCTGCAAATCCCCCGGCCTCAGAGGGACCATTTAGCGCAGCTACAGAGATAGAATTATCCACCTCAGAAGATGACGCCACCATTTATTACTCCACCGATGGTGAAGATCCTTCCGCTGATTCATTGAAATATGAAGAACCTTTAACCCTCTCAGAGAACACCACCCTAAAATTCTATGCCGTTGCCACAGTTAAGAAGGAAGGAATGTTTGAAGATGAAGAGGAAGAGGAATTAGAGTCGGAAATTGAGACGGAAGAATATGAATTTTCTTTAAGTGGAACAGGAACGGGAACCACTATCGGGACCACCCCTTCCTCTGGTTCTGACAATACTAATAATAATAGTAATACCAATTTTGAGGTAGAGATCACCTCCAGCGAATCCACTTTGACTGCCACCTCCCCCTTTAGTATCACGGTCACCTTTGCCAATGAAGTCACCGGGTTTACTTTAGATGATTTAGAAGTGAGTGGAGGATCTGCCACTTCCATGACCGAAGAGAGTGCCAAAGTTTATACCGTTTTAATTACTCCCAGTACGGATCCTGTTACCGTTAAAGTAAAAATACCTGCGGACAGTGCCACAGATGAAGACGGAGCAAGTAATAGTGCATCAGGTGAATTTACTATAGCATATGACACCTCCTATCTCACAGGGAGTATCACTTCAACAGAATCAGGGGCCACCACATCCTCCTCTTTCACTATCACCATTACCTTCAGTGAGACCGTTTCGGGATTCACCGCAGAGGATTTCACCTTAACCAATGGAAGTGTGAGCAACCTTGCCACCACCGATAATAAAGTCTTTACAGCCACCCTCACACCCACCAGTGCAGGTACTGTTTCTGCGTCCATCGCCCAAGATAAAGTGGTAGACGCCACCACCGGAAAGAAATCCAATGAAAGTGTCACCGCCTTTACCATCGGTTATGACACCACAGCTCCCACTCTAGGTGCATCAGGAGCCTTAACTTTTACCAA
>CAYFLR010000062.1:35103-35455 GCA_964343805.1 uncultured bacterium | reverse complement strand
TACTTGGTATGTACTGTCTTTTCACATTTTCTTTGTCGCCTTGCGGATGCACCTTCGCTGTGCCTGCTGCAAGAGCACTATCGGGTAAAAATGATATAATCGCCCAGCAGACCATAAGTCTCATGAGGTTCTACCATAGCGGCCAGATCTTCCTGGCTTGGAATTTCTTCTAAAGAAACTTGAACCACGGTCTGAACTTTGACTCCGGCTGATTTTCTAGCCTCAAGGCGAGCGGGTAAGCCAAGCAGATATTCAGCATGAAAGTTTCCTACGATAATAGCGAACAGGTGATGTGAATAATCTCCCCAGGCTTTGAGACTTTGATAGGCCATGGTCTCATCCCAGGTAGATT
>CAYFLR010000062.1:33577-35093 GCA_964343805.1 uncultured bacterium | reverse complement strand
AATATCTTTTCATCATAGCTTCAGGAAAATGGTGTCCAACCCCACCCATGGTTTCACTAAAGCGGGCATAATAAAGATCGCTTCCCATAGTAAGGTCTGGAGGAAGAAGTTCTTGTTCCTCAGGGGTTAGAGAGGGAACACCTTGACGAGCTATTTTTCGAGTGAGCCATCTTGGAGCGTTAATACCGTAAGCATAACCACCACTTTGATGGGCTTGCCAAATGAGAGGCTTATAATATTCAAATGAGAAGCCTCCCCATTTCACTTGCTCTAAGAATTCCTCTTCGGTTATTTCTTTTTGTTGGTAGCTGTCAAAAACAGCTTGATCCGTAAAGGAAATAAACTCTAAACCCACCGAGAGTGTTCGGTAATCGGTTAGCCCTTTTAGTAAAACAGCTTGGTTGTCGTGATGGATAACACTGTCATGTCTCTCCCCAATGACTACCATATCTTGACTGGATAGACGATATACCAGCTCATCGGGAGTGATAAACTCATTGATGGTGGTGTCATATATAGTTCCCGAAAAAAGAGTCTCTTCATTTGCCATGGCTGTTAAGCTAGACATAAAAACCAGGCACAGGGCTAAGCCAAGGATTTTTCTCATATTCTTCTCCGTCTGTAATTATTTACAAAGAAACAGTTTTTTATAATTCTTTATTAATAACTTAAATCTCTATTTTCGTAAAGTAAAACTTTCTGTTTGAAATTCCCCCCCAATTATGGTTAGTTGAGCCCAAATATTAAAAGGAGTATCTATGTCATTAAGATCCATTTTACCTATAGTTTTTTTATTGGCTTCTTTTACCTCCCTCTTGGGGAGCCAGGCTACTTTAACTCAAGATTTATCTAGAATTATTGGAGATCTTTCGAGTCCGGAGTTTTTGGGAAGAAAAACCGGTGAGGCGGGGGAAAGGCTCGCAGTTCAATATCTAGAAAAGCAATTGCAATCGATCCCCCTAGTTAAGAACTACGCTGCTCTCGGAGGCGGTTTTACCATTCCCTTTAAGTTTTATCATCCCGATTTATATGAGAATCAAACCCTAAGAGTAGGCAACCAGGATCTCAATGAGGGCATTGATTACCTACCCTTTATCCATTCAGGATCCAGCGAATTAGTGATCAATAATCTAACCAGAGTGAGTTGTTTGGAACTGTCTAAGGAGGTTGTCGATAAGGCACTTTTTGCAGAGAAAGCGGTGCTCATTTATGAAGCGGAATGTAATCAGTTTTTTAAACAGGAAAAAACTCTTTTTGACCTGGTTAACCTCATTGGGAAGCAAGAACCTAAGGCTATATTTATCGTATCTAAAGATGATCAGATAAAGAAAGACAGCACTCTCTGGCTTCGTTTTTTAAGTGAGAAAATGATTGATAAAATAGCCCGTATGGATCTGGACCCTAACGTGATCATCGCCGGGGCGAGAGCTCGTGAGGGAGGGAATTTCAAGCCTCTTGCCATGCCCGCTGTTTATCTAAAAAAACCATTTGCCAATCATCCTATCACGCTAAAAAT
>CAYFLR010000062.1:29042-33567 GCA_964343805.1 uncultured bacterium | reverse complement strand
TTATTGGGTGCAAGGGTCCAACGTGGTTGCCCATATTCCAGGGACTTCCGGTAAGAATGTTCTTTTTACTGCTCACTTTGATAGTCATGGTGTTCACTATAAAAAAGGCTATTATCCTGCGGCCGATGACAACGCCAGTGGAGTGGCCACCCTTTTAAACCTCATGCAAAAAGCAAGTTCTTTAAGTCAAAATAAAGTATTAAAAGTGGGCCTTGTGGCGGTGTTCTTTTCGGCTGAAGAGTGGGGATTGAAGGGGTCTCGTGCCTTTGCGGAAAGCCTGCAAGAGCATCAGTTAGTTTCAGAATTCATTGCCAATATCAATTTAGACTCGCTGGCTCGGAATCAGCCGGATAAGTACTATATCCTGGGATCATTAGCCAATAATCAGTTAGTGGAATTTTTTACTGAAAGGAAACCCGCTGACTTTGGATTTACCCTATCTAACCGTATTGAATTTGCCTATCAGCAGGGAAGTGATCATTATCCGCTCCATCTTTTAGGAATACCCAGTGTCGATTTTACCAGTAGTAGAACCGCTGAAATGGATACGGTCAATGACAAAATAGAATTACTGGACTTTGATAAGCTCACCCGCTTCAATCAGTTTCTAGAGTCTACCCTGCCTGATCTATTAAGAACAAATCATCAATTTGGTTTATCAGAGAAGAAGTACGCTCCTTTTCCCAGTCGGAATACGGTAAGACATGATCTCCAAGTTGAAGTGGATCCTTCCACCGGAAAGGTGACCATTCGAGATCGGCTCTCTTTACATAAAATGCCTCGTTATTTTGATTTGAGCGTGCAAGCGGAAAATCTCCAGATATTACTAGATGGTGAACCAGTGCTTCACTGGCTAGTGAGTCCAAATGCTGACAAAAAGAGCCTTCGTCATATCCCTTCTTACCCTGCCAAAGAAGGGCAAGTTGAGATTGTTTATGATTTTACACCGGAATATAGAGATGTCAATGAGGGAGGAACCAGTTTAAACACCATCACCGAAGAGGTGGACGCTGTTGTCAGTGAAGAGGGGGTCTATCTTGCTCCTAGCAGTTATTGGTATCCTTATATACCCACCGAATTTGAAAAATTGAAAGTGCAAGTAAAACTTCCTCTAGGATGGAAGAGTATGACCACTGGGGACTTGGTTTTTTCTGAGGATGTGGATGAAAAAAGGGAAGAGCATTGGAACATTGCCACTCCATCTGAAAGACTGCATCTTATTGCGGGGGAGTTTGCTGTCAGCGAACGGATTTATCGGGGTGTTGCATTGCAAACTTATTTTCATAATGAACTCACTGGTATTTCTGAAGTCTATCTAAACAAGCTGCAGCGTTATTTAGATCTCTACATGGATCTCTTTGGCAGCTATCCCTACAGTAAATTTGCAGTGGTATCCAACTTCTTTTCTACCGGCTATGGGATGGCTTCTTATACTCTATTGGATCGTCATATCATTCCCTATCCCTTTATCATAGATACCTCTTTAGGACATGAGATGTTGCACAATTATTTTGGTAACTCGCTCTATGTGGATTGGGAAAAAGGGAACTGGTGTGAGGGGTTAACGGTTTATTTTGCTGATTACCTCTATGCAAGTCAAAGAAGAGAAGAGGATGCTCTTTCCTACCGAGTTAACCTACTTAGAAATTATCAAAACTTTGTAAATAGCTCCAATGTTTTCCCCTTAAGCTCTTTTACTTCTCGCAGCTCTCCAGCTTCTCGGGCCATTGGCTATGGAAAGGTGATGATGTTTTTTCATATGCTTGATCAAAAAATGGGGAGAGAGGTTTTTATTAAGGCCGTGCGTCGTATGGTGACTCATCACACCTATAAAACTCTTTCCTATGAAGATCTACGTCTTATTTTTGAGGACGTGAGCAAACTCGATTTGAAGACCTTTTTTAACCAATGGGTCACCCGCGTGGACACCCCTCATTTAAAAATGAGCAATCAATATTCGAGTGATAAAAAATCTGTTTCCATTTCTATATTTCAAGAGAATCCCCATGTTTATGAACTGCTAGTTCCTGTTGAAGTGACCTTTGAGGATGATTCCAAAGTTGTAAAAAAGCTTTATACCAAAGAGCGCACATATGAAGAGTTCTTTTGGTTTAATAAAATGATTAAGGAGATCAAGCTTGATCCGGCATTCAATTTAATGCGGACACTGAATGATCAAGAAAACCCTCCCACACTTTATAAATTTTGGAGTCATCAGAAAACGGAATTTTATACTAACCTTTCTTCCTCTCCAGCTACCAGTGAAGGCTTGAAAAAGGTTATCGATGCTTATCCTCTTTCAGGTGAGAGCAGTGATGTTCAATATATGACCCAAGGTCAACTAGATAACTTTATTCCTCCCAAGGAACCTAGCTTTTATTTTATCACTGCTAAAGCTTTAAAAACTCCTTACTTTAAAACCTTGCTGCAGGATCATTGCTGTATCAGAGTGGAGGGAGCTTCTTTGGTAGTAAAAGATCAGGGGGAGAGTTATCAAAGTGATTTAAAAAGTGAAGTGGCGGTGGTTAATTTTACTCATCAAGGAAAAAGCCTGGTGTTAGTGATATTCCCAGAAGGTCCCATTCCCTATCGTGTTTTAGGTAAACTTTCTCATTATGGAAAATACAGTTACTTAGGATTTACTGCACAAGGTAGAAAGAAATATGCCAATATTTGGTCTGGCTGGCGTCCGTAAACCAACCTAGCCTGTGTTGACTGCAAAACCTAGTGGGCATTAAAGGTGCCCTCTTTTCCTTCACATTCGGTTTTCTTTTTTAGTTGATAGGGTTCACTGAGTTCGGTGTACCAGTAGGTGCTCTCTTTAAATTCCCCAATGTTAATAGCATCGGCACAGCTAAAGGTGACTCCTGCTGTGGGTTCACAGGTTCCATTGTCTTCCCATTTAGGTAAAGCCCCATTGAAGCTGGCGGCCACTTTGAGGCTCATACTGGTGAACTTTTTCTTGAGTTCTTCTTTGACATCGGGGTGTATTTCAGTGAGTTGGATGCATTGGTATTTGTTTGTTTGCTCCATATCGGTCCACACCGTATAACTGGCTTTCAACATTTTGACAGCAATCAACTCTGTATACTCTCCTTCACTGCATAGTTTATTTTTAATAAAGGCATTGATGGGAGTATCATAACCATAGAGATCCTTTTTGCCGCCTAAGGGGAGGGGGCTGCCGATACAAGAGGCGGTGGCTCCACTGGTGGTGCAGGGGATTCCTTCTTGCCAAGTTCCTTTTTTTATATTTTCATCTTTATGCCCTGCTTCACAGTGTAACTTGAAATCACCTTCATCATCTTGCACAGCATCCATAAAATCGATACACATTTCGATGTAGGGGCCTTTTTCAGCCAATCCGTGTTGATACAGGCAGCTAGCAGAGGTGAGATGGAATTTGTAGGAGGAGTCACATGCAAGTGTCAGAAGAAATAATAAAAGTACTTTTAAACGGACCATAACGACGATCTATTCTTGCTTTTTAGGTTCATCTCCAAATCCTCCCACTAAATAAAATCGTATTTCGTGAGAACCTAACCCCTCTTTTCTCTTGGCGTCAAATCCGTAAGCATAGGCTAAATGAAAGGGAATGAGGTCCATGATTTTACCATCAAGGGCGAGAGATGCGCTCATATAATGGTTGGAGGGATAATTTTCAACACCTGGAATTTCAGTTTCTTTGGGCATGAAGAGAGTATGAAAAAGCGGTGTCAATTTATACTTAGATCCGAGTAAAAAGGCGGTGCCACCGGAGAGCGAAGCAAACATATTATTTTGGAATTCGAGAAAATAATACCCTGGAATAATCCCGTGGTCTGCGATCCATGACCCCATAAATTCAGCGTTGTTACGGTCAACCTTATATTGCCAACCAATGTTACCCCTGAGTTCAAGATGGAGAGCAGGAACTATTTCCTGAAAGAGTTCTCCGGTATAAAAAACTTTGAAACTATTTTGATAGCTTTCATCTTTGTCTGTATCTAGGCCGTAATAGTTAAAGCGTTTGCTGGCAGATAGCTCGAGTTTGTGGGTCCAACCTTGTTTCAGCATATCACCATGACTCAGTGAGATCTTCTTTTGCTCAGTCTTCCATAAGAGAGAGAGCGCGAAGTGATCTTTTGAGAGGGGGATTTGAGTGAGGTCTTCATTTTTTTTATAAGCAAAGTATTGAGGTATCAATTTAACAGAGGAAAGGATTTCAGACTGAAATTTAAAAATGGCTGCCAGTTCCATTTCTCCTTTATAGCCATGGAGGGTTTGACCTGCCAGCAGGTTTCCTTGGTGGTCGTAATGTTTATAGGCTCCATGGCTGATCCAACCTATGGCTGATCTGATGCCATAACGAGGAGCCTGTCCCCATTCTAAAGCCATGGCTAATTCACTGGTTGCAAGGCTGATGGATCTCTCAAGATAAGGAGTCTCGAAATCATTTTCATAATTTAGGTAATAAAAGAGGGGGGTGAGTTTACCGTCTCCACTATCAATAGGAGCATCAACCCCCAGCACTACGATATTCTTA
>CAYFLR010000062.1:16165-29032 GCA_964343805.1 uncultured bacterium | reverse complement strand
GGCCAACAGTGACCCAATAGAGAGAACAGAGATAACCAGGGAGATAAATTTAAAGTAATTCATAAAGTCTCCTATAGTAGAAATCCTTTGAGATCTTTAATAGTGTTGGTAGCATGATAGCGTTTTTTCTCATCTTGTTCCACATGGGAAGCAGCCTGGTAAGGGTCATGAGTAAAAAAGAGGAGCCAATCTTCTTTCACTGCCTCTGGTAAAATGGCTGTTTTTTCATCGACCAAAAGTTCTGAATTACGATCATAACCCATATGAATGGGAATATGCACCCAAGGTGTTCCGGGGATCAAATCGCCGGTAAAAAAGACTTTCCCTTTTTCTCCTTTAAAAAGTGCATGGAGGTGTCCAGGAGTATGTCCATGGGAGGTATAAAAAGAAAGGGTGTCTTTGAGTTCGGGAATACCAAGTTCATGAATCGGGTTATCTCCAGCAGAGTCTATTAGTACCAATCGATCACTCTCTTTTAATTTATCTGCCAGTAAAGGTATAAATGAGGCTCGATCTCTAAAGTGGGGGTGAGTTGAACGTTCAAAGTGTTCTTTGCCCACCAGGTAGCGTGCTTTAGGAAAGTGGAGTTGCCAATCCGGTTTGCTGGCTGCAGGCCAAGGAGGTACGAGACCTCCGGCATGGTCAAAGTGAAGATGGGATAGAATGACAAAGTCTATTTCTTCTTCTTTGATACCGAGTTCAGCGAGCTGTTTTAATAATATAGCTTCCTCATCGATTACGCCAAAACGATCACGTAATTTGGGCTCTAAGTAACTACCAATACCTGTTTCACACAGAATATTATGAGATTCCGTCTGAACTAATAAGCAGCGGCAAGCGAGAGGAATACGGTTTCTTTCATCTGCGGGAATCCATTTTTCCCAAAGGGGTTTGGGGGCGTTTCCGAACATAGCTCCCCCGTCTAGTTTTTGAGGGGTGGCTTCCAGCGAGGTGAGTTTCAATTGACTCATTGATTTTCTCCTTCGTGAGGATTAAAGACATAACCGATGGAGCGGAGGCTTTTAAAAAATACCGGGTTTTTAGGATCCTGCTCAAAGTATTTTCTGAATCTGACAATAAAGTTATCTAAAGTGCGGGTGCTGGTATCTTTTGCATATCCCCAAGCCACCTTTAAGAGGGTCTCTCGAGATAAGGGTTGACCTGGGTTGGCAATGAAAAGCTTTAATAGAGTCTGCTCTTGTACCGTGAGTAAGATGGATTCTCCATTGCATAAGGCCATACCCGTTTTGAAGTTGATCTGGTTTTCACCGAAGGAGTACTCTTCTTTGTTATATGAACCCAGGGATCCAACATCTTCAGAAGTATGATACCAATCAGCTTTAGTAATTAATCTTTGCACTCTGAGTAAAAATTCATCCAAGTTGAAAGGTTTCACGAGATAATCATCCACCCCGTAATTAAATCCCTTTACTTTATCTTCAGTTCGATCTTTGGCTGAAAGTATAAGGACAGGAAGACGGCTGTCTTCTAAACGTACTTTCTGAAGAATAGAGTAGCCATCTATTCCAGGGAGCATGAGATCTAATACGATGAGATGGGGTGAGAACTCTTTCCATTTCTGGAGACCATCCATCCCATCTTTCGAAATCACCACCTGGTAGCCTTGCAGATTGAGATTTAGTTCTAGTCCTTCAGCAATATGGGGTTCATCTTCGATGATCAATATGCGTTTGTTCTTTTGCTCTTCCTTCATGCAGGGGAGGACTCCTTTGCATCTGTAACAAGTTTATAAGGTAAACTGATAACAAAGTTAGAGCCTTTTTCCAAGCCTTGACTTTCCGCTCTTATTTTTGCTTGATGCAGTCTGACTATGAGGGTCACCAGGTAAAGGCCTAATCCGCTTCCTTTGGCTGACATATTATCGCTTGTTCCTACTTGATAGAATTTACGAAATACCTTTTTAAGATCAGACTTGACCATACCGATTCCATTATCTTTAACCTCTAGAATAAGTTTAGAATTGGTTTTGGATAAAGTTATCGTTATACGGGGTGGAGAAGAGTTATTGTATTTTAAAGCATTGGTTATTAGATTCATCATCATCATTTCAACCAGTGGGGGATTTATAGGATAACAGGCCGCTATCTCTAAATTGTTTTGAACCTTAATATCCACATGCTCAAATAGATGTTTATTTGTCTCTAAAAAAAGCTCAATCTGCGGGATGATCTCCATCTGTTGGAACTTAATTTTCTTTTTGCCCGCTTCTAGGGTGGCAATATTCAAAATCTGGTTTACGTGGCCGGTGAGTCTTTTGGTGTCTTTTTTCATATACTCAATATATTTCAATTGAGAGGAGCGTGGGAGATCATATTTGGAAAAGGTATCTAGATAGAGTTGGAGAGAGGCAATGGGTGTTTTCAATTCATGAGTGAAGCTATTAATAAAGTTTCTTTGCAAGCGATAGAGGGCAATGGTTTTTTGATAGTAAACAAAAATGATAAAAAGACCAATTAGAATGACGCCCACTAATAGGGACATTTCAACAATGATGGTCCAAGAGGTGGGATTTTCAAAAAGAGTAGGGTCAATATTAAACTGCCTGACGTAGTCATCAAAGATTTGGCTGGCTTGGAGATACCATGAGATATAGAGATAGAGTGAGAGCCCTAAAGCTAAAATGGAAAATATAAAAACCGATAGAGGATGAAATATCCAGGTCCGACGAATCATAAACCCTTTCCAGGGTGCCAAGAACTGGGAAAGTGATCTTTGAGGTCCAAATTAGGAGATCTTAAATTTCTTAATACAGTGAGCGGTGTCATGGAAACAAATCCTTCTTTGCAAGCGTTACAATCGGAACCAGGGATATTTTCTGATCCACTGTAGCCACCATACTTAAAAAAGGATAGCTGGTCAGTAATTTTCTCCATTGTGTTGTTGCCATACACCTGTAAACCCAAGTCATTAATGGAAAATCCTTTGATTTGGTAGAGGGGAAAATCGGGATAATTCACATTGAGAATATGATGGGGAGGAAGTGGGTTTTGGCATAGAAACTGAGCAATTTGCACCGCCACCTGAGCGCTATCTTCATATCTAGACTTTAAACGTCCCACTGAAGAGATTGCCATGGATGCAAAACCTTGCATGGCAGCTTCAAAAGAGGCTCCTACTGTTCCTGAGTAGAAGACATCGTTACCTAAATTGGCTCCCATGTTAATGCCACTAATGACCAAATCGGGAGGCGGGATATCCAGCATGCGAGCACAGCAAATACAATCCACTGGAGTCCCTGCAACTGTCCATCGACTGTCACTCATTTTCAGCACTTTGATTCTATCTCTGGCAGAAAGAGACATGCTTGCGGCACTCTTTTCTTGGTCGGGAACTACCACATAGCATTCAAAAACCTCTCCACATGCTTTCTCCAGAGCATGGAGAGCTTCCGATTCAATTCCATCATCGTTGGTGATTAATATTTTATATTTTTCTTTGTTCATACTATTTTTAGAAGGTGGTTATATCGTAACAGTTCTGGTTGCAGCGGTTGTCATCCACTTTGGCTAGAGTCCCTTTTTCTAGTTCAAAATAAATAGAGCACTGGGTATAACCTGTTCCACTGTACTTAATATAGTACCAGATAGTGGAATCTGTTTTAGTTTTAATACTATCGGGCTCTCCCCATTTGCTTTGTACCTGGGCTTTGGTATCTCCCTTAACGATTTTAGTTGGACAGGAGACACTTGCGGGATCAATGGGAGGGCCTTCATTTTCATCTTCACTGCCGCATCCAAAAGAGGTTATAAATAAAATTACAAGTCCAAGTATAAACCAGTGTCTTTTCATGTTTCCTCCTCTCGCCATTGTAGCTTATTCTAAAACCGATTTCCATTCTTGCAGTGGAATATGTTTGTGTTATAATCGCTCGATACTTTTTTATGGTTATTTAGTTACGAGGACAGAGCTCAATGATTGCTAGATTTATTGCTGTGACTAAGAGGTACTTTGAGGTGGAGGGTCTTTCCAACCTTACTCTGAATATTGAGGCGGGTGAAACCATCGGTCTCCTTGGGGCCAATGGCGCGGGTAAAACCACCACTTTAAAACTCCTTGCCGGTCTTATTTATCCGACCATTGGTGAAGTTTGGGTATTAGATCAACCACCGGCCAAAGTATTGGATCAAATTGGATATCTAGGAGACCAGGATCCTTGTCTACCTTGGATGGAACCCTCGGATATTAAAAAGGTGATGCTGAACCTTTTTAATGGTTTTGATCCAGATCGATTTGATAGTCTGCTTGCTGAATTAGAAGTGCCAGTTAAACAAACCTTCTCCTCTTTCTCCAAAGGTCAAAAGGCTCGGGTTAAGCTCGCCATGTTACTTGCTCGAAAATGTAAACTCCTCTTGTTGGATGAGCCCCTATCAGGAATTGACTTTCTTTCGAGAGAAAAAATGATGGAGACCATCACTAATCATAAGCAGGAAGATGGAGCGATCATCTTTTCTACTCATGACATTCGGGATGCTCAAGGTCTTTTTAGCAGGGCCCTTTTTATTAGGGAAGGTAATTTGCTTAAAGATTTGAAACTGGATGCTGAATCAGAAAATCAACAGACTATTTTAGAAGAGTATCGTGAGGTCTTAGCTTAGAGGAGTACATCTGAATGAGAGCTTTATGGTTTTTAGTTTTACTTGAATTTAAACGAACTAATCTATTTTTTATCATCTTGGCTGTTTTGTTAGTGGGAACTGTGGGACTCTCCCTGCAATTTGCTAGCGCACCCACAATAGAAGATGTTCCTGCTTTAAAACATGCTCCCTTAGATCAAGTGATGAGCGATCCGACCCTCGACAAAGAGTCCGGTAAAACCTTTTTTCTCCACGTTTTAATCTCTTTTATTTCAGGGCTTTTGGCTTTAGGGTTGTTTTTTATCATGGCGATAAAAACCTCTGGAGAAGGGGATTTGGGCTTTTATCAAACTTTGCGCTTAGCACCCATTCCCACTTTTTTTCAAATTTTATGTAAACTTATTTATCTGGTGTCCATCGGCGCTGCTTACTTTGGTCTGCTCTTTTTTTTATCTTGGAGATTTCTAGTGGGTGTAGGCATTCCATCGGAGCAGTACACCGGCTCTCTGATTTTTATCTTCTTTTATTTTCTTTTTGTACTATTCGTTCCTTTAATTCTTACTGGAGTCAATATTGCGGTTTTTTTGATGGCCTATGTAAAAAAAGGGGCGAAGCGTTTGGCTCTGCTTTTGAGTCTTTTGGGTTATGTCATCCTCTATATTAGAGTGCTACCGGTGTTGAATGAATTGATTGAATATAAGGTTTTCCCCCCTTTTCAAATCCAACCCTTCGCCTTCGGGATGATCCCCTTTTTACAAACTTCCATTCGTATGCCCTATGAATCTATTTTTCTGTGGAGCATCTGGAGTCTTATCATGTTTGTTATCACTGTTCGTATTTGGAGGGAGATCGAATTATGAGTTATGTCCTTTATCTCATTGTCTTTCTTTTAACTGCTTGGACCGGTTACTCCATGTGGCATAAAACCACCAGTTTAACGGCTCGAATCATGACCTGTATATTATTGGTGGTGATCTTTACTGGTGTGATGGTTTGACAAGTTTCAGTATGTTTTTAAATGACATGAATTAAAAAGTAGTTCCGTACCCATGCCAAAGGCGGGTATGAGTTTTGCCTCCCCATTAATCACTTGTACTCCTTTAGCTATATCCTGAGCGAGCAGCGCTGCTCCATCCATATCTAAAAAATCCACTAAGGGTGCTATCTGCGCGATGGAAGAAATGCCAATGGTGGATTCGGTCATGCAGCCTAGCATGATCTTTAGCCCTAGCTCTCTTCCTATTTTAATCATCTTTTGAGCTGGAGTGATGCCACCGCATTTAGGCAGTTTTATATTGATGCCTTGAAAGTGTCCTTGGCACTTTGCAATATCATCCTCATTGCGGCAGCTTTCATCAGCGATAAGGGGAATGGAGGTACGTTGTTGTAAATTACCTGTTTCTTTATAAGCGGTAGCGGGGAAGGGCTGTTCAAGGAGTTCAATGTTCATCTTTGCTAAAAGTGGCAGGATGTTTTTTCCTTCCTCCAAATTCCAACCACAATTCACATCCACCCGAAAGGGTTTAGATGTTTTGGCTCGCAAAGCCTGTAAAACTTGAGAGTCGTTATCTACTCCTAGTTTAATTTTGAATGAGGGCCAGTCTTTCGCCTGGGCGAGTTTTTGCTCCATCACAGGAATTTTATCATGGCCGAGGGTGAAACAGGAGGGGGGAATCTTTTGGCTTTGGGGGGATATAACTTCAAAGAGAGGTTGTTGCTCTTCTTTCCCCCAAAGATCCCATATGGCTTGATCTAATGCTGAAAGAGGAAAGGCAAGCGATGTGGGAGCTTGTTGGCAAAGGGGGTGTTTACCTAAGATTTCCTTAATTGCCTTCCACATTTTAGTGGGAAAAGTCCAGGGTATTTGGCTTAGCTCTGTACGGAGGTCAGAAAGAATGGTGATCATTTGCGGCAAAGGAGACTGATAGTATTCGCTGGCGGTGACTTCACCAAAACCACTTTTGTCATCTCTGATACATTCTACTATGAGCGTGAGTTGGTGATCGCGAGAGTGGTTAGCAATTTGAAAGGTGTGGGCAAGAGGTAAACTAAAAGTATGCAGTTTTATTTTCATAGGTTGATCTGCGTTAAGTGAACATTTTGCTTTAGGGCGGACTCAGCAATCCTTTTAAACTGATCGGTGAGATCAGAGACAAAAAGTTGATGGTGATTGTTTTTAGGTAACTCGTTTTCAAGGTCTGGGTGTTCATTTAAAAAAGCGGCAATCTGACTGGCCATCGCTTCAGACGAATCAATAATTCGCGTGCTTTTCCCCATGACACTTTTTATGGTTGCCCTTAACAAAGGGTAGTGGGTACAGCCTAAAATAAGAGTGTCCACCTGTTTCGCCTTTAAGGGGCGTAAGTATTTTTTAATAATGCGAGTGGTTTCAGGTCTTTTTAACCAGCCCTCTTCAACCAGCGGGACCAGTAAAGGGCAGGCTTCTGAAAATACTTTGGTGTCTGGTTGTTGCTCTAGGATGGTGGATCTATATATATCGCTTTTGATGGTTCCTCGGGTTCCTATCACCCCAATATATTTCTTTTTAGTGACCGAAAGAGATTTATTTACTGCCGGAGTGATCACTTCAAAAATAGGAATATCAAATTTTTCTCTTAGAATTTCGGTGGCCACACTGGAGGCGGTATTACAGGCGATTATAATGAGTTTGGCACCTTTTTCTATAAGAAATTGGGTGTCTTCGATGGCATATTCAATGACGGTTTGAGAGCTCTTATTCCCGTAAGGGGTTCGGGCGGTATCACCAAAGTAGACAATGTCATATTGAGGCAGGTGAGATAAAATTCCGCGCATTACTGTGAGGCCGCCGATGCCTGAATCAAATATTCCTATCATGGGCTATTATCTATCACTTTCGGCAAGGAATGTGAATAGTGAATGTGCTCCCTTTGCCAATTTGTGACCTAATTTCGATCTTTCCTTGGGCTTGATCCACTGCCTCTTTGATGGCAGACATCCCAACCCCTCTCCCAGAAGTTTCACTGGCTTCCGATCGGGTGGAAAAGCCGGGATGAAAAATTAAGTTTATTTTTTCTAGATCAGAGAGTTGGGATGCTTCCTGCTTATTAATAATTTCTTTTTCTAAAGCTTTCAGGCAGATCATTTGAGGATCAAGACCGCGACCATCATCGCTGAAAGAAATTTTCCACTGCTCTTTTTCTATTGCAAATCCTAACTTGATGGAGGCAATTTGATCTTTTAAGGTTCGGTCATCGGGATGTTCTATCCCGTGATCGAGTGAATTCCTAGCTAAATGAGGTAGGTTGGTAAAAATGGGCTGCAAGAGCTCTTGATCCATTTTTAAATGACCACCCTCTATATCTAATTTAATGGGCTTATTGAGTCGTTTAGCAAGGCGCAGCATCAAATCTGGTAGGGCTCCTATTAATACTTCTGCTTTCACAAAGGAGGCCTTTCTTATAAAACTATTAATTAAGCTTTGATACTCTTCTTTGGAGCCTGCTTTTTTACTCTCTGTTTTAAATTGAGCCAGTTCATCTGGATCGAGCCGAATGGCAATTTTTTGCTCATCCTCATAGCTCATATTTAATAAATCATGATGTTCTTTTAAAAAGTCTTTAAAGCTTTGCTCGGTTTGCTCCACATGTTCTATTTTTATCTCAGGGAATGACTCCACTTGGTGAATAAGATCTGATTGCTCATTGAGAGAAAAGCATCCCATATTTCCTTTTAAAGTATGAAGATTCATTCTCACTTTGTTTTGGTTGGCGGGATCTTTGATGAGCTCTTTACACTCGCTCCAGAGCTCTCGACTCTCTTTGATAAAGCGAGTGAAGTGTTCTTTACGCCCTAGTATTTCTAGTAAGCGCAGTTGTAATTTATTTTTTCTTTCAGCCTCAATCTGACCAGTGATATTCACAATAGTGAACATAATGTTTTCAATTTCATTCTCTCCATTACGTAGGGCTGTCCCGGTAATGGAGTAGGTTTGATCTTTTATAGTAAACTGGTTGATGAGTTGCGAAAGCGCCATTTCTTCGGGAATAAAATTTGATCATACATAGCTAGATAAGTCTCAGCTGTGACGGGATCAAGCTGCATAGCAGTAGAAATTTCCATGCCATCGAGTGTCTCGGTAGCAAAAATTTCATCACAGGATTTGGTATGACCAGGTTGAATTTTCCCCTCATGATCACAGATTAAAATACCCGATTGGACGTTGTCCATGATGAGACGGATGGCCTTGTCTAATTCCATACGATTGGCAATAGCCGAGGCGGTGTGAGCGGCTATCGCCGAAACCACTTTAATATCACGCGCGCTTATTTCTTGCCTGGTTTCAAACCCTAGAGCTAGAATTCCGAGGAGTCGATCTTTTAATTTAAGGGGACATCCTAAGATGGTTTTAAGCTGTGCCTCTGGGTGATCAACTTCAACCACCTCAGTTAAGCCTGATTCTTTGAGTTGGCTGATCAGTTTATGGAGATAAGGGTGGAGGGTTGTATCCTCTGTGAGATCCGCAGTGGAGGAAACGGGCTGAAACTCTCCGTCACTATTGGGCATCAGGATGCAGACACAGTGGGAGAGGACTAAACGATGGGCTTCTTCTGCTGCAATCTCTAAAACGGGTTCCAGTTCAATCTCTGTAGCAATTCGTTCTGCTAAATTATAAAATACATTGATCTCTCGATAGGTGTCGATAGTTTCCTGAGAGAGCTGTTTGATCTCTTGTTCTCGTTGGATAATATGGTTGATTAAATTAGCAATTCCTTCCGCTTTGGGTTCACCGACTAAGTATCCGAGTTGTTGATCTTCAAAGGCGAGGAGGAACCTGCTTTCTTCACATTTATTTTTACCCCAAACCACGGTACCGCCGATATCCTCTAAATGAAATTGAATATCGGCACTTTGTACCAGCTGCTGAATAATGTAGCGCAAACGCTTTCTTTTTATAAACTTCTTTAGAATCATAATGTCTTAAGAACTTTTCCCATTTAATTCATCTAATACTTCTTTGGCTGCTTTTAGCAAACTCGCTCCATCCAGTGGTTTTTTAAAATATTTTTCAATCCCTAACGAGGGCATTGCCGCCTCCATCATTGGGTCTAAATCGGCTCCGGTTATGAGAAAGACACTTCGGTCTTTAAAAAGGAGCTTCTCACTAAAGAGAACCATAAATTTATAACCGTTTAATTGAGGCATCTGATAGTCGAGCAGCAAGAGAAAGGGGTCCAATTCTGACACCTTTTCGAGAGCTTCTTCCGGATCTTCAAAGGTATATATTTCAGTCTCAAGAGGCTCTAGCACTTGGGCTGTATGTTTTCGACAAAATTCATCATCATCTATAACAAAGATGGTTTTGGTTGGCTTGTCCATTTTGGTCTAATCCAATTTGGGGGTAAAAGGTTCAATACTTTAATAATATTGTAACTTTAATTATGAAGTAATCTTAATTAATAATCAACTTATCGTTTTTCAGATTTGAGCTATTGGAGAGTTGAAGGGAGAGCGGGCGGGTTTGGTGGGGAATCTCATTTTGAGGAAAAGTGGGGGAAAGTGGCCTTATTTTATCCACCTGCACTTGAATGGCCCCTAATTCATTTTGAACAGTGCCTTGGATTAGGAAAGCTTTGGCGATAAAAAGAAGGTCTTTGCTCTGTTGATAGGACTTGGGAAAGAAGACGGTTTCAAACAGAGTCTCTTCATCATGAAAGGTGACAAAGCGCATCTCTTCCATGTTTTTTGTGACCGTTTGTTTGGAGGTGACTTTAATGCCAAATAGGAGAACTGGACGGTTTATGTAGTATCTCAAGTTTTTAGCTGGAACTCTTTGGGAGGAGGCGGAAGCCAGGTTAAAAAGCTGCAGATAAGAGAAGGTGATGGCTCCTTGCAGATATTCAAGTTCCCATCTCATCATTTGAGCCCTGCTGTGAGGGGATATGGGAGGGAGCTGGCTTAATAAGTGCGAGGGGGCATTTTTAGCTTTGAGTAGGAGCTGCCATAAGAGCTCGGCTGGAGTGTAAGACTCGGCGAGCCGACCTAAGCTTTGAGCTTTAATCAAAATTTTCATATCGGATAGAGAGGGGTTCACTCGCTGATAAAAATCATAGAGGTTTTGAAAGGGTTTTGATGCTCTTTGATCTAATATTTTTTGCAGACAGGGAGAGCTGAGATGTTTTATTTGCATGAGTCCACATCGGATGGAAGGGCAAGAATCTTGGTGAGAGCCGGTGTAATGAAATTCGCTGTAATTAACGTCGGGAGGAAGCACTTTGATCCCCATTCTTTTGGCTTCTTCAATATAGGACATGGTAGAGTAATATCCTCCTTGATTGCTGATCACTGCGGCCATAAATTCAGCCGGATAGTGAACTCTTAAATAGCAAGATTTAAAAGAGACCAGGGCATAACTCGCACTGTGGGGCTTACAGAAGGAGTAACCTTGAAAACTCAGAATCATCTCCCAGATTTGGCTAATGGCTTCAGAAGAGGCTCCCCTCTCTTTAGCCCCGGCAAAGAAATCTTTTTTTAGATCATTTAATTCTTTCTCCTTATGTTTTTTAGAGAGTATTTTGCGGAGCACTTCTCCTTTGGAGGGGCTAAAACCGGCCAGAGCAATGGCGGTTTTACTCACATCCTCTTGGTAAACTAAAATACCAAAGCTCTCTGCCAATACCTCTTCTAAAAGAGGGTGAAGAGGTTTAAAGCTCTGACCGTGAAGCCTCCTGCAAAAAAGGTTGGCATACTTATTGGCGGCGGGACGAATAATCGAGGAGGCAATGACAATATGCTCAAAATGACCACTGCGCATTTTTTGCATGAGCAGTCGAGTGGCGGGGCTTTCAATATAAAAAACTCCCATGGTGTTTCCTTGCATAAGAGCCTTTTGAGTGGGCCTATCTTGCAAGGGATTTAATGAGCGGTAGGATAATTGGGGGCCACCTTGATCTGCCACTGCGGATAATGTGTCACGAATCACTGATAAAGAGCGGTTACCAAGGATATCAATTTTAACTAATCCCGCTCGTTCGGTTTGCTCCTTTTCCCATTGAATAACCCTCACTCCTTTGGATGCGATTTCTACCGGAACATAGTTTTCTACGGGCCTGGGGGTGATGACCACTCCTCCACAATGCACGGAGAGATGGCGCATTTGGTTATCAAATCGCAGAGCGCATTGAAAGATGGTTTGCCACTCTTTACGCAGTCGAAGTTTGGTATTTGCAAGAAAGTGGGGAAGAGCTTTAGAGGAGGCAAAGTGAGGCACTCTCTTGGTGACAAATGAAATCTCATCTGTGGGGAGCCCAAAGACTTTGGCAATTTCTCTAATTGCAGAACGAGCCCCAAAGGTGATGTGATTGGCCACCATAGCCGCTCGATTGCCATATTTGGTGAAAATATAATCGAGAATTTGATCTCTTTCATCCCAAGGAAAGTCGATATCAATATCGGGAGGATCGGTGCGAGCCGGATTTAAAAAACGTTCAAAAAAGAGGTTGTGTAAAATGGGATCCACATGGGTGATTCCTAAGAGATAAGAGACGGCACTGGCTGCGGCAGAACCACGACCACAGGTACGCTGAGACTGTTTTACAATATCTTGAACCACTAGGAAATAACCTGAGAATCCCTTTTCTTTAATGATGGTGAGCTCATGTTGGAGACGCTTTCTCGCTCTTTTTTGAAAGTTTTTATTTTCACCACTCCACCTCCATTTAAACCCTTTTTCGCATTCGGATTCCAGTTTTCTAAAAACTTCTCGCTCATTATGAGAGGAGAGAGTGGGGATCATCAGTCGAGGATTATACCAATAGCATTGACAGCGCTCTGCCAGTTGATTGGTGTTATAAATGGCTTCGGGAAGGTGACAGAATATTTGGGTAAATTGCTGAGGAGTGAGGAGGAACCCGTAATTGTTATAGTACGAGGTGATGTCTAAATCAGAAAGGACCCTATTTTCATCGATGGCTCGCATGAGACGAAAGTAAATTTGATCCTGTGGGTGGAGATGATAGAGACGGTTGGAGGCAATAAAAGGGATTTGATGCTCTTTGGCCCACTTCACCTGGCTGTGATTAAAAAAACCGGCACTGAGTTCTAAAAAGAGGTGGCCTGCTGGCAGATGGGGACGAATGGATTTGATAAAGGAGCTGTCAGCGGTGAGGAGAAAGATCTCATGGGCAGAGCGAGGCAGTTCTTTAATCAGTTCTTGGAGCAGAAGAGGGGCGGTGAGGTTTTCTTGGTGAATTTTTGAGATAATTTGGCAAAGGGTTTGGTAGCCTTTGATTCC
>CAYFLR010000062.1:9132-16155 GCA_964343805.1 uncultured bacterium | reverse complement strand
GGGAACTTCCAGCTCGCTGCCAATAATAGGATTAATTTCTACCTCTTTGGCGGCGTCGAGAAAATCTTGTAAGCCGTAAAGCCCATTGGTCTCGGTGAGAGCGAGGTGTTGGTAGCCGGCTTTTTTGGCTGCTTTACAGATTTGAAGAGGAGAGTTGAGTCCTCGCATAATAGAAAAAGAGGAGTGGGCATGAAGCAGAGCGGAAAGCTGAGGGAGTGGGGTTGGGATAGAGAAAGTCATGAGGTGGTGCTTTTGCGAGAGGCTGAGAGAGTTTGGAGTTCATTGGCAAAAACTAACTTATGAGCGCCAAATCGTTTTTTGATCTTGTCCGTGGTGAGATGCAGTGGGGTCTCATTATTGAATAGGGAGAGCTGCACTCCAAGAAAAGAGAGCTGTCGAAGTTGGAGTGCGATGAAACGCACGCGAGTGCGTCTTTTTAAAATCTTTTTGAGTAAATGACACACCGCTTGATACACCTCCTTGGAATGGCTGGTTGGCTCGGGAAGGGTGAAAGTACTTTGGGTGTGTTTCAGGTCACTAAAACGGAGATAGAGTAAGATTTGCTTGGTGGTGGCCCCTTTGCTTCTCAGTCGAAAGAGGGCTTGCTCGGTGAGGGTTCTGAGATGAGATCTTAAAATAGAGCTATGATTGGTGTCTTGTTGTAAAATTTGCTCTTCAATGATAGAGGGCTTTTGTTTCGGTTGATAAATAGGAGTCGTGTCTTGACCTAGTGCCATTTGATACATGATAGGAGCTTCTTTTCCAAAAATGACAGAGAGAAGGGGGACTCCTAACTGGACGATGTCAGAAACATGGTGAATATTTAAATCGGTAAACCAGTTATCCAGCCCTTTTTTCAGAATTGTTTTTTCCATTTGATGAACAATCGGCAGAACCTGGACCGGTTTAGGGTTTAAGAAAGTGGATTCACTGCCTTCAAAAATATGTAGTATGTCGAGGCTGGGGGTAGCTGATTTAGCAGCGATTTTAGAAACTAACTTATTAAAGGCGATACCTAAAGAAGACTCCAGTGAGTAGTGCTTTTTTAAATGTTTTTGCAAACGTAAACTGAGGTCTTTTTCGGCGCCATGCAGCTTGTGAAGTCCGGTAAAATCAATGTAGAGATGCCCGAGTTTATCTCGCTCAAAGCTGGGAGAAACCTTCTTAATAAGGCTCTCTACTTTATTGCTAGCCTGTTGATAGAGTTCTGGTTTGGGTTCTAAGATTTGCAAATCTTTGCATTTTCGAGTGGCGAGAGCCACCGGCATTCCTTTTTTAATTCCCATGGCTTTGGCTTCGCTAGAAGATTCCCAAATCAAGGCCCGATCAGAGAAGAGAGGGGCAATGGCAGTGGGCCGATCGCGCAGAGTGGGCGTTAAAGATCTTTCCACCGAAATGGAAAAAGTGGGAATATTGAGATATAAAATGGAGCGTTGTGTTGTATCCATAAATAAATCATATGCGTAAATTATGCGTAAGTCAATGGTGGATATTTAATCCTGGATCCTCAGAACTTTTGGATCTAGAAGTTGGTGATGCTTGTGCTTCAAAGGTTTTACAAAAATTGCAGATTCACCGGGGTGATTCGAGGATTTTTGTGAAACCTTTGGTGGGCAATGATTACCGACTACTTTTCCAAAAGTTCTGAGGATCCAGGTTTAAGTTCTTAATTTTTTTGGTACATTTTTGCAGGTGATTGGTGGTATCATAGGAAGACAACTCATTCCCGGATAAATTCCAGGCTGAAGAAAGGAAAATATGACCAATTCATCCCAAGAAAACCCTTTGATTGCCACGATTGACGATGATCTCTTTCTGCTGCCCATGATTGAGAAAATTCTCAAGACCAAAGAGTATCGGGTAAAATGTATTCCCGAGCCAAAGAATGCCATTAGTGAATTAAAAAAACAGCCGGTGGATCTCATCTTATTAGATATTGTCATGCCTGAGATTTCCGGATTACAGGTTTGCGAAGCTATCAAAGCTGACCCTCTATTAAAAAATACTCCGGTGCTCTTTCTCACTTCTATTAAAGAGCCGCGTGAAATAATCAGAGCTTTTAATTTGGGAGCCGCCGATTATATTCCTAAACCGATCATTCCCGATGAGCTGTTGGCACGAGTCCATAGTCAGTTAGAGATTATCTCCAGTCAAAAGCAGCTCAAAGAAGAGGAAGATCGATTTAAACGGGAAATTCATGAAAGTGAAGAGAAGTTTAGATCAATCACTGAAGCCGCTAAAGACGGCATTATGCTGGTAGACGAAGGGAAAACGATCACCTATCTCAATCAGGCAGCTCAAGATATGTTTGGGTTAAATATCCAAGATAAGGATGATGCTCAGCCCTGGAAGTGGATCATGCCCCGCGACTTTCGTATTAAATTTCAAAAAAACTGGGGAAGTTTTCAAAAAACGGGGGAGTTGGATATATTTGGCAAGCTGCATGAGGTGACTGCCAAGCGTAAAAATGGTGAGAGCTTTCCAGCAGAACTCTCTCCCTCAGGGGTTCAGATTCATGGTAAATGGAATGTAATGGCCACCATTCGCGATCTCACAGCACAGAAAAAAAACGAAGAAGAGAAGCAGAATATGCAGCTTCAGCTGATTCAATCGGCTAAACTTGCCTCCATTGAAACCCTGGCATCGGGTGTGGCTCATGAGCTTAATAATCCCTTAGAGATCGTCTTGGGTTATGCGGAGCTGATCGAATCTGATGAAGATGACCCGCAAGATATGGTGGAAGATGCTCGTAAAATTACAGAAGCAGCTCACCGCATGAAAAAAATTATTAACCATCTGCGAGTTTTTTCCCGCCAGAGCAAGGCAGAGGATAAAAAGTTATTGGATTTAAACCAATGCTTAGAAAATTCTCTGGTGCTGTTAGATAAACAGCTCTCTTTGAAAAAAATAGCCCTCAATTTGCAGCTGAGTGAAAAACGGAGTCCAATTATGGGCGACGCCACTCAGCTAGAAAGTGTTTTTCAGAACCTCATTTCCAATAGTCGGGATGCCTTTGAAGAGGTGGCAGATGATCGTCAAAAAGAAATCCATATCAGCACCAAAGAGAGGCAGGGGCAGATAGAGATTCTTTATAAAGATAATGGTGTAGGCATCAGTAAGGAGCATCTCGATCATATTTTCGAGCCCTTTTTTACTACCAAAGAGAGTGGCAAAGGGACCGGTCTCGGAATGTCTATAACTCACAGTATTGTTGAAAAGCATCAAGGTCACATAAGCTGTGAAAGTAGTGAGGGCAAAGGTGTTACCTTTACTCTCACCTTTCCTTTGGCAAAAGTATCAAAAGAGGAACTTTGGGAGTTTCAAAAACAAGAGGTGGTGAAAGAGAAAGAGCCCCTTTCGATAAAAAATAAGCCCAAGGTTTTAATTGTAGAAGACGAACAGCCGGTAGGACAAGTTCTTACAAAGTACCTAACGGATGAGTTTACTACAACCTTGATTACTGATCCACCCTATGCATTAGAAGTGGTTGCCAGAGAAACTTTTGATTTAGTTGTGACTGATATGAAGATGCCAGAAGTTTCTGGCTTAGATATTTTAATAAAAATTAAAGAGCATAGCCCAACCACTCCAATTATTTTATGTACCGGATGTGAAGAGAATAATGAGAAAGTACAAAAGGCGGTGGCATTGGGGGGAATTCTACTTACCAAACCCTTTGGCAAAAAGAAGTTTGTGGACTTTCTCAAAGAGCAATTACTTGCAGGGAGTAATTAGTCGCAAATACAGATCTGCTTGACTGAGGTTAGGGAAAATGGTACTTCCGTACCTTAACTAATTGTTTAACTTAAAATAAATGCATGTTCTATGATATCAGCGCATAAAATTTGTCCGAGAAATGCAATTTCTTTGCTCTATTGTCTTATTTTTCTTACTCTGTTTTCATCGGTATCATTCGCTGAGGAGACAAAGCAGGTAGCTCAGCCCAAGTCTTCTCAAGAGGTTATGAAGAATTTCTGTGGCAAACTGAATGCCAGAATCAAAGAGTATTATTGGGGGCGGATTATCTGTAACCCCAAAACGTGGACTTGGGATGAGAAGTTTATATCCCCTAAGGGTTACCCTCTCGTCTATAAAGATTTTAAATTTGAGCCAGTGCTAACCACCACTCTGTTTTTATGTGGAGTACATGGAGATGAGTTACCCTCTATTTACCAGTGTATTCATATGGTGAGAGATGTGCTTTTTGATAATCGAAAGGATTATAAAAAGACTCGAGTGGTGATAGCTCCTTTAGTTAATCCAGATTCATTTTTTGCAGATCCACCCACTCGTCAAAACTCCAATGGAGTTGATATCAATCGAAACTTTCCTACCTCTGACTTTGAAAAGTTGGCTTTATCTTCTTGGAAAACAAAATACAATTCTGATAAAAGGAAATTCCCAGGGCATAAAGCAGGAAGTGAAATTGAAACTCAGTTTCAGATGATGCTCATTGATCGTTTTAAGCCAGATAAAATAATTACTATTCACTCCCCCTTTGGTTGGCTGGATATTGATGCTCCTACCGGTGTGAAAAGAGGGGACGAACCCGATGGTTATTATTTTCAAACGGTTTTTGCCAAGTCACGGGATGTGGCACTGCAAATGAGTCGTAAGAGCAATAATTACCCCTTGATAAATTTCCGTGTTTATCCAGGTTCATTAGGAAACTATGCGGCAAAAGAACGAAATATTCCCACTTACACATTAGAACTTCCCACTTCGGGGGCCCATAAAGCTCATACCTACTGGAAATTGATTCGGAAAGCTTTGGTCACTGCAATTCATTATCAAATTTATTCGCATAAATAATTTTTTCCGTGTATCATTATGGTCACAAAAGTAGAGACGGCCAGAAGATCTGGTGTAAATTCTCGGTTTAATGATTTGACTGGAAATGTACTATGGCTTCAAATGGAAGTGGAACCAAAGGAAATAAGACTAGAAAATCAAGACGGCAATATATCACCCGCAGAAATAGATCCGAATCTATTCTTTTAGAGTCTGCCTGGGAAGTTTGTAACCAGGTGGGAGGGATTCATACTGTGATCCGTACTAAAGCGGCCAGTATGGTGGAAAAATGGGGTGATCATTACTGTCTAGTGGGACCTTATCTCACTAAGAATGTAGAATCTGAATTTGAAGAGAGTCACCACTACAATGATCCCATTGGGTTAGCCGTAAAAAGACTGAATGAGCGAGGGTATGAGGTGCGCTATGGGCGTTGGCTTATAGCTGGGCGTCCTCGAGTGATATTATTCAATCCCTTTTCCATCTTTAGTGACTTACACGACATCAAATATGAGCTTTGGAATGATCATGGAATCGAATCGGATGGTGGAGACGATCTCATCGATCAAGTGTCGGCTTTTGGCTACCTTTTTCACCTTTTCCTTAATGAATTAATCCAGCAGGAAGGTGTCCCCCGCAAAATTATTACTCATTTTCATGAGTGGATGGCGGGAGTTGCTATACCTCTTATTAGAAAGAAAAATCTACCGGTCACAACTGTTTTTACTACTCATGCCACCATGCTGGGGCGGTATATCGCTATGAACGATACCGAGTTTTACTACCGGCTTCCCTTTTATAAATGGGAAGATGAATCCGTTCATTTCAATATAGACCCCATCGTTCGAATGGAGCGAGCCGCTGCCCACGGAGCCCATGTTTTCACTACGGTCAGTGAATTAACCGGGGTGGAATGTAAACACCTTATTGGGCGTAAACCGGATGTTATCTTGCCCAATGGTATTAACATTGATCGCTATTCGAAACTGTATGAGTTTCAAAATCTGCATTATGAATTCAAGAGAAAAATCCATCAATTTGTGATGGGTCATTTTTTCCAAAGTTACTCTTTTGATCTAGAGAACACTCTCTACTTTTTTACCTCAGGGAGATTTGAATATAGGAACAAAGGCTTTGACCTCACTTTAGAAGCCTTAGCACGGCTTAATTGGCGTCTAAAGCAACAAGGTGAAGAAAAAACCATCGTGGTGTTTTTTGTAACCCGACAGCCTTACACCAGTATTAATCCTCAGGTAATGAAAAACAGAGCGGTGATGGAAGAAATTCGTCAAACCTGTAAAGCTATTCAAAAACAGATTGGTGAGAACCTCTTTTTTCAAACTGCCCTGCATAAAGAGCCTAAGTTGGCTAATTTAGGTGATTATGTAGATGAATATTGGTGGATGAGGCTTCGTCGAACCATTCAATCATGGCAATCTGATAGTCTCCCTCCGGTTATCACTCATAATTTGGTCAATGATGCTGATGATGAAATTTTAAGTTTCCTAAGAACCTCAGGCATGGTGAATCGCCCCGAGGATCGAGTCAAAATAGTCTATCACCCTGATTTTATTTCCCCCATGGAGCCCTTATTAGGAATGGAGTATGGTCAATTTGTTAGAGGGTGCGATCTCGGTATTTTTCCGAGTTATTATGAGCCGTGGGGATACACACCACTCGAATGTATTGCCAGTGGTGTTCCAGCCATTACAAGTGATCTTTCTGGCTTTGGTGATTTTGTAATGCGTACCATGTCAGCCCCTGTTGATAGGGGTGTTTATGTAGTAAATAGAAGAAATCAAAGCTATGAGGAAGCTGCTGATCAATTAGCGAATTATCTATTTGCCTTTATGCAAAAGTCTCGTCGTGAAAGAAGTACAATGAGAAACCGAGCTGAGAGTTCTTCGGTGACTTTTGATTGGTCCAAAGTCACAATGTACTATGATTTAGCTTATCGTTTAGCCTTTCAAAGGGGTTACTAATTGTGGATAAAGAACCATTAGCAGAAAAACTGCCAGTTATTGTTGAGCAAGATGCTTTTTTACGTCCCTTTGCTACTTGGATCCAAAACCGTATAGATCAGGTCAGAGTCGCTGAACAAAGACTGCTCAGTGACAGTGAGAGCTTATCTGCTTTCAGTAATGGATATCTATTTTACGGTTTACACCAGGAAAAGGGAGAGTGGGTTTTTCGTGAATGGGCTCCTCATGCCACTGAAATCTATCTGCTAGG
>CAYFLR010000062.1:1742-9122 GCA_964343805.1 uncultured bacterium | reverse complement strand
GGAGTTTAGTGGGTGGGAAGAACATCCAGAATTTAAGCTTCAAAGGCAGGATGAAGTGGGAAACTTTGAGATTCGACTTCCTCTAGATACTTTGCAACACAATGACTTTTACAAAATAAAAGTAAGGTGGCCTGAAGGGTCTGGTGAGAGAATCCCTTCTTATGCGAGATATGTGACTCAAGATGATGGTAATAAGTTATTCTGCTCACGGGTTTGGCAACCAGAACAGCCTTATGAATTCAAACACTCTTCACCCTCTATTAAGAATCCTCCTCTCATATATGAAGCCCATATAGGAATGGCTCAAGAAGATGGAAAAGTCAGCTCTTATAATGAATTCAGGGAGAATGTACTCCCTAGAGTCATTAAGTCTGGTTATAACACTATTCAGATTATGGCTGTACAAGAGCACCCTTTTTATGGCTCTTTTGGTTATCAAGTGTCTAGCTTTTTTGCTCCTTCTTCGAGGTTTGGAACCCCTGATGAGCTTAAGCAACTTATTGATGAGGCTCATGCTGCTGGTCTAGCTGTTATTATGGATATTGTTCACTCTCATGCAGTGAAAAATGAAACAGAGGGATTGGCCCGTTTTGATGGAACTTCTTATCAGTATTTCCATGAAGGGAATAAAGGTTATCACTCTGCTTGGGATACCATGTGCTTTGACTATGGGAAGAAAGAAGTTCTTCACTTTCTCTTATCCAACTGCAAGTATTGGTTAGAGGAGTTTAACTTTGATGGCTTCAGGTTCGACGGTGTCACTAGCATGATTTATCATCATCATGGTCTCAGCCGGATATTTATGAGCTATGATGATTATTTCAATGATGATCTTGATCAAGAGGCGGTGACTTATTTATCTTTAGCGAATAAACTCATTCACCAAGTTAAACCCTCTGCTATAACCATTGCAGAAGATGTGAGCGGTATGCCTGGTATGGCGGCTTCCACTTTGGATGGTGGCATTGGTTTTGATTACCGACTGGGAATGGGACTGCCCGATTATTGGATTAAGTTGACTCAAGATGTTAGAGATGAAGATTGGCATATGGAATCTATCTGGCATGAGCTCACTAATCGTCGAGTGGAAGAGAGGGTGATCAGCTATGTTGAGTCTCATGACCAAGCTTTAGTTGGGGATAAGACCATCATGTTCCGTCTTATAGGTAAAGATATGTATACCAATATGCATGTTGATCACCGTAATTTGATTGTAGATCGTGGTTTATCTCTTCATAAACTTATCCGCTTTATCACTCTTTGTACTGCCAATGGTGGATATCTGAATTTTATGGGTAATGAATTTGGGCACCCAGAGTGGGTGGACTTTCCCAGAGATGGTAACGGCTGGTCCTATCACTATGCCAGGCGTCAGTGGAGTCTAGTGGATTCGGAAGAGCTGTGCTATAAATACATGTCTCAATTCGATTACGATATGCTGCAGTTTATTCAAAAGTATCGATTGTTGCAAGCCTCTGATCCTCTCTTATCCTATGTACATGTGGATGATCATGTGATCGCATTTGAAAGAGGTGAGTTGTTGTTTGTGCTCAACTTTGATCCGGTTCGCTCTTTCGTAGACTATCAAATTAATGCGAGGCACACTGAATATAACCAAATATTTAATACAGATTTAGGTGATTACGGAGGCTTTGATCGCGTTCCTGATGGTCAAACTCACACAAACATTGCCAAAAAAGAGGAAATAATGTCTCACGGTAAAGTTTCCCTTTACCTGCCCATGAGAAGCGCCATTGTATTAGAACCAGTGATTGCATAGTATCTAACTACTTAACATAACAAATATATTAAATAGCTCTTAATTAATTTCTCAAATCACCGATAAGTCTTTCGAGCCATAATTTTTAACTAGGGTTGAGGAGTGTAAAATGCGTATCGTTATTTCTATTATATTACTAGGTTTTCTATTACTGGGCTGTAAAGGCACTTCTGATGATGATAGTGCAAACGTAAAAGATGTGGCTGTTCCTGATAAGGCTTCTTCTACTAGTGAATGTATTCCTGAAAATGCTACAATGTCACACTTCCCAACTTTTCAGAGTGATAAGCTGTATGAAATTGAGATCTTTGATATTTTGAAAGTGACTCATGAAGGAGAGAAGCTGATCGAGCTTGAGTTGAGTCTTCAGGGATCTTCTGCTTCAACTCATAGTGCTCGGATTAATGCTCGCAGTGAAGAAGATAAAGCAGATGTTTTTAATCGACTTTGCACTAATGGCGCCACCGCGTTTCTAACCACTGACTCTATTGACCCTGCTTATATTACCGGAGTTGATTCTGATCTCCTTCCTTTTGAAGATGATGTGGCCGCCAAAATTAGCGATGATACCAAATTATCAACCTGTGTTCTTTTTGAACAAACCTCTTTCTATTGTACTCGCGGAGTTGAAATTGGATGGCTTTCTTCGAAAGCTTATGCCTTCTCAGTTGTTGCAGCCAACCCTTTTGAAACTGAACAAAAGGGATTTCAAAGAGAGGCTAAGGAAGTTAATTTCAAGATCACTGGGAAAGCGAGCTATTATGATGAGACCAGTCGCCGCTTTGCTGATGAAGAAACAGCCATTCCAACTCTTCAAGCCAAATATATGTATGTGGTTGGGTACTCTGATGTAAGAACAGATTCCCAAGGGCGTACTAGCGATGAAGACAATGTTTTTGTTGATTACATTAGAGTCGATGCGGTGGATGACCAAGGGGGATTATACACACTTTATATGGGATTCTTTGGTGGCGGAAATACTAGCTATGAAAGACTTATCGACTCTTCTACTTCCGAACTCCAGTTGACCTTAAATTATCGTGCCACCACCTACCCTAACACTCTAGATGGTTCAGAAAATAGCACTCGGACCATTATTTCTGGTGGGTCCTTAGCCAGGGAAGAAATCATTGATTAATATTTAGCTCTCTTCATTAATACTTTGTCTTTTCATGTAAAATCTTAAGTTCCTCTTTTGATAGATTATCCACTGTCAAAGGAGGGAGTATCTTTAATTTCACTTGAGCAGGGCAAAGTCTAAAACCATTTTGTGGATGAATTTGGTAAGAGTTGATAATCGCCACTGGAATGATGGGAACTCTGCTTTCGGTAGCTAGTTTAAATGTTCCCTGTTTAAACCTTCGTACTTTTTGCTGACAGCTCCTTGTCCCTTCTGGAAATACCACTAAAGAATGACCTTTTTTTAGCAGTTCAACTCCTTCTTCGATGGATTTAATGGCCTCCCGTGTATTGACTCGATCGATGAGAATGCACTTTTGAAGTTTCATCCAGTGATAAAAAACTGGGAACCATTTTAGCTCGGCTTTGGCTATAAACCCTTTGAGGCGATCTATGTAGGCAATGATGAGAGCCACATCAAACATTCCTTGATGATTGGCTACAAAAAGAACCGGTTCATCGGGAATATGTTCATGGCCTGTAACCTCCACGGTGGAACCTGAAAGCCAGATTAAAAACTTATTCCATGGAGAAATAATCCCTTGGATTAAACGGTTTTTGTTTAAAGGTGGTAATATTATACCAAATGCGTATACTAATAAAAGGACTGGTACAGAAAGCAGTAGAATTAAAAAGAAGAAGAAAAAAAATAGAAGTCCACGAAAATTCACTGAAGAAATTAACCTCTGATGTTTAGATTAACTGACTTAAAACATAAATAATATTAGTTATTTATAAAATAATCAATAAAAAATTTAAACTATCAAATAAAATGACGACAAAAAGAGTATGAGAAAACCCGTTCAGCGATTGGACGGCAAAGTCCGAGAGGAGATCTATGAATTCAAATACCAAAAAAAACAATCGAATGCACGGCGAGGCGGAATCCAAGAAGACTTGCCCTCACTGTTCAGAACACATTTTATCCAGAAGTTCTGGTTGTAAGTACTGCATAAAAGACAAAATGACTTCAAGTAAGTCAGAACAGACAGAGAAGACCACCTTCCTTAACGATATTTCTACTCTCTTCTGGTGATCTCTTTTAAGGTTACCAGCCGTTTTAAAGAGGAAGTAAATTTTTGGTTTGAATAATAGTTAAAATTCACTTGAAAAAGTCATAAAATAAGCTTATTTATATTTGGAATTAGATAGGTTTATCCAATCTCTCAACCATTTTCACAATTTAAAAAAAGGTGTTTAGCTCATGGCTAAGAATTTCTATATTAAGACTTTTGGCGACTATAATTGGTACCGTGTTTTGGTTTGGCCAATAGCCATCCTCATTTCTTATCTTGGTTTCTATTATCCCAAGGCGGGATTAATCATTTTTCCCATGTTTGCCACTATTATGATGCTGGGATTTGTTTGGGGGAGATACTGGTGTGGGAATCTCTGTCCTCGGGGATCATTCTTTGATATTCCCATGAGAAAGTTTGGCCGGTTTCAACATATTCCAGCCATTTTACGACACCCCATTGTAAGGGCCCTTGTTCTCTTTGGTTTGATGAGTTTATTTGCCAGGAATGTGGCAGCTTCTTTCGAATATTGGGGGCAGGCAGAATTTTGGAATCGGTTAGGAATGGCCGGAGTTATGATGTGTAAGGTGACAACCACTATTGGTTTAGTCCTCGCTCTTACTATTAATCCAAGATCTTGGTGTACTATTTGCCCTATGGGGACGGTGCAAAAGTTACTTCATACCCTCAAGAAGAAAATTTTTGGTGTGACAGAGTCCACTCCCATGATCACTATGACAGCTCCTTCAGCTTGTTTACAATGTGGTCATTGTTCTAGAATGTGTCCTATGCAAGTTTCTCCTCATCGCAGTTTAAACCATCACAACCAGGTGGATGCCCTGGACTGCATTAAATGTGGAACCTGTATTGAGAATTGTAAAAACGATGTGCTCGAACTGCGAGGAGAATATAAACCCGGTGATTACACTCTTCCAGCTCCTAAGCCGGGTTATGAAAATCGCATTGGTTATCATACTCAAATTCAAAAGGTGAGGAGACTCAACGCCAATGTGAAAGAGATTACTTTTAAGCTGCAACATGGAGCGACAATGCAGGCGAAGCCAGGGCAGTTTATAATTGTCCAAATTGATAGACAAAACCTCTTATCTAAAGCCTACAGTATATCCAAACCAAATTCTGATCCCTCGCTGGTGACCATTTCGGTCAAGCTGGATTTAAAAGGGTATGGCACTCCTATTATTTTTAATTTGGAGGAAGGGGAGCATATCTCTATCGAAGGACCGATGGGCAGTTTCACTCTGCAAGAAAATGATCATGATAAACTCTTTTTGGCAGCAGGAATTGGGATTACCCCTTTTCTATCTATGACCGAGGCTGCCCTAAAGCAGGGAAACACCTCGCAGAAGGTTCAGCTGCTCTATGGTTCCCGGCATATTGATGATTTACTCTATATGGATTTCTTTAAAGATCTTGTCAAAAGGCATGAGAACTTCAACTTTGTGCCGGTTCTGAGCCGACCCGAATCTGGTTGGGAAGGAAAATCAGGTTATGTGGCAGGGTTATTAGATGAAATGGAGCTTGCAAATACCGATATCTATCTTTGTGGACCTAAAATCATGATTGATGCCACTAAAGAAAAGCTACTCGCTCAAGGGGTTTTGGAAAACAATATCTATATTGATGCTTTTTAGCCTTTGCCTCTGCTCTTGACACCCTCTCTTTTTAAGATGATACTTAAAGAGAAATGGCTAAAAAATCAATATGTCTCTTTCTAACGACTTTATTTCTCCTTTCTGCCCAGCTATTTGCTGCTGAGTGTGGGAAGGTCTCTGAAGGTTATACTGCCTCATCCACCTTAGAAGAGCACCGTTTCATGGTGCGCCGAGACCTGCTGGACTATTTTGATCATTTTTCTCCTAAATTTATTGAAGCGCTCCTTAAATTAAGAGGCAAGGATCGTTGGGTGGATTTAGGATCTGGTGAATCTTTTGCTGCTGAAATGTATCTGTTTGGTAAAGAGCAAGCTGCCCAAATCAAAACTTCAGCGAACCCTCAAAGAAAAAGTGCTTTACGAAGGTTAACAGAAAGTGGTTTTTTTGAGCGTCCCCTGCTAGAAAGAGCCGAGGTGACGGTTATCTCTTATCAAATACAAAGAGAACTCGGAACATTTAATGGCAGATTAAAGGTTTTAAAAGACCGCTATTTTGAAGCCATAGCTGATAAAGACATCCCTGCTTTTGATTTTGCCACCGATGTGCATGGAATTGGTGCCTACACTTATCATCCCGAACGCTATTTTCAACGAGTGATTGCTAAAATGAAAGAGGGGGGCTCTTTTTTTGTTAACTCCTATGTGTTTTTCAATAAGGTAATTTTAAAAAGTGGAGAGAGTGTTCACTTTGCTCATTTTCTGAGTCAAATACCTGGAATTAAGGTAGAACGGGATCCCTACTGGACGCACATCACTATCACTCGGGATCCTGCCGTTAAGAAGGTGGTTATTCCCAAATTAAAGGTGGAAAGTGAGAAAGATGGATTTCCACCGCGTCGAATTTTTCGAGTGGTAGATTAAGATTGGGTTAATAGTTTGAAAGCCTTCAAAGCACTCTTACGAACTCGCTTTGAGGGATCATTCTTTGCAGCTTGTTTTAAAAATGGAATTGCATTTTTAGCTTTTAATAATCCTAACGTACGAGCAGATAGAGATCTTACGTTTTCATAAGGGTCATCGAATAACCTTTCTATCAAAATGGGGATGGCTTTAGGATCTTTAATTTTAGTTAAAGCAGAAATCGCTTGCATTTTCAAAGCTTCATGGGAACTCAAGGAAAGAATTTCTATCAAAGAGGGTCCTGCCTCTTTAATCTGCCAGAAACCAAGGGTCATGATAGCTGCCCCTCTCACCTTTAGAGAAGAGTGCTCTTTACTTATTTCTATTAATTTTGCAGTATGAATTTTTAATTTCAGTGTTCTGATTGAATGAATGATCTCTCTTAAAACAGTGGGGTGGTTTTCTTGGTGTAAAGATAGGGAGAGCTGATCTTTGGCAAGATTATCGCCAATGAGGCCTAAGAATTTGGCTGCCTCTTGTCTTATTTGAAAAGAAGCGTCCGTTCTTAGTAAAAGACCGATTTCTAATGTTCCTTGGCTTACTTTAAGGGAGCCTAAAGCTCTTATCAAAGTTAACCTTACATTTAAACTTGACTCTTTTTGCAAAGCGATGAGTAAGTGAGCCCCCCATTTTTTTAAGGAGAGCTTAGCAATGGCTTTGGCTGCTATTTGCCGAACCTTGGGTGCGGGGTCCTCTTGCAGAGCTTTTACAATGAGATTGGATTTTCTAAATTTTAATTCAACTAAGGCTTTAATGATGGCTTTTCTAACTTCAGCATTCTTTTCTTGTTTAAAAAGTTTTATTAGTAATAATGGGATCTGCTTTGAGTCAAG
>CAYFLR010000062.1:0-1732 GCA_964343805.1 uncultured bacterium | reverse complement strand
TGCTCTTGGAGTAGAGTAAAAGCACTATGGGCTTGCCATGCCGTGCCCATAGCTGAAAGAAGCTGTTTCTTGAGAGTGAGGCTTTTTAAAGAATAAAACCTCTTTATACATTCTTTAATTATTTGATCAAAAGTTACCTGTTTGCCTTCTTTAAACCCTTTTTGAATGAGAACTTGCAGGGCAGCACTTTTTACTAATTCTAGTTGGCTATCCTTCATGAGTTGATTTATTTCAGTGAGTGAAAAAAGAGTCAGTGTCTTAAGAGTTAACATCTTCTTTAAAGCTTTTATTTGGGTGGATGGGTTTGAACCTTGCGCAAGCTGTAATAACTGATTAAGGGAGGCTTTTTGTAGAGTAAAAAAGAGATCTTCATTTGTTTTACAGATTGACCATGTCTGCTGACTGAGGATCGGGGGATCGTCTTTTAAATTGGGAAAGGATAATTCACCTTTCTTCCATTTGTTGATACCTTGAGGAGTGAGGGTTAAGGGAAGTGTGCCGGGTATTTTACTCTCATAAAATTGAGGGTCAATGCCTTTACCGGGTGGTTTGGGTGAGGTTGTAATTTGAAATGCTTTGCGAGGAATAAAATCAAAATGAGAGCAGGACAATTGGAGAAGCCTGTTTTTCCATTCTTCATAGGAGATTATATGGTCTTTATTCAGATCGGCTTTGGGGTCATTAAAGGATTTTGAGAGAATGTTTTCCCAAGAGTAGTAAGGAGATTTGATAAACTCTGAAACCGGGGTTACCACTGCTAGGCGGGTGCTGCTACGTTTAAATGTCTGGTGTAACTCCCACAATAAGAAGGAATGACCTGTATTAAAAGCCTTATGAAGACTCCCACTTTGACAGGATTGAACAAAAACCAAGAGTTCATCCACTTCGATGGATTGAAATAGGGAAGCCACCTCTGGTCCGCTTAATTTGCTATCGGTTAAAGAGAGAGTGTACAGACCTTGATCATTAGTCTTGCCATGCCCTGTAAGCCCAATAATAACTTGGGTAGCAGCCTGAGGGTTTTGTAATTTAAAATTAAAAATGGTTGATTTTAGTTTTACAAAAGCAGATTCGAGATTCTTTTTGGAAGTATGGGCACCTTCAGCTGATAAATCGTCGAGATCAATGGTGTGATGATACATACCACCTTGCTGGGAGGCAAAAGCATTTAGCAAAACATTTCTTAATGCCAGCAAAGGTTTTTTAGCCATTCCTTTTCCAATGGAGAGAGTCACTAACCATTTGCCTGTTAATTCTATGGCAGGAGTAATTGCTCTTTCCGAAGCTTGGATAGGCCAGCTGAAGAGGCTTAAGGCTATTATTAAATAGATTTTAACCCTTAGTTTCATAGGTCGAGTTTACCCCTTCTTGGTAGGTCTTAATGATTAGCAATTTATATAAATGCTAAATCATTCACGATTTCAGCGTAGCTACGGTTAAAATAATCGTCACTTCCCCTAAGTAATGAATAGCGAGTGGATTTCATGATTTTTAAATCCACTAACTTTTTATTAAAGGCATAAAGACATGAGCTGGGATCTTGCTCTAGGCGATATAGCCCATCATATCGAACATGTTTGATTGCATTGAACATGACATATCTAAAACCATTTAAAATATAACGTCCTGTTTTCAGGGCTTGCATCCAGTAGCGATCCCTAAAAAGTCTTCCTTTTCGTCTGTAAAAGCGGTTGACCGTTCTACTAACCTCTGAAACAAACATCCTCATGGC
>CAYFLR010000061.1:24652-35499 GCA_964343805.1 uncultured bacterium | reverse complement strand
GACTAGAAAGGGAAACCCCAGAATAAAAGCGTCCATGAGGTGTATCAAAATTGGACGAACCGACCCAAATTAGGACGATAAATTACACCATTTTTCCCTGCACAAAGTAAAATTACTTATCAAATGCTCGAAAAAAAGGTATCCAGTTGAAGCATGGACATAATAGGACAGATCTCTCAACTTTTTATTTTTCAAGACCTCAGCCAAGCTGACCTGGTCAGAATAAAAAATTGCTCATCTATATTTGAAACCAAAGGAGGGCAGGTTTTGTTTCAAGAAGGTGAACCAGCCCAATCTTTTTTTGCTATTGTTTCAGGAAGTTTAAAAGTCTATAAAGCTTCGCCTGATGGTAATGAACAAATACTGCATATTCAATACCCAGGAGACTTTATTGCTGAAGCAACCTTATTTGATACCGGACTTTACCCCGCTAATTGCAGCACCCTTTCGACTTGCCAACTGATACGAATCAATAGTGAAGAGTTTCGCAAACTTCTTCAAGGATCTCCTTCTCTCTGTTTTAAGATTATGTCAGCTTACTCTAAAAGGCTCCGGCAAATGACAAAGTTGGTGGGTTCACTATCTTTGCAAGATATAAAAAGTCGTTTAGCAGACTATTTGCTTAGCAATGCCAATTGGCAAGTCCAACCAGGAGTCTGCCAGCTTTCCATCTCAAAGAAGGAACTAGCAGCCTTATTAGGGACTATTCCTGAAACCCTGTCACGAACTCTCAAATTTTTCCAAAAAAAAGGGCTGATTCGATTAGAAAACTATGGCAAAACCATTTGGTTAGAGCAGCCCTCTGATTTAAAAAATCGTTTTTATTAACCTATACGAATTCATAAAGGATATTCAACGTGAGCACCCCCACCAAAAAAAAGAAATCTCTCTTTTATATTCACTTCTACTTTCTCGGAAAGGTGATTTCTCTCTATGCCCGAAATGTAAGGGCATCTACTGATCTTTATAATATGTGCATTATTTCCAATATTGTATTTAAAACCAGTCCCAATATTTTGGTACCTAGTGATGAAGAGCTTAAGAAAGAGTTTTCTGCCCTGAAACGATTATTAGTGCCACTTAATTCTATTTTACGCATTGATGAAATGGACGACTTTGATGAAGATCAAATTACAGACCCGAGAGAAATCAAGACCAATCTGAATCAAAATAACCTAGTGAGACCCGTAGAATTCTTTAGTCGTTGACCTTGAATCCTATTGAGTTGGCTCAGTGCTATCGTTTTATAGCTTTTGGGTCAATGGCATCTTGTAAGCCATCACCCACAAAATTAAAACTCACCACGGTAAGTAAAATCAGAACTCCCGGAGCGATAGAAAGAAACGGGCTATGATGGAGCTGTTCCATTGCATTGAATAAAATATTTCCCCAGCTCGGAGTGGGAGGGGAAATTCCTAAGCCTAAAAAGCTGAGAGCTGCCTCAGAAAGAATAGCCTCTCCAACATTTAAAGTAACAGCCACTAATAAGGGAGCTGCAACATTGGGAATAATATGGATCAAAATTGTTTGAAAAGAACTAAGACCAATTGTTTTAGCCGCTAATACAAACTCCCTCTCTTTGAGTGAAAGCACCGCCCCTCGCACCACTCGTGCCACTTTCATCCACGAAAATAAACATAAGATAAAAATCAGCTTAAATATACTTTCATGCTCACTGGATGTAAAAAATAAAAAGATTTTGAATTGTTTAAAATCAACTGCGGCAAATACAATCATCAGAGGGAGCAGTGGAAGAGAGAGCATGGCATCAATCAACCGGCTTAAAGCAATATCTATCCATCCCCCATAAAAGCCTGCAAAAGCTCCTAAAAATAATCCCATTATCATGGATACCAAAGCCACCAAAACTCCCACTAATATGGAGACCCGAGTACCAAAAAGCAGGCGCATAAAAAGATCTCGACCTAATTCATCAGTCCCTAAAAAATGGTAAGTGGAGAAACGCCCATCTAACTCTTTTAAAGATTTTACAGCAAGATGAGAGTCATTTTTAAATAGCCCCTCCGATAAATGGTACGAGAGCTGGGGAATAATCTCAAACAACACATCCTCAGCAGGGATAGAAGCTTCAACTAAATTTGCCTCCGCAACTAATTTTTGCAGGTAATGGGCCGCGTCAGGGGCGTTCTCAATAAAGGTCTCCAAGGCTTCCTCTTTTTGGTCAATGGTAAATTCCACCGTGGAAAAAGGAGGTAGATAACGATTAAAAACGTTTTGGGTATATGGATTTATACCAGTCCAATGCTGAATAAGTGGTGCACCTATAGCGAGCAGAACAAAGAGAACAATCACACCCAAGCCGACCATAGCCATTTTATGACGGAGAAATTGCTCTAATATGATTTGCCATAAACTTTGATGTTTATCCAATAAAACACTCCTACTTATAGGAAATTCTTGGGTCGACGACTCCATAAATACAATCAGCTAGAAGATTCATTATAAGCACCATTGAGACGGTGATCATAAAAGAGACCATCGCCACATTAAAGTCGTTACCCATGATAGAATCATACAGTAGCTTGCCCACCCCCTGATAAGAAAATACTGTCTCGGTAATGATAGCGCCCGAAAAAAGAGTCGAGAGAGAGAGAGCTATGATGGTTACAATCGGGATTAAAGCATTTCTTAAGCCATGAAAAACCACTATTCGCCAATTTGTAAGCCCTTTAGATCGAGCGGTGCGAATAAAATCATTTCTCATGGCCTCAATCACACTGGCCCGAGTGTATCTGACAAAAATACCAATTTGCAGTGAAGCCAAAGATAGCACTGGTAATATCAAGTATCTTAATCGATCCAATGCATAGTGAACACCATATAAACTACTATCACCAACGGTCTCCGTCCCTCCGGCAGGAAGAATTCCCATTCCCACCGCAAAAATAATTATTAAAATAATAGCCAACCAAAAAGAGGGAACAGATATCAGAGTATAGGATAGAAAGTTTGCTAAATAATCAAAAACAGAACCCGGCCTTAATCCAGCAAATAGGCCAATGGAAACGCCCACCAAGATGGCTAGTGAAAGAGCTAAACTAGCTAATATAAATGAATTAACCAGGCGAGGACTTAGAATATCCCAAACCGGAACACGGTAAGTTCTGGAATAACCAAGGTCTCCTTTTCCAACCATGGTCACCCAGTTTAGATATCTCTCAGGAATACTTTTATCTAGTCCATAGAGTTTTTTCAGACGAACCACATCATCCTTAGTCACCTTAGGATTGGAGCTGATCATTATATCAACCGGATCTCCAGGCATCAGTGACATGGTAAAAAAGCATACATAAGATAAAACGCCTAAAACCACCATGGATTGAAGAATTCGCCTCAGGATATAACTCCTCATATACTACCTAACTCTCCAGTTTTCAATTTGATTACTGGCATCATGTTGATGACCGGATAAACTATACCCCCAAATATTGTCAGGAGTTACAGATACGTCTGACCGATAGTAAAGAGGGATCACCGGAATTTCTTCGGTGTATATCTTAACCACCTTTTTAATAATATCCTTTCGCTTCTGATCATCAAATTCTACCTCTAATTGATCTAATAGTTTATCAACCGTTTTGTTTGACCAGCGGGTGGTATTGGAGCCTGAAAAACCATTCTTGGCAGAAGGAATCATTTTACTATGAAGAGTGCTTTTAGGAGAGTTTTCAGGTTGGCTCACCCATGCATACATCACCATTCCAGTGTATTTACTTTTTCTCCAGGTTTCTCCAAACAAAACCCGTGCCGGTTCATTTTTGATCTCTACATGGAGGCCTACTTTTTTCCACTGTTCTTTCAAATAAACCTGCACTAGTTCACGTAAGTTATTGCCTGTAGTCGTCATAAAGCTGAGTTCAAATCGCTTTCCATTTTTATAACGATAGCCATCAGAAGCCTGAATCCATCCGGCTTTTTTTAGTAACCTTTTAGCCTTTCTTCGAGAGTAAGGATAGCTTACAAAATATTTCGGATCATCCACAAACCATGGGTCTGCAGGAGCCAGAAAATGATTGGCTTTGATTTGTTTCCCTTCAAAAAGGGCTTTACTTAACTCATCTCTATTAATTGATAAAAGTAAAGCCTTACGAACCCGAATATCTTGTAGGACTTTATTATTTAACTGCAAATCTATGTGTTCGTACATCAAACTGGGTTTAAAATTGACTCTGAAAGGGAGTTTCTGTTTTCTGATTTTCTTATCTAAAGAGAGAGCCTGATCGAAACTAACCCCTAAAATGGAAATCATATCAATGTTACCTGATAGAAGATTAGCCTCTAATGTACTGGTATTGGGAATCAACTTTAAGATGACCTTTTTTATATTGGGTGGATTCCCGTAAAAATGAGAGTTAGGAGTTAAAATGAGATGACTTCCTAGCTTTACCTCTTGGATTAGATAAGGTCCATTGTAGAGCCCTGGATGAGTAGGCTTGGTTGTATAAAGCGAGTTTTTAGCATAGCCTTCCGGTTGATCTTTGTATTTTTCAAATATCTTTTCCTCTAGGTGCTTTGGGATGATCTCAAACTCAAACATTTGATTATAATCCCACTTCCCTTTTTTGAACCAAAAAGTAAATTTCTTAGGCTTTTTAGGATCAATCTCAATCTTCTCCACATTCTCATAGACCTCACGCCCAGCTACTGAAACCGTATTTGTCATAGCCACTTTTAGGGAGAAAGCCACATCATGCCCGGTAACCGGTTGACCATCTCCCCACTTGGCATTCTCTTTAATAATCCAGGTGGACCAGAGTTTTTTCTTTTTTCCAACTTTCTTCCATCCCGCCATCATATTTTTGAAGGTAGGGTATTTAGTGGCCAGTTGCATTTGCCACTTTCCGTTATGATCAATGGTCAAGAGATTTCTGCCTACCATTTTGTAGATATAGGACGTGGCTCGCATATTCTTTACAATGGGGTTTAAGTTTTCAAACTCCTGAGTGATACCTATTTTTAGTTCTTTATTACTTGCTGCTGTTAATGAATCTAAATAAAAGAGAACCATTATAAGGTAAATACACCGAGATCTCAGTTTCATCTTAACTCCTCATTTGAGATTTTATTACTAAATGACACGCAGAGAAATGCTTCTCCGCACCAGGTACGATTTCTAATAATGGAGGCACTTGCTTTGAACAGATCTCCAATCTCTCCGTACACCGAGGGTGAAAAGGACATCCCTTAGGAGGGTTGAAAAGATTAGGGACTTCACCAGTTAAAGTAAATCGCTTTGTTCTCTTTTGAGCTCCAACTCTGGGCATAGAGGCCAGTAGTGCTTTGGTGTAGGGGTGATGGGGGCTATTAAAAAGTTCTTCTTTGGAAGCTATTTCAACAATCTTCCCTAAGTACATAACGCCAATTCGATCACAAATAAAATCCATCACACTCAAATCATGAGAAATGAACAGATAGGTTAAGCCCATTTCTTCACCCAGATCTTTCATCAAATTTAGAATTTGAGCTTGAATAGATACATCAAGAGCACTGACTGGTTCATCGGCTACGATCATCTTTGGACCCGTTGCTAACGCTCTGGCAATAGCGATTCTCTGTCGTTGACCTCCAGAAAACTCATGAGGATATCTCTCCAAAAAATCAGGATTGAGCCCTACTTTGGAGATAAGATCTAGAAGTTTTTGTTGCCTTTTCGTGGTGCTACCTGAAAAATGCAGTTTGAGAGGTTGCTCAAGAATATGAGATATAGTTCTTCGAGGATCTAAACTGGCATAGGGATCCTGAAAAATCATCTGAATATCTTTTCTTTTATTTTTCAACTCGGCACTGGTAAGATCAGAGAAAGGCATGCCATCAAATTCTACCTGTCCACTGGTGGGTTCATAAAGACGAATGATAGTGCGACCCAATGTGGTTTTTCCACAGCCTGACTCACCTACTAAACCAAAAACCTCTCCCTTGAAAATTTCAATAGAGACCTGATCTACCGCTTTAAGATAATGGCTCGTTTTTAAAAACAGCCCTTTTTTCACCGGAAAGTATTTTGAAAGATTCTGGATTTTCAGCAGAGGAGCCTTCATTTCTTCTCCTCTTTGAAATCAAGAAAACAGGCGGCAAAATGCCCATTTGAAATTTCTCTCCAAGGGGGAGATTTTTTTGTACATATCTCTTTAGTATACTGACATCGATTGCTGAAATAGCAGCCTTGACTAAGATTGGTTAAAGTAGGGACTTGGCCAGGAATGACCGGTAATCGTCTCTGCCCACCACGGAACCGAGGAATAGAATCAAGTAGCGCCCTGGTGTAGGGATGAAAAGGAGAGGAAAACACATCACGTAGAGAAGCATATTCACACATGCGTCCAGCATACATAACCAATACATCATCAGATATTTCGGAAATAACGCCTAAATCGTGAGTGATAAACATCACAGACATTTTCATTTTCTCTTGTTCTGATTGAATAAGATCAAGAATTTGAGCTTGTATCGTCACGTCGAGAGCGGTTGTTGGTTCATCAGCAATTAATACTTGTGGTCCACAGAGAAGTGCCATGGCAATCATAGCACGTTGTCGCATTCCTCCTGAGAGTTGATGAGGGAACTTACCAAAGCATTCGGAGGGAGAGGGAATCCCTACTTGGTTTAATCCCTCGACCGCCTTTTCTTTGGCTTCATTTTTAGAAAGAGAGGTATGGGCATGAAGTTGCTCACACATTTGATAGCCAATTTTTAAAACAGGGTTGAGAGCCGTCATGGGCTCTTGAAAAATCATGGCTAGCTCCCGACCTCTCACCCGTTCCATCTCTTTTTCAGATAGACTAAGCAGGTCTTTATCACCTAACAGGATATCTCCCCCGGTTATCTTTCCGGGGGGAGTAATGAGCCTCATAATTGAATAGGAGGTAACTGATTTTCCACACCCACTCTCCCCTAAAACCCCTAAAGTTCTCGCCTCATTTAAGGAAAAGGAGACATTGTCCACTGCACGCAAAGCGGAAGCTTTGAGAAAAAAAGTGGTCTCTAGATTTTTCACTTCCAATATTGGCATCTTTTTAGGTATCCTCTCTTCCGGTCATAAATAAAAACGAACTATTTAGCAAGGAGTAAATCAATGACATTGGAGCCCACCCCCTATTTGGTAAGTGCATGTCTCCTAGGGGAGAAGTGTCGTTATGATGGCAAAAGCAAAGCGCATCAAGGGGTCAAAGATTTTCTTCTTGATAAAAAACATATTCCTTTCTGCCCCGAAGAATCTGTTTTAGGTACCCCTAGACCCCCCTGTATGATTTATGGAGGAAAGGGAAAAGATGTCCTTTTAAAAACGGCCAAAGTAAAAAATAATAAGGGAGATAATCGAAGCAAAGAATTCATAGAGGGTGCAGAAAACGCGCTAATGAAAATAAAAAAGCATGGTATTACTAAAGCTATAATGAAAGAAAAATCACCTTCTTGCGGAGTTCATCTCATTTACCAAGGTGAAACGGGTAAAATCATTAAAGGAGAAGGGGTCACCTCGGCTCTGTTAAAACAACACAAGATAGATGTTATTTCTGAAGAAGATCTTTAGGATAATCAGGGTTACACTCCTCGGCTATTTCTATCCCCCTCAACCATTTCTAGATATGGTTCGGGAGTACGTTCTGTTTGGATGGCGGTTTCAGAAAAGGCTCGAATGTAATTAATAAAATAGTTTTGATGATCTTCTATATCGAGGCGGTAAGGAATATGGGGATAGACCCCATTATTTTCGATTACGTCATCTATAGAAAAGTTGTTATCACCTCGATTTAGATAGAACATACTGCGGGTTAAACTGATAACAACCCCTGAATTAGGAAGAGCGGGCATATTTTCAACATTCCCACCCCCACCGACGGTTCTCTCACCAAACAAGGTGGCACGTTTATTCTCTTTCAAAATTAATGGAAAAGCATCAGCTGCAGAAACACTGAGTTCATTTATCAACAAAACGATAGGTTTATCCCAAACGTTACGATTATTCAAAGTAGGGGATAAGGTGAAGGAGATAGGAGGTGCAAGGAAATCTCCATTTTCATGAGCTTGATTGATATTATCAAAGTAAGTTTGATACATGGTACGAATGTAATCATCTTCAATAACCGGAATTATATCAGCATATTTAGCCAGCCACATACGATCAGCACGGGGAACAAAACAGAGCCCATTGGAGGGTTTCACCAAGAATAATTTGGCTAGATTTTCCATATAGGTTACCTGCCCACCGGGATTATTAGTTTGATCTAAAACAAGCACATCAGCAACATTCCGATACTTCTTCAGCAACAATCGATAGGTAGCTAAATATTGCCTTTGATTTGGGACTTTGTAGGAATGAATTCGTAACAAGAAAACCATTTTCTCTTTATAACGGTAAAGCATGGCAAAAACAGGAGCAGGTTCCGGTCCATCTTTCTTATCCCATTCCTCATCTGCTACATGAATAGGTATCATTTTGAAATAATTGGTTGCCGCGCTATTGATAAAAAATGGCTTTTGATCCCCCATTAATCCAAATTCAGAATTAACTCCCAATCGATTGCCATAATCAAAGTTAATTTGTACATCATTCAATCGAGATAAGGGAAGACTCGCTTCCGAGGTAAGATCTTCAACGACTTTTTCCCAAGGAAGAAATAATTCAAGAATCTTTCCATCACTTTCTCTTTTAAATACCACTTGGGCTTGCTTTTGTTTTGGTAGAAGTAATATGCGATAAGTCAAATAAAAGGCCCATAAATGTCGACTGAATGACTCATCACCTGGATAGTGATACTTTTTAAGATCCTCTACTATTTCAGTTGGGGTTTTTCCATCTATGGATAGAAGCTCATCTCCCTCTCTCAGATTATAATTTCTTTGTAAAAAGCTGTTTACCTTGGTTAAAACAAAATATTCACCCACCTGATCCACCTGAAAAGGGAGAGCATACCTGGCCAAAAATGGTATCTTCATATCTAAGTGACTGTCTCTAAATCTGGCAAACAATTTTGCAAGAATTTGATAAAACTCTAAATCACTCTTAGAATTCTCAACTTCAATCCTTAATGTATTGTAAATATTGTCTAAATCTAACTTAAAGATCTGTTCTTTATACTGTAAAGGGGCATAAAAATTATTAAGATAGGTCAGGGCTACATCAAAATCTTGGAGTTTCTCCGATTGAGATAAAGATCTCGCTTGTATGCTGCTTTTAACTGGAGAGTGATTGAGCGCACAACCATAAACCCCTGATATTAAAAGCATTGCTAAAACTTTTATATAAAACCATTTGGTTTGTTTTATCACGTTCTCGCCCTTTCTGATCACACCCTTGAAGGGATTTTCGCCGAGGTAAAAAGAGTTTGATGGACCCACAAGGTCCACTTCAGCCTGGTACTTTATTAACTTATTTTTTAGATTTTGTCAATTTTTAGATTTTTCTACTTTAATTTCAACCCCTTGATGAAATGCGTTCAGGAAGATAACGCAGGACAAGCGACTCAAGGTCAGTCATGGACGAATTTCGTGGAGCCCGATGCAAAATAGCAGGATCTTGATCACTTTTTTCATTATCAGATAATAAAACGATAGGTATTTGACCATTTACATGAGTAAAATAACTAAACATGGGGTGGATGGCATGGGGATCATCCCCATCCTCTAATATAATGACATCCACAAACTGATCAAACTTAGCAAAGAAACAGAGAGCATGAAGTGGGTCTTCAAATATTTCTAAAGAAACATTTCGAGCTTCTAGGTGCTGTGTCAGTGTTTTTTTATGAGGGTGCTCTTTTGAAATATAAAGAACTTTATACTTCGTATCATGTCCACTCAGTAGCCTGCTTTTTCTCGATTGCTGAGTCTCCAAAAGAATAGTGTCAATACGTTCAAGCAAATTATCAATTTTAAATGGTTTAATAATAAAATCGTTGGCTCCCACCCTTAAGCCGTTCAGTAAATCATCACGGCTTTCCTTAGCAGAAACAAATATAATAGGCAGTTCATCTCTTCCCCATTGCTTACGCAGCTGTTTTGCCAACTCAAATCCATGAATTTCAGGCATAATAACATCCAAAAGGATCACGTCCACAAACTGTTTTCTAATAAATGAGGTGGTGAGAAAGGGGTCCGATAAAGTTAATACTTGATACTCTTTAGCCAATACCGTAGATAGCAGAGCCAAATTATTTTCATCATCATCTACTACTAATACAACGCTTTTTTTATCATCCATCTTTTTTCTTGTAGACCATAGTGCTTCCCAAAGTAAGAGAGTGAAAGCCATCAATGGTGTATAGGTTTTCAGATGCTCCTAAAATCAACAGGCCATCCTTATTCAGCATATGATGAAATTGAGAGATAATATTTTTCTTTGTTTCAAAATCAAAATAGATCAAAACATTTCGACAAAAAATAACATCAAAAGCACCAAGATGAGAGATTGGCTGTACCAGGTTGGTTTTACGAAATTCTACCATACTCGCCAGTTCAGGTTTAACTACCCATTTATCACCCTGCTGCTGAAAATATTTTTCTAGATAACGATTATCTAACCCGCGATCTAGCTCAAATTGTTGATAGCTACCCTCAATGGCCTGAGATAAAACACGAGAGGAAATATCCGTAGCTAAAATGGAAAAATCAGTGGCATGAACTCCTAAATGAGCATGATATTCGGCAAATTCATGAATCAGCATGGCAATGGTATAGGGTTCTTGCCCGGTAGAAGAAGCGGCAGACCATATTCTAACCTTAGGACCTCTGCGTCCCCCTCCCGGCATTAACTTTCTCTCTTTGACTAGCTCACCAAGACCCGGTAAGATTTTAGTCTTAAAAGTCTCAAAAGGATGGGTATCTCTAAA
>CAYFLR010000061.1:17391-24614 GCA_964343805.1 uncultured bacterium | reverse complement strand
GAAGGAGGTCTCATTGGTAGTAATAGCTCCAATTATCCGTTCTTTTAGATCTTCCGAGGCACCACTCTTTAACTGCAGATAAAGCTCTTCAAAGCTATTCAAATTGTACTCAGCTAAAACCGGTTCTAATCTTTGTTCAATTAAATATTTCTTAGAATCTGATATCTCTACTCCGCAGAGTTCAACAATAAAGCTTTTGAACTGAGCAAACATTTCCTCTGTGAGTTGCATTAATTTTTACCCTCTTCGTTCTTTAACAACCTTTTCAATTGTTTCAGCCATTTTATTCAGGCTGACCATCTTATCAAAATCTCCAGTTCCATGTACACTGCCTGGCATACCCCAGACCACAGAGGAAGCCTCATCTTGAATGAGAATATAAGCTCCTAATTTTTTTAAAGTCGTACTTCCTTTACATCCATCCTTACCCATACCGGTTAAAACAACCGCTAGAACATCTTTACCAATAGAAGCTGCAACCGATCGAAAGAGAACATCAGCTGCAGGTCGACACCCTGATTCAGGAGGGTTTTCATTGGTCCCAATAACCCAGTTATCGGAACCAGATTTTCTAACCAGCATGTGTAGACCACCGGGAGCAATATAGACACCATAGTCTTCAACCATGTCACCCGCTTTTGCTTCAACTACCTTATGATGACATTTTCGGTCTAAATTAGCTGCTAATGAAGCAGTGAAGGTAGGGGGCATATGTTGCACAATTAATATGGGTAGATGAACTCTCTTCGTAAGCTCTGGAAGCAACTGCATAAGAGCTTTAGGACCACCTGTTGAGACACCAATAGCAATTGCTTTAAATGAAGTGCGTATCTGAGGCGCAATTTTCTTTTCCGCCACAGGGGAACCCACCTGTAGGTCTGACGGAGTTGCTTTACTCGGTGTACTGGATATAGAAGGGGGAGGTGTTGAAAGCGCAGAGGGTTTGGCTGCTGAAGATTCTTTATAATCTCCTTTTGCTTTAGCCATCCTTTTCGCAAGGGTCTTTTTAGCTGCAAAAGTTTTTATTTTCACTACCAACTGACGCTCTAAAAATTCCAGATTCTCTTTGAGATTTGGCCCATCAGGTTTGGTAATAAAATCAAAGGCCCCTAGTTCCAAAGCCTTTATAGTAATTTCTGCTCCTCGTCGGGTAAGGGCAGAAAGCATTACAGCTCCTATTTGCTGGTAGTCCGGCAGAGTATCATTGAGCTTATTTATAGCTTCCAAAGTCTCCAAACCATCCATGTCAGGCATTTCAATATCAAGCGTTACCATATCAGGAGGGTTCTTAGCTATAAACTCCATAGCCTTGACGCCATTACGGACTGAGCCTACAATATTAATTTCAGCTTCCTTGGAGAGAACTTCTTCAACTAATCCTCGAAAAATTCTTGAGTCATCAACAATCAGTACTTTTAGTTTTTCATCCATGAGTCAGATCCTTAGTTATATCTGCCTTTCATCGGCCTTTATATGGGTAGAAATCCTTTCAGAGTCCAAAATCACTAGCAGTTCATCTTTTAATTTACACACACCCGCGCTCAAAGCAGCACTTGCTCCTTGTCGTCGTTCAGGTCCTTGATAACCATCTCCAGACCGTTTTCTTCGATCTTCAATTTCGTTCACATCCATTTCCACCACATCACCGATTTTATCCACTAAAACACCTGAAGCTTCAGAAACCGATGGTTTAAAGATAACAATGCGATGGTCTTCAAAATCCGTTTGCTGCTCAAATCCGAGTAGGACTCTCAAATCAATTACTAAATGGATCTGACCACGAATATTGATATACCCTCTAACCGCCTTGGGAGCATGAGCTATGGAGGTAAAGGCTAAAACGGAATTTACCTCTTGAACGTCTAAAATGTTTAGGCCAAAAAGCCTTCCCGAGATCCGAAAGGTACAAAACTGCTGGATATTCTGACTATTTTTTCCTTCTTGTTGACTTTTTTGATCCATCGTCTTCCTCTTTCAAAAGTGTTGTTTAACAATTGGTCCCGCGTTCTATGCCCAAATGACACCTGGAATATCAGGATCTGGAGTGGGTCCGCGATCCTCTTCTTCAGCTTCCACACCATCAGTATTTTCATCAGGATACCATTCAGGTTCTACCTTCCTAGCAAGTCCTTCCATATCTAGCAGCAGTGTCATTTTATCTTGCAAAATAGCCACTCCTTGAACACCTCTTTCTAGGTAACCATCCTCATCTAAATCATAAGTATAGTCACCAATATCAACTAAATTGGAAATAATAAATCCATGGGGATGCTCGGAATCTTTAGAAAGTAAAAAGAACATATCTTCTTTTTCGATGCATTCTGAGACATCTAAAGCTGTATCCAATCTAATAATCTGAGTTGAAACCCCTTCTAGAATTACAAACTCTTTATTACCAATGATTTGAAAATCAGACTTTTTAACCTCTTCAATTCTCCTAATTTTGGAAAGCTCCATGGCGAATTGCTCTTTTTGACCATATTTAAATAGAATAAGTGATTTCAAGTTAGATAATTGGTCAGATTTTCCATCATCGATCATCTTATCGTCAACTTGCTCGTCAGAAACGATTCCAGCGTGACTTGCCATACCAAATACATCAAGAATGAGAGCAACTTTACCATCACCCATCACTGTAGCTCCTGAATAGATACCCAAGTCTTTAACTGAGAAATGCATGGGAGTTACTACAATTTCTTCCGTTCCAATGATCTCGTCTACAATTAAACCAAAACGACCCAAGCCAAGTTTAAGAACTACAAAACTAAGGGATTGAGTTTCTTTACCCCCCTCCTCTGTTTTAAAGGCTTCCATTTGTTTACGATAATGCTCGGTTATTTCAGATTTAGTTTCATCGGTAAAAGCCTTAGGTCGGCGCAACACCTCATCCAACCTCACCAGCGGAAGGAGGTTGTTTCTGAGTCGATACACCTCCCTATGTCCGGCACATTCAATTTTATTTGAAATATCTTCATCGTAGAGACATACGATCTCTTCGAGATTAACTTGTGGGATAGCAAACCGGTGTTCTCCAACCGTCACAATGAGACATGGAATAATTGCAAGAGTGAGTGGCAATCTTAAATTAACTTCCGTCATGTGACCAAAGTCAGAATTAATATCAATGGTTCCCCCTTGTTTTTCAATACTAGTCCTTACAACATCCATACCCACACCACGACCTGATACATCGCTCACTTTCTCGGCAGTGGAAAAACCAGGAAGGAAAATCATGGCCATTATGTCTTTATCATTCATTTTGGAAAGTTCTTCTTCCGATTTCAAATTATTCGCAAGGGCTTTAGCTCTAACCCTATCTAGGTTAATACCCCGACCATCATCCTTAATCTTGATATTTATTTGTCCGCCTTCATGATAGGCCATTAAAATAATATGTCCTTTAGGAGGTTTACCCGCAGCGGTTCTTTCTTTTGGTGTTTCTAAACCATGGTCACAACAGTTTCTAATCAAATGAGTGAGAGGATCTGCTAAGGACTCCATGATGGTTCTATCTAATTCAACCTCATTTCCAGTAATACTTATTTCAATTTGCTTACTCATTTTCTTACCCAAATCACGAACAATTCGAGTAAATTTAGAGAAGATATTACCTAATGGCTGCATCCTGGTACGCATAATGTTTTCTTGCAACTCTGTTGTTACCAGGTCTAATCTCTTGGCTATAGCCCTGGAAGTCGCATCTGCATTATCCAAACTTTGAAGTTGCTGATTCCTCACTAATACTAACTCTCCAGCAAGCATCATGAGCTTATCTAAGATATCAACTTTCATTCGGATAGTATCGGATGTGGCATCTTTTTTACCTTTACCATCTTTCTTTGCTGGTGGTGTTTTCTTAGGTTGAGAGGTCATGGTTTTCTCCTCTTTGACTTCTTGTTTAACTGGCTCTGGTTTTGGTGTTTCTTTTGGTTTGGGGGCAACAGGTTGAGACTCAGCAACGGGAGTCGGTTGTTCTACCGGAGGTGAAATTTCAGCTCCGGTATCATCTTCAAACTCTCCCACTGTATCCCTAGCCACACCTAGGATATCTGCAACTTCGTTAGGTTCACAATCAGAAGCTACTAAAATTTGATAACGAATTATAAGGGAATCATCTCCCTCTTCAGCAAAATCATTACCCGTGACTCCCACCTGAATCAGCATGATATCATCTTTACGCTCTTCAAGTATTTCAAGGACACTCCCAGGAGCTCCATTCTCATCTTCATCTATTCCAATTGGCAGAGTAACCACTAAAGGAATCATTCGACGAGGAACATCGTTTAATAGCTTGGTATTCCATTCACAGTCAGCAAAACTGCATTGCATATCTGATGAACCAGATGCACTTCCAGTCTCTGCCTCGGCTCCCCCACCATCATCTCCCCCCTCATCTACATACTCTCCTTTCATCATAAGCTCAATCTTTCCCCGGACTTCACTTATATCAAAGGAGTCACTGTTCTCAACATCATCAAGCATGGTAACAATGAGATCCACACCCTCAAGAAAACCATCGATCAAAGTAGAGTTTGGCACCAATTCGCCGGCTCGGATCATGGAAAGCATGGTTTCCATGGAATGGGCCAAATCGCTTAAGTTTTTTAACCCTAAGAGACCACCTGATCCCTTTACCGTGTGAATTGCACGGAAAATCTTATTTATAAGATCACCCTCGGGTCCTTCTTTCTGCTGTTCCAAAGTGAGCAGATCTTCTTCGATATTCTCCAGATGCTCTTTAGATTCAGCCACAAAAACTTCAAGAATCGCTTTATCTAATTCCATAGGTGACGGTACCCCCAGCATAAAAATTTTTTCAGATTGATTGGTATCTAATAAAATACCTCATTTAGGGTAAATTTTCTACTTTTTTCCATTAAGTTTCATATCAAAACCATATACTTAGCAAAAAATTGAATATTTTATTAAAATACAGCATAATCAAACTCTCCCCATAAAAACCAATAACCTTTTAAGGACAGGCGGAGTTTTTATACAATTTTTTCAATTACTTAATAAAAAAGTAGAATTTCTACTAAATATTTGGTTACCAATGCCCGATAACATCAGTATCGAAAAATATTTATAGTGCTTATTGTATGGAGGGGATATGAAACACAGTAAAATCCATAGGTTTCTAGGCGTGGTGTTATTAGCGACCAGTCTGATCTTTACTTTTCAATGTGAATCTGATGATAACAGCTCAAAATCATTTGAGACTAAAGGTGACACAGGAACAATGAGTGTGACAACAGGTCTTGCAAAAGGGTGTGAAAATGGTCCAACTGATGGCCAGCTCATGTATCAAAACCCACGTACTCAAAAGTTCCATCCTAGCCTTCAATTTCCGACCTGTACAACTGTCAAGGTAAGTTTCAAAGGAAAAGATGGTGAGAAAGAAGTGGATGTCACCTATGAAATGCCTCTACTAAATATCCGAGTATTTGCCGGAATTCACTTTTGCCCAGTAGGAGCAACTGAAATTGATCCTTGTGTCAAAGAGGGAAGTATTGCAACTGGCTTATTATATGTAATGGCTAAAAAAGAGAGCGATGCAAGAGAAGAGAGAGTAAAGGAAATCAGAAGCCAAACTTTAGAAAAATATAACATGCAACCAGAGTTTCTTGGCAGTGAAATGATGGAAAAGTTTGATAACAGCGTATTCGCTTCTGTTAAAGAAAAATATCCAGCTAATGAAAAACTCATGCAAGGGTACTTTGGTAAAGCCTGGCTTTCAGTTTTAACCTCTTATGTAATATATAATGGATTAAAACTTAAAGAGCCTGAAGCTCCGGCAACACCTGTTATTGATTTAACAGCTAAGTCAAATATTGAAAATATCATTCGAAGATATAATGTAGAGAAAGCTCAAATTGAAAATGTTACCGACACTGGAATTACAGGTGATGAGCTTTTAATATCAGTTTTAAGAGACAAAGAAAAAGCCACCGGGTATTTAACCGATCAAGCTCTCACTAAATCTTGTTTGGTGGAATCAGGTGATAAGTGTTTTCTCTTTGCTTGCACCGAAGCTGAGCAAGCTCTTTTTAAATCAAATTCTTGTGAAGCCGCCAATGTTGATATGGGTCAAGACTTTCCATCCAACATCATGAAATTTGCAACTGATACTGCAGTAGCCCAAATACCAGATAATCTTCCCACTTCTCTCAACCTTGAAGCTGTGGTAACCAAAATTGGAGACGAATGGGCCATGAGTTATATCACTAACGGGCTAGCAGCTGGAACCTCTCCACAGGCTATTTTTGATGCGGCCAAAGAAAATAAAGATGAACTCATTTCTGGTGTAAAACTGGCCATTGAATCAGCCAAACAATCTGTTTGTGATGATGGTTTTATGTTAGAAATTCCTGAGTATTGTTTAGCAGAAGAAACTCCAACAACAGAAGAGACGCCAGCAACAGAAGAAACCCCTGCCGCTGCAGCAAACAATAATTCCAATGGGAATGGAAACTAACAAAGAATTTTAAATTTATCCCCATTATAAGCCCCACTTTCAAAAGGAAGTGGGGCTTTTTTTGTTTACTTCGCCCACTTCATCCTCAAAAAAAAACATGATATGATGCCAAATTGATGGTTCCCAAACAAAGGAATGAATAAATGCTCTCTCATAAATCTCTGTTTACTATTAAGGTATTGATTAACTTATCACTCCTTTTATCCTTTCTCTCTTATTGTGATGACAATCCTCCTCCCCAAGAAAAACAAGTGCCTCAAGATGGAGTTTTAATAGAGGGTACTCTCGCCACCTCAACTGGAAAACCGCTGAAAGATGCCAAAGTACATCAACTGGGCTACCCCAAAGATAGCGTATCGTCAAATGACAAAGGGCATTTTTCTCTTACAGCCCAAAAAGTTTCACCTAAGGTCTCTCCGAAAGTTTCTCCCAAAGTTTCCCCCAAGGTCTCACCTAAATTGGTAGGCAATCAAGATAAAGATGTGAGTATCATTATCTCCTATGAAAAAGGAGAGAGCTTAGGACTTAAAGTAGATGGGATAAGCTCTGCTGAATCAACCGATTTAGGATCACTCACCATCTTACCCACGGGAAGAATATCAGGGCAAATTTTGAATCCTTTAGGGGAAACAAAAGGTTTAGTTATTGAAGTTATCGGGAGCAGCTACACTGCCACCACGAATGAGCAAGGGGAATTCTCATTCTCCAAAATTCCTGAAGGCACCTGGGAGTTAATACTTGAAAAAAA
>CAYFLR010000061.1:12498-17381 GCA_964343805.1 uncultured bacterium | reverse complement strand
CTACCCTATCTATTGGGAAAACATAAAAGTCAAAGCCAATGAAGAGACATCACTTCCAACAGAAACTTTGCAGCCCTTAAATCCAATCGACCCTCCCATTCCTAATAATAACAATAATAATACCCCAGAACCTGAACCTGAACCAGCTCCCCTGGTTAACTGTTCTGCTCACCAACAGAATGGTGAAACTGAGAGTGGCATGTATCAAATTGATGTCTCCATGTATAATAGTAATGATAATGTCTTTAGAACCTATTGCGATATGGAAAATGATGGAGGCGGCTGGACACTGCTGATTAATTCTCCCAAGGGAGGATATCCTTTATTAGAATTAGAAAACTTAAGCAATAATAACCGAGGCAGATTGTCTTGGAGACGCGTATCTAGCCTGCTCAAAGCAAGCAAGGTCACCGAGAAAAATAATATAAGAATGAAGGTTACCAATCTCATTGTTTCCATGCAGACCGAAGGGAATTTTAAGAGTGGGAGTTATAGAATTGAACCCTATGAAAATGAAAATTGCTCACAATTTTTAGATGGTCCCAATCCTGCAATTTACACTGAAAGCCCCAATTGGTCCTGGAGAAATGGGAATAACCAAGGCCCGAATGGTAGTGGCTGGACCGGTTTTTATAACGATCCTCAAAGTGGTTTTTTTATTGCACGAAATGGTGCAGGGGATAAGACCTGCGGAGATTCACCACCGACCAGTATTGCCAACCAAAAAAATTTGGCCGGGTCGCTTTGGATTAAGTAAACAGGTAATTGCTATGAACTAGAGTTATTATAAGCAATAAAAAATGATGCCGGAATAGCTAGGCCTAGGCTCAAAGAGATGGCTTGAATCAATTCAAATTCTTCCGGCGTGATTTTTGCATCATGCTTTACCACTGTTATACAGGCTTCAAGGAATCGCTGTTTTTTACTATTTCTCCATTTCCGAAGACTCTGAAGAGAGGAGGCAAAACGGTTATCACACCAGTTAAATAGATTAGGAAACTTCATTCGTTTTTTTAAAATCAAGTTTCGCCCTCGTGAATAGGATTGTTTTGCTTTTTCAAAATCATCATGTCCACATTTTGCAAGAATAGATAGTACATAACAAGCTGACTCTTTCTGCTTAATGTCAAATAGCTGACTCACATCCTTCCAACCTTTTTTCCTGAGATGTCGCCAAATGAGATCTGCAAGAATAAATTCAAAGAGATCCACCTGATTATCAGCATGAATTAACTGCTTTACATTCGTCATCAGCTCTTCTTTTTGCGTGGGGGACATTTCTTTCAAAGAGCCGAGTGCAACTTGTAAAAAAGAAAATCGACTTTTCTTTTCTATCACTTTTCCATCATGAAAATACTTTTGGAGTTGTTTAAAAATGAGAGGGGCACAATTTCTTTCTAAGTCCTTCAGCTGCCCTTCAGCCAAATTCCTTTCTGGATGAAGGAGTAATAAATAAATAATAACATTAGCACCCATCATCTCTTTAGCTAATTCAAGAAAATGAGTATCTAGATGGTTAGTTGGAGTCGAGTCACCAGACATCATACCGAGGGAGGAATTTTGAACCGATGGGAGAAGGGAAACATCAGTAGACACCAAGTCTAATTCTTTAGGGATCTCTTTGGTTTTTTTACCAAGTAGATTGGCGATCCTTTTTCGGATGGATGGATGAGATGCCAATAAATAGTGAGTGACTCCTTCGGCAAAAAAAATATGGCTGACTACCTTTGACTCTGAAGTTTTAAGCTTGGAGCCTTGACTCGCAATTTTTAGAAGAGCATCCAAAATCCCACTATGCCTTGTATATTGAAGAGCAGTGACATCAGCTAGGAGTTCCCTTTTTCTACTAATTATAGCTTTAATAATTAAACCTAAAAAGTAACCAGCATATCCAACAATAATTAAACCTATTGCGAAAAGAGCCCATTTGGGGGTTGGCATTTCTCTACGGCTTCTATCTTTAATCCCAAGTATATAGAAACCAATAGATGATATGGATAGAATTCCAGCCAAAATACCAAGCAAACGAATGTTTATAGTCATATCCCCATTGGCAATATGACTGAACTCATGGGCAATGATACCCTGCATTTCATTCCTCGATAATTTATTTAAAGCCCCTTTAGTTACTCCAATCACAGCATCCTCAATATTGTTTCCAGCTGCAAATGCATTGATACTTTTCTCTTGACGTAATATATAAACTGGTGGAACGGGTAATCCAGCTGCAATTGCCATTTCCTCAACAATATTAAAAAGTTGCCTTTCCGATTTAACCGTACTTCTAGGATTGATAGGATACCCACTTAAAGATTCAGCAATTTTAGACCCACCACTCATATAGAAACGAATAACCTCAATGATAGACATCACAGTCATTACCGCCATGAAAATGCCTATCATTTTAAATGTCCTTTCTAAACTTAGATGGGTAATAAAATAGTGAGTATTTTGGAAAAGAGAATAGGTAATTGAGTAATCCACTTCATAAGGATTGTAAAAATCTCCAAAATTTATAAATAACCTAGGCAAGAGCATCATAGTAGTAACGGTAGCGAGGCTTGCAATAAAAAAGGCTGATAATAAGAAAAGAATCACGAGGATAGAAGTTCTGATTTTAAGTTTTTCTTGTTTACCAAAGAAGTCGATCATAGAATCTATTTTAATAAATTCTAACTTTTATGAATACTAATTATTAAAATCTTATTTCCAAGTGTAACCTAGGTCTTTGGTAACCGATGTTACCTATGTGCCCGGAATATACCCTGACTCGACTGATTTCACTGACTTTTAATATCTTCTCGGATCAAAAGCATCTCGAATTCCCTCTCCCACAAAATTAATAAGCGCAAGAGTTCCAAAAAGCCCCAGAGCAGGAAATACAGCTAAATACCATGCGGTGAGAAAAAACTCTTTACCTTGACGGAGAAGATCTCCCCAACTCGGAGTAGGAGGAATAACTCCTAAACCCAAAAAGTCTAAAGAACTGAGGCCCAAGATACTCGAAGAGATAAAGAAAGGAGAAAAGGTGATAAGGGGTGTGAGTGCATTGGGTAAAATATGTTTAAAAAGAATATGCCAAGTTGGACAACCCACCGCCTCCGCTGAGGCTACATAATCCATCTTACGAATTTTGAGAAATTCAGCTCGCATGTAGCGGGTGATATGCCCCCAAGAAAAAATAGATGAAATTATTATGAGTAGTACGATATTGGGTGTAAAAATAGAGACTAAGGTAATTAATACAATCAAATAAGGAACAGCAAAAAAGATCTCCATAAAACGGTAAAAAAGAATATCAAAAAACCCGCCAAAATACCCCATACAGGCGCCGATGATGGTACCGATGACAAAACAGATAATCCACACCCCTAAAGCATAGGCGAAAGAAACACGGAAACCATAAAGCATCCGTGCGAAAATATCACGGCCCAGAGAGTCTAATCCCAGAGGATGATTGCGAGAAGGGGGAGCCGGGTAAAAATCGATCTTATGATCAATTTCAATAGGATTATAAGCGACGGGTGGCATAAGACAGAAGACCTGACCTTCTTTACATAGCTTTCGGTAATCAGGCCTAATGGACTGCTGCTTAAAAGATTTAGCCTGATAATCTTTAATAATTGGAAAATACCATTTAGATTCAAACGAGACAAAATAGGGCTGATCATTGGCTACAAATTCGGAGAAGAGAGATAAAGACATACCAATGAGTAAAACAATCAATGAATACCAAGCGGTTTTTCTGGATTTAAATTTGTCAAATTTCCGATTCATGGAAAATAGCTGCTCTCATTTAGGGTTAGTTAAAGTCAATACGAGGATCAACAATCACCATCACAATATCTGAAAAAAGATTTCCTAATAAAATCAGGACACTGTGAATAGAGATAGAAGCCATAATGACCGTATAGTCTCTTTTAAGTACGGAAGTGTATGTTAAAAGACCAATACCATCTAAGTTAAAAACTGTTTCTAATAAAACACTACCAGCAAAAAGTATACTAAAAGCACCGCCAATACCCGCCGCAATAGGAATCAAAGCATTACGCAATGCATGTTTGTATATTATGAGGTACCGAGAAACTCCTTTGGCAAGGGCTGTTTTGATATAGTCTTTACGAATTTCACCAATTAAAGAGTTCTTCATCAGCATAGTTAGCACAGCAAAATTATGAAGCACATAGCAGAAAATAGGGAGAATCGCATGATGGACCCGATCCCAAATTTTTGCCCACCCTGTCAAACTCTCATAATTATCTGATACCAGTCCCCCGATGGGGAATATATCCCAGAAAGAGCCTCCCCCAAAAAATACGATCAGTAAAACTCCTAAAACAAAACCTGGGGTGGAATAAGCTAGAAAAACAATAAAACTACTCGCATAGTCGAAAACAGACTTATCTTTCACCGCTTTGGCGATACCCAAAGGTATACAAACCAGGTAAGTTAGAAAGAGTGATACGATTCCAAAACTTAAAGACACCGGAAATTTGCTGATGATTACATCAATGACTGGCTCTTCATAAACATAGGATTCCCCAAATTCAAAAGTAAATAGATCTTTGAGCCAAAGAATATATCGCTCATGAATTGGCTTATCAAACCCAAATTGCTCACGGAGTTCCAAGATAAGGTCTTCGCTCATGACCATATCACCGCCCATACCGCCTTCTTCTTCTCCAACAGTCATTTGCTGCATAATTTGTTCTACAGGACCACCAGGGGCCATTTGTAGAATAAAAAAGACCACAAGGGTAATCCCTAAAAAGGTAGGGATCATAAGCAGTAATCGTCGAAGTATGTATTTATACATGAATCAATCCAGAATCTTTGTCTTTTTTTAAGAATAATATCAAAAAGTCAGAATATTCTTTGCAAAT
>CAYFLR010000061.1:9314-12488 GCA_964343805.1 uncultured bacterium | reverse complement strand
TGTGGTTATATTATACTCCTCCGCACTTGTAAAGGCATACAGAGAATCATTGATAAGAAAATGGGTAACAACTTGATTTTACAAATAAAAGACCTTGAGATTGAGTTTCACACTCACGACGGCGTGATACACGCAGTCAATAACGTTCATCTAAATGTAAATAAAAAAGAGACATTGGGGATCGTGGGAGAGTCCGGCTGTGGAAAAAGTGTGGCCACTCAATCCATTCTCCAGCTCACCCCTATTCCTCCTGGGAAAATCGTCAATGGAAAGATCCTCTATAAGGGTCAAGACCTGATCAAAGCCTCAGAAGAGGAGATCAACAAGATTAGAGGACGTGAAATTGCAATGATTTTTCAAGAGCCCATGACCTCGCTTAACCCGGTTTTTACTGTTGAGAATCAAATTGCAGAGACAATAAAACTCCACTTCCCTCCTATGAGTAAAGAAAAGGTCAGAAAACTAGTCATTGAATCTTTAAGCCAAGTGGGAATTCCAGATCCGGAAACCAGGCTGGGTTGCTACCCCCATGAACTAAGCGGTGGAATGCGCCAAAGAATCATGATTGCGATGGCGCTGGTATGCAAACCAAGTATACTTATTGCAGACGAACCCACAACTGCTCTTGATGTCACCATTCAAGCTCAAATTTTATACCTGATTAACGAACTCCAGCAAAAATCTGATATGTCAGTGATACTTATAACTCATGATTTAGGAGTGATTGCTGAAACAGCTGATCGAGTTGCTGTTATGTATGCAGGGAAAGTAGTAGAACATGGAACGGTTGAGAATATTTTTAACAACCCAACTCATCCATATACCCAAGGGCTCCTTTCATCTATTCCTTCTTATTCTCAAAAATCTGGATTTGATATCAACGCAAGGTTAGACACCATCCGAGGGATGGTACCTTCATTGAAAGAAAAACCCACTGGCTGTAGTTTTCATAATAGATGCCCTAAAGGGTCAACCATTTGCTTAGACACTGTGCCGACATTGAAAAAGATAGATGATGGAATCCATCAGGTGGCATGTTTTCATTCTGAGAAAAAATAAGGAATTCATATGACCGCTTCGAACATACTAGAACTTTCTAATGTCTACAAAGATTATCCCATCAAAGGGGGAATTTTAGGCCGGACAATAGCCACCGTAAAAGCGGTACGGGGTGTGAGTCTTAAGCTCAAGCGTGGTGAAACCCTAGGATTAGTTGGGGAAAGTGGCTGCGGTAAATCTACTTTAGGTCGCTCAATCATTCGTTTAGAAAACCCCACTTCAGGCAAAGTATTTTTTGATGAAGTGAACATTTTATCCCTTTCGAAAAAGGAATTACGGCGTTCGCGCAATAATTTCCAAATGATATTTCAAGATCCTTTTTCTTCGTTAAACCCTAAAATGACCATCAATCGTCTGATCGGGGAACCCATCAGACTCCACTCTCCCAACCTGAGCAAAGAAGAGACACTTGTAAAGATTAAGGAAATCATGAAAGATGTGGGGCTACCTGAAGAAGCACTCAATCGCTACCCTCATGAGTTTAGTGGAGGTCAGCGACAAAGGATCAGTATTGGTCGAGCCCTTGCTGCCAGCCCGAAATTGATTGTCTGTGATGAACCGGTGAGTGCCCTTGATGTCTCAATTCAGGCTCAGATACTTAATCTCCTTATGGATCTCCAACAGAAATATCAACTCTCTTATGTTTTTATCTCTCATGACCTCACCGTTGTAAAACATGTAAGTCATAAGATTGCTGTAATGTACTTAGGGCAAATTGTAGAGTATGCCGATAACGATGCTCTGTTTAAAAATGCCTGTCACCCCTACACCATTGCCCTTTTATCTGCCATTCCCACTGCAACCATAGGTAAAAAGAGTCAAAAGCCACTTACAGGAGACGTACCTAGTCCCCTTAAACCACCTAGTGGATGTTCATTCCACCCCAGGTGCCCATATAAAAAGGAGATATGCACCAAGGAAGAGCCAACCCTAACACCTGTCGGTGAAGAACACGCCTTTGCCTGTTTCTTCCCTCGCAACCAACAAGATCCCAAAAAGGAGAACTAAATTCATGATCAACTTAACAACCGGCAAAACAGCTCTTTTTAAGTCAGCTTTTTTATTGTTTGTGCTTATTGTTCCCGCAATATTACAAGCGACCATGACAACAAATTCCATAAAAGGGGGAGATAGTAAGGCTCGTCAAGGAGGCATTCTTTATTACACTCACTATGAACCCAATCATTTAAATCCTATTACCTACCGAGATTCCGGCGCACGTGAAATCTTAGAACAATGGGTTTTTGAAAGCTTACTTGACTTTGATTACACAACCTATGAACCCATCCCTCGCCTAGCTTCCAAATGGACAATTTCAGAAGATGGTAAGACCTTTACATTTTGGCTGGATAAAAGGGCCAAATGGGCTGATGGTAAGCCTGTCACCACAGAAGATATTCGCTACTCTTTTGAGGCTTTTGGAATTAAAGGAGTGAAAGCTCTTCCTAGAAAAGCCAGTTTGAATAATTTTAGCGAAATTAAAACCACCAAAAACACCGTAACCTTTGTGGCTAAAAACCGTCTCTTTAAAAACTTCTATTTCTTGGCTCAGACTTTGATTGTTCCTAAACATCTTTACTATTATAAAAAGGCCAAGAAAATTAACAAAAATAAATACACTAAAAAGCCTCAAGGATCTGGTCCCTACTATGTAAAGAAATGGACCAAAGGAAAAGAGTGTGTTTTAGCCAAAAATAAATCCTACTGGGGAAATGTGCTTCCTCAAAATAAAGGAGCTTATAACTTTGATAAAATCATTATCAAGTATATCAGAGATCGCCAAATGGCCTTTGAACTCCTCAAAAAAGGAAAATTAGACTATATGCGTTTGTGGATAGATCACTGGAGATATACCAAGGATGCCACTTCTTTTAAGTCAGGAAAAGTGAGAGCTATTCAAATGGAAAACCGAATGCCCCAGGGTTTTGGGTACATTGGATTCAATATGAACCATAGCCTCTTTCAAAATGTAGAAGTGAGAAAAGCCCTTTATCAAGCCATTAACAAAAACGAAATGATTGTGAAAAACTTAGATGGACTCGCGGTTGTTCCCAAAGGGCCTCTGTACAGCTCCAAAGATTATGAAGGAACCTTCACCCCTCCAGCTTACAATCC
>CAYFLR010000061.1:0-9304 GCA_964343805.1 uncultured bacterium | reverse complement strand
AGCTCGGCTGGAAAGACACCGACGGAGACTATGTTCTGGATAAAAATGGAAAACCCTTCCGCTTTACACTAATCGTAGCCAACAGCAAGATCCTTAAAGAAGCCTTATTCATCCAAGAAGGCATGAAGAAAATTGGTGTGGATATGCAAGTTAAGCAAGTGGAATGGAATACCTTCGTACGCCTTTTAAACGAAGGAAAATTTGCCGCCTTTGCCAATGGAAAATCTCGAAAATTAGTGGTGGACCCTTATTTTCAATTTCATTCATCCAACATCGGCAAAGGAAAAAGTAATGTCCTTGCCTATAAAAACAGCAAGGTGGATCAGCTCATTGAAAAAGGCCGTGGAGTGATGGATATTGCCAAGCGTAAGAAAATCTTCACCATGGTCAATGATATCATTGCCAACGAATTTGTTATCGCTCAATGGTCTGAAATCAAATATTCTCTGCTCGCGGTAAATCAAGGGGTCAAAATGCCAGGGTATGATAATAAGCCCTACTTTCCTTACAACTTAGGGATGAAATACTGGTATAAATAAATCAATAGTTCAGATCCTCTGTGGATATTATGTATTCAGAGGATCCTTCTAACTCTTCAAACCAAGTGATTGATCCGAGCTCTAAAGGTATTTTCCCACCAAAAGAAACTCCTGGAAAGTAAGTTTTAAATGCAGCTTTTTCTATAGGGGTAACAAGATGCTTGACGATCCTCTCGGTAAATGTCTTAAAATCAAATCCTTGCTGAGAAAATTTGATTTCATCGATACGGTGCTGCAAAAGCTGCTCTACTAGGTCATGGGCGAGCATAGAAATAATCACTCACCTCGGTAAGCATGTTCAAAGCTTCGTCAATTAAACTCGAACTATCTAACTGCTCTTTCCACCACAAAGAAGACTCCCAGCGAAACTGTAACAACTGCTCCGTAGGGTAATCTCCCGATTTTAGGACCTGGCGTGCCTGCTTCAAACGCTCTTCAACGGAAAACTGAATTCTTAAATGAAAAATTAAATGAACCCCCGCATTCTCTACTTCCACTTTCATTTCGCTCATTAATACTTGGCAAGCTTGCAGACAAGCCTGAGTAAAGGTAATGAGATCTTGCTCTTCTAATTTGCGAGCATAAACAGCCTCATATTCAAGTGCATTGTTTTGAACTAATAATTTTGCTAATCGCTCACTATACTGATCCTCCCAACCAAAAAAGAGGGATTCTAATTCTCCTTCCTCATTCTCCATATCCGTCTCATGCCATTTTAAACAAAGAAACTTGATCAGCTGAGAGAGGCTATCCAATACACTCAAGATAGGATTGTAGATATCTAAAATGGTTTCTACGATCTCTTTACGAGTAAGTTTAGGAAAAATAAGACTCGGTTCTAACACCTGCACTGCTTTATCAAAGCTAGCTATCCGAGCAAGGATACGAGAGGATTGGTCCAAAATAGCTTCTCTAGTCAGGGTCATTTCTATGAGAGCATTTTCATTAACAACCCTTAGAAAATCTAGATAAGAAGACCAATATCTCCCTGCTTTGCTCTTATCTTTTAGTAGGGAGGAAATATCCACCCCTTTTAAATAGTCATTGATCTGTAAATATCTATTGGTATCACCTATCACCTCTCCCTTCCTCTTGCCTTCTCCCAACTGACTTTTCAAATCATCCTTTTTTTCTAAATTGAGTAAAAAGGTTTCCATCCGCATGGGGTCTCTTTGCAAGACAGGGATATGCATACTGCTCACCCAAATATGGGAAAAAAATTGAGGCATAATCACCATAAATTCCACTAATAAGTAGGGACAGTTTTGAAAGATGATTTTTTTAAACTTGGACTTTTCCTTTTGATAAAAGGCATGCCAAGCTTTCACTCCTTCCACATTGACAAAACTAACTTTTCCCCAGTCAATAACCACTTCTTCAACCTGGGCAGGTAATAGGTAGAGGATTCGACCAAACCAAGCGTTTTCAGCTACAGCCCCCTTACATTTGATTATTCTTAAATCATTGTCCCAGGAAATCTCTAGCTTCCCCATTTTAATATTGAAAGCAATGTTACTGTTTTTAATAGCTGGCAAGTTATGCTCGGTAACAGTATTTAATAGAGATTGAAATAGTTTTTGATCAAAAGGCTTTTTTACCCAACCATTCACACCAATGCGCTTGGATACATCTCTATAATTAGAATTAAAATCGCTGCAAAGTACAAATATAGGGGTCTCTCGATGACGTCGAGTGGCTCTAATATCCTGAATAAGTTGAGCACTGGATAAGCCAGGCAACTCCTCATCCACTAGAAAGAGATCGGCTGTCACATCAATATCAATCAGCATCTTATAGAGGCTTTCAGCTGCACTATGGGTAACCATGTTTACATGACAGTCTTCAGCTAACTGAGCAGCGTCATTGCGCACATGTTCTTCATCATCAACCAGAAACACCTTCAATTCAGAATTATTCAATGGAGTGTTCATTACTGTTTCGCTTTAGGTATTTTATATCTCACCTTAATCATGGAGTCTAAAGGAGGGGAGTACCCTTTAGTAAACACTATGTTTTTAGTTTTCGCATCATAGTACCATTTACTATTACTAATATCTTTGTCACTCACCGCCACTGTAATACTTTCCACAATAGGACTATGAGAAAGAGTGAAAGTGGTTTTTTTAACAATCTCAAATTTTAATATCTCAAAGATGTTTTTCCAGTTTTTCTCACAAATATCAATTACTTTCCCTTCAGTTTGATTACTCAGTTTGGGATAGACACTAGAAACACGTTCCGTCCGACAGCTATCACTCGCTTTACTTTTGGGGTTCTCTGTCAAACTATAGCCTACAAATTTGGCCGAATCTGGATTCACCGCGACAATGGAATGAACTGTCATATCAGCTAGTTTGCCCGTCATATGACTTACAAAGCCATCAGCAGTGACAAAAGATTCATCATCCGTTACCATAATTATTTCTTTATGCACACCATCTCGCATAAATTGAGTAAAAGGAACAGCGAGTTTACCAGATCCTAGTTCCTCGGGATCTCCACAGGACCAATTCAGTGAGGTTAAAAGACGTTTGTCTATGTATCTATAGTTATCAAACATACTCACATACTTGCTATTATAAGGGATCTGAAAGCAATTGAGTAATACCTTCAATCCATTATAACTATTTACATGGGCCGAGAACTTACAAATATTGCTTTTGGAAACACCCGCCTTATCGCAATCCTTAACCTCTTTAGGGATCTTTAAATTAAACTTTCGGTAATTTTTTAACAGCAGAGCCAAGCGGTAATCAATTTTGTAATGATCAAGAGCTCCCACAAAGGCCATCAGGTTCTGGTTAATGGCATTGATCTCTTCCGACATACTACCAGAACTATCAATAACCCAAATAATATCCACCTTCCGTGATTGGCGAGAGGAGTTTTGGTCGAAAAAGTCGGCTTTATATTCAAAATCCCGTTCAGTGGTCACCAAGGATGAATACTTAGGAGTTCCATTACCTTGTTCCTGCTTGAATTTGGTTCGATTACATCCTGCAAATAAGAGCAACCCGCTCAATAACCAAAAAATCCATTTATTTTTAATCATTTGCACCTAAAACCTCACTACCAAATAATTTTATCTACCCTAGGCTCTGTTTCGGTCTCTATAAAAAAAACCTTAATTATTTCCATTTTAGGTATCAATTGTATACCAGGTAGTAACAAAAAGATACCAACCAAGCCATTCTAACCCAATATTTTAACTACATGATTTCAAACCCTTACAGAATATGTCAAAAAATATTTGACTTTTACCAATCATTAGGATATTACCTTGTGCCAAGCGGAGTCTAGAACCGATTTGCGCTTTCAAACAAGTTAGAAAGGCTTTAGATCATTCAATAATTTTTTAAAGGAGTACCAAATGACCGTAAAAGCTACACTTATAAGCCTGATGATAGGACTATTTTCAATGACTGCATGGGCTGCCGAGAAAAAAGATGCTGATATCAAGATGGAAAAGCAACCTACGGGACTAAAACTTCTTTTCCCTAACAGCTTTGCTTCTTCTCACCTTTTAATGGGTTATGCAAATCGTGATAGTGAAAGCATTGGCCTCGCTGGTAACGCTACATATAACTACCGCCTTGCTGTTGGTAGTACTTTCTTAGATGGTAGATGGTACAGCCAAATTCGCGGTGATTTACGTCGTGGTATCAAAAGCCGTGAAATCACATTAGGAAACACTCGTTGGAGAAATAAACTTAAAGTTTGGTCAAATGACTACTTTAGCTCCACTGCACGTATTGATACTTATTTTCCAACCAGCCAAGGAAGCACTCGTACTAACAACTACTTAAACCTAGATAACTCCGCTTCTTACAAATTCGCAACTGCTTATGGAAATTTTATGCCTGGTGTTAACATGACCGTATCTCACCATGTACGCGCAACAAAAGTTTTCAGAACTGTAAAGCCTGCTGCTAACAAAGCTAACTTAGTAACTGAAGCTCCAGAGCGTGAAGAAGTAAAACCTACCGATCTTGAAATTGATCCTAACTTCTCCTTAGGTTACACCAACAATAACCTAAAAGGATTCTACACCAGTTTCTCTTATGGTATGGAATACTCAGTAAATGCTAATGGTAACTCTTCTACTGCTCAATTTATCACAAACTTCTCCTCTTACTCACTCAGCAAAAACTGGTCACTTTACAACTACTTTGATTTTAGATCAAATAGCGAAAATGAGTTCAACGGTTTTGAGAAAGGAATGGGCGGGCTCTATGATGAGGTTGCTTTAAATTACAGCTTCTAAGCTGATATTTAAATTATAGAAATAAAAAGCGGCAGGAAGTTTTTTTCCAGCCGCTTTTTTTTTGTAAAAAAATATAGGGAAGTTTTAATCTAGCAAGAAGAAGAAAAAGCTTTTCTTAGGTTCATCAAATTCAAGCTCTCCATCGCATTCACTGCATTTCGGTCCTTCAGTTAATTTATCAACTTCTTCATAAGTCTTTCCATCAATATCTAAAGGCAGCACCGATTCCAAATCACAGCTTTCACAATAATAAGGGCCTAAAACCGACTTAATTTTAACTCCTAAAACAAATTCAGGTAGCATACTCATTTGCTTCACCACTAAAGGAGCACATTTTTCAAAATAGATGGAGAAATTTTCAATAGAACGTACTTGCTTAAGAAAGTTTAGAAAATCTCGAACTCCTAATGAATTTATAAGTTCCACATTACCAAAATCCACTGTAAGTTGACTGAGACCTTCTAAGTCCCCCGCTTCAGGGTAGGAAACATTTTGATCTACCCGACACCCTAAAGAAAGCATTCCACTTGAGCCATCTTTTGTAAATTTCAATTCCGTTTCAGTCATATGCTTACTCCATGCTTGATGAAATGTTAAAAATACTTTTAATTACAGAATATAAAGTTTAAGAGCTCCTGACCAGTGGCATTGCGCTTTACCTTTATATCATATAACCCTACAATTTCACAATATTTACCCGGATCTAAATGAATAAGCAGAGCTTGAGCATTCCGTAAAATGTAAAAAAGCCCTAAGCCTCCACCGGTGCTATAAGCCTCCGGTCCCACATTGCCTAACTCTTGAACTTTGGAAAAATAATGGCAAAGTTTCTCTACTGAAAGACTGCCAAAGTTATCCCTTACAGAAACTCCCATCATACTGGTGTTGCAGCCATACATAAACTTGACATGTTCTTTTGGAAGCAGTTGAAGGTTCTGTTTTCGATCTACTAAATGATATTTAAACTCGCCCTTTTCATCCTGTGGAGCTCCAAAGACCCCGTTCATCATTAACTCTTCCGACAACATAGAGGCTTTTTCAACAATCTGCCGACCCGCTTTGATATCTTTTAAAAAACAACGAAAATCCGTGATGGTGTCTGTAATACCCGACGATTCTTTAATAGACTCTGAACGCAATTGGGCTCCATATCCCAAGACTTCACTCAAATTCGGGGGTGTTTGCCCTCTTAAAGAGCCAAATAAATTAATCAAGGTCATTTCAAACAACGAACTATTCAGACAGAGAATACTTCTTACATTGATTGGAAAGAAGTAAGCTACTGAACTGTAGTCTGTCTCTTCAGAAAATAGGTGGATAGTGACCTGTGGATATTTATCATGCAGTGCTTTCAACACCGAAGCCATTTTCTTCTTATCAGCCTGAGCCCCAATGGGTGTCCCGCCATTAATTAAATCCAGATCTTGGTCATGAATCAAGATATGAACAGGGCCTTGAGTGGATTTAAGAGCATGGTCAACTTTGTTATATTCTCTAAATTCCTCAAACTGATCGATTCCCGCAGCATGTAAAAGGCGGTGAAATAGATTCTGCCATTTTAGAGATGAAACAAACCATATTTCCATGGATCAAACCAAATAAAAAACAATTTTCTTATAAGTTATCTACACTATACCAAATATACGGAAATTTGACATAAATTTTTAAACAGTATCCATCGAACCCAAACTCCCATTCCAAGCTTCAAAAGCAAATTCTGACTTTTCATCCTGCTTATAAAAGACAAGAGATTCTCGTGGAAGGAACCTTCTTTTACCTCTCCGGCTCAAAGTACGTTCATAGGCTCTTCCCCATGTTCCTGCATTAATATAATAATTCTCTACACCATTATGATTCCCCAATGGTATTCGCCTGAAAGCATGGGTGTGCCCACAAACTACATATCTGATTCTTTTATTAGTATGTCGATCCAATTCTTCATAGGCTTTATCTAAAAGAATTTCACTCGCAGAATCACCTTCCACCAAATAGGTGGCAAAATAGGCCAGTAAACGCCCCACCCACATGGGTGTGTATGCGAGAATTAACAGGCTTATTTTGAATATTAAGATGCCAATCCATTGAAAAAAGGGCATTCTTTTCCACCCCCAAGTGTCAACTATCTTAAGGGAAAAAAACCTCTTAACAGCTATCTTGAAAGATTTTTTTAAAAGGCGATCTCCTCCCAGGGCTGATAAAATATCGTCTACCCACAACCCAACATTTGATAATTCTACACTGGTAAATTCTTTGGCTCTACGTAAAGCCAAAGAATCTTTTTCTATAAGTTTTGATAATTCATAAGGAATTCGATTCAAAAGCTCAACATAAGAAATAGATCCCAGAGAGGGAGAAGGGATATCATAATTCCGAGGATCATATTTATGACCATGATAAGCATAAACACCGTACTCCGGCCAGGTGTATTCCATGCAAAACTCAACACGTGATTCATCCAAACCAAAGGCTTTCATTATGAGATCTTGAACACTTTTATAAGTCCCCACTAGGTGATCATGATTACCAATGACATAGATCAACCGAGACTCATACCCACTCAATAACGCTTTAAACTCTTGAAAAACCTCATAATTAACTTCTATTATTTTTTTTACAATACGCAGCAACAAATTTTCTTGATCTTTAGAAGGTGCAGACCAAGGTTTCACCCCACTTTCATCTTCAAACCAGATATCCGAACGAAGAACATCAATACAATCCCCAAGGAAACATAGCTCCAAGGGCTTTGGTCTCTCAAAAAGCTTTTTTTCTTGAAGAATACGACTGGTATTATACCGAAAATACCTTGCCATAGAATGACTGAGAAGCTCTGCTGACAAAGAACCATCATCAATATGAATATCACTAACTACGACGAGCATGAACACCCTTCTTCTGTACTTTCAATATACGTATTTTATCATTAAGATCTTTAACGGTTTGATTTAATTCACCAATAACTTGGTCTTGAAAAGAGGTTTGCTTCTTTAGTTGTTCAACTTTCTGAATGGTGGCATCATGCATACTTTTGGCACCAATTCGTGAAGAGGCAAGCCAGGTCACAACCGATAAGAGGCCTTCATTTTCCTCCATCAGTTCTGATACTCGTTGACGGAGTTCATGAACTTCGTCATGATCATCATTGATGAGAACACTGTGACGGCTCTTAATTTTAGCCACTTCTCCAATTAACTTTTCTAACGATCTTGATGCCCTTTTCATTATCAATATCCTCTAAAGGTCGACTCAGATAGCAAATCGTAAAGCGTATTTTTCTAGAACCAGCTCCAGAACTTCATGATTAATTTCAATACCAGTTTGGTCCTGCTTAATTTGCCTTATCAAATCAAGATCAGAATCAATATTTTGATCAAACACCGTTTTGATTAAGTTTAAGGTATCCGATTGCACCGAATCACTTCCTCCAATGATTGCTTTATTGTACTCCTCAGCCAACCCAAAAGCTCTTTCATTGAAATCAGGTTTGGTTAAATGATCTTTACCGCTGGTCACCTGAATAGCATCAATATGTGACATAATGTTATCAAGACCATAATTCTTAGCATCTTCCCAATCAGATCGTGATCCACCTCTGCAAGGATGCAGCCAAATTCTAAGATATGAATCATTAAAAAATTCAGAATTTATAGCATGCTCAAAAGAAACAGAGACAGGAGAGAAGCTCTCTTTATTGACTTCAGGAGGAATAATAAGAAAATCTCCTACTTGAGTCTGAATTTCATAGCCCCAAACTACTTTCAGTCCTTTACCTGCAGCTTTTTCATTAAGTTCGGCAATTTGTTTTTCCTTCTGATCTGGGCTCTGCCCATTTTCTGATACCGTCAAAACTAAAAGGCGTTCATTTTGTGAAAGAGAGAAATCAAGCATCTCTTGAAATGAAATAATAGACTGACTGGACAACTCACTGCAGTAGCGGTTCATATCTATGCTATTCAAACAAGGCCTCCTTAAACCCCAACATCTCAAATCTTTTGTTGGGCAATAATGACCAGCCAAAAATTCTGAGAACTCAGGTTAAATTAAAATATAGTCCTTTTATATTATACCCGGATCTTTACCTAATAATCTACTGGAAAGCACCGTCACCACTCCTAATCAACCTTATCAATCTTTGTGCGCGGAAAAATGGAGGTAAGTTATCCCTCCGCCTTAATATCATTGGTTGTTGATATTAAACAAAGATAAGACACTAAAATTAAATGAGTAATCCTATTACCAAGCAATCGAGAGGAAAAAACACCAATTTTCCGCGCACAACCAAAATATAAACCTTGCCTTTTGCCCTAGGAAGTAATAAAAGGCAGGCACTATGAGGAGAACGAAACCACAAAATAATACCCCCTTTGGATCTATTTACCGAGAAAAAAATGCCTACGATGAGATCTGTCGTAACTGTGCTTTATGCCCCTATGTCCGCATAGAATATGCAAAACAACTCACTTTAAAGAAAGAGAAAGTAGAGGACATTTTAAGTAAAGCT
>CAYFLR010000060.1:28966-36521 GCA_964343805.1 uncultured bacterium | reverse complement strand
AATATTTAATGTAACTGGGATAGCTATGTCCCCAGTGGCAATAATCCTTTTGAAAACTACACCAGCCCGGTGGTGAATCAGTTCGCGTTAGTCAGTCCTGATGAAAATGATAAAACTAATCAGATAACTTGGACACCTTTTTATTCCAATCCTCAGGCCAAGTTAAAAGCTCTGAACTGTGAAACTTATGATGATGTGATTGTTCCTACTCGTATTTTTAGTGGCGCACCCACCAGCTACACCCTCCTCATTAATGGATCAAACTCCGTGACCGCCACCGATACTTTCTCGGTGGAAGTGACCATTTTGGATACCAACCTGAATGTAGTCTATCAATACAATGAAACCGAAGCTGCCACCTGGAACTTTCTTAATGCCTCCAATGGAGCTCTCAATAATGCCACTCTGGGTAGTGCTAGTGTCGCCTTTGCGGGTGGTAAAGCCACGGTGGGTGGATTTAGATTACCAAGAGCCAGTGGAAATACACTCTACGCTGATTATGATGATCCCAACCCCAGTCTTTCTTATACAGGAGACTTTGGAAATATCACTTTAAGTAATATTACAGTGAATCCTGGCCCAGTCAACGAGATCATGATTAGAGATGAAAGCAATGGCGATGGATCTGAGGTGATTGCCGATGTGATCACCACCGATGACGATCCCACCTATCATGTAGCAGCCTACGACTTTGAAGGAAACTATATCCCTAGTATTCCCGCGGTCTTCTCCACCACCTTTCCAGATAACCCAGCATTTATCGGAGTGGATGTACTTCCTGCTGCTTCTAAAGTATCACCCGGAGCAGAGCAAGTTCCTTTCCAAGCTAAAGTCTCTGGAAATGGTAAGCTATTTATTACCACCACCATTAACGAGGTGAACTACAATAGCAATGCCAACATCACCATCACCAACGGTCAATTTGCCAAGATCGGTTTAGTGACGGCTCTCGATGTAGCCGAAACTCCAACCGGCCCCGTTGATGCGGGCAGCGCTTTTGATTTTGATATTCAAGCATGGGATAGCTATAACAATCTCGTGCCCAACTATAATGGCAACCACAATATCTCCTTCAACGTTTACGACAATGAAGTGGCTTGGTCACTATCCAAGGAAAACAGCGTTAACACCTGGTGTTACCCAGGTAGTGGATCAGGTACCGAGTACCCTGATCCTCACAGCGTTCCCGACACTAAAGTTTATGAATTTGTCGATGGAGAAGTCACAGAAGCCCTCTCTGCCACCTTTAATAACGGAGAGAAAACTCCTTTTGTAAGAGCTATGATTACCCATGACTTTGATGGCGCCGGCCCCGATGGCCCAACTCAGTCCATCGCTTCTTCACCAAATATCCAGGTGACTCCAGCTTCTGCCAACGCTGCTGATAATGGCTATCACTATCATACAGCCAGCTATGGTTGTGGAGCCAATGCGGTCCGATCCAGCATAGATGATGGCTACAGTGCCACCAGCTGGCATACCGTCAAAGTGCAATCTCGTGATACTTATGGCCTCGCGAGAAACTACGGTAATAACTGTGGTAAGATCGAAGCCTTCTACAATGCCAGTGGAACCTGGAAAACCATCACAGATTTTAACAGTAATGATGTGCCAGCTGCCACACCCGCTTACCCAGGTATCTCCATAGAAATCGACTACGATCCTGTCACCGTAGGTGTTCAAGCCGATGCCTGCCTTGATCTCACCAGTGGAAATGCCGAGTTCTTATTTAGAACCAACGTCTCCGGTGAATACCGCTTTAGAGTCAAAGATGATGGCACCAATCTGCATGAAACCCCAACCGATTACGCCTGGACCTCTTCGGTCCGCGATGAAGGCCGTAAATCTATTAACCGTTATGTGATGAACCTGCCTGCTGAAAAAGCAGCGTTTTCAAATTTTGATATTCCCATCTACATGAAAGATGATGCGGGGCAAAATCTAGCTTCCTCTACCAACGCCAAATACAATGATATCACCTGGACTTCCGGCGCTTCCAACGGTCCTCATGGCCAAGCCCCCGTGGAACCCACCGAATTTACCTTTGTAAATGGTGTGGCCTATCCATCTTTTACTTACTATTTAGCAGAATACTTTGCCGCTGAGAGCATCACTATTAGTGATACCCTCACTCCTTCAAGAACAGGAACCAACCCCAACGCCTTTAAAGTAAAGCAAGGAAATCTCTACCGTCATGCGGTTCATGTGATTGATTTTGATTCTCCAGTGAACGCCGACTCTTCGGGAACTTTTAAGCTCCTCATCCAATCCTTAGACTTTAACGGCAACCTCACCAGTGGTGGAACGCCGAATCTCCTTGCCACCCGTGTGGGTGGTTTAGCCACCCCAACTTCCACCACCTTAGCCAGTGGGGCCAACTTAAACTTTGACCCCTCCGCCGCCACCGCCGATACCAATATTGATTGTGAATTGGGCGGAGCTTGGGCTAACGGAACCAACCCCCACACCAATCAGTGTGGAAAACTTTTAACTCTTAACTACTATGTTCCCCATTATGTGAAATGGGAACTCTCCGGTTACGGGACACCACCAGAAGAGCCTCGCTACTGTGGCAATTATAATAGCAATGCCGCCAATTGTGATCTCTTAGCAGATGCCGGATATTATCGATTTCAAGCGACCCTAGACACCATCGACAGCTACGAGATGACCTACGGTGCCGGACCTTTTAATGTGGATACCGATTTCAATATCACCCTCAAAGCCAAAGACGTGGAAGGAAATTACTTAGACTTTAATCAAGGTGGAGCCCACACCGCAGATGTTAGCAGAATCGATGGTTTCCTATCTGGTATCACCTTTAACTGGGATGGATTTAATCTTACCTCCCCCGCTCCTCACAGTGACGCCTTAGCCATTAATACCAGCAATGATAACTCCAGCACCAGCGCCAGTTTTTCTGGTGGTGAAGGAACATTCGCCATTAATGCCACCATTAATCAAGTGTTAAACTCAGGTGATCTCTCTGTCTTTGATAGTCACTCCGGGCTTTCTGTTTCAAATGATTCCACCATTACCATTGAAAAGGGTGCAATCCATCACTACTCCACCACTTACCCTGCGGGCAGCTCTCATTTAGCTGGTGGACCCACTGAATTTACCATTACCATCACCGCTCATGACCAGTATGGAAACACTGTTGCTGGTAGCAATGCGGTAGATTTAAGTGCCAGACACGCCAATGATAACAGCGCTGTGAGTGGTCTGCTTACTGGTGATACCGAAGATAGAGATGTTCTTTCTGGTGAAAATACCACCGTAAATCTTTTCTATAATATTGACGAAGACATTAAGATCTTTGCTGATGATGGGTCCACCCAATCAAGCCTAGAGGCGATCGATGCGGCCACTATTCCAATGCATACAGGAACTGAGACCATCCATCACTACAATGTAGATTTTGGTGGCCAGACCACGCTGACCGTGGGAACCACCTATCCCATCACTGTCACCGCCAGAGACTATCTTGACCAGATCGTTCATGACGATGGGGAAGCTGGTGAAGTAGATATTGATGGCGCTTTAAATGCCACTACCTTCTCATTTAATGGGATTAATGGCTATCCTAACACCAGCCCCGGCAGCAACGTTCCTACTTTGGTTAAAGATGGAATTTTTGCAGATGGCTCTGCGACTTATAATATCACTCTCTACACTATTGAAGATATCCCCATCAATAACTTTAAAGTGCAAGATGGCGATATAAATATTAATAAAAATAACAATGTAGCCCCTGCTCTTTCCGTAATTGCGGTGCAAGAGCCCGGCTTTGTCCTCCATGATGATAATCCCACCACAGAACAGGATGTCACCGACCAAACCACCTCCTATGCCACTTTAGACAACTGTAATAATATTGATACCATCATTCTTACCAGTGGAAATTCCCAACCCGGTGGTGGAGCTCCCGGTTGGAAAACTTGTGTCACCACCAGTGTCACTGATGGCAATTGGACTTGGGATGCTCTTTCCAATGGTGATAAGACCATGTATCTCTGGTCTAAAGATAACTATGGTAATGTGATTGCCAATTCCGATCAAATTCATCTGGATGTAAATAAACCCACTACGCCCACTCTCTCATTAAAAGACGATGACACCACCAGAGAACTCTATACCAACTCACTCAATATATATGCTAAATCTGAACTCTGTAATGTCGGGGATGATGTCTATGAAAATGAGCAGATGATTCTTACCAATACTCCAGGTGAACCTGATGAAAACTTAGACGGTTGGATCACCTGTAGTACCACTTTCACCACCGACAGCAACTGGGTATTTGATAGCAATGATGATGGCGCTAAAACCATGTACCTCTGGCTCAAAGACCAGGCAGGTAATATCAGTCTTTCTGATGACGATATAATTAATCTTGACCGAACTTTACCAACCCCACCCGCAGCCGGTGGTTTAACTCTCTATGACAATAATTTAGAGACAATTAATTATACCAATTCCGAACAGGTCAGAGCCAAAGTGGTGAACTGTAGCCCCAATGGCAATGCCTCTGAATATGATAAGGTTCTTTTCACCACCAGTGCCACCGCTCCTGCTGCGAGCAGTGTGGACACCGATTGTGTGGAGGCGAACTTTTTAACCACCAATATTGGAGAGCAATCCAATGGGGCCCAAATCGATGTTTACCTCTGGGTGAAGGATATTGCGGGGAACGTCTCTGCCACTGCCACTAATAAAAAGGTGACGGTGGATAAGGTTGCTCCTGTTTCTATTACGATTGACTCAGGCAAACCTACTGATGATACGGCAGCTTATAGAGATATTGGAACCACCCTCCCCGAACTTAGTTTTAATTTAAGCGGTGATGATGGAGGTCTCTCTGGAGTCACTGGTTACCGATATAAAGTTGGCCCTATTAGTTCTACTACTTGTAGCACGGATAGTGATTACAGCTCGGATGGTGCCGTGACAGATGCAGGGACAGATATCGGCAATTCCATCGACTATACTGTACCTGACGCTGTAGATGAGGACTACCGCTTATGTGTTTTAGCAACGGACGGCCTCAATAATTGGATGCAGCCTAATAGTGTTGGAAAAGTGGCTTATCAATTTCGGGTGGATACCATCCGTCCGCTTCCTATTACCTTCGACCTCTATGACAATGACTGGATTAAAAACGCAAACACTAATGATCCACAAGCTTTCATCAAGGTCACTGGTTGTGATAGTGAGACCAAGTTTATTATTCTGCAAAATCATCAAGATTCTAATCCTGATGACGCAGACCCCGCTTGGGTAGACTGTTCGGCAAATGGCAACTTAACTCATTCTGATTGGCAATACACCGCCGGCGATGGTTTTAAAACCATGTACGCCTGGACCAAAGACGATGATGGCAACGTATCCGCCACCAATGAATCTCAAACCATCCACCTAGACACTACCGATCCCACCGCCCTTGGAGTAGTGACCCTCACTCTCTATGATGACAATACCGAAAAAGATGATTACACTGACCGCCCCTTTGTTTATGGAAAAGTGGATGTGTGTAACAGTGATTTTGATGAGCTGATCCTCACCAACCAAAACAGCATGCCCAATGAGAACACTTCCGGTTGGGTTGATTGCGATTCTGGTAATAAACTCAGTAACTCCGCTTGGGTCTTTAAAGATAGCAGCGTAGATCAAATGAAAACCATGTATCTTTGGGTCAAAGATACCGCTGAAAATATCTCTCCCGCCAGTACTTTAGATAAAATCTATATGGACCGAACTAAGCCGGGAAATGCAGCACTTGAACTTTTTGATGATACCAATTTTAGCAACCGAACCACCACCAACAGTCCTTGGGCTTATGCGGCATCTACCTCTTGTGAAGATGGCTCCAAAATGATGCTCACTAACATTAATGATGAGCCAGCAGAACTGGATGCCAACTGGATTGATTGCTCCAATAGTAACAATCCTCCCATTACTCACAACACTTGGGTCTATGATACTCCACTTTCTAATGGCGAGCGGACCATGTACCTCTGGCTCAAGGATATTGCAGGTAATATCTCAACCCCCATTACCAAAACTATCACCATCGATCGAACAGCACCCGCTTCTTCCCTTGTGACCCTCTACGATGATGAAACAAGTGTTTTAAACAGTGATGGAACCGACACTCTCTTCGCTTACGCTCTTGCCACATCTTGTAACGGCTACCAAATGATCTTGTCTAATGTGAGCACTCCCACTCCGAATGAAAATGCTAATGGCTGGGTAACTTGTGCCAATTCTGGTAACCCTGTCACCCATTCAGAATGGATCTATGGCAGCAATACCCAGGGTGATCAAACCATGTACCTCTACCTCAAAGATGAGGCCGGGAATATTTCCACCAGTAATAATTACACCATCAAGCTTGACCAAACAGATCCCGCAGAGCCCACATTCACTCTCTATGACGATGACTATACGAACACCTCCTTTACCAACACCCTTCCTCCTCAGGCTAAAGCAGATAGTTGCGGCACCTATGATAACTATAAAATCATCCTCACCAACACCAATAGTGAGCCGAACCTCAATGCCAATGGTTGGATTCTCTGTAACAACACGAATCCCCAAAATGATAGCAACTGGGCTTTTAATAACAGCAACGACAGCGAAAAGACCATGTATCTCTGGTCCCAAGACATCGCTGGAAACTTAAGCGTTCAATCAGGAATGGATAAGATCTTCTTTGATCGAACTCCGCCCACCGCTCCAGCTTTCACCCTCTATGATGGTGAAGTGGATATCGCAGGATTTACCAATAATACCAATGTAAGAACCATCATCGCCGACTGTACTCCCGCTGGAGATGAGACCGGATTAGACCGATTCCTCTTCACCAATAGCACCTCCACCCCGATTGCCTCCGAAGTGAATCAAACCTGTACCGATGGAGCTTATATTCCTGGTAATATTACGGGATCTACCCACGGAACCGAATACGATATGTACCTATGGGTCAAAGATACCGCAGGGAACGTTTCACTCACTTCTACCACTAATAAAATCAAGGTGGATAGCGAGCCGCCAAATACCTCTGTCAGTGGACAGCCTGAAAGTACTGTATTTTATGGCAATACAAATATTGATGAAAAGTACTTAGACGTGACGGTCGGAGGAACTGATGGAGTAGACTTCAGTGATATGGCTGGATATATCTACAAATTTGGAGCACAAGGCTCCACCGTATGTAATCAAGAAACCGGTTATCAATACAATGGGGGAGCCCCCGGCTTTACTATGGCCACCAAAATTACCGACCTCATCCCCGATGATGTAGATGGTAATTACACCCTTTGCGTTCGAACCTATGATGGCGTCCATAACTTAGAAATTTTAGATAACGCGGAAGAAATCACCGTTGACGTAGATACCAAACGCCCCACCACCATTACTTTCCAACTGGTGGATGATGATGGTATCAAACAAGACTATACAGATAGAGCAAGATCCTACATTAAAATAGCGGGAACCGGTTGTACCGATGCGGAAGCCGCTCAGATTTTGTTAAATAACGACAATGCCATTC
>CAYFLR010000060.1:14827-28956 GCA_964343805.1 uncultured bacterium | reverse complement strand
CCTCTGCGGGATGGTTAGATTGTCTAGATAGCAATACCTTGATCACCGACCCGGATTGGAACTACACCGCCGCCGAAGTTGAAAAAACCATGTACCTCTGGACCAAAGATGAGAAAGGAAACATCGCTCTCGACTCTAGCTTGGATAATGGCATTATTCTCGATCTCAGTGATCCTATTAGTACAAGCTTTAAACTCTATGATGACACGGTGGCCAATCTAGAATCGGTCACCAATAATCGAACTGCCTATATGCAATTAGACAACATTAACTTCTGTGAAGGTGCAACAGATAGCTGGCAGATGATGCTCACCAACACCAGCGATGCTCCGCAAGAAACCGATAACGGCTGGAATCTCTGTAATGATGACAGTCTGCAAACCAACACCAATTGGAAATTTGCAACTCCTTTAACCGATGCTCCTGACAAAGCCATGTTCCTCTGGTTTAAAGACCGAGCGGGTAACATCTCTAGCAGCACGACGGATCAAATCGAACTCGATACCGATCCGCCAGTTATTAGTAATTTTAAGCTCTTTGATGATACCAACGAAACTAATGAGACCACTACGAACTCATTTAGGGCTTACCACACCTTCACTGGTTGTGCGAATGCATCTATGATGCTCATGACCAATGAAAGTGCTGGGCCAGGAGAAGGACATACGGATTGGGTGAGTTGTGTTGGAACTCGCACCACCAACCTCACATCTGATAATTGGATTTATAAAACTATTCCTACTGAAGATGTTAAAACCATGTATCTCTGGCTCAAAGATGAAGCTGGAAACATTTCGGCATCCGCCTCTAACACCATTACTTATGATATCCAAGCACCCACTGTCACTGGCTTCACTCTCTATGATGATGAAGATTCCGTTTACAATGATCAGGCCACCAATGTAACCTCGGTCCATGTACTGGCTGACTCCAATTGTAGTGGAGATAATATCTCTGTCACTAACTCTCTCACTCCCCCAGATGAAATTAATGGTAACTGGATGCCTTGTAACCATTCTGGAGATCTCATAACTCATGCTAGTTGGGCCTATGCCAATCCTGACGATGATGGCACCAAAACCATGTACATGTGGCATAAAGATGATGCGGGTAATATCTCTACCTCCAGCAGCGATACTATCTTCTTAGACCAAACTGTGCCTGTTCAGCCCTCTTTCACCCTCTATGATGATGATGGCAGCAATACTGTAGCCACCAACACCCTCTATGCCTATGCTAAGTTTGACGGAACTTGTTCCAGTACCAATAGCAATATGATGATGCTCACCAATGTCAATGTGGAACCTAATTGGAACGCCAGTGGTTGGGTGGCCTGTAATGACACCACTCCTGTCACCGATTCTAACTGGGTTTACACTGCGACAGATGAAGAAAAAACCATGTATCTGTGGGTAAAGGATAAAGCTAACAATGTAGGTCCGACAGCCGGAGAAGATACTATTTGGTTAGATCAGAGTGAGCCCACAGGTTTTACATTATCCCTTTATGACGATGATCAATCCAATGAGGGTTACACTAATCAGGCAGGATCAGTCACCGCTAGCATTGGTAGTTATGCTTGTCAATTAGATAGCCCAGAAAATGATCAAATCGCCCTCACCTCCACTGCCTCTGCTCCAGCAGAAGACTCTGAAGATTGGGTAGCTTGTAATACGGCGACCGCTACTTACAATAGTTTTTCCTTTGCTAACACCAATCCTACAGCCGCAGATGGTGAATCACAAACCATGTACCTTTGGATCATGGATAAAGCAGGAAATAGGTCTTCAGCTACAGTATCTGATAGCATTGTACTCGATATTCAAATTCCTCCTGCAGTGAGCTTTACTCTCTATGATGATGAAGAAGATACCCTAAATCCTGATGCCACCAATGCCTATCAGGCCTATATGCTCTCTGATGTGAACTGTAATAATAACTTTGTCTTCTTAGACAACAATGATGAAGCAGCCAATGTTCCCGGTGAAAACACCGCTGGATGGGTGGCATGTAGTAATACCATACCACTCCTTACTCACAGCGAGTGGCGATTTTTAGGATCGGAAGATGGAACCAAAACTATGCATCTCTGGATCAAAGACCTGGCAGGTAATATCTCCGACACCCCAACCGACAAAACCATCTATGTGGATCACAATGAACCCACAGCACCTTCTTTTACTCTCTATGACGACGATGGAGCTAAGCTAAAAGCAACCAACTCACTTTATGCTTATGCAAAGCTCAATGGCACTTGTGATACCACCACTAACCATATGATGATGCTCACCAACACCAGTGATAAACCAAATTGGAATGCCAGTGGATGGGAAAACTGTAGTTCAGCTTCTGCTATTAATAATAGCAACTGGATTTATGCTACCAGCGGTGACGGTGTTAAAACCATGTGGCTTTGGGTGAAAGACCAAGCTAATAATGTGGGAGCTACCCCAGGCACAGATCTCATCGAGTTAGATCGTACAGCTCCTAGTGGTTTTACGCTGACGCTTTATGATGATGATGAAGTAAAAACCGCTTTTACCAATAGTAAATATGCAGCTGCTTCGGTGAGTTCCTGTGATTCGAGTGCGAATAAAAATGATCGCATGGCTCTTACCACTGATAATAACCCACCTTTAGTGGGATCATCTGCATGGGTTGCTTGTGCTACTTCAGCTAATCCAGCTTGGACCAATGGTAAATGGGAATTTGATACATCCAGCACCAATGGTGACAAAACCATGTATCTATGGGTCAAAGATAAAGCTGACAATATTTCCGCCTCCTCCGACAGTGAAACTATCTATATGGACCGTATTGCACCCGCTATGGGCATTCTCCGCATGCATGATAAAGAGGACACCTCGGTTGTGACTCATACCAACTACAATAGCAATGTTTGGGCCAGCCTCCATACTTGTGAAGCCAACACTCAAATTTTCTTAGATAATAGCAATACCACTGACCCCGGTGAAACCGATTCCGGTTGGGTGGATTGCTCTACTACCGCAGTCAATCATCCTGAGTGGGTCTTTGATAATCCACTCAAAGATGAGTCGAAGACCATGTATGTCTGGATTAAAGATCAGGCGGGGAATATATCGAATGATAATAATAATTCGATTATTGTAGATACGGAGAAGCCGGCTTCGCTCACTTTCAATCTATTTGACGATGACAAACCTATAAGTGGTCGTACCAACAGCCTCAACGTCAGAGCCACTGTAACTGGTAGCTGTGCAGCTGATACCATGATACTACTTACCAATTCCACTGATACCCCAGATGAAAGCGACTTCTCTGTCAATTGCTCCACTAGCGACTATAGCCTTACCGGCATACTCGATAGTAATTCAGAAACATCTCACACCATGTACCTCTGGGTGAAAGATATAGCGGGAAATATCAGTGATTCCAGTACCAATACCATTACTTATGATATTTCTCCTCCCACCGCCTCTTTATCAGGCACACCCACGGGCAATATACTTATTGCCGATGACAGTGATGGGAATGATAATAATAGCCTCTCTATATCAGTCAGTGGAACCGATGTAGCAACTTATAAATATAAAATTGTCGCTGGTGCAGTGGATGAAAATACCTGTGGTGGTAATTTGGATAATTATAACACTGACCTCATAGATGAAGCTCTGCCAATATCTGATATCTTCGCAGCAGGAACAGGACCAGATAAATACGTTCTTTGTGTCCTGGGGTATGATAATCTCGAAAATGGGCAAGATCCAGCCAGTCGAACCGCCTATCTATTTGATGTTGATACGGGTAGGCCAACTTCCCCAGCCTTCTCTCTCTATGACAACAATGATAATAATCAACAAACCTGTTCAGATAGTACTACTGTGAGAATTAAACTCAACAGTGCCACCGGCTGTGCTGATGGCGGAATAGATGAGCTCAAAGTCAATCAATCAGCCACTGATTCTACCGTCGGCGATATGGCTTGGACATCCTGTAGCGATGGGAACTTCCATAATCATGTTATTGACTCACCGACAGTGGACACCGAGCACACTCTGTATCTCTGGGTGAAGGACGATGCAGAGAATGTGTCCAAAGGTACTATTGAAAGTGATTCTATTATTTATGATGGGGGTGCTCCGAGTGGATTTTCTGTAGTTATCAATGATGATGAAACCTACATTAATATAGCAGAAGATACCACAACCAATAGTAAACTAGACCTAGGAATCGGAGGAACTCTCCCTAGCGATGTGGACACTTATTCTTATACCTTATCCATTGCCGATGGAGACACCGATACAGTGGTGGCAACAGATCAAGACTATACTACTAATGTTATCAGCAATGTTAACCATAATAACCTTGACTCAGATGCCAATGGAAGTGTAATGACTGTGAGCCTCACTCTTAAAGACATCTGCGGCAATGAAAGCTCTGCTGTGACAGATACTATCATAAAAGACATCACTGAGCCAACTACCCAGGTTACCATTTCAGGAACTCCTGCTGAAGACACACCTGAAACCGGAACCAATGATTATAACATAACCATAAGTGCCAATGGAGGTGATGCAACATCTTACAGGCAATATACAGGGACTGGTGATATAACCTGTGATTCTGGATCATTAAGTGGAAGTGTAGTTCCTATTGATACCACAATTAACTCACCAGTTGCTAGTAGTAACGATGGATATTATTCCTTGTGTGTCATGGGTTACGATGCGGCTGGAAATCCTTCTTCTTCATTCACTAAACGAAGAATCATTATGGACATGTGGGATAATCCGACAGCACCAACACTCACAGTATCACCTTCAGGGGTTGCCTCAGCTGAGGTCCCTGAAAGCGATCAGCACTCACCAACCATAAAATCTATTGCCCTTTGGCATGATCCTAGTGGATTTTTAGATGCGAACGTCGATTATGATGTATCTACTACCCCCACTGCCCAGGTAAAATTTATAAGTCAAAAGATTCTTTTAAAGGCCAGGTCAGAAGATTATCAAGGAAATCGAAGTACCGCAGTAACAAGTTATGGCACCAAATATTACAATGCCCCAGACATCCTCCTTGCCACTACCTCGGCCGACGCCACTGGCTTTCTCCGAGTTGAAAATAGTAATACGAATGATGAAGCTCATATTCTCTATAAAGATGGCACCGATTATAAATATGCTCTCATTGAAAGAGGAAGTCCTAATAGTTCCAGTTTTGATGCTTTTAGCATTACTAGCCACACCATTGTCAACCCTGATAACTACATAAATTTAAACAGCTTAGGTTACACAGTTTCTGAATATAACGATCATTTTTATTGTAACACGATTTCTAATAATAGTGCCACATTATTACACTCAAGCTCATCATATATGCGCATAGAATTAACTACAACCGAAAGAGTAGGGGACAATGTTTTACACATTTACCTAAAGGATGAGCTATACAGTGGATTTGATTACTACCTTTACCGCTATCCAACCTCAGGCTGTGATTCAGCAACTCCTGTATCTACGGATGTTTCAGTTGGTAGCGCAACTTTTATCACAAGTACTAGCAATGAAGTTAATAAAGTTTGGGCAATGGTAGAAACGACCCTTTACCGATTCAACAGTAATGGAGCAATCGCAACTTCATCAGAGGACGAAGTAACTTATGATGAAATTTATACAGATAGTAATGCTTCAACTGGTGGGCGCCTATACTTTGTTGACCATACAGACGGCACTAAAGACAATGTTTTTTATGCCAATGGAAACAGCTTAATTCGATACCGGTACAATAAGATTAGACATCAAGGGGGTACTAAATATGGGTACTTATCATCATTCACAGATGCTTCTAATGTAAGCAATTCTTGCGTAGCAGTGGGTTCCAATACAGGTGCTCGAATTATTGTCGGCTATATTTCAGATGGTAAAGTCTATGCCACTAAAATTGATAGTGTTCATGATACAACAGTTGGGAACTGGTTATTAGATAGTGATTCAACCGACACAAGTATGCATCGACAAATCTCCGATGATAACCGCACGGTGTTAAGCATGGACTGCCTCTCCGGAGGTCCAGATTCAACGGTGAAGTTTATCTTCCGTACCGATACGGGGATTTATATGGATCTATTTGATTGGTAAGACAGAAGCTACCTAACTACCTATAAATAGAAAAAAAGCAGAGACCTGTTAGGAACTCTGCTTTTTTTCTATTAGATCTAAAAAGCCGCGACTTTTTAGACACCCCCTCCAACCACCTAAAACCATTAAGCAAAGACAATCCCTACAACCGCATCGGTTGTAGTATAGGAAAATTCCCTACCCCACTAACAACCCCCTCTCCATTCCGGTGCAGAATGAAAGCTAGGATTGCTAACCTACTGTTTTTATAACAACCGATGGCGAATAGCCGATGCCGGAGAACTCGTAATAATGACTCAGGCTATTGGGGAAACTATCAGATCAAGTTCCTCAGGAATAATGTTGCTGGGACCACTTGAACTTGCTCATCTATTTGTCTGACTTGCTGACAATTCTTAACTATTTGAAAGTGGGGATAGGAGCGTTTCGCCTGAAAGGTCTTATAACTCGTATCAAGGTTTTGTTCTGATAATTTACACTCCACACTAAACCAAGGAAGCCCATTTTTAGTTAGTAAAAAGTCCACTTCCTTCTTTTGCTTATTTCTCAAATAACAAAGATTAAAATCTCCCTTTCCAATATCACTCAGGTAGTGACAGCTTTTTAGTAAATGGCAGGCCACTACATTTTCAAACTTATTGCCCTCGTCTTCCACTTCAGTCCAGTCATATAAATAGATTTTAGGCTCTTTCTTAATCGAATTGGATATGGACTTGCTATATGGCAATACTTTAAAGAAGTAGAATAGACTTTCCAAATAAGTAAGCCATCTTTTTATAGTGGGATGGGACACTTCTATATCTTCCCTTAAAGATTGGATACTGAGTGGGGAGCCTACCCTATCTGGAATAATTGCCGCCAGCATTTCAACCTGGCTTAACTCAGGTAAACGTCTTAAGTCTCTGAGATCTTCTCTGATGATTTTTTCTAAACGATGTTTCCGCCATAAAAAGTGTTCCTCAATATTTTTCTTTAAAAAAGTTTCTGGAAATCCACTAAATTTGAACAAGAGATCAAACACCGCTTCTTCTTCTTTATTAACTTCTCCTGTAGTACTTAACAGGTTAGCTAAAATAGATTCAGGATCATCAATTCTATTTCCAAGAATTTCTCCCAAGGTAAGGGATGCAAACGAAAATGGTAATACCTTCCTAATAAGCTATCTCCACCCTTCTTATAGACATTGATCAGAGCACTTCCTGTAACCAAGATATCACAAACCTCTATAAATTGATCATACAGACCCTTCAGGTGACCTTTCCAGTTTTTAGCTTTATGAATTTCATCAAAGGATATGATGGGGCGCTCTCCTTTTTTATCCAATAGATCATTTACCAGGCTGGAAGGATATTTTACCCATATCTTCCTATGTTCTGGTATGTCCCAGCTGAAATAAAAGTGATTATTGGATGTATTTAGAATTTGCTTAGACAAGGTGGTTTTTCCACACTGCCTAGGACCTGAAATGAACGCCATCTTGTTATTGTCTAGACACAGTTTCTTTACTCTATCTTCTAAGTATCTTTTTTTTATTCATAATAAGTTCCCGCTGGCAACAATATTACCATTTTAACGCCTGACGTTAAAATAGTATAAAATCTCTAACTTACTGTTTTTTCTACAACCGATGCGGTTGTTGGGGGGGGGTCCTCGTTTCAAAGTTGTTGCAATAAACTAGAAATAAGATAAATAGGCAGAGTTTGATATTTTTGATTGGGTCCCCATCCCCTATTTTGCCAAGATACTTTGTAAGCTTGGGAAGGGTGGTAACGATTGATATAGGATTCCAGGCTTTTAGCTCGCCGTGATCTGGCAGAAGATTTTACTTCCAAAGGTATAAGCTCTGCCCCTTTTGCTAGAAGAAATTCAATTTCAGCCCTTCCCTCTTGCCAAGCATAGAGTTCAGCATCATAGTGGGCAAACAGCTCTTGGGCTACAAAATTTTCAGCTATAAAACCTTTATAAGATCCTAACTTAGCTTGCAAAATAGCAGCAGGATCCACCCTCAAAGCCGCATGTAAAAGACCAATATCAAAGAAAAATAACTTAAAACGGTTAGACCTGCAAAACCCTTTTAAAGGAATACTTCCCTTGGAGGCAATGTGGTTTTTTATACACAACCGAGACTTTTCTAACCAACTTAGAGGTCCAGCAATTGACTCAAACCCTTTTCTTTTAGGGATCACTTGATTGAACCTAAATTTCTTCACTTCCTCATCCTGGACCTCCGCTAACTGACCTGGAATAGCTTCAAAAACATGAAGGATATGAGCGGCATTATTAAGCCCACAGTACTTCACAAAGTCTACTTTGTATCCTTCCAAGAGTTCATTTTGAATCTCTCGAATGGATGCAATGCCAGACAAAAAGTCTTCTTTAAAAGTGTCGCTTAAGGTCTGTACCACTTCAGGAAGCCCCCCTGAAAAAAAGTACACTCTGAGAAGCTCAAGGAGCCTCTCATGAATAATGGAATGAATGGCCCGAGTGCTGGTATCAACCTCTAGATTCATAAGCTCTTCATAAATCAAGGGGTCGAGCTCCCTAAGAACCTCCTTATAAGTCATAGGATGCATAGATAAGAAATTTACATAACCAACAGGAAATGACTCTTCATTTTTTAGCAGCCCAAGATGAGACCCTGCTGCCACTACGCACAAATCAGGCATTTGCTGATGAAAATACTTCAAACTAGGAATTGCTCCCTCACACTCTTGCACTTCATCCAATATGAGCAGATCCTGCTTAGGATTAATACGATGACCTGTCGCAATCTCAATGTATCTCAATATTTCAACTGGATTATTGGTGGAAAAAGCCTCAGTAAGTCTTTTATTTTGCTTGAAATCCAGGAGATGGTATTCACCTCCAAGGGACTGAAATGATTGCTTGCCAAACTGCTCCAAAATGTAGGTCTTACCAACCTGCCTGGCTCCTTTTAGAATTAAGGGCTTGCGTCGCTTCTGGGACTTCCAATCTCCTAAATTTTTTAAAATATCTCTTTCCATATAATCATTATATCCCTATTTTTGGATTTTTTGTAGGGGTATTTTTACTTATTATTGAATTTTTTATAGGGGTATTGGTGGAAAATACCTCGCTGAGTCTTTTCATAGGCTAACCTATGAAAATAATAATTACTATAATATCCAATAGGTTATAATCAAAAGAGAGTCTTTGTATGCAAAAAATAGTGGAGTTGCCGTTTATACCTGAGCTTATAAATAATTTAAGAGCTGGGAACGGCAAATTATTATACTTACCTTATGACCTTAATTAAAAAGTATTAATTATTAATACGTGTATAAAAAGTAGCCACATTTCAATCAAAAAATTTACAATTAGGAGGTATTCACCAGGCAGTTCATTGATAACCTGAAGATATTACAAATATTAATAATATGGTATCACAATTGCATACTTACCTAGGTAGTTACCTTTTCAAAAGGGAAACTAAAACAAACAAACCAGAAGGAGATCATTATGAAAACATTACCTCTATTTAAAACCTTTCTTTTGCCAACAATGATGCTTATGGTTTTATTTTCCACCAGTTGTGGTGACACGCATGAAAACTACGCTCAGGTAAAAAGTTTTCCACAAGATCAGCTCAATCAAGTGCCGCAATCCCCGTCCATTCAGGAGGCAATCGCTTCCATAGATGCAGAGTTTTCCCAACGTCATCTTACTGGTTACGTGGTAACTAACGGTTCGAATAGAATTATTGTCGACTCAGAAGTTAATGAAATGCCAATTCTACCTCAGGGTACCTGTCTAAAGACATACAAAGTCTCTTGTCCGGTGGATTTTGGATGCACGCTTGTGGGAATCTTTGATTATCAAGGCCACACTTTGGAATACACATACGGGAACCATGATCTTGACTACAAAGTCTCTTCTCCGGTTGAGCATGTAACAATCGATGCCTTAATATCCATAGGTATGTTACTCACCTTCCCTATTTCTTTGCCTATTTTGTATGGGATTCAACTGGCTTCACAAGCTGCTGATGAAAGTAGCAAAGACAGTCTGGCAAAACAGGTCTTATGTGAAAACGCTAAAAATGAAACGGATCCAGAATTAGCCAAAGCTATACAGGAAGCAGCTGCGAAAAGAAAGAGTCTTCGTCCTGAAACAGCAGAAGCATTGCGTCAACAAAGAGCAGAAGCATTTCGTGAAGAAGCAGCAAGAAGAGATGCTTGTTTCCGTAACCCCACCTGTAGTTTAGAAGAGGATGATTAACAAACGACTCATCATCAGTCCGTTCACCCTCCGGTCTTGGTAGTAAATACCATCGAGATAACAAAATCAGTAGAGTTTTTAGACCAAGGAAATCTTTCACAGTTCAATCTTTTGGTCCAAATCACGAAACCAATATTTTGTTCCAAATATTTAACAGCTTTTTTTCTAAGCGTCTCTGGGTATCTTAATACTTTAAATGTGGGATCGTTTTGATGTGATCTCCTGATAGTTTCAAATTCTCTTTGCAAATTTCTTAGAGCCTGATCCATGGCGCTTCCTCCTGTTTACTTTGGTGATAGTTGTTTTTATTTTAAATATACTGGAGGTAGTCGTGCTGGGATAGGTACGGTCAATTTACCGCTTACTTTTGATGCAATCATTATGGGATCTAGCTCTTTACAAATTTGAAAAGTCGCCCATGGACTTTTTAACAAAACACACCTAACTTGTTGTTATTTCTACAACCGATGCGGTTGTTGGGAGTCCAAACCAAGGGAAAACAGTCACTCCATTGAGGGTTTTTAAGTGAGGGGGAAGTAGGAATATTATCCTTTAGCTTTCGAGAATAGAGAGCAACCTTTTGGCTATGGGTTGGGCTTCTGGAAAAGGCAATTTTGTGTAAGTTTCAATATCCGATATTAATATTTACACATTTGGGTGTTAATCGTTGGAATTTTTCCCCCTTTACTTTTTCCTTTAATGGAGGACAATTCAACCGATAACAAGCAGAGGCTCAGTGTCCTAAATCCTGGATCCTCAGAACTTTTAGATCTGGAAGGTGTTAGTGCTTGTGCTTCAAAGCTTACACAAAAATTGCAGATTTACCGGGGTAATTCGAGGATTTTTGTTTAGGCTTTGGAGTACAATGATTGACACCTGCCTCTCAAAAAGTTCTGAGGATCCAGGTTAAATTGAAATCAGTAAGGAGAGCTATGAGAGTCACACTTTCTTTGATTTTTTGTCTATTATTCGGAGTGGTAATTCTAGGATGCAAGCAAAGAGCCCCTGCCCCCACCTCGGAGTTGAGTGATTGGGCAGTAGGCATTTTTAAGAAAATGTCAAAAGAGACAGGAGCTATAGGCTGGTATAAAGATCGAGGAGGACGATCTTGGACGGTTGAAGATGAACGAAAGTTTGACGAATGGATCACCAATGTTTCTCCCAATATTATGATCGCATGGGATATTCCCACTGATTGTGCGGATGCCGCTCTCGCCCTTCGTTTTATCTATGCCTATAAAAACGGTCTCGCATTAAAATTTGGACCACTGCATTCGACTTACTTCTACTATGACCCTATCACTCTGTTAAAACTGGCCGTAGATAAGTATGGCACAGGAAACTTGGCTAGAATTTCCTATCCTGTGAGTATGTGGCATCTAGAAAACTACCAGGGAGGAAGTTTTTACTTATCCGGTGGCCATACGGTTCCGGTGAAGGGTGTAAAGGACCGTTACTACTTCACATCCCTCAATAGTAGAGAGGGAAGGCATGTTCGAAAACTCCACTATAGCAAATTCACTCCCTACCATATTGCAGGAGATGTCTTTCGCAGATTTTACTCCACCAAAAGGAGCGGAGGGATGGTTTTTGAAGATTATGAAACGTCCTTTAAAGCCCATCCAAGTGCGGAGAGTGATGATTACGATTGGTATGACTGCATTCCCAAAGGGGCTATAAGTGATACTATTTATCATCGACTTAAGGAAAAGATAACCAAAGATGAGAATGAAGAATCTCATCGTATAGACAAAGCATACCTTACAAGGAATGTTAGAAATTTCCTGGCCAGTAAAAAAGCGAATCCAAAGTACAATCAGGTCGCTCTTGCAAGAGATCAAGTTAAATGCCCCCATAATGTTTTCTGGATGAAAAAGTATATTGAAGCCGGTCATGTGGTTCCAGCCGAACCGAAACTGAGTAAAGAGGAGTTCGCTCAAGATGTAAATAAACTCTGCCAATTGATTCAACTGCGAGCAAATGCTGTTCATAAAGGATATCAAGCCTGTGTTGAGAGATCCATCCCGGTTACTAACTTTGAAAAGGACTGCGGAGGTGATAAGTATGCAGAGTATTCCACTCCTCTAAGAGATGCAGAGCTAGCTGATTATTTTTACGCTTATATATATGAACCCATTGAAGAAAAACAATTCCCGGTTGAACTCTTTGATACGACTTGTAGCATCCAATTAAAACCCTATGATCCTAACGACAAATTAACCAAGGAGGTTTACCCCATAGCTCACTTAGATCAAAACACTCCCAAAGCTTACCCTTTTTGGTTTAGCAGAGTCTTTTATAAATTTATAGGATATTTGGTTGATCATCATAGGTTTAAAATTGTCACCTATGACCCTACTTACACCCTGGAAGAACGTTGGGGGTGTATAAAGGAGGATCATCAACTGAGCTGCCTCAATCAAAGAGATGAAGACAGTTAACCTATTAATAGTTAGATTTGTTAAGAGTCGGCATGATAGAAAAAAACCCCAACCACTTAAAACCATTAAGTAAAAATAATCCCTACAACCGTATCGGTTGTAGCATAAGAAAATCCCCTACACTATAATTCAGCACCCTCCATATTAGTGCGGTGAGAGAGTAAATTTTTCTAACCTATTGAATTTACAACAACCGATGGGGTTTACTGATGCAAATGAAAGCTTATTATCCCAAAACATCACTCAAGTCCCTCCAAGAAATGGCCTGGATATTCTCTTCGAGCAGGAGAGGGCGATCAGTTTGACAGACAACATAGCCTTTTTTAGTATTAGGATACTCTTTCATAAAGACTTTTAGATGTTTAAAGTCTTTGTTTACTGGGGACTTTTTTAATTTAACTTCAATGGGGATATAGAGCCCCTCATTGTCGATGACCCAATCCACCTCCGGCCCCCCCGGATCTCGCCAAAAACGAAGTTTAGCTAACGGATGAGATTGCCTTATTTTCCTGATAATTTCGATCCCAATAAATTGCTCGAACAAGCTTCCTAAAAACTTGCGCGTAACATCCCGACCTTGCCTGGCACATATACGACGGACACCTAAGTCAAAAAATAGAAACTTGGAGGATTTAGTGAGCTTTTTCCTGGTGGTGGATTTGGTAATGGGCTCGACCTTTTCAGCGATAAGGCAGTCAAAAAGGATCTCAAAGTAGCCTGCGATTGTGGTATGGGCCACACCTAGGTCCTGCGAGATGGAACTATAGTTTAAAACATTTCCAGCCTCTACCCCTGCTAGCTCTAAAAAATTCGCAAACGCACCCACATCTCTAACCAAGGCCTCCGCTCTCACTTCCTCGTCTAAATAGTTTTGAACATAGGAGGTTAAATCAACAGTGCGGTCATCCTTACTATCTATAGTTATGATCCCCGGAAGGGAACCATCTAATAACAGTGTTTCTTCTAGACCACCTTCCGGTAGGAATTCATCTGTACTCAAAGGGTCAAGAAACAAAGAAACCACTCTACCGGGAAGGAGGTTGATATTTTGACCTCGCCTTAACTTCCTGGCCGAGGAGCCGGTAAAGATAAACTGAGCCTTTTGGCTGTCTATCAGATCCTGTGCTTCATTCATGAGTTTAGGAACTTTTTGAACCTCATCGACCGTAACCAGAGGTAATTGGGTTAATTGATTATCTAGCCCTAAGACTTCTTTTCGCAAGAGGGATGGGTCTTTCTCATATTTGATTCTAATATCGTTCCGAATGAGATTGATCTGCAAGTCCGACTTAATGGCTGATACAATTGTCGTTTTGCCAACCTGCCGAGG
>CAYFLR010000060.1:7562-14723 GCA_964343805.1 uncultured bacterium | reverse complement strand
AAAGGAGGATACTCTTACCTCATTTTAAATGATACCTAATCTTACTTTCTAATTCCCTGACAATATGCATGACCGTTCACCACCCTTAGATTGAGTATTACTCTAATTTTACAGAATATTGAGCGTTGATCAACAATTTTCTTAGAATATTGAGTCCTAGATTTCATTTTTCTAAATTCAATAACCAAAGGCTATGATCTGATTTAGTTACACAGTCCAGCTAAAAAAAGAGCTCATAGATGTTTAGTATCTTAAAAAAATATCCTGAGTTCTTTAAATCTTCAGTGGGAGCAGATCGAGATATTAATACTTTTTGTACGGTTCTATTTTGACTGACCGGTAAACTTTGAACCTTTTTTTGAACATCTTCTATAATTTCTTTGCCAATTTTAGCATCTTGATATTTTATCTCACATAATGTGATAACCTGATCTGCCCGATCAAATAGCAAATCAACTTGAACTCCTTGCAGGCTTCCATTTTTGATTTGAAAGTAGGGTCCCACATTGTAATCAACTGCTGAAAAGCCTAATTTATCCGCAATGATAGAGCTATAGTGGAGGCACACAATTTCCAAGGATTGTCCTAGCCAACTCCAAAAAGAAGGAGACTGTGCAATTTTTAGAAAGATATCTGATTGATTTGACTTCACCTTGCCCCTATTGGGTAGCATGAACTTTAGGTAAAACCTTAAAAAGGAGTCCGTTAAACAATATTTAACTTTTCTTTTAGAGGAAGCTTTATTAAAAGGGGTAAAGCTATCAATAAAGCCGGCTTTTTCAAGATCGTACAGCTGTCTAGTTAACCCTCCTCCCAAGTCGACCCTGGCGTTCTTAGATATTTCTTGTCGGGATAGGCCATAAGTGCTGTTAGCCAGAGTTTTTACTATTTTTATAAAATCTTCATTTTGACCAAAGTGGCTGATAAAGATTTTATCAAACTCATCAATTAGGTCGCCATACTTAGTGAAGCATATTTCTTGGATAGCCAATCGAATGGAGGGTTTGCCTTCAAGTTTCTCAAGATACAAGGGAATACCGCCCAAAATGAGATGGGCTTCTAATGCTTCCTCATTACCAATATGACATAGCATCTGTTTTGATTCTCTAGGACTAAAAGGAGGCAAATGGATATTCGTAGTAGTTCGTCCAAATAAAGCTTTAGAGTTTATAACCTTTTTAATCATAAAAGATGCTATAGAACCGCAAAGTATTAGGGTCACTTTGGTATTTAGTCGCGAATAATATTGATCCCATACCATTTTTAAGTCTGAGACCAGCTCATTCCGGTAATTAGCCATCCACTGGAACTCATCTAGAAAAAGAACCACTGCTTTATGCTGTTTTAGAATAGGTAGAAGACTGAGTAAGGCTGTTCTCCATTCCTTAGGAGTGGATCCGGTGTCTACACGATAACCCTGTTGTCTTAATTGAGAATAGAAGTTTTCAATTTGCTTTGCTTTTCTTTGATTTTCTAGTCCTTCAAATTCCAGGATAGGCTCGTTAATAAACGCTTGTCTTACCAAGGAACTTTTCCCTACTCTTCGTCGGCCGTAAACAACCGAGATAGTGCTGGCTTGTTTTTTCAAAAGAGCTTGTAATCTTTCTATTTCCAGCCTTCGACCAATGAACTTCATATTTTCCCCAAACTATGAAAAATCATACCATTTAGGGAAAATATATCACAATATTTTCCCTAAACAAATATTAAAGCTTAATTTAGGGAAAATATTGTAATAAGAACTCCTTTTTAAATAAAACTTCAAATCGGCTCTCCAGAAAACTCTGACCCACAAATAAAATTACCCCCCTACAAGGAGAGCCAGTAAATTTGGAAAAGTCGGATACAACCCACTTTTCACCGCAAATATTGCGGTATTTACACTCCTTAATCCCCGCATACTATGAAACGGAAGCGGTGGATCTACCTAAAATCTAAAAAACAACCGCCAGAAATTATCTTTTTGTTAGGGAAGAACGATCCTATGGATTAAGAGCAATGGGATTTTTCCCTAATCCCTGATAAGCTATTATTAAGATGATTTTCTTAAGGGAGGCCAAAGATGAGTATTAAGAATTTATGCCAAATGACCTTTTTATCGATCTTAATTGCGACTCTGCTGAGCTGCTCCGGAGACAGTGAGCAAACTCTCGAAGTGGAGGCCATCCCTCCTGGAAGTGAAGGACCTTTTACCGAAGTGCAAGAAGTAGAGTTGGAGGCTTCAATTGAGGACGCCACCATTTACTACACCCTAGACGGCAGTCAACCCAGTGAAGATTCATCAATTTATGATGAACCTCTATCCATAGAAGCAAACACCACTTTAAAGTTTTATGCCATCGCCACCGTCAAAGAGGAGGAGGGCGTGATGCCCGGAATGGGTGATGAAAACAGACAGATCGAATCGGACGTTGTCAGTGAAGAGTATGAGATTACGGGAACAGGTGGATCAATAGGAACTTTACCCACCTCTGGCACAGGTAGCAGTGGAAATCTAGATAACAATAACTCTAATGGGAATTCCAATAACAACAGCTCATTGGCTGAAGATGAGAGCTGCCGTGATGAAGGTAAATATTGGTACAGCGACAAGTGTAATGACGAAGCCATTACTTGTTTACTTGCAGAAGGTCTAAAGCGAGTTGACTCAGAAAACTGCACCGCCATTTCAGACTCTGAAGCAGTTAATATCGAGGCCTGTCATGCCATCTCCAAGTATTGGTATAATAGCACATGTAATAGCTCTGCAATCACTTGTAGTTTGGACAGTGGACTTAAAGTTCTAGACAATGAAACCTGCCAAACAATTACCTATACAGATGCAACCACCACAGCAGCCTGTGCCGCCATCAGTAAATACTGGTACGATAGTAGCTGCCATAATGTAGAAGAGCCTATTAACTATACTCTCACCCACCCCTCTCATGGAAACATCGCTTACTACAGGTCAGACGAAACCAGCATGAGAACCCTCACCTTTAGTCATGATGCCGATGCTGTGACCTGCTCTAGAGATAATGGAAGCACTTACGGAGCTTGTGATAGCAGCACCACTCTCGTTTTCACCAAAGCAGAATATGATGCGGGAACCACCTTTAAGATTAAATTCACTCAGGACTCAGGTCCCTCTGAAGTGGTGAGCTATCAACCCAGCACCGCCTATCCCAGCTTTGCTTTTCTCGATTGTGATGTCACCGTGACCGCCAATGAAAGCTTCGATGCCTTCGAAGCCAGGGTGGGCAGTGGCCACGATAATGAAGTGATCTGTATCGATGCGGGCGTAACCATTTCCAATTCCGGAAGTGAAGATCGAATTGAGTTTGATGCGGATGGAATCACTATTATTGGAAACTCGGGGAGCAAGCCCCGCTTCTATAGCAGCAGAGACGACACCTCTTCTTCCACCAATAGTAAGCAAAACAATTCTATCTTCTACTCCACTAATAAAAACCATAAGTTCATTCACCTGGAAATGGAAACGGATGGAACTTATGGCTATAATATTTACCTTTATACACCCAGTGCTGCGAGTATTGACTCAGTCAACTATTCAGATCTACAAGCGGATGGAGAAAATGCCACGGCCCTTAAACTCTACGGTGAACGAATTGTTGGAGTCACTTATTCTGAAATCACAACCAGTGGAGATGATGGTATGGCCGTTTCTTTAGGACATGCAGATACCTCTGTAAGCATTGGCAATTCAACCATTGAAACTGGCGGAACCGACCCAGACTCTACCATTTATTTAACCAATGGAACAGCCATCATAAATAACAGCAAAATCGTTCATAACGCAAAGTACATGCAATGTATTTATGGGGGCGGATCTGGAGTGACCATTCAGATGTTAAATAGTACTTGTGAAACCCTACGCTATGGAGTTTATGCTACAGCCGCTGCCACCATTACCCTAACAGACAGTACCTTTGTCCGCCTAGATGGAGGTGTTTGGGATACCGAGGTGGTGAAAATTAATACCGACTCAACCGTCACCGGCAGTGGCAATACCTTCTGTAACGCAGCCTCAGGTCAAAGTAAAAACTTCACTTCGATTGAGTCTGGAACCAATTTAGGGACTTTTGATGATGCCGGGGACAGTATCGGAATTTGTACGGTTCCTTAAACTTTATTTGCGGATACCAAACAAATTATCCTATCCGCAAAGATAGTTTAACTAACTTTATTTGCGGATAACGCAAATTGACATTATGTTTTTAATGGCTCAACCTCCCAATCTGAGGGAGCGAAAGCATAGCCTCAGTAGGAAGCCCTAGATTAACAAAGTTCATATCATCACACCCTTCCACTCGACTGAGAAAGTGATGAATTTCACGTGGCTTTATTAAATACTCCACTCCCGGACAAGCCCGCTCAGATTCATAAGGTAGAGAGCACACCTTTTCACCAGCCGATAAAATAAACTCATGAAGCTCTATGGGATAAAAACTTCCACCATCCTGGCAAGAGGCTATTTTATATGTATTATAATCTAGACATCTCAAACCCAACCCCCAAACTTCCCCATCATAGAAAGTTAACTGATAATCCATGAGTTGGTCATTGCTTTGCTTTTGATAATAGAGCTTCATTGCTGGTTCAATTGAGAAAGGTGAACCATCTTCTTGAAAGAGGAAAAGGGGAGTTTTAGTTTCCCCGGAAATCCATTGATAGAATTCTCCTTCATGAGCGAAAATTTGCCGAACATGCTCGGGATCAGTCAGTTTATATCCATGAAAAGCCTTATCCTGCTCAGGAATGAAAATACCTGAGCGAATATATAGTGGGGAAAATCCATCTTCATATATGGAGGGATCAAATTCAATTATTTGATCATCCTGGGAGAGCTCCATGGTTTTGGAATCAAAAGTGTAATGATGAGAAAGTGTTTCATCAGAAATGGGATGATAGGGGCTTTGATCTGGATTCTCAACATTCCTAGGACAGGATTCACCACAATATAACCCATTGGGAATTTTTTCATCGGGGATAACTGGAGCAGCAGTGTCTAGGTAATAGAGAGTTTGGTTAGTAGCCATACAGTTTTCATAGACCATTTCTTCTTCATTATAAGAACAGTTATCTAGAACAAGGTAGATGGCACTCTCTTTTATTGGTATGGTCATAAAAGGACTTGGGAGAGAATCGATTGAAAACACTTCTCCCTTTTGTAGGTTTTCTCTGCTTGCGTAGATTGGTCCTTTCTTAAATTCCTTCCCAGTCCACATCAAGCTAATCTCCTCTTCTATATAAGGAAAGGGTCTGTTTATTAAATTTTTTAAGGGAAATGGTTGAGGTTGATGTTTGACTAAGACTCCAGGGAATTTCTTGATAGAAACAGCAGTTAGCCTACTATCTCCTTTCTTAGAAGAATCTACTATGTGAACCGTTTGACCCTCTTGATAAAAATTATTTCCTTCGTTATCATAACTCCACTCCATAAGATCTAACCAACTTTTATATTGCTCAATGTACACCAGGTCTTGTTCATCTTGCAGAAGAAGAGGAAAACGATCGGGGAAACTCTGCTCCTCTCCATTTGGATCATAAAGACCATAGTCTGAAACCATGGAGCGGTATTGATCGGTGGCTAAACAAATTTCATTTGATTGGTTATCATTTTCAGTTGGTGTGGATTTACTTTCATAAAGGAGTCGATCATTTTCCCCAGCAATCTTTATTTTAAGGTTGAAAGTCTCTTTATCACCCTCTTTCAGTATATAAGAATAGATACCTTGGAGAGAATTACTACTCGACTTATAATTGTAGTGTAGTTGCATAAGTTCAGATCTTCCCATATCACCATTGATTTTTACCACTTTTATGATGGTTTCATCCTCTGCCTTCCCTTTCATACTTTTTAGTGATAAGTTTGCTAGAACTTGATCATTTTCATCTAAAATGGCTTCATCAATTCTAAAAAGACCAAATGGGTGACTCTCATCAGGAGATTTAATCATCTGTACTTTCTGATGATGCTGGACACTTGGATCGCTATCAAATGACCACACTTCTAGTATATGAGGTGATTCAGGAGAGCTTCGATAGGATTTGAAAGCATGCTTTGATTCAGCTAGTATATGGTTTTGCTCGGATTTAAAATCTTTACTGCAGATGCGGTTATCAATTGTAATAGGGTGAACGGGGGCTTCGTTAGAGTTCACACCCCCAGCAAAAAGATCTTGATAATTCATCTGATCCAATTGGCAAAGCTTTTTATTAATGGCGTCCAGTACTTCATCCCAAGGCGTTTCTATCCATTCATTAGTTTGTGCTGCCTGAAAATCACTAACCATCCCCTGGAGTCGCAGCTTGGGAGACACCTTGGGAGACACCTTGGGAGATACTTTTGGAGAAACTTTGTTAGAAGGTAAAGTTTTCAAGCGAGGAGTGAGTTGAAGGGGTACAGGATTTTCATTGTCATTCTCCTCTTCATTATTGTTAGAAGTGCAGGCAGGGAGTAAGAAAAATAGTAAAAATAAAATTTTTTGCATGGCTGGGCTCACTTAAAAATATGGAAATCACAAGTTTACCCAGCAGATGATATCATAAAGAAAACTTGATCCCAACAATTCCAGAAAAACCGTGCTCGGAGCTTTTATCCTTCTCATCATAATCAAAATCTAGCTTATCATGATCTCCATCATCTCGATCCTTGTCCTCTTTTTTGTCAGTGTCCAGTTTTTTGGTCACCGTTACAATCCCCGTGGTGACAATGCGGTAATTCACTCCGGCAAACAGAGCGAGATGTTTAATGAGGTAATAACCACCACTCAGCTGAAAGTTTTGAAAACGAGTGAAGGTGAATTCCCCCTCTTTATCAATGCGGAAATTATTTCGGTCTAACTTGCTTCCACCCATACTATCAAATGAGATAAAGGCATCATCTATGTCGAGGGTTCCACCAATTCCTAGCCCGGCCTCTTCGAGTTTTTTACGTTCTTTGGCAGTTCCTTTAGCATAATGGATTATTCCATAAACATAAGGACTTCCCATTTTGTAATTCAAATAGGCAGCGCCACTCGAATCAAAACCGAGGTCGAGATCAAAACGACCCTCTTTAACAAAACTTAAAAGACCTACAGTGGCTCCTTCAACTCGATTGGCGATATTGAGTAAACCCACTTGAGCCCCCTCAACCGTATCACCCACATTCAAAAT
>CAYFLR010000060.1:0-7552 GCA_964343805.1 uncultured bacterium | reverse complement strand
ACTTGAGCACCGCCCACTTTTTTCCCTACATTGACGATTCCCACTTGAGCTCCATCCACCGTATGACCGACATTCACAACACCCACCTGGGCACCCACCAGATAATCGGAATGAAAGTTCACCCCACCAGAAACTTGAGCACCTTCCATCTGTGAATCTGCATAGTTAATACCCGCGGTCACTTGAGCTCCGGTGAATTTTCCCATGGCCACATTGATTCCGGCAGATACCTGAGCACCAGTAAAAGTAGAGCCTTTATACATATTGACTCCACTGGTTATTTGCCCACCCATCACCGTTTGTTGGTTGTAGTTAAAAAGGGCTGAAACTTGAGCTCCTAACAGACTTCCTTTATTATAGTTGATTCCATAACTCACCATCGCCCCAGTTGCACTGTCATCCACGACGGTCAAGAAAGTACTATAAATTACAGCATCCACTCGGGCAGCATGTCCCGCAATGAGGTTAAGACTGTAATCCGTTTTTAAGTTGAGAGTACCTGCCTCTTTGCCATCTATATTGGGTAAAAAGGTGTAGTGAAAACTTTTATAATCATAAGCTCTATCACCTTTGATAACAGCCTGTTCCCAAGGAATCTCTTCCCAGTTCACCTCTTTAAAATCTATTTTATCACCACTGTTTAAAGAGAAACTTCCTTTGAAAGTTTTTCCACTCTCTTTCTTAATGATCTGATATTCACCGGCTTCCAAACCTAACGCAATTTCTTTACCCACCACTTTATTAAACTCTACAATGAGGTTACCCTGCCCATCTCTTAAAAAGAAATGACCTTTACTCTCTTTATTAAATAAAATAGTTGCTTCCGAAGTTCTCACATCGGTTAAAACCACATCACCGGTCCCGGCTAATCTAAAGGCATAAGCGGGATGTTGGGCTCCTTCACCGGTTCCTTCGGTACGAGCTAAAGTCTCCCGATAGGCGTGATTATAGGCTTCACTTAAAGTCACCGTATTATTACTATCCTGATCCGCCGCTCCGCGCAGACCAGACAGAAAGTAATGAGTAAAAAACGAGCCCTTGATTTTATCTGATTCTTGCGCATTTTCATTTTCTGAACTGGAGGTAATAATGGCATGACCGGTGGATTTTAAAGACTCATCCACTAAAAAGGGAGCTACTTTTTTTCCGCCCTTAGTGCGAGTGAGAACGCCGGAAGCACAGGAATCTACAATCATGATCCGTACATCCGCAGGCAGTTTGGTAAATTTAGATCTAAGGTCAGTGTAAGGATAGAGTTCTGGCCCAAGAAGAAGACCTTTTTCATCAGAATGACCCGAATAATAAAAAAGCACCTCCACCCGCTGCCCAGCCTTTGTTAGAGGGGCGATCTCGTTTTGTAAGCGATCAATTTCAGAAGAAATTTTTTGGCTGGTGGCATCTTGAATAAGAAAGGTATTTTGGGAGGAAAGTCCCCCCACCTGCTGCATCACTTTAGCAAAAGCCCGAGCGTCTTTATTCGCATATCTTAGAGTCACTCGCTCTTCTCCGCCATAATTGGCTCCCACTACCAAAGCATAGCGTTTCACTTCGGTAAAAGCAAAAAGCTGACTGGTCACAAACAATAAATAAAAAAGTGTAAAAGTTTTAATTTTCATACCCACCCTTCCTGATTAAAATTGAAGATTGGACCCGTTTATCATTTAATGGCAGGCGTTCCACCTGCTCGAAGTTGATTTCTTTAACTGCTTCTTGGACGACTTCTAAAACCTCAGCCACCTTAAAAACCTCTTTGGAAGTGATAAAGAAAAAGCGTTCATACACCGGCGCATCATCTAACTGATAGGCAAAAGAGAGTCGTTGTTCACCACTCACCTGTAAAACTGGCTTAGCGCTTACTTTAGCGGGATAGTGCAGGGTCACTTCTTTGTTTCCATCCACCGAAAAAATCATCCCATATTGAAAACCTTTTGCCACATAACTGAGTTGTAGAATATCTCCCGCTTTAGCCATCGCGTTATTTTTAAGCCGTAAACCACCCTCTTCTTGTTGCTTATAAATTTTTAGAACCGGTGCTCTATCCCCTTTAAAATAGATCGTCTCCTTGGAGGGTCTCTCGATATTAATATCGGTACTGACCCATACCATGAGACAGAGCATCCCCATCACCGCTCCAGCAATACTCATCTTCCAAAAGGAACTCCCCAATTTTTGGGGTTCTGATAATTTACTAAAAAGTTGAGAGGACACCTCATGGGCGGGATAGTTTTGTAAAATCTCATCATTGGATTTTTGGATTTTTTCATTTTGCTCTTCATGTTCTTCTTCTGAAAGACTTGAAACCCTTTGTTCTCCTAAAGAGTCTAACTCTCCGAGAAACGATTGTTCTTTATAAAGTTCAGGGATCCCCGATGGACTATTCATTATTTCTCTCCCCTTTTGCCCACATTTTGTTTTAAAGTGCGCAATCTTTTTCGCACACCGGAAACTGACATTTTCATTTCCCTCGCCACCTCTTCTAAAGTCATTCCATCTAGGTAGTGATAAACCGCCATGGTCACCGTGGAAGGGGCTTCTTTTTTGAAAAGGGAGGTGAGCCAATTTTTGGATAAAATGGACTTTTCCATCTCTTCCCGGCTTAATAAATTCAGGATTTCGTTTCCCATGGGAGTGGCAGGATGAGCACTTTGGTGACGAATCACATTGATGCAATGATTGGTGGCGATGCGATAAAGTAAACTAGAAGGATTTTTAGCTTGAATCTTTGATTGACTCTGTAGCACTTTGATAAAAACCTCCTGCATCGCATCATAGCTCTGTTGCTCATCACCCAATATTTGTCGGCAGCGACGTAAAACCATGGGGCCGTATTTTTGATACCACTTTTCTATGAGAGTACGATCAATGGACATAGGCCCTTTCCGAAACCAGGTTATGAAATGGCTTCTATCTGTTAAACAAAATGGAGTGATAAAAGTGTTACTTTTTTTTTAAGAAAATGCAACCGAGGGAAATTACTCATCCTAATTGGATAAAATTTTCCAACTCGCTGTAATCGCCTCGATCGGCTTTTTTAAGACCTTTGATATACAGCTTGCGTCGCTCCTGGGGAGTGAGATCGGCTGCCCATTTTAGAGGGGGCATCCCATTGGCCGAGAGCAGATGATTGGTCAGAATTCGAGCAAATCGCCCATTGCCATTTGAAAAAGGATGGATAAAAACCAAACGATGATGAAAGCGAGCGGTGAATTCGGTGGGACTATAGGTTTGATGTTTGATCCAATAAAGAGCATCGTTGGAAAGATTGCGACACTCCCCCTGCACCTGATAGTGAGAGACTCCAATATTTCTATCACTGGTACGGAACTTTCCAGCCCAATTCCAAACATCTGATAATAACTTCTTATGGAGGAGACACCAAAAAGAGGGGGAAAGAATTTCTTTCCGGTTTTGATGTTGCAACCAGATAACCCCTTTAGCGATATTGAGCTGCTCAGCGGCATCCAGTTCATGTTGATCGGTGATATGTTTCAGTCGTAGACCCTTTTTTTCGTCTAGCGAGAGACGGTTATTCTTCTTATGTCCAGAAAAGAATATGGTCACCACTTATTCCATAGGTTTTTGGAGTATTTAAGCTCAGCTGCCAGCTGCTTGAGTTGCTCTTGTAACTTAGCTTTAGACACCCCTTGGTTTTCTAACTCCATGTTCAGTGCCGTTTCATGCATCACCCGCCTGGCTTTATCCAAAGCGCGATCTGCCAACCTCTTCTCGATGGGTTTGCGTGGCACAAAAGCATAGACCAGATCACACTCTAACGCATTAGCGATTCGTTGCAAGCTCTTAATTGTAACTTGGCCAAACTTCTCATTTCTTTCTGTCTGATAAATAATCGACTCAGAAAGCCCACTCCGCTCTGACAATTGGCGGGTAGACATGTTCAAACCTTCACGAATATATCTGGCCCAGCTATCTACCCCCCCACATAAGTGGGCAAATTTGCTGATTTTGGTGAGCTTTTCACTCACCTGGCGTATTTTGAGGCGCAATTGATGACGATCCACTTTATCCTCCTGTTTTCATAGTAAAAGCGGAAGCATATTCTATATAAAATCATATATATTTTTTCAATTATTTATATGATTTTATATAATTTTTTTTCTCCTGTCCACCCTACCCAGGCCAACAATTCTTATATGTTCATAAGAATAATAAACTTGAGTCACATCAGATTAAATTATAGATTGGGGAGGCAATTAAGAAAAAACTTAGACATTACTTCTACAAAAGGTGGGGAAAGTGGCTCGCTTTATCTTTATGTTGGCACTGTCTTGCTTTATTAACTCCTTTACCCTGGCAAGTTGGGAGGAAAATGCTTTGCAAAAAGCAGAACTGCTGTGCAAGCAGATTTCGAATGACCCTGACTTCAACTATGAAAAGGATTTTTCTAAGTCCTACCGCAAGAGCACCCCGTATAAACACACACAGTGGATGTTCTTTCAGATATATAAGCAATATGGCAGCTGTGAATCTCTCAAGGTGAGCAATATCGATGGCACTGTTCGTATCGAGTTCATGATGAGTAAGCCCTACAAGATTCCTTTTCTAGTATGGCTAGTGAAAGAAGGGGATAATTATCCCATCGACAACTTTCTCTACACGGTCATCGATATGAATGGAAATGCTTAGATTTTCTTTGTGCACGGAAAAATGGTGTTTTTTTCTCTCTTTGGCCTAAATGGAGGATTACTCCTTTAATTATAGAATTTTACCCCATCAACTTAGTAAATAACCAATGATAGTAAGAGGATAAATTTATTTAACACCATTTTTCCGTGCACAAAGAAACATCAAAATTTACACTTACCTACCGGAGCAAGGTAGATGATAAACTCCTCTTCCCCATCCAATTGAAACAACTCATCACTTTTTTCTTGGTCATAAGCGGCAATGGCGCAGGTTCCAGCATGAATGGCTTCGCAAGCGAGGTAAAGGTTCTGACACACATGCCCCACATCAATGGCTAACACTTTGTGAGCCGCCAAACTGTATCTCCACTCCATGCGATAAGGTATGGCACTCCAGAAGAAAGTGACCGCGCTTTTAGCGGTAAATCCTTGCCCTAGGCTCGCGCTGTAGACCTGGTTAGCCAAATTCTCTCCATCTCCCATAAACAGCAACTTGTGCTCTACCGGGAGATAGCGATAAATTCCCTCCGGCAGAGACTCCACATTAAAAATAGCTAAATAGGTCTCAAAGGCATGTCGGCACCCTGCCGAAGGCACATGCCGGAAAAACTTAGGGCCGCGCTCGGTTTGGCGAAATCCTTGAGTGGCCCAGAGTAAAAAAGAGAGTTCTTTAAGGGTCAGAGATTGTTCAGTATAGGATCTAATACTCCTCCGCTCCTTAATAGCCGTGAGCAGGTCACACTTTATAGAGGGAGCAAACTCATCATAAGAAGGCAAATCATAACAGCGGTCATTCTCATCATAGGGTTTTTGTAATGGGGGCATGGGCTGCTGCTGGCTCTGATCTGTCTCTTGCCAATTGATCATAAGACGGATGGAGTCTTTCAAGAAAAAACGGGCTTGGTCTTTATTAAAAGGCATATTATCCATAAATTCCTCCTGAGATAGATGAAGGGTTTTATAGATTATACCTCAAATAAGTATTTTTTTAACTTATATAAGAGATCTGAGTAAGGTTTTGTCTATCAAAGCTCTAACCAGAAAGTGTCCAAAGCCCCTTGGGTTAATTTAAAATCTATCCCCTCAGTGAAATCAAAATCCACATTGCCCCAGAATTGGCCCCCGACAAATATTTGATTATTGTTCCCTAGTACAATCGACCGACCACTGTCATTATAGAACCCACCAGCATTCGATTTACCAAAGGTTTTGGTCCAGTAGTAAGTTTGACCATCGGCTGTCATCTTTAGAACAAAAATATCCGCATCCCCATTGGAAGCGAAGTTATCTGTCCCCGCGGTAAAATCAAAGTCAACAGAACCTAAAATGGCTCCATTATAAAAGCCGAAGAATCCCGTTAAGTAGAGGTTATCACTGCTATCAACGGTCAAAGCCACCCCCTCATCATTTAAAATACCCCCGATAAGTTTTGCCCACCCATAGGTACCATCTGAATTGATCTTGACTAGACCAATATCGGTCTCTCCCACCGCAATATGTACATCTTCACCAGCTGTGAAATCAAAATCAATCGACTCACTGAATTTACCGGTTATATAGACATGATCATTATGATCCACCACAAGATCGTTCACCGAATCTATTCCAATTCCCCGAAAAGTCTTCGTCCAAACATAGGCGCCCGCGCTGGTGAGTTTGGTTACAAACACATCAGTGGATCCGGCGGAGGTATGAGAATCAGTACCAGAGAAGTCAAAGTCTACAGTTTCTTCAAAAACCCCTGCTATATAAATATTCCCTGCGCTGTCCGTATCCACATCATAGATATATTCATCCTTGTCACTGTCACCAAAGGTCCGGGTCCAGCCATAGGTTTCGTTGCTGTTAATCTTCATCAAAAAACCATCAGTTTGGCTCTTGGTGGTGGTATGAAGGTTGTCTGTTCCCGCTCCAAAATCGAAATCCACCGGACTGGCGGTTTCAGCCGAGAATTCCCCCACCACCAAAACATTATCATCTTTATCAATAGCCACCTTTCTAGCACGATCATATTTCATAATCGAGTTCCCACCGATGGTTTTTGTCCAACCATAGCTGCCATCAGCCTCAATCCGCATCACGAATATATCCCCATAACCATTGGAAGCAGAAACCTTGGTGTCTGTTCCTGCACCAAAATCAAAATCAAATCCACCTGCATCACTAGAGAAAGTCCCCACCACGTACACCACATTTTGACTATCAACAGCCACACCATAGGCGTAGTCTTTACCAGAGGCCGCAATTGGGTGACCCCAGCCATAGGTCCCATCACTATTCATCTTAATAATAAAAGCATCTTCGGTGGAAGAAGATGAGGTAGTATATTCATCCGTCCCATTAGTGAAATCCAAATCCATAGTTTTTGTAAAGTCCCCAACGAAATAGAAATTGTTATTATTGTCTCTCGTCATATCATGAAGGGTGCTGCTCCCATCTCCCCCAAAAGAGAGCGATTGCCGGTAAGTATACCGACCCGCATCAGTAGGATAGTAATCCAGATTATTAGCTACATATCCACTAGGCAAAGCGGCACCACTGCATAGATCTTGCGAATCTCCTCCCCCATACCCATCACTATCTGTATCTGCATATCCGACTAAGATCTGATACACGCTATTATCATAATCATTACAGTCATCATTGGTATACGAATACCGGGCTGGCAAACTACTACCTATACACACTAAAGTCGGAGTTCCTGCATAGCCATCGTTATCACCATCGAAAACGGCTGAGACCTTCTGGTATTTAGTTGCGTCTTCATCATTACAATCAGAATCATTAGTGGGAATACTATTAAGATATTTTGTAGGTAGAGATGCTCCTGCACAAACCTCACTACCTGCCAGGGCTGGTGTATAATAAGTATCCCCATCATTATCTATATAGCTATAGGCGAGCAGATT
>CAYFLR010000059.1:23499-37351 GCA_964343805.1 uncultured bacterium | reverse complement strand
TAAGCAATCTGGTTTAACGAATGGGTTTGAAAAAAACTTTGGAGGATTCGGAATGCGAAATAAACTCTATCAACCACCCTCAAACAAAAAAAGCTCCCTACTTTCGTAGGAAGCTTTTTTATTTGAGGGTGCCTGATGGGGTTTGAACCCACGACCCTCGGAACCACAATCCGATGCTCTGCCAACTGAGCTACAGGCACCAATAAAACAGGGTGAATAAGTATCAAACTATAGATTGTAAGTCAATTGTTAATCGTAAACTTATTAATATCTATAGGAATCGTCTTTATAAGGACCTTCTACAGGAACATTAATATAATCAGCCTGTTCTTGAGTTAAGGTTGTTAGTTTAGCATTCAACTTGGCTAAATGGAGTCGCGCAACTTCTTCATCAAGAGATTTAGGTAGAAGGTAGACTTTATTTTCATACTTCTCTTTATTGTTCCATAGGTCAATCTGAGCCAGTACTTGATTAGAAAAGGATGTGGACATTACAAAGCTGGAATGTCCTGTGGCACAGCCAAGGTTTACTAAGCGACCTTCAGCAAGTAGAAAGATGGCTTTTCCATCAGGAAAGATAAATTGGTCGACTTGAGGCTTAATATTGACTCGTTTGATGCCGTCAAAGCTTTCGAGGCCTGCTACGTCAATCTCATTATCAAAATGGCCAATGTTACATACAATGGCTTGATCTTTCATATTTTTCATATGGTCGATGGTAATAATATCTTTGTTTCCAGTGGTGGTAACATAAAGATCTGCGGTGGGGAGAGCCTCTTCTACGGTAGTTACTTCAAAACCTTCCATAGCAGCTTGCAGAGCACAGATGGGGTCAATTTCAGTAACGGCTACTCTGGCTCCAAATCCTCTCATGGACTGGGCACATCCTTTTCCAACATCACCATAACCACAAACCACTACTTTTTTACCAGCGATCATAACATCAGTTGCTCTCTTGATACCGTCAGCCAGGGATTCTCGGCAGCCATATAGATTATCAAATTTAGACTTAGTCACCGCATCGTTTACATTGATTGCTGGTACAAGTAATTCCCCATCTTCAGCCATTTTAATAAGTCGATGAACGCCAGTGGTTGTCTCTTCAGAAACACCTTTCCACTCTGCGACGATATCAGACCAATTGGCTTTATTTTGCTCTTTGGCTTCCATTAAGGTTTCTTTTAGGGTGACCAGGTCTTGAGGATCATTATCGCTCACTTTTAGTACATCAGGATTGGTCTCAGCTTCTTTACCCATATGAATCATCATGGTGGCATCTCCACCATCATCAACGATAAGCTCAGGTCCTTTGCCTCCAGGAAATAAAAGAGCTGCTAAGGTACATTCCCAATACTCCTTAAGGGTTTCACCTTTCCAGGCAAAAACTGGAACATTGGCTTTGGCAATAGCTGCTGCTGCATGGTCTTGAGTTGAGAAAATATTACAGCTGGCCCAGCGTACATCGGCTCCAAGATCCACGAGAGTTTCAATTAAAACGGCTGTTTGAATGGTCATATGTAAGGATCCAGAAACCCTAACACCCTGTAATGGTTTAGAGCTTTTATATTTTTCACGAATGGCCATTAAACCAGGCATCTCTTTTTCGGCTATGGAAATTTCCTTACGTCCGAAATCGGCCAGGGAGATATCAGCTATTTTGTAATCACTCATTTTTTTGTCCTTTATGGTCTATTGTTAATTATTAAAGATTATTTGGTTGAATTAGATTGAGTATATATTGGTTAAGATTATTAACTAATTGTTCGCTAATTTCAAGAGGTCGATACGAAATATCTGCTAAATCAAAAATCTTTTTTGACATACGTACTTCAGGGGTATCATGGTATTTGTCAGAGAGATAGATGATTGATTTAACCTTGTGACTGGCAATTAATTTGGCACACTCATTACAAGGAAAGAGAGTGACATACCCTTTGGACCCTGCCAAACTAGAATGGCAGTGGGAAATGGCATTCGCTTCACTATGGATAATGTAGCCATATTTTTGAAATTCTAATGGAACACTGCGATCGTTTCCCCAGGGTATTTGTGATTCATCAATACCTGCGATGGCTCCATTGTAACCCATAGTGATTTGATGGTTATTTTCATCTACAAATACACAGCCTACCTTGGTGCTGGGGTCTTTGCTTTTGTAGCTAGCAATGATTGCCTGCAACATAAAGTACTCATCCCAATTGATGTTTGATTTTACTTCAATAAAGTTGATTCTTTCATTCATAGCGTCTTATTACTCTTTCCACTGATAAATTTGAGATAGCACTCTCTCAAATGAAAAGAAGGCAGTCAAGAGCTTTTAGCTGATTAAAAAGGTGTCAAATAATCCAAAGGAGAGGATTTATAGTTTGAACCAGGTAGAGATAAAAAAGGAGATCCCTTTAGCAAAATTAAATAGAAAGGGGTCTAAAAAGTAGGAAATACAAGCCCCCAGTGCTAAAAAGGGGGCAAAAGGAAATTCGGTTTTTCGTGACTTTCGGGTAATGATTAGAATCGAACCAATGATTAAACTGCCCAATATGCGTGCATAGAGAAGAGTTGGTAAAAGGTGGATGAGTCCTATGTTTGCACCAATAATGCCCATTAGTTTTGCATCTCCAAAGCCCATGCCCCAGACTTTGGTTAAAAAATAATATCCATAAATAATTGAGTAAATAATGCCTGCTCCTACCAAAGCACCTACTAGGGCGGGGAAAGGAGATCCTTCTATGAAGTAACTGAAAAGTATTCCCGCTCCAATGGCACTGAATGAGAGTACATCAGGAATGATCATATGTTTTAAATCAATCAGAGTAATCGTGAGAAGAAAAAAGACAAAAAGGCTTAGCTGGGCAAACTTGAGGAAGTGAACTAAGGAAAACTCTGGAGTTAGGAAGGGCTGGTGAAGGTAAACTCCAAGTGTTAACAGACCCATTAATAGTTCTATATATATGTAATGGTGGGTGAAGGAGGTTTTACATTTATGGCAATGGCCTCTTAACAGTAAGTAGGAGAAGATGGGGATATTAAAGTAGGGGGGGATTTTCCACCCGCAGCTCATACAGTGAGAAGGCGGCCAAGCGGTGGAGTAATGACATGGAATTCTAATGGTGCAAACATTCAAGTAACTGCCGAGGCTTGCTCCCAGTAAAAACAGGAGTAAAAAAATTGACACTTCCATGGGCTCTATTCCTTTATTATAGGCCCTATACTAATGAAGGTTCGACCATTTTGCAAGAAATGAAACGTTTTTTCTTTTGGTTAGCTGAAATTTAAGAGTGTCAAAATCTTGACAGAAATGAGGATATTTGACAAAATAACATTAAACCCGAGTAAAAGTATTTTTTTTGTTTTGAAAATTTAACCATTTTCTTGTGTGGTTTTATTGTGGCCGGAAAATCAGCTTTAGATGCATTTATTGATCGTATGTTACCAGATGATGTGGTGGGCGTAGATATTGGAAGCTCCTATGTCAAAATGGTAAAACTTGCCAAAAACCGTAGTACTTATACTTTAGAAAAGTTTCAAGTATTACCAATTCCCCGTCCAAATGAGGTGACAGAAGCAGAGGATCATTTGATTCCTAATGCGGATCATGTAAAGGACACCATCACTGACGTCTTTGATGCTGCAAGTTTACCCATCAACCGTAAACCAATGATAATATCAATTGGTGGAAAAGCTGTTGTGGTGAAGCGGATCTATATTGACCTGGAGGGACTCTCTGACGAAGAAATTCAAGAGTCATTGGTCACCGAAGCGGAACAATATATTCCCTATGATATCCATGAAGTTGAAATACGCTTTTTCCAAATCGAAGCTCCCGAAGATGATATGGGTCGGTTTCCATATCTTTTGGTGGCTTGCAAAAGAGATGTAGTCGAAGAGTATAAAAACTTAATCATGAATACTGGGGGCAAGTTAGAAGCCATTGACAGTGATATTATCGCACTTTCTAATTTAATAGAACTAAATTACCCTGAAGATATGGAGGGGAATTTAGCGGTTATTAATGTGGGTGCAACCACTACCAATATAAATATCCTGACGGATGGGGTGACCTTTTTTAATCGTGAAGTTTTAAAAGGGGGAGTGAGCCTAACTGAGAGTATCAGCTCTAAACTAGGAGTCTCTTTTGAAGAGGCGGAGAATTTAAAAATAGGTGACACCATTCCCGAAGATTTGGAAGAGGTTTTGCAGGAGTTAGTAGAAGAGGTCATGGCTGGATTAAAACAGTCCTTTGATTTCTTTTTATCCACTAACCCAGATATGGAAGTTGATAAAATTTTGCTTACTGGAGGAACAGCTGTTCTGCATGGATTAGTTGAAGAGGTTCAAAATCAATTAGGGATCACAACGGAAATTCTAGATCCCCTACGAAATGTAAAAGTTCCTGCCAAATTTGAGGATGAACTCGATGGGATGAGGCATTTATTAGGGGTGGCAGTCGCTTTAGCGGTAAGAAATAGAAATGATTGGGCTACTTAAAGGATAAAGAGCTTTATGATTAGAGTCAATTTTTTAGATCGACCAACTTATGAAAATTTAAACTGGCTTTTTAAAGAGCTTTTTTATTTCGGTCTTGCTGTGATTATTGTAGGGAGTATCATCTTTTTAGACTACCATGGTTTGACCACGACTATTGAGAGTAATGAAGTGATTATAGCCGATTTAGAAAGTGAAAAAAGAAAACTAGAAGGTCGCAAAAGGCTTTATGAAGAGAAGAAGAAGAAGTTAGATGAAATAAAAAGAAAGGTGGAAGAGATTAAAGCTGTCTTCCTTGGGCGATCGGATAAGGTTATGGTTTTAGAGCATCTGCAGGTGAATACACCAAAGCAAGTTTGGTTTGATAAAATCAATATTTCTGAAGACAACCAAATACAGATTAATGCCAGTGCCACCACTCCTAACCAGGTGGCACGGCTTTTAACTAATTTTATGGAATCAAAAAAGAGACTGGATGCCAAGGTCCGTAAAGAGCGCGAAGCAGATGCTGAAGATTTTGTTGTGAAAAGACGAATCCATTTTAAAGAGGTGAACTTGCGGTCTATTGCTATGAAAAGAAAGACTCAAAGCTTTTATATGAGCACGAAAGCTGTTTTTAGTAACCAATAACCAGTCAATAAATGGAAGTGGATAGTTGATATGAACTTTATGGATCAATTAGAAAACTGGAAAGAGGTTGAAACCAAGATCAAGCTCATTATTTTGGCTGTTTTGGTGGGTGGTGTTGCTATCTATTGGGTATTTGTTGATCGAGTTGAATACACTGATGAGATTCAGGCTCAAGAAGCGAAAATTAGCAGTATTCAAGAAGAAATCGAAAGTATGAAAAGGTTGATCGCCAAAATTCCTGAGGTGGAAGAACAAATAAAAATCCAAAAAATTAAACTTGATTTTATAACCTCAGATTTATCAAGAGAGCAGGCTATTAACAAACTAATTGAAGAGATTAATACAGCTGGGACTCGTGTTGGAGTTGAGTTTGCTAGATTTACTCCCGCTCCCAACCCCGATAAGAAAAATAATTATGACTTACTTCCCATTACTCTTTCAGTAAAGGGCTCATTTGCTTCTATCATTATGTTTTTAGACCGAATCACTCGCTCAAGTCGGGTTATAAAAGTCAGGAAAATAAATGTCGGCTCTCCTCAATTGGTATTTTCTAAAATGAAAGTGTCTGCAGCCATTACTCTTGAAACGGTAATTTATCGTCCCAATAGAAAATCTTCAGGCGGTGGTTCGAGGAAGGGCAAAGGCAGAAGTCGTCGAGGACGAGGTAGAGGATAATTTTATTTGTTAGGTTAGGGTATTTATGAGACAGAATTCTTTCTTTTATGCATTTTTGATCACCCTAGTTTTCGTCTTGGGATTGACCTCCTGTGAAATGATTGAAGATTTTATGGGGGGGGGCGAAGATGAGATGGAAAGCGATGGTGGTGAAAGTACTGGAGTCCCTGTTCGAAGAAGCAGCCGTGGTGGAAGGGGGGGGCGAAAGAGAACCTCTCGTACTAAAAAATTAGACAAAAGTGTTAACAAGACTGAGAGTAAAAGAACAGATGAGGATCTAAGCCCCCATATTGATGAAGAACTGATACAGTTAAAAAGAATCACAGCAAGCTACTACTCTCCTTTGGGAAAGTTAGATCCTTTTGTTCCCAATCCAATCTTAGAAAGTATTTCAGATAATCCGAGCCCCACTGACTTTCCCCTCGATTCATTTAAAATTCTGGGTATCTTTTGGAGTAATCTCTTTCAAAAGGCCATGGTATCCGCGCCTGGTGGATATGGCTTTATCGTCAAGGAAGGAGATTTAATTGGGAAAAATAATGGTTATATCCATCGTATCACTGGTAAGAACGTGGTTATTCGTGAAGAAATGACCGGTGCCGATGATAAAACATATTTTATAGAACACACGATTCACTTGATTAAAAAATCCAATAAGAGGTCATAAAATGAAATTTATGCTCCGGTATTTCTTCTACATTTTTTTAGCAGTTCAGCTCTTTTATGCCTGTTCCTCCTCATCTGAAGAAGAAGATGAATATGTTTCTGAAGTCGGAGACAACGAAGATGATGAAGACAATAATGAGGAAAATAACGACGAGGATGATGAAAACGAAGATAATGATGAAAACGAAGATAATGATGATAATGACGAAAACGATGAAAACAATGAGGACATGGACCTGTTAGGGATGAGCTCAGGACCTCAAAATGACAATTCAGCTGATCAATTACTTGGTCAACCTAAAACTGAATTTGATGATTTGAATATCAATAATTTCCCTGGGATTTCAGGGCTTAAATACAAAATCGTAAAGCGAGGAAATTGGTATAAACCTCCCTTTTGGGGAACGCTAAATAAAGTAAAGCATATTGACTTTAAATACTCTCGGGCCAAATCTCGCCTTCTTATTACTACAAAGTTTCCTCCTGAATTTCATCTGAGCGCCACCATGGATAAAGAGGTAGTGCTAGAAATTAAAAATGCCATTATTCCTAAGATTTTGACTCGCCCATTGGATACCAGTGAGTTTGCTAGCCCTATGGCCTTTATCAGAACAGAACAGGTGGTTTCTCCCTATCAATCTGTCCAAGTAATTGTCTCTCTTCAAAACACAGACCAACTGCAAATAATACAAGATGGTGTATTGATAAAGATGGTAGTGGAAAATCCCTATGAATTTGAATTTTTTAATAACATTGAAGATCCTATAGAAGCTGCCTATATCAACAGAATTGCTCCTCAAGGGGATGATTTTGATATAGAAGAATTACTCAGTACTCCCACTAAACCAGAAGATAATGAAGATAATGAAGACAATGATTTTGACGATGATGAAGAAAAAGATGAATTCGAAGATGAAGAGGATTTTGGTACATCTGAGGAAGAGTTAGAAGAGGAGATGGAGTTTAGAGGGAAACTTATAAGTTACGATGTGGTTAATATGCCCATGGGTTACTTCTTACAGTTTATCGGTGACATCAGTAATATGAATGTTATCACTTCTTCGGCAAATATTTCAGGAAAAAGGACCACCATCAAACTTCATAATGTGCCCTGGGACAAAGCTCTTGAATTGGTGCTGGAATTAAATGGATTAGGAATGAGACGGAAGGGTAACATTATTTTGGTGAGTACTCTAGGTGAAATTACTCGTTACCAAGAAGAGGTTAAAAAAGCCAAAACTAAGAGTGAGCAGTTAACTCCCACTAAGATTTTGATGATGAACGTAAACTATGCAGATGCCTCAAGTATCAAAGGTAAAGTGGAGAATTTTCTAAAAGCAACTGCTACCCAGGATAAAAGAACAAGGGTCGAGGTGGATGCGCGAACCAACACCCTAATGGTTGAAGCGATTCCAGCTCATCTTTCCAAAGTGCGTACTCTAGTGGAAAAGTTAGATGTACAAAACCCGCAAGTTCTCATCGAAGCTCGGATCGTAGAAGCTTCCAAAAAGTTTGTTAGAGATATGGGGGTCGAATGGCGTGACAATATGAGATGGGATAATGCCAGGGGATTTCCTGCCATGGCCTTCCCCAATCAGGTTAATTCCACTTGGATGATGCAATACGGCATTACAGAACCCCCTGGTTCTATTGGTCTTCACTTGGGATCCGTCAACGATGCGGTAAACTTAAAATTTAACCTCCATTTAAGCGAAGTGGAAGGGGATACTAAGATTGTTTCAAATCCACGGATCACCGTCCAAGACAATGAGAAGGCGGAAATTAATCAAAACGAAGCCCAGTTTGTTATGAGAGGTGGAAAGTTACAGACCAAAAACGCAGCAACTAAATTGGTTGTTCAGCCAAAGATTACATCTGATGGGTCGGTTCTTTTAGATATAGCCTTGACCAAAGAATCATTAAGCCCTGATGGCAGTGGTAAAAACTCTAAAGGTGCTAAAACTAAAGTGTTGGTGGCATCTGGTGACACCATTGTGATTGGTGGACTATACACCATTGAGAATATGGAAAGTCAAACAGGGTTTCCTCTTTTAATGCATATTCCCATATTGGGTGGCCTCTTCAGGAAGACCCAGTTAAAGGAGGGGAAAAGTGAGCTCCTTATTTTTATCACTCCGAGAGTTCTAGTTAGAAAGCCTATCTATACAAAAGATGGCGAAGAGGGTGAAGAAGATGAAGAGGATAATGAAGAAGATAATGAAGAGGACAATGAAGAAAATAATGCGGAAAATGAGTTCGAAGAAGATAATGAAGAGGACAATGAAGATAATAATGAAGACAACGAAGATGACGACGAAGATGACGACGAAGACAACGAAGATGAAGATGACGAAGATGAAGATGACGAAGATGAAGATGATAATGATGAATAATTTTGGGAGGAAATGTGAAGTATAAAAGATTTAAAATCAGCCTGCTTATTTTCACGATGCTTTCCTTTGTTGCTTGGCAGTGTTCAATTAGTCCTATTACTGACGAAACTAGAACCCATCATAATGCATTGCAAACGAATATTGACCCACTATACTGCAATTTAGATTGCACTGGGGCGGTGGAATCTCCTGCAGGTAATATTGATCATGATTCGGGCTCTGTGACTTCTTCTCAAGACATGGCATCCTGGACTATTGAAATTACACCCACCACCATGACTTATGACGCAACTTGCCCTAATACTGAAGTTAAAGGAAAATTTTATATTATCATCAAAGATGAATTTGGAAATCCACGACCTAAAATGTCCACAAAAATAGATATGTTTGGTGCTAATTTCGACAAGTCCGGCTTTAAAATTACACCATATCCTTGTACTGATGATTGTGGGGTGGCCATTATTGATATCATTGGTTATTCTTCAAAATATTGGGGGGTCGAGAAAGCTGTCTTCTTTAGAGTTTGGTCGGGGGGATTAACTCTTGTAGATGATATAGTGTTCAAAGTAAAAACAATGGACGAACCAACAGATAATTGCCCTTGCCCTGGCTATTGTGATGGTGGTAATACTAATTCAAACTAAACTTTTTTATATAGGAAATTATGGCGACACGATTACGACTTTCAAACATAGGTGTTTTGGCTAAAGACCTGAGCCTGACTCCTGAGGAACGTCAGATTCTAGAGAGGTATTTATCCGCCTCAAAAACCCGCGCTTTTTTGAAACCAGCAGATATTTTCCGCAAAAGAGGGTATTTAGACGAATCTATTGAAATTCTGGAAGAGGGATTGACTCACTACCCTGATTTTAATGCAGGACGGGTCTTGCTGACTCAGGATTTATTGGCCAAAGGTGAAGTAAGAAGGGCAAAAATGAACTTAGAGCCCATTATGGGAGAGCTGATTGATAATCCCATAGCGCTCAAAGTGATGCTGAAAATATCCATTTTAGAGGGGGATGAAAACCTCTCTAAAAAATACTTTGACGATCTGCATAACATATTCTCTTTTGATGAGGATGTGGGGTTTCTTTATGAAAAGTTTGTTGCCGGTGGGGTGACTAAGGCGAAAAAGAGCTTAATCGAAGAGTTTCATCGAAAAGGGGTAACAATATTCCCTGCAACCGGTGGGAGTCTTCAAATCCAGGATAGTCAAAAAGCTTATTATGATGAGTATTCAGTGGTCAATGCAAGAGATGTATTTACTAACTGGATAAGATCGGTACAGGATATCGATGATGATCCAATGGAAAACGATAATCTAGAGTCATTGACCGTTGCTGAGCTTCATATTCAGCAGGGTGAGTATGAAAAAGCCTTAAAAATATACCAAGATCAGCAACTTCGAAATGATACTGAAAAAATAAGTACTCGTATAACCCAGATTCACCAGATGATTGAGGGGGTTGACCCCACCCCAGATGAGGATTTATTGACACGAGAGCAAACTGCTCATTTAAAAGATAATAAAGTTAGCTTTTTAAATCAGCTGCTCAATCGTATTGAAAACCGGTCTTAATTCTGATGAACCTTCTAATAATTCATGGACCTAACTTAAATAATTTAGGAAAAAGAGAACCTGATATATATGGAACTTTGAGTCTTTCTGAGATCAATCATCAGCTTAAAGAGAGAGCTAAACGAATCGGTATCGAAGTTTCTTTCTGCCAAAGCAGTTTAGAAGGTGACATTGTTGAAACCCTATTGAAGGTTCAGGGTATAGATGGCATTATTATAAATGCGGCAGCCTTTACCCATTCTAGCATAGCAATCAGGGATGCCCTATGCTGTGTAAAGATTCCCTTTATTGAGGTACATCTAAGTAATGTGTTCAAAAGAGAAACTTTTAGGCATCAATCCTACCTAGCAGATAAAGCGATTGGTGTTATTTCAGGTTTAGGACACTTTTCTTATCTGGCTGCACTTGATTTTTTTGGTCTTCATTTCAAATCTTAATCATTCTATCTTATTTAAAAATTAACCAATAAAAGCACTGTCTCTGTCGATTTGATTTGATAAGACACCCTTGGATTTGATAGGGTACCTTGATTTTAGAACTAAGCCACTCAGATGATCATATTGAATATACTGCAGTGAATAGATCTTAGAGTCCCAAATAGGCCCAAAACCTGAGAGAGATTGCCTAGTTATAAAGGAGAGTTATATGTACGACACCTCGGATTTTCGTAAAAACCTGAAAATTGAATACAATGGAGCCCCTTATGTCATTGTTGACTTTCTTCATGTGAATCCTGGTAAGGGAAGTGCCTTCGTTCGCACAAAAATAAAAAATATGCAAACTGGTCAAGTGCTAGATATTACTTTTAAATCTGGTGAAAAGGTGGGAAGACCTGATTTAGAAGAGCATGTGATGCAGTATTTATACTTTGATGGGAATTATCATTTTATGAATCAAACCACCTACGAACAGATTGAATTAGATGAAGAGACGGTAGGGGAAGCCAAGTGGTTTTTTGTAGATAGTGAGACGGTGGATATGCTTTTTTATCAGGGAAGGCCGGTCAGTATTGATCTACCAAACTTCGTTAATTTGGAAGTTACGGAAACAGGTCCTAACTTAAAGGGTGATACCGCATCAGGAAGTGGAAGTGGAAAACCTGCAACATTAAGCACTGGCCTGGTGGTGACAGTTCCATTCCATATTAATATGGGAGATATATTAAAAATTGACACTCGGACTTCAAAGTATGTGGAGCGAGTTAAAACAGGGAAATAAGGAGAGTGACCATGGATTTGGAAAAAATAGAAAAAGTAATGAAATTAATGGAATCTTATGAAATAGGTGGTTTTGATTATAAAGATGAAGGGATGAAACTTCGTTTACAAAAGGGTGGCAACCCATGGGGGGGAAATCAACCGATGGTTGCAGCTCCCGCTCCGGTTGCTCCTATTGTTCCTTCCAATGAACAAACCGTTGCCGCACCAGTAACCACCGTAAAAAGTCCTAAAGGAATGGAAATTAAATCTCCTTTTGTTGGAACCTTCTATCGTTCTCCTTCTCCAAATGCGGATGCTTTTGTTGAAGTGGGAGATCGAGTCAAAAAAGGGGATACCCTTTGTATAGTTGAAGCCATGAAACTGATGAATGAAATCGAATCAGAAGTGGAAGGGGTTATCACTGATATTTGCCTTGAGAATGGAATGACCGTAGAGTTTGGTACCAAATTGTTTGTGATTGACAAAGGATAGTTTCTTACAACCTTATCTTACCATCTACTCCCTCAATAACATTGAAAGGGAAGTCTAAACTAATTTAACCAAGGAGGGTATTTTGTTTAAAAAGATACTCATAGCTAACCGCGGAGAAATAGCGCTCCGTATAATGCGAGCTTGTCAAGAGCTCGGCGTGAAAACCGTGGCCATCTATTCTGATGTGGATGCTGAATCACTTCATGTTAAATTTGCCGATGAAGCGATCTGTGTTGGGCCAGCCCATGCTGAAAAAAGTTATTTAAATATTCCCGCCATAATTGAGGCGGCAAAGCAGAAAGGTGCCGATGGAATTCATCCAGGGTATGGTTTCTTAGCTGAGAATGCCGGCTTTGCTGAAGCCTGTAAAAAAGAGGATATTGTTTTTATTGGTCCCGATGCTAAGACCATGGATCTGTTGGGGGATAAAATCAATGCCCGAGCTACCGCCAAAATGGCTGATATTCCCTTACTGCCAGGAAGTGAAGCTGGTGTGGAAACCAAAGAAGACTGCCTTAAAATTGCAGAAGAAATTGGTTATCCTGTGATTTTAAAAGCTTCTAGTGGTGGTGGAGGGAAGGGTCTGCAGATTATTAATAAGCCAGCCGACTTTGAAAAATTTTCAGTGACCCAGGAGGAGGTCAAGGCCGCTTTTGGTAGTGGAGATATGTTTTTGGAGAAGTACTGCACCAACCCAAAACATGTGGAGGTGCAGATTCTGGCAGATAAGCATGGTAATACCTTGGTTCTCGGAGAGAGAGATTGTTCTATTCAAAGAAAGCATCAAAAATTATTAGAAGAAACTCCTTGCTCCACTATTTCTCCTTCCATAAGGGAAAGGCTGTTTGAGGCTGCTGTACGTTTGTCTAAAGCGGCTAACTACCATAGTGCGGGTACAGTTGAGTTTCTGGTAGATAATAATGAGAGTTTTTATTTTCTAGAAATGAATACTCGTATCCAAGTGGAACATCCTGTATCAGAGATGATATCTGGAGTGGATATCCTTAAGGAGCAGATAAAAATAGCAGCTGGGCAGGAACTTGAAATTAGCCAAAAAGAGCTCAAACTGAATGGTCACTCGATAGAATGTCGTATCAATGCAGAAGATGCTTTTACCTTTACCCCTTCTCCTGGTAAAATAGACTTTTATAATGCTCCAGGAGGAATTGGTGTGCGGGTAGATACATGTATTTATTCGGGCTATAAGGTGCTCCCATTTTATGATTCACTTATTGCAAAAGTGATTGTATGGGGAAGTACCCGTGGTGAAGCCATCTCTCGGATGCAAAGAGCTTTAAATGAAACATCCATAACCGGAATTAAGACTAACATTCCTTTTCAAAAGAAACTGTTAGGTGCCCCCGTGTTTCGTGATGGTTCATATACCACAACTTGTCTAAACTCAATTACGAAATGACCAATCTTAAAAAGAAGATAAAAATTCTTTTAGCTTCCCTTGTTCTTTTATTTATATTTATTCGTTTTGCTATTTTTATTCTCAATAACCGAGTGGTTCAAGAGGAGGTTGAGAAAGGGATTGTTTCTTTAGCTGAGCAAAAACTGGGTATTAAACTTCATTTCGATCGCCTCTCCTTTTCCATCTTTCCCTCTTACCTAGAGGTGCGTAATCTTAAAGTAGACTTACCATCTACTGTTGATTTTCAAACCAATTATCTCAAACTTCAACCAGAAGTGGGTTTCTGGCTCAATCGACCTCAAGTTAAAGAGCTATTGAT
>CAYFLR010000059.1:16696-23489 GCA_964343805.1 uncultured bacterium | reverse complement strand
TGCAGTTAAAGTCTACCAACCCGATTCCAAAGGAGCCGAGATAGAAAAAGAAGGGCAAGAGGGTTTTTCTGTTGAGCAACTAGAGGATATGCTGAGGCTTTATATTCGCAATTATTTACCTAGTAAATGGGTCCATATCATCAAACTTCATCGAGGGAAGGTGGAGGTTCTCTTACCCAATAACTATCAGTTAGAACTATCTAATGTGAAAATAACCGCTCAAAAAACCCCTAAAGGCTCATTTGATCTAGAAACATCGGTGGAGCAAGGGGTCGTGATGCTGGCAGACAAACCATCATTTCCTTTAAAAAGCTTTAAACTAAATATTGGGGTGACCCATGAAAATATCCGGATTAATGATTTTTTATTAGATCTAGAGAACCTGCTTCAACTTGAAATGTTTGGTCATTTATCGTTGGCAAAAAAAGCTTTTCAAAGCAAAGCCCGCTATAAAACAAAAGTGAATCTTTTTTCCATTGCTCAAATTTTTGATTTGAATCAAACAGAAGGTTGGGTGGAATCTGAGGGACTTCTACAAAATACCATGCTCAATTGGCAAGATACTTTTATTGATGGCACCGTAGATATCAAAGATGGAAAACTAGATAGTTTTTTACTACATAACTCAAAAATTGAGTACTCCATTAAAGGCTCAGATTTGAGGGTTAAGGATGCCTTTATCCAAACACCAGTGGGGCATGTGATGGCTAAGGGTGATATTTCACTGAGCCCTCCATATTCCTATGTTTTAAATGCAAAGGTAGTTAAACTGGGATTTGTGGATCTGCTCCGCTCCTTTGATGTGGACCAAGAGGAGGTGTTTTTTAAACTAGATGGTCCTATCGAACTGCAGGGGACATTTTATCCCTTTTTTATGGATTTTAAACCTCTGGATGAATTAATAACCATCTCTGAATTTCGAATTGCTGCCTTACAAGAGGATTTTAACCCTGAATTTGTTCAACCTCCACTGCAAGTAAAACTACTGGCTGACATCACAGAAGATGGGATGACCTTCAATCATTCAGTGGCTGCAAGTGAGAAAGATCGCTACTTTGTGAATGGAACTCTGTTTTTTAGTCAACCTAAAATGGATTTAACGGTCTATGCTAATGGAGTCAAAACTCTCTTACCCACCTATATTTTTGAATTGCCTATCAAGGGTGATCTAGATGCTCAAACTCGAATTTTTGGCCCCTATAGCGATGTGCAGGTGGATGCCAGCATCCGATCAAGGAATGTACAAATTGAAGGGTTCTTTTTAGGGGATGTGGGAGCACTACTTAACTACCATGACCTAAAGATAAAGCTCACCCAGATTTTTGGAGTTCAAAATAATTTTAACTATGAATTAGCCACCTTGCTATTCAACTTCCAGGGAGACACTACTCTAATTTCTTTACAAGGTAAAACCAATCAATTGGATAGCCATGTATTAAGAAGGGTCCATCCTGCTTTGGCAAAGATTCCCGAAAACTTGAGTCTTCAACTCAACAGTCAATTTGATCTCTATAGTGATGATCTCCTTAATTTAGATAAATATAAAGGACAGATCTTAGCTAAAGATGCCCAATTTAAATATCAAGGCATCTCATTAACTCATGGTAAAGCAACCCTTGATATCAAACCCGGTGAACTCAGGTTGTCGGAATTCAATTTCTTATCCCCTGGTGAGGGTCGCTTGATTGGCAAGGGAGGCATGATTGGATTTGATAAATTGGACTTATGGTTTCGAATTAATCAAATACCTTTTAAATTTATTAATGATGAAAACCAGTTTGTTCTGGATGGCAAGGTAGATGTGCAAGGAACTTTATCCGAACCATTTGTAAAGCTCTCCTCTGTCTTATCTAATATCAAAACCAGAAGTTTTTCCTTTGATCCTTTAGATATGGATATTCGCCTGAGTAAAAAACAAATAGAGGTGAAGGGAGGGTTTAGAGATGAAACTATGCAGATGCAGGGAGAATACTTTTTTGAACGGGATTATTTTACTTTTAAAATGGGGGTGTTTAGATATCCCTTCTATAAATTTATAAAGCAGTTTGATCTATCTACTGAAGAGGTGGGTGATATTAGTTTTGATATAGATATTCACGGTAAGGCTAGAGAGCAAGTGGTCTTCGGTATGGCCAAATTAGATGAACTTCGTTTAATTGGAAATCGGTCTCTTTATCTGGATCAAACAGATATTGTATTTAGGGGAAAAGAGTGGCAATTGAAACCCTTTCGAATAGAAGGGCAGCACTTTTTTGTTACCGGAAAAGGGATTAAGGATAAAAATAATACTCTACTTGGGAACTTGAACCTTAAAACCAATATGAGTTTATTTGCTGAAATGTTTAAGGGAATCAAGAATGCAGAAGGGGTCGTAGACTTTTCTGCACAAACTACGGGGCAATTAGACGAAATAAAAATTGGTGGTAAACTTGCTATGGAAAATGGAAAGGTTTTATTGATGGACCTTTACCCTTCTTTTTCTAATATAAGCATCGATGCCAGCTTCACCCAAGATCACCTTATACTAAATAAACTGCATGCTAAAAAAGGTCCAGGAGAAATTACAGTGACTGGTGGAATTCAAATGAAGAATTACTTTCCTCAGTACTATAATTTTAATGTCGTCATGAACCGAGCCTTTAACCGAATTGTTCTTCCCATTTTGAATTCTGTTAATTTTATCACGAGTGGAAAATTGGAATTGGCTGGAGCGAAGCTCCCCTTTACTTTACAAGGGGATGTGATTTTGGATAAAGCAGTGAATTATGATGAACTGAGGTGGAGATCCCTAGTGCTGGATAGTCTCAAACGCAGTCAGGTGGGGTCAGGTAAAAAGCAGCAAATTATTAAGCTCGATTTGAATATTAAAGCCGATAAAAGTATTCGTATGAAGAATAACTTATTTGAAGGAGTTGCTAGCTGCCGTCTTAAGGTAAAAGGGGATGTCACTGAACCTGATTTAGAAGGAATTATTGTTATACCGAGGGGAACTATTTTTCTAAAGAACCACCGTTTTAAAATTGTTTCTGGGACTCTTAATGCCTCTAAAAACTTTTTAGAGACAGACATTCATGTTAATGCCCAAGCGAAGGTGGATAAATACACGGTGTTTATTTTAATTACCGGTAAACCTGATAAGATAGATATCGCTTTCGATGTGGAGCCTAAAACAGCGCCTGATGGTCATGTCCTTACCGATAATGATGTGGTGACTTTAATTTCTTCTGGCAAGTTACCTGAGCGAGGAATTGCTGAAGGTTTATCTATTGAAAAAGCCTCAGAAGTGGAAGCATGGAATTTATTTGCGGGAGCTTTTCAAAGTGAAATTACTGATAAGATAACTGCCCTCAGTTATGGGTTGATAGATAAAGTAGAGGTTAATCTTCACTATTCTACATTTACTAAAAGAGTGGAACCTCGCGGGACGGCCCGAAAACAATTATTTGAAAATTTAGATTTACACATCTCACGAGATTTGAGACCCTCAGCTGCAGCATGGGAATCAAATCTGGAATATCGTTTTAATCCAAATGTCTCGGTGCAAGGTGAGGTAAATAACACTCCTTTGCTCGAAAAAGGGAGTGACCTCATTGAAGTGGGGGGCGATATTAAATTTAAATTTGACTTTAATTACTAACTAAATGAAAATACTTGGTTTCATACTATTAACGGCTTTGGTTTTAGGGCAAGGCATTGCTTGGAGTAAACCCTTTGTTCAAGGGAGAATTGTTGGCTTAAAGCTAGTAGATGATAAAGACCGATCTATCACTCAAGGGGCGGATATTATTAGCCCTTTACTCAATCGTAATTATACCCATGACCTCATAAATAAAACCATCAAAGATCTATTCAAGTTAGGCTTATTCCGTCATGTTTCTTTTCAGGTATTTAAGCAGCCGACTCACTCCCAAAACCCGGGAAAGGAATCTGCTTTAGAAGTGGTTTTTATAATTAAATGGAAGCAGATGATTGACCAAATCGAAGTGAAACTGGATAAGGATTATCCAAATATTGCTTTGGACGAATTAGAAATTGGTCAACAAAGTTTAGGTAATATTGAGTATCATCCCACGGCTCTTTCCAAAATTCAGGTCAATATCAGGGCGATATTACGTGGAAAAGGTTATTACCAACCAATCGTACATCTCAAACCTTATTTTTTAGATAATGCTCACAGGCATGTGGGAATTGTAATAGAGGTAAAAAAACTGGTTTCTTGTTTTATTTCAGAAGTAGAAATATTCTCCGATCAAAGCAAGTTAGATAAAATGGTTGAGCTTCCCTTAGGTATTGCTTGCTCGGCTGATAAGGTGAATAGCTTTGTGGAGAAGTCCATTTCTGCTTTAGCAAAAAAAGGATACTATAAGGTCGCCTTTAGGACCCCTGTTTTTCACTATGACAAACAAGAAAACACGGCTAAACTTGAGGTCCATGTTAAATATGGGGTTCAGATTAAATATAAAATTGTAGACCAACAGTTTGATCCATTCCTTACCAAAGAGCGTAGTGAAGCTATTGACTTTTCAAACTTAGACCCGGAAGAAGTTGTTTATAATTTGGAAGACTTTTATCGAGAGCGTGGTTACTATTTTGTCAAAGTTGAAATGAAAGTTCTGCAAAAGGAAAAAAACTTAGAGTCTTATGAATTGTTTGTGGATGCCGGTCCGAGAGTTAATATTGGAAATATACAAATTGATGGTTACTCTTTGGATCCGGAAGCCTTAGAAAATATTTTGGAGCCCACTCGATTTGCTCTTTTTAAAACCGTTTTCTCTGAAAAATTTGTGAGAGATAAACTTCGAAGTATCGAGTCTCTTTATTTTGAAAAAGGGTATGCAGATGTTAAAATTTCGGATCCTGAATATGAGTTTTCAGAGGATAAAAAACTGGTTAATGTTCGAGTTCTTTTGGAAGAGGGTAAGCCCTATCTCATAGATGAAGTGGGCTTTGAGGGAAATAAAGCTTTTACTCAAGAAAAACTGCTAGCGGCCATCCCCTTTAAGGAGGGGCAGCCACTAAATCAAACTTGGGTAAATCAGGTTAAAACTTCTATCCGTAGGCTCTACTTAAGTCATGGATATACTGAAGTGACTATAAAATTGAGTCATCAGATCCAGACTATAAACAAATACCATAGTTTGACTTCAACTATTAAGATTGGGGAAGGGCAACAGCTGATTATAGGCAAAATCTCTATTGAGGGACTGCGCTTCACTAAAATGATTGTGGTGGAAAGAGAAATCAACCTAAAAACAGGAATGATTTTTACTCCGGCTCGCATATCTGATAATCGGAATCGATTGATGAAGTTGGGTTTATTTGAATCTGTGCGTATTCAGCCTATGGCCACCATTCTTTCTGAAGAAGAAACAAAGCAAATACATTTGGTAATTAAGATTAGAGAAAAGAAACCGGGCACTGCTGAGTTCAAACCGGGTTGGGGAACATATAAAGGAGCTCGATTTTCCATGGGGCTCTCTTATGCTAATTTAGGTGGATTTGGTGGACGAAGGGTCTTTCAAACCTTGAAAGTAAGTCAAGAGGCTCAACAGGAACGGTTAGAGGTGGAACCTCCTATTTTGGGATACGAGATCTTAGTGGGTTTTACTGAGCCCTATATTTTGCGTTCTCAATTTCAAGGTACTATTACCTATTTATTATCTAATACCGCAGATAAACAATTTCATTTGAACAATGAAACTTTTGAACTCAATTTCTTAAGACCTCTGACTCCTCATTTAAGAATGAATCTGGGGTATAAACTGAAAAAGAGTCGTTACGTCCGTGACAAGGTGAATGATAATCAAAGCACTTTGCTTAATTTTGACCGGGTCCAAACCGGAGCTTTTATTCCTAATATTTTTGGTGATTGGCGTGATAATCCCAAGTGGCCATTAGAAGGAGGGGTTTTAGCTCTTTCCATTGATGTGGCGAGAAAATCATTCTTATTTTCAGATATGGATTACAATAAATACTTTCTCTATGGGAGCTTCTATAAGGGGATATATGGTCGAGTCGGTATCAATATTCATACTCAAATTGGACAAATTGATGTGATGTCCGGTAAGCAATGTGGAAATAGTGGTCAAGAATACTGCCTACCCCCACAGGAAGAGAGATTCTTCACCGGTGGAACCGGCTCCGTACGAGGATATGAAGAGAGATCTTTAGGACCTACTGTCACTTTTGAACGTTCAGGTAAAACCGTAACTGAGAGAGTGGGAGGGACACTCCTTTTTGTTAACTCTTTCGAAATCAAATTTCCAGCTCCCTATATCGGAGATCAGTTTGGTTTAGTTATATTTTATGATGCCGGTAATGCCTACTTCCGTAATGATGATATAGCAGAACTGGAAAATGCCAACTTAAGTTCGGTGACCAGTGTCTCTAGTTTATTGGATATCAGTCTGCCAGATCTGCGAAAAAGCTTAGGTATGGGGATTGTGATGTTCCCCAATGTCTTTAGTTTGCACTTAGATTACGGAATCCCCTGGAGTAAAATTGAACAAGAGGGGTTTGCCTCACTTTCTGAGGGAAGGCTTCATATAAATATAGGTGGAGTTTTATAGCCCAGAAGTTTCATAAGGAAGCTTGGGCATAAACTATTGGCGAATGAAAAAAAATAAGTTAGAATCCAGGTAGCAATTTAAACAACACTTAAACCCGGTGGGGTAGATAATGAAATATCTCGTGGTAATGTATGCTTTTTTTAACGTGGCTTATGCCAATTCTATACAAGAGGCTTCAGCAGCGTCTTTAACTTCCGGAAGTATGATGGAGTTAGTTTGGCAGG
>CAYFLR010000059.1:14885-16686 GCA_964343805.1 uncultured bacterium | reverse complement strand
TGGTGAAATTCTTAAGGTTCCTCTTCTGGCATTTTCCATCATCTCTTGGAGCCTCATTGTTTATAAAGGCATTAAGTTAAAAAATGATTTGGTCAGATCTCGTGAATTCACCAAGGAGTTTTGGGAGAGTCACAGCTTAAATGAATTGAATCAAAGGACCAAGAAGATGCCTTCAAGCCCTCTGCTTGAAATTTTCAAATTAGGCTACATGGAGCTGATTAAAATTACTCAACTTCAGTCAAAGCAAGAGACTGATATGTTTAGTAAAGAGTTTTCCGGGGTGTCTAATATTAAGAGAGCTATGAACAAAGCTAAGCTCAATGCTAAAACCAGCATGGAGAGTGAAATTCCGATTTTGGCTACAATTGGCACGGCATCTCCTTTCATAGGTCTTTTTGGTACTGTATGGGGAATTGTTAATGCTTTTCAAAGGATAGGGGTGACAGGATCAGCAAGTCTTGCCACTGTGGCACCTGGTATTGCAGAGGCCTTAGTGGCCACAGCCATAGGCTTGGTTGCAGCTATTCCAGCAGTGATAGCTTATAACTTTTTTGTGAATCAAATTAAGACAATTTATTCTGAGATGGAGACTTTTTCTTCTGACTTTTTGAATATAATTGAGCGCCACTTCTTTTTTGAGAAATAGGATTATTTATGTGGGCTAGTCAAGATATGGAGTCAAGGACTCTATCTGAAATCAATGTCACTCCCTTTGTGGATGTGCTACTCGTTTTGCTGGTAGTGTTTATGGCCACAGCTCCTTTGGTGCAGACTGGTATTATGGTTAATCTACCAAAATCCAATGCTGCTAAGAAGACCAAGGATGAAGATAAAATCATTGTGACGATCACCCAAAAGGATGGTATCTTTTTAAATAAAGTAGGCTATACCCAGTCTCAACTCTCCCAAAAGTTAGCTGCCATTTACAATGATCGTAATGATAAATCCATTTATATTCGGGCAGATAAGCTGGTAATATATAAGTCGGTGATTGAGGTAATGGACTTGGCAAAGCAAGCCGGAGTGGTTAAAATAGGAATGATCACCGATCAAAACCAAGTTAAAAAGAAGAAAAAGAGATCTAAGAAACGAAGAAGGAAAAAAAATAGGTCGAAGTGAAAAAGATCCAAGAAATTAGAAAACATCTTGAAATAAATGGCAGTGGTCTCTTGAGTTCTTCTTGGCAAAAGGTGAGAGGAGTTAGAGTAAAGCGCTTGTTTCGCTCTCCTTGGAACTACTACCAATTCTTGACTGCCAGTGCGGTTTGTCATTTTATTATAATGACTATTTGGTTAATTTCCAGCATTGAACCTCCTAAGAAGGCTGAGGCTCCCTCTATTGAGGTTGACTTAGTAGATATTTCCACCTTAACAGCCGGCTCTGTCGCTCGTAAAAAAAGTAAAGTAAATCCTAAACTTCTTCCTCAATTGCCCAAACGTTTCTCTCTTGAGGACGAAGATAAAAAGAAAATTCAACTCTCAAAAAGTGAGATGGACCATCCGACCAATAAAACTGACCCCTTAGCTGAAGAAGCACTTAAAAAAAAAGTTCAAAAAAAGAGAGCAATCGTTTAAAGAAAGCCGATGCGCTTAAAAGGTTAATGAAAGAGTTGGCCTTGCAAAAGCTAAAAGACTCTCCTCAGTCTTATTTCCCAACTCTTTTAGAGTCCTCTAATAGAAAAAATAGAAAAAAAAGAAAAAGAAAAGGTCGGGGAATTCAAGGGGCTGATTCTCTAGCAGATAGTTTTCGGTTACAGGTGTACCGGCAGAAAATAGCCAAAATAATTGAGAACAATTGGCAG
>CAYFLR010000059.1:6554-14875 GCA_964343805.1 uncultured bacterium | reverse complement strand
AGTTTTCTGAGCTCTCATTCTTACAGAAAGATCTCATTGTGTCTGTTATCATCTCTATTAATTCGAAAGGAAATATAGCGCTCGTCGAACTAATCAAAAGTTCTGGCGATGACGTATTTGATAAAGTTATTATGGCGGCGATCCGAAAAAGTGACCCATTACCCAGGCCTCCGAAAGAGGTTGTTTCCAAACGAATCCGATTAAACTTTAAACCCACATCGAACCAGATGAAAGGTTAAAGGAGGGAAAAGTGCGTAAGCTGATCATTTGTTTTTTTACTCTATTCATATTTCAGATGCCATTATCTTGGCTTTATGCAGCTAAAGAAACAAAGTTAATTATTGATATAACCAATCCTAACTTTAGGAAGTTTGTGATTGCCATTCCACCTTTTGTCTATAAGGGAAGCGGCAAGGCTAAAAAGAATCACCGGATTTTTAGTGAACGAATGGCTAAAACCATTGGTGATTTTTTAGAGACCACGGGGCTATTCGAAAGTCTTTCAAAGAAACATTACGTTGGAGATGCTAAATCTGGAGATGTTAATCTTCCTGACTGGCAAGTATTGAAAGTGGACGGGTTAGTTTATGGAACTTATTCGATGGGAAGTGGCGGCATTACTACTGAGATTAAGTTCTTTGATGTTTTTCGTTCCAAACTTATCATTTGGAAAAAGTATTATAAAGGCTCCTTAAAGGATGTCAGAGAAATAGCCAAACGTTTTTGTAATGAAATTATCTATATTTTGACCGGCGAAGAGGGTATTTTTAAATCCAAAATTGTTTTTCTTAGGAAAATTGGAAAGTATAAGAATGTTCATATAATGGATATTGACGGCAAGAATATCCAGGCTATAACAAATAAGAGGACTATTCATCTTTCTCCTAACTGGTCTCCTGATGGTAAAAAAATTACCTATACTTCTTACAAAAGAGGGAATCCAGATCTCTATATTTATTCCATGCTCACCAAGAAGGAAATTCGTATTTCAGCTAAAAAGGGTTTAAACACAGGAGCCTCATGGACTCCTGATGGTCGTAAGATTCTTTTTACCAGGTCACGAAAGGGAGATTCAGATATTTATTCCATAAATCCAGATGGAACTGGATTAAAAGCCATGATCAAAGGGTATGGTTTAGATATCACCCCGCGCATGTCACCTGATAGCAAAAACCTTATTTTTGTGTCCGGTCGATCGGGAAGTCCTCATATATGGATTATGAACATGCTCACTCATAAACTGCAGAAGTTAACTCGGAAAGGACGGTATAATGCGGATCCATCCTGGTCACCTGATGGAAAAAGCATCGCTTTTGCAGGTTTTGATAATGGGCATTTTGATATTTTTATTATGAAGCCTGACCCCATAAATCCCCAATTTGAGCGTCTCACTATCAACTCCAATGACAATGAGCATCCATCCTGGTCCCCAGATGGTCGTCACATTATTTTTCAATCCAATCGAGATGGTCAGTATGAGCTGTACTTGATGAACGCAGATGGAAGTAATCAAAGAAGGTTGACTTTTGGCCTAGGTGAGGTTACGGCTCCTCAATGGTCTCGCAATAAACTTATAAAATAGTTGACGTCCTAAAAGAAACATCTGCTATGTTGCCAGAAAAAGTTGCTTCGGGCCCGTACTTGCTTACGTACTGTCCCGACTAGGCGCCCCCCTCCAACTTTTCCTGTCGCCTTGCAGATCTTCCTTTTCGTTAGTCAACCCTATCCTTTATATCCTTAGAGTTTTTCCTTTGCTAAGTTAGGTAGTTGACGTCCTAAAAGAAACATCTGCTATGTTGCCAGAAAAAGTTGCTTATTGTTCGATTTTGAGTTGGCCGCAGGCGGCGTTAATATCGTCTCCACGGGTAATTCTGAGTAGGGCTCTCACGCCATGATCAATCAGGTATTTTTGGAATTTCTTCACTTGCTGCATATCAGGGGCTTGATATTTGGATCCTTTATGAGGGTTGAGGGGGATAACATTCACTTTGCAGCCAAGAGGGTTGAGTAGTTTTACCAGCTTTTTAGCATCTTGTAGGCTGTCGTTCATTCCTTTAATTAAGGTGTATTCAAAGGTCACTCGTTTTTTGGTAGTTTTATAGTAGTAGCGGCAGGCTTTGAAAAGTTTTTCAATGTTATATTTACGGTTAATAGGCATCAGTTGGCTTCGAATCTCATCCACCGGGGAGTGAAGGGAGACAGCCAGTCTGGCTTTACTTCTCTCCGCTAGTTCTTCAATTTTGGGAACAATTCCGCAGGTAGATATGCACACTTTACGCTGAGATAAACCTAATCCTTGATCATCCATCAAAATTTCGGCGGCATTGATCACGGATTCAAAATTGTCCAGCGGCTCTCCCATTCCCATAAATACGATGTTAGAAATTTTGCTTTGACCGGCCGCAGTTGCTAGTTTGTGTAGAGTCCAAACTTGGGAAACAATTTCAGCAGTGGTGAGGTTCCGGGTAAAACCCATGGTTCCAGTGGCACAAAAGTCGCATTTCATTTTGCAGCCAACCTGACAGGAGATACATAAAGTGACTCGGTCTTCTTCAGGTATCAGAACTGCTTCTATGGATTCCTGGTCATTCAGTTTAAATAGAAATTTCCGAGTGCCATCGGTGGATTGCTGCTCTGTTTCAATGGGAAGTGGGTTGACGTGGTATTTTTCCTGGAGAGACTGACGAAAATCTTTGGAAAGATTCGTCATATTATCAAAGTCTGATTCCAGCTGCCTATAGATCCACCTAAAAAGTTGGAGGGCATGGAATTCTCGCAGACCAAACTGGGAAACTAACTCTCGCATTTGGGGGAGGGTATATTGTTTCAGGTCTTGTTTTTCAGTTGATGGTTGGTTTTTTATATTAACAATTTGCATGGAGGGGGTTGTAACAGCCCCTGTTTCATATTGTCAAGGCGATTTCTTTTCCTTTTTAGAGATAAAGTCCACTAAAGTTTGAATTTGCTCTTTTGTGAGGGGGCCTTTCTTTTCTTTACTATATCCGGGCATAGAGGTGCCATCAACTCCGATGGTGATGCTTTTTTTGATCTCTTCGAGGGTCAGTTTTTTCTTATCAAATCCCTCTTTATGGCACATATAGCAGATAGAATTGAATAGGAGAGCGCCAGTCTTCTCTCCAATGTTTTCACCTACATGACAGGTTTTACACTCTCCTTTAAATAAAACAGTTTTATCCACCATTTTCCCTTTCTGGTGAACTACAAACCCATCGACTGTGATCTCTATTGGAAATTTAAATAGATTGGTTATGAGGGTAATGCTCTTTTTAAATTGTCCTAATTTGGCGGAAGTATCAGTTGTCATTACAATAAATCCTTCTTGCCCCGGTTCTATGATCTCATCAATGACCTCTACCTGAGTGCATCCGCAGGAGGTATCAGAACTTAAGATTTGAATGGTGGCTGGAAGGAGGTTTTTAAGCGGAATATCAAGGCTGATCTTTTTTCCCTCTTCCACTTGACCCATATCAAAATGAGTCTTTTCAAAGACTTTCACCGCAGGAGCTTGAGCATAGAGGGTGAAAGAGAGAAGGAGGTTTAAGCTAACAATTAAATATAAATACATAATATGTTGATCCATTGGTAAAATTAATCCTATAATTGAGTATTCGGAAAAGTTATTAAATACCTTGAGTAATCTTAGTAATTAGCTGATTTAATTTTATTTTCTGGAAAAAGTGGACAAAATCCTTCATTATAATTTGCAGTTATAAAGAGATTTATAGGGAGGTCATTCTGCTTTTAAAAGAGAAGAAAGTGATATTGACCGGTGCCGCTGGTTTTATCGGGGCTAATCTGAGTCGTTTCCTGCTGGGGCAAGGGGCCAGTGTCTTTGGATTAGTGAAAAAAAGTACCTCCTTATGGCGAATCAATGAGCTACTTGATACTTCTCGATTTAAGCTCCAGTACATTGAGCTTATAGAGGGTGAGGCAGAGTTATTGGATTGGCTACAGGAGCTTAAGCCTGATTTTATCATCCATGGTGCGGCTACCGGAGCTTATTTTCATCAAACTGATAGTAAAGCGATCTTTGCCACCAATGCGAAATGGGCGGCCCAACTCTTAAAGGCGGCTCATTCGCTCTCATCACTGAAGCTTTTTATTAACTTGGGGAGTTCTTCCGAATATGGTGAGCAAGCGAAAGTGATAAATGAGAGTACACTCCCTCACCCTGCGAATTATTACGCCTGGAGCAAATCTTACCTTTCATTGCTTGGGCTTCATTTAGCTAAGGAAGAAGGCTTTCCCTTTGCTGATGCCCGGATTTTTTCTGTTTATGGTCCTTTTGAGGCAGCCACTCGCTTGATCTCCACTTTAATGAATTGTGCGATTCATGGTCAAAAGGCTCACCTCCATAATCCCGACGCAAAAAGAGACTTTATTCATGTGGACGATGTGTGTGAAGCGCTATTAAAGATGTGCCTTAAACCAGATTCAGCGAAAGGTCAGATATTTAATGTGGCAACTGGAGTTGAAAGTAGTATAAAGGATGTTAGTCAAATAGTTGCGGGGTTTAACCCTGATAAACCTATTGATTTTCAGTATCATTCACCCGGTGTACGCCATTATAAAGAACCCGTCAAATGGCAAGCTGATATTAGTAAGATTCAAGAATTGTTAGATTTTACTCCTAAGCTCTCTTTGTATCAAGGATTACAGGTTACTTATGAGTGGTTTTTCCAAAATACCTCACTCTATCTCGCTACTAAAAAACTCCGGCAAAAAGCCCGTGAAGTGCGAGAAATGGTATTGTTGATGGCCCAAGAGAAGGGGAGTTCACATATTGGAAGTTGCTTCTCATGTATAGATCTCCTTATCTATCTCTACTTTTATAAAATGAAGCAGGTGGCTCCTAAGGATCCTCAAAGAGATTACTTTTTCTTAAGTAAGGGGCATGCTGCCATGGCTCTCTATACTGTTTTAAACCTAAAGGGTTTTATTTCAAAAGACGCATTAGATAGTTATATGTCTGATGGGTCCATCTTGGGAGCTCATCCGAATCGAAATCTTGATTTAGGAATCGAAATGACCTCAGGATCTTTAGGGCATGGTTTACCCTATGCTGCCGGGGTAGCAAAAGCTTTACAAGATGATAAAAAAAATAACCATGTCTATATATTATTAGGTGAAGGAGATTTAGGAGAGGGCAGTAGCTGGGAATCTCTACTATTTATAAAGCAGCATAGCCTTCGGAATCTAACCGTGATTGTGGATCGCAATGGGCTTTATAGTATGGACACTACTGAGAAAATTGCTTCTCTGGAAAACCTTGAAGAGAAGTTCCGTTCTTTTGGCTTCCAAACCTCCACTTTTTCAGGTCACTCCTTCACTGAGATTCATGAAGTCATGGAAGTGCCGGCTGAGGCACCGAGGGCTCTTATTGCTAAAACAGTCAAAGGCTATGGAGTCTCCTTTATGGAAAACAACCCGGCCTGGCATTTTAAATCACCTAATATGCAAGAGTATCAGCAAGCTTTAGAGGAATTGCGGAGTCGCTTTTGAGAAACGCGGTATTTAAAGAACTATATAACTTAGCAAAACAAGATCCGAATACCTATCTCATGGTCGGTGATATGGGGTTTTCCTCAGTGGAGAATTTTGCCCGAGATTTTAAAGGGCAATTTATCAATGCCGGAGTGAGCGAACAAAATATGGTGGGTGTGGCGGCTGGTTTAGCAAATCAGGGGAAAAAGGTATTCATCTATTCTCTGGTGCCTTTTGTCTCATTAAGGGTGTTAGAGCAGCTCAAGATATTGGTAGGTCAACAGAAGCACAATATAGTTGTGATCGCAGCTGGTGCAGGTCTTATCTATGGAGAGCAAGGAATCACCCATCATGGAGTGGAGGACTTGGCTCTTTTAAATACTCTTCCCAACTTTAAAATTGCATCTCCTGCCACTCCACTAGAAGCCAGCAAATACATCAGATTAGCCCATCAATCCTCCCACCCTTACTATATAAGGATTACTAAAACGGGTGATGAGGAATTACTTCCAGCCTCTCGAATTGATGCCTCTATAGAGGGGCTCTATCAGGACAAATCCTATCAGCCTCTTGTTTTGAAAGAGGAGGGAGAAATAGCACTGCTTTCTTTTGGTCCTATCCTCAATCAGGTTTTGAAGCTGAGTGATATGATAAAAATGCCCTTTCGTTTAGTTCACTTTTCTCACTTTACTGATTTGGATATCCAGTTTGTTTTGAATGAAGCAAAGAAAGCAAAGGTCCTCATTACAGTGGAGGAGCATATTGCAGCAGGAGGATTTGGGCAGTTAGTAGGTAATATCTTGGCGGAACACAGCCCTTCTTTAAAAAGATTCCCGCTGCTAAAAAAGATAGCGATACACAAGGATCAGCTCTACTCTATTAAAATGGGATCTCATAAGTATTTACAAGATCAGCTGGGACTCAGTACCTCTAGGTTGCATGAATCAATAGTGAGTCTCCTAAAATAAAAAAGGCGCCTCTCGCCGTAACGAGAGACGCCCATAAAGTTAAAGGTTCATAATTAATTAATCATCGGCTTTAATCTTCGCATTGAAGGCTTCATGATGCATTGGACCTTCATCGTCCTCATCCTCATCACTGCTACCGGAATCATCTTCACGACAGGTATCAACCCAACCTTCTGAATAAGATCCCTTAAAGGTGGTTTCAGTAATAGTTAAGTGATTGAGGCGTTGGATATTACCCCAGTAACATTGTCCATCTCTCTCCATATTGACCCTGGCATCTTCCACTTGGAATTTGGTTCCAGTGTCGTCTTCATCTAACTTTAGAGATGTGGTTACATCGCCAGCCACTTTACGACGAACAGGGCTTCTAACGATGACAGGAAAGGAGGTCTTCTCTCCATCCCAGAGTGGATCGTGAGAGATACTGGCATCAAAAGGACAGGTGGATTTTGCCATGATCTTGCGAAGTACAGGCTTATAGGTTTTATCATGTCTATAAGATTGTCTGGCAATGTCATCGCTGATCCATTGAGTGAGTTCAAAGAGTTTACTATCTGCACCGTGGCTTCTATTTTCCATTCGACCTAACTCTTCTTTCATCCATTTATAATGCTCGAACTTGTCAGCCAGCGCAGTGACCTTTTCTTTTAAAGCTGCAAAGTCCTCTTCCGCATCGTTGTAAGAATCGTTAGGAGTTCCATCTGCTTTAAGGGTTCCATTTCCATCGCCATCGGGGTCACTGAGTGCTGCACCAATGTCTTTGATGCTCTTGAAAAGGAGAGCTTCAGAAATGGGCCAATACATGTGAGTAATCCAAGTTAAGGCGGGTCCCGCATTATTGAACTCATTGCCAAAACATTGATGGGCATTTTCACCAAAGCAGTTCTTTACATCTGAAAAATGAGTCTCTTCACAAAGACCGAGCTTGCCAGAATCAATAAGGTTGTTGATAAATGCTAGGACATCGGTTTCAGCATCTTCAGAGTTAAAAGTCACCGGCTTTTGTTCTTCCCACTTAGGCTGCTCTGTAATTTTATCGGTAAAAGTGGTGAACCAGGTCTCTTCTAAGAATGGAGTGAAGTCATACTCATGATCTCCATCACAGAGTTTACGGTTGATATCTTGCTGGTTATCGGGGTCGGTGAGAAATTCAATAATGAAAGCACGACCTGTTTTACCATTAATATCGCTTAAATGATTATACCCTGAAGCATCAACTGCAGTGGCAATGTTTTCAGCTGCCAGCTCTAGTTTTTGACGCAGACTCCAATCCCACTCTACCACGGCCCATGCTTTGGCAAGCACTTGAAGTGGCTCATCGTAAGTGGCAGCGCTGGCATCTAAACTATCAATGTTGATAGATTTAAACGCATCTTTAAATTCTTTAAAACGATTGTCTCCACCACCTTGGTGACGCATATCAGCCAAGGCTTGTAGGAAAGATCTTACCAGTTCTGCACCAGCTCTATTTTCTTCCTCTTCACCCACATCGCCAAAGAGATACATATTACAGTCAGCGATAAAACGATTTTTTCTTCTTTCTTTGTCATCAGAGCTTTTTAGACCTTGCCACTGACCACACCACTGAAGAAGTCCACCTTCATCGCCTTCTTCCATTCTCTTTTCTTCATCTTCAAGGATACTGTTTACTAAGTCAGTTTTACTTTCCCAGGTGCCGTCGTAGCAGACTTTTCTTTTTCTTTCGCCTTCTTTAACTGAGTATTTACCCGCTTCAAATTCGATAACTAGATCTTCTACTAAACCGGTACACTCTTTCTTTAGACCATAAGTACTGCCGAGCATGGCTTTAAATTCATCATCCTCATCATCCTTATGCTTTCTTTTTTG
>CAYFLR010000059.1:0-6429 GCA_964343805.1 uncultured bacterium | reverse complement strand
AGTCTAGGGAATGTATAGGTTTCACCTGGGGTAAAATGAACATAGAGAAATTCATCCCAACCATGTTCACAGGTGTCACCGGCTTCATCAAATTCCCCTTTTTGGGCTTTGTCACGAGAAGTATGACAGTGACGGAAATCATAGTTACCGGATGTTAAATTAAGGTCCAGAAGTTCAGTGGGAACTTCCACTTGGACATCTTCAACTTCAACTTCAACTTCTTCTCCACCTGTAGTTTTGGCGACTTGATCAAATTCAATAGAAGCCATACCAGTCTCTGGGTCGAAGCTGATAGTCATGGAAGCATCGGTGGTATTAGCACCCATAACGAGATCGTCTGAGGTAATCATTCCCACAATGTTGAGATTGGTTTCATCTGTCCCAGAAAGGATAAAGCAACCAAATCTCTTGCTACGGAAACCGTCACAGGTGAGTGAGAAGGCCTCTTCTTCTACATCATCAATACAGGCTTTCACATCTGTGATTGATGTGGTGACACATTTCACCCAATATTGTGTTTCATCAGCAGAATCTACTAAAGAAGCAGATGAAGATGCTGATGATGCCAGGGCTAAAGCTCCACTTACTGTAATGGCGGTGCTGGTTGGGGTTGCAAGCGTGGTTCCGCTGCTCGTGGTTCCTCCAGTTGAGCTACTACTTTCCTCACTTGCTGTTTCGCTATCATCTTCACTGGTGCTATCTGCTTTGGTACAAGCAAATGTGAATGCCAGTGAGAAAGAGATGAGTAGGGCGGTGAGCCATTTAAACCAATTTCGTTCCATAATTCTTCCTCCTCAAGTTAATAAATTGTTATTTTTGTTGGTTACCTGGTTAAAACGCTGGGGGGCCTCAAAAATTATTATTTGAGGCTCACTTTTTTCCCTTAAACATTTGGGTCGGCACTTGAGGGTGATTTTGAAGAAAAGTGAGAAAGGCTAGTCTATTTAATAGGTTAGGTACCCCTGAAAAAAAACAATTCTGGACCAAATTATTTAATAAATGCTTAATTTAACTGTTAAGCTTGTGAATGGCTTGCCCAAAAGCTCCTTGAGCGGTTTCCATCATAATCTCCCCAAAAGTGGGGTGCGGATGAATCGTATGAGCAATTTGTTCCACTGTTAAGTTTTCAGTGAGAGCCAGACTTGCTTCTCCAATCATATCAGAGGTATGAGGACCAACGAGGATGACACCTAAGACTTTTTGATTCTCCTCATCGGTGAGAATTTTAGCAAAGCCATCGGTCTCATTGGTGGTGGCGGCTCGACCCAGCGCGGTGAGTGGGAAGGTTGATTTTTTATATGGAATATCTTGTTCTTGCAGCTCTTTTTCCGAGAGACCGCAGCTAGCAATTTCCGGGTCTGTAAATACGATGGAGGGTATGGGTCCTCGACTGAGAGATGTATTTTCGGCAATAGCCCCAGCTGCAATTTCTCCTTCTTTAGAGGCTTTGTGAGCCAGCATCGGTTGCCCCACCACATCTCCAATGGCGAAAATATGAGATACTGATGTTTTCATCTGCTTATCAACCTCAATAAAACCTTGCTCGTTCGGTGCGATACCTGTTGCTACTAAATTAAGACCCTCTGTGTAAGGTCTACGCCCCACAGATACAAAAAGGTGGTCGGCTTTTACTACCTGCTCCCCCTTTGGAGTGGAAAGTTTTAGTTCCACCTGGTTATCCACCACTTGGCATTCCAGGGCGGAGCTTTTTTCCCAAACTTTGACTCTGAGACGTTTCAATTTAGTCTGAATCACTTTTATTACATCATCGTCAAATTGAGCTAAGATGGTATCTAGTGCTTCCACTACGGTAACTTTGGTGCCTAGTTTGGCATAAGCCATGCCGAGTTCTAAACCTATATATCCACCTCCGATAATAGCGAGGCTGGCAGGAAGGTCAGGGAGGCTGAGAGCTCCAGTGGAGTCAACAATCTTATCTTGATCTACTTTAAATGCGGGAATATGAACCGGTTTACTGCCAGTGGCAATGATACAATTCTTAAACTCAATCTCGGTGGTTTCCCCTTCTTTTTCAACTTTAAGGGTGTGAGTATCTACAAAGGAGGCTTTGCCTTCAATTAAATTTACTTTATTTCCTTTAAGTAGGTTTAAAATACCACTGGTGAGCTTTTTAATTACTTGCCCTTTCCATTTTAAGGTTGATTCAAAGGAGATTCCCACTTCAGGAATTTGTATCCCCATACGTTTATAGGAGTTTTTAGCTCCATAGTAACTCTTAGCTGCATGAATAAGGGCCTTGGATGGGATACATCCCACATTAAGACAGGTACCACCCACATTTTCTTGTTCAATCAGTGCTGTTTCTACACCGAGTTGGGCCAAACGAATAGCTGCAACATATCCACCAGGACCGCCACCAATAACGACTGTATTTATTTTCATCATAATCTCCTGCTTGAGTTTGATTTAGTGCTAATAAGGGAGCGCTTCTAGAAATGACTCTCCTACGGGAGGCCATCTACTGAAGCTTTCAGCTTTCAATTCCTTATTAATATCAAATAGCAGGAAAAGATCTTCTTGGGAACAACCATTTAGAGGATGAATCTCAAACTGGAGAACTTTTTGACCTCCAATTTTATGAATAGCCCTGGTGGTAATGGCGGTAAATACATTCCACCAACCTATTATGTACTCCTTCATATTTTGGTGAAAGGTGGCAGGCAGATTGAGTGTCATGGGATGGGTAAAGTAGTTAGAACCAATTACTTTGGATGGGACCTCTCCGCCAGAAAACAGAGAATAAAGCAGGAAGTCAAAGGTGACCTTTAAATCCTGGGTAAAGAGATGGCCATTCTTATAAATTCCTTGAACTGTAATTAATACATCTTGGTCAAAGAAGAAATGAACCTGTTCCGGAGGACGATCCCAGGTATGGTAGATGGCTTCCGTCCAATAGGGGTAAAAAAGGCGAATGTTTTCGGGAATTGTGCCTTTTAGATAAGAAAATAGGGCGATATAGAATTCTCTTATTTTATCAGGGTCTATAGATGTATTCTTTTTACCTTGTTTCTTAGAGGGGTAATTGTGGCACCAGTTATAGACTGAGTTTTTATGAGAACCACTCTCGCTATACAGGCAAATGCGCTTACCTAGATCATCGTAGGAGGGAGCACGATCGACCAGTAAGTCTTTAAAATCCCACTTAACATCGGTATAAGCCTTTCCTAGTAGGTTCAGTTTATTATAGGCCTCTTGGCTGGGGCGCCCCTTCACAAAATAGCTCCTTTACCCACTTATTTGGTATTATACATTTGTTATAATAATATTATCACATTTGTGTTTTATATCACAAAAATAATTAAAATTAATTTTTATAAAGTTAATATATTTAGTGAGTTGTGATATGGTTATATCATAAAAATAAGTATAATTGGAAATTTACGGTATGATTAAGAGAAATAACATGATTTTAACTTTGGCTCTGTTTGCCATTGCCTTTTCGCTTTTTTATCAGCGGAGAGCAAAAGAGACTAAAGGGAAAAGGGGGCTATTTTCTAATCAAAGACATGCCGCTGAAATCAAAATAAACAATAAAAAACAACGGTTATGGATCGATAGTCTAGAAAAACTAAATCATATTCAGCTCTATCGGATGGAACGTCAGCTCTTTGATTTTAAAATCCAAGCGGTGGAAGGGCGAGTTTTAGAAGTCATTGGTAAACAGAAAAACCCCGCATATCCTTGGAGTGTTCATAACCGATCATTGCTGGCAAAGTGGCAAGAACAGGGTATATACAGAAGATTACTTCCCTTCCCTACACGACCTTATATATCTATAAATATTTACAATTTAATCAACCTCGCAAAAATGGCCCCTTTTATGAAAAGTGTTAATCCAATCCGGATTGTTCATGGGGGGAAATATGGCAGTGAGCAATTAAGAAAGTTATGGGAGGTGGTCTTGGATTGGGAAGCTCTCTTTCCAGAACAAGTAGAAATTTTTTATCTCCCGGGAATCCATCGGGATCCTATCCTCCCTCATGACAGGTTGAGCGCCTGTCTATCTCAGCACGAGCCTAAAAAATTGAGAAAAATCCATGATTTACTGATAAAAGAGCCCTCATTTGATTTTCAGTCTCTATTAACGGAAGAATTAACCAGTTGTTTACAAGCGGCTCATATTGAAAGAACTATTAATGGCTACCGCCGTTTGGTTGCTTCCCTAGGTCCCTTGCAAGATACTTCTCTTTTTATAAATGGAAGATTTATTGATTTTCCCAAGGAACAGCAATTGAAGCCAATATTGAGTGAGTAAAAAGCAAAAAAAAAGCCCGCAACTGCGGGCTTTTTGGTATTTAAAGGGAGAAGTATGTAAACGTGATGTGCTGCTGTGTGCGGCTATAATTGATGGTATTTAGATTAGCTTATTTTTTGTGAAGTGATTCTAATAAGTTGAAATACCTCTCTTCTGTTTTGTGTCCTTTAAATCCTATCGACGCCTAAATAAATAACAATAATGTCTGGAAACGTCAAAAATATTTTAAGAAAATGATAATAACGCGTTAACAAAATGTAAATCTATTTGAAAATACAGGTAAATTTTGGCAAGATCCCCATTAAGGGGTAGGCTCTTTCCACTGGTTATGCTGTTTGATGAGTTCCACTAATCGCTCTTCTGCATCTTCGGCAGGAATTTGTTTAGCCACACACTCTTTTTTAACGAAAAGGTTGACTTTGCCAGGAGCCGCTCCTACATAACCGAAATCCGCATCAGCCATTTCTCCCGGACCATTCACGATGCATCCCATGACGGCAATTTTCAAACCTTTGAGATGGTCAAATCGTTTTTTTATGCGCTCTGTGGTGGATTGAATATCAAAAAGAGTCCGTCCACAAGAGGGGCAAGATATAAATTCGGCCTTAGTAATACGAGTCTGAGTGGCTTGTAATAGTTGATATCCGAGTCTAAAGCTCTCCTCTTCGCTAAACAGTGGGCTCGAAAACGAAATAACGGGTATTTTTTGCTGACATAAGAGAGTGCCAATGGAAGTGGTGAGTTCTACAATGCTCGGTTTCTCAATTGAGGATTCAACCGCCAGATGAAGAGGTCCTCCCCATTTAATGAGTTCTTCCATAAAAATACTTTGACCGGAAGAGGGGGGATAGAGGGGGTTTTTTATAATAAGTTGATTGAGAGAGTGAGAATGGAAATCTGCAATGAGAGACTCCCATGAAGCTTCATCTCTTAAAGTATCAACTGATATCCACCATTGAGAGTGAGAGGCCTCGCTGAGCCAAGCTTCCCAGTCTTGCCTAGTTTTATAATTATCACTGTCTAGGTAAACAATATGGATTTTAGAAAAAATACTCCTAAATCCTTCCAGAGGGTGACCGGCAGGAGAGAGTTTTATCACTATATCTGGAGGTAAATCTGCTATGATTTTTTCCAACTTCCCCGGATCAATATGAGAACAGCGGGAACAGTCTAAATTGATCAATTCCAGGGGTGTGGCAGATTCTTTACCTTTCTTTTGATCTTTGAGTTGTTGATAGAATGTTTGATTTGTCTCTTGGGTCAGATTTACTCTAAACTCTACTTTGGGAGTTTCAAGAGGGGCAAAATTATGTCCTTTAATTATCATTTGTGAAGGGGGAGCTGGAAGCCTGGACAATGAATAGGATGAAGCCTTTTGATCCCTTTTTAAATAGTGAATTTTTTCTACTAGCTCACTGGCAAAGGGAATTTCATAAATGGGATCTTCTGTGAGTGAAACGCGAATAGTATCACCGGTTCCTTCATTTAATAGAGTGCCGATGCCGAGAGCCGATTTTATACGTCCATCCTCTCCATTACCTGCTTCGGTCACCCCCAGATGAATGGGATAGAAAAGTTTTTCAGCAGTTAACTTTTCAACTAAGAGACGGTTGGCTTCCATCATAACTTTGGGATTCGAGGCTTTCAGTGAAAGTACCATGTTATGGAAATCCATCCCTGCGGAGAGCCTGACAAATTCTAAGGTGGCTTCTACCATCCCTAAGGGGGTATCACCAAATTTATGCAAGATCCGCTCTGAGAGAGAGCCATGGTTGGTACCTATTCGCAGGGTTTTGTTTTCTTTTTTTAAAGCTTCTATCAAAGGGGATAGATTGGATTTAATCTCTTCGAGGGGGTCAAGTTCAGATCCATCTCGTTTTTTCTTCTCACTGAAGTTTCCAGGATTGATACGTACCTTATCTAAATGAGGTACGGATAGTAGGGCGAGACGAGGATTAAAATGAATGTCAGCAACCAGTACTGGTTTGGTGTTTTTTTCAATTAAAGCTTTTCTTATATGGGGTAATTGTTCAACATCAGCCGCGGTGGGAACTGTCACTCTCACTACTCTGCAACCCGCATGCCACAATTTTTCTATTTCAGCTAGAGTCGCTTCCCTGTTGCGAGGAAGAGTGGTGGTCATGGATTGGATG
>CAYFLR010000058.1:31838-37942 GCA_964343805.1 uncultured bacterium | reverse complement strand
GTGATAAGATCAAGTCCGCTGGACTGCCAGTTGGGAAGGGTTCTGTAATGGGGTAGCTGCTCCCAGTATCAAAGAAAAAACACCGAAACAGCCTGTCACCATGATCAATCCAGATGGTTTCGAAATACCCTTCCACCCTGAGGACATCAAAGCCTTGCTGGCTCTGCTCTACTTCAGCAACCATTCACGAAATTTAGGTGAAAGATGTAATCTAAAAAATCCACCTCGTGATGATCAGGGTCGAGTTATCTCGTATGCCTGTCGTGATGTGAATCCCGGCGCCCTGTTTATCGCCTTATTCAATCGCCTAGGGAGAAAAAACTCTCCCTTTGTTATAGAAAGAGATAATAAAAAAGCAGTTTGGAATTATCCCGTGGTGGGATACCACATAAAACTAGAAAATATTCCTGAAGCAAGTAGCACGGTCAATTTCAAAGAGAATTACCCTACACCAGAACAGATCGAAGGCTATTTGGCTGCTGAGTATATTTATGTCGATGGGGACCCGAGAGAAAAACAAAAACAAGAAAGGCAGGTGCAATCTTATAGAGAGGTTTACCATCATATTTTCGACCATAATCCAACTATCTATCAACATGCAGCCAGAGAAACGAGCTATTTACTTAAAGTCACTATGGAGGTGACATTACAAGATAATGAACCAGATAAGTTTATTCATGAAAGTTATCCGGCCATCATAGAGCTTGATAGTGCTTTAAATATTATTGGAGGCGAGTGGCTCAAAAACTTTCCTGATTTTATATGGTTTCCAGGTCCGCCCCTTGTGGATAAAAATGAGTTCTTAAAAGAAAACCCTTTTGTTTTTAGAAAAACGATTAAGCATTTACTTCAGTTAAGTCAACAAAACGAGAAGCCACTTCCTGAAGCCATTCTTAAGCAGCCATCATTAAAAGCCAGTGTCCACTTTTGGGAAAAAGATCAAAATAACCATCGCAAGCTCAACTTGCCTCCAGAAATTAGGTTATTCTATCATCACTTATCTCCAGACCGCGTTATGCAAACCGTAGGTAAAGTTAAAAGTCCCAAAATGAGATTTCCCATTAAGGCCCAATATGTTTCCCAAGATGAAAATAAATCTTGGAATTTTGAGATGGATGGTCCCTATTTTTATGATGAAGAGCGTTGGTATAAGTGGAATTCTGACTATGCTTTTTCCTTTACAACCCCTGAAGGAGTTAATATCCAGAGCCCTCCCCTACGACTTCCCGATCTACTCTCGGACCCCACTTTTTGGTATAAATCTCCCCTTTATATAAATCAAAGTTATAATATATCAAAGAGCGCTCAAGTCATTCAGGCTCTCCTAGAGCTAAAGCAAGTTCACTTTCCAACCTTACTAAAACCTAGTTATGTAAGGGTTTTAGAAGAAAGAAGAGATCAAGAAAATAGGACCACCCTCCATTTAGGAGAAGAAAAATATAATTTAAAAAGAATTCCCGGGAATCGAATGTTCTTTACCCTTCATCAAAAAGTTCATCTGGATACGAAAACAATTTACTTCATTTTCTTTCAAAACGCTTCTCAAACTGATCAACAGGACCAAGAGCTCCAGGCGGTAACTGATTTAAAAGTTAATAACCAGATACGAGTGAAAATAAAAAAAGCCCATGAAGATTTCTGGCAAGATCCCCAAATCCGGAAAAATTATCCACTGCAACTCTCACTGGAAAACAGATGAAAGCTCTTATTACCTTTCTTTTTTTATTTTCAAGCTTAGATCTCTGGGCACAGAATTTGTCCCCCATTAAAATCGCCAATCAGTATTTAGGAACGAAGTTTAGAGAAGATGGAGCGCAGAATATTAGGGGAAAATATACCACTTTCACGACTCCCACCCATCTCTATTCTACTCCAGGTTATAACTGCAGTGGATTTGTGTTAGCGGCGGCCAGGAGAATTCTAAAAAAACATATCACTATTTCTGGGGCGAAATTTGACCGCCGTTCAGATAGCGGAATCAACTCTCCTTTTGGCCATGATTGGGATTTTGGTTTGGATCTCATTTTGAATATTGCGGAAGATAGAAGGCCCCGTTTTATTCTGCCGATCTCACCTCCCCATCTTCAAAAAAAAGTTGAGAGAGATAAATCTCATGTCATACGTGGATTTCCTCTCAATGACCAATCCTCCTGGCAGGACATTTTCTTGCGTATAAAAAAAGGATATCTCTATTTAGCCAGTATCAGTCGCCCAACTCATCGCAAAGGATATCAATTTTTACATTATCATGTGGCTTTATTGCTAAGGGATAAAAATTCCAAAGTGTGGTTCTACCATACAACCCGTAAGAACAATACTCATCGACTGGAGATTAATAGTGCCCATGGAATGAAAAGGTTGCAGAGACAGTTTTTTAGTGAAAAGGGAAGTTTGCCAAAGAAAATTGTTATTGTAGAGGCAACTATTCCAAAATAGCCTTACCGCTGGACACATCAAAAAGATGAATTTGATTTAATTCAAAACCAAAGGAGATGGTTTCACCCTCTTTACAAGTAAGGGCCTTACTATCATCTTTAGCGATGAGTTTACTCTCACCCACTTCAGTATGAAGAAGGGTTTCATGCCCTAAAGTCTCAAGCACATTCAGAGTGCTTTTAAACTCCCAAACTTTATCAGATGTTTCGGGATTCACCAGTAAATGTTCGGGTCTAATACCCACCAGCACTTCACTGCGATCAGCAAGCGACTTATTTTCAGGCAAGGGAAGCTCTTTTCCATCCCCAAAATCGAGGGTTGTTTTTTGCCCCTCTTTTTTTACTTTTGCTTGGAGCATATTCATAGGAGGACTTCCTATAAAGCCTGCCACAAAGGTATTTGCCGGATGGTTATAAATTTCTAAAGGCTCTCCAATTTGCTCTATAAAACCATCTTTCATCACCACAATACGGTCAGCTAGCGTCATAGCTTCCACTTGATCATGGGTCACATAAACAATAGTGGTGCTCAATTTGGCATGAAGTTTTTTGATTTCTATCCGCATTTGATTTCTAAGTTTGGCATCTAAATTTGACAAAGGTTCATCAAAGAGAAAGACATCAGGGTTTCTAACAATAGCACGTCCCATGGCCACCCTTTGTCGTTGACCTCCAGATAGCTGAGCAGGTTTTCTCTCCAGATAACTGCCAATGTCGAGGATTTTCGCTGCCTCATGAACTCGTTTCTCAATTTCTGGTTTGGGAACCTTTTGCATCTTTAAACCAAAGGCCATATTTTCAAATATATTCATGTGAGGATAGAGGGCATAGTTCTGAAACACCATAGCTACATTACGGTCTTTGGGGGCCATATCATTTACCACTCGATCACCAATGGAAATCTCCCCATCGGTAATCTCTTCGAGACCGGCAATCATTCGTAAAGTGGTAGATTTACCACAACCAGAGGGTCCCACTAATACAATGAACTCGTTTGGCTTAATATCGAAGTTGATCCCATGAACGACCTTTACAGGACCATATTGTTTCCAGAGATTATTGATTTTTATACCAGCCATAATCTTCCCACTCTTTAGGTTAATAGCTTTTACTAAAACATTTGAAAACTCATGCAAGTCAACAGCTTAACAAAATTAACCTGTGCATTCAAACTGTTATCTAATTTACTTCCAATTTTTATCTTAAACCTGCTAATATATTTGTATGCCTAAAATTAAACAAATACTTCTTTTTTTGTGTATCTCTATTTTCGCCGCCCTGCTGGTTGAATTACCAAAGGAATTTGGCTCACTGCAGGCTGACTCTAAAACAAACACTTACTACGATAAAGAACGATCCGCGTATATAACCAAGGGATTCGTAGACATTGATGCTCCTTTATCACATATTTCCAAAATTGCAAATAACTTTAACCGCTATCCAGAGTGGGTGATTTTAGGAATCAATGGAGATGATAAGAATTCTCGGGGGTTTATCACCCAATTAAGGAAAATGGATTACCTTCCTAATGACAAATGGGGCTACTTTTTTCTCACTTATGATGTGGACCTGATGTGGCCATTCGGGAGTAAAGGCAATCAAATACCCTTTGCCATCACAGAGCTAAAACAGAAGGATGGATTAACTCATATCCTGTCCATGGGATTACAAGAAGCCAATATTATGGTGGATCGTTTTGCTATCACTTTTGAAGTTAAGGAAGGGAAAAATGGACTCAACCAAATCCATTTTACCTGTGAAACGATGATGGCCCCCTTTATCAATATCTTCTTCAATTTGAAGGCCTATAAGAGGAATATTGAATGGAGAATCCTCAAAGTCATTCATAATTTTCATGACCAGATTAAGATGTCCACTGCTATTTAATCTACTAAGAACGCCCTATAACGTAACCCATGGGATCTACTTGTGACCTGAGCATATCCAATTCTTTATCGGTGGGTGCTGGTGTTTGCTCAACGTTGTCAGCTACGAGTAGAGGAAAACCGGTATTTTCTTGAACCTGCTCTACGGTTACACCTGGGTGAGTAGCAATAATACGCATTCTCTTACTCTCTTGTTCGAAGTCGAGCACAGCTAAATCGGTAATCACTCGATGAGGGCCTGTATTTTTTGGTAAACCAGCCTCTTCCCTAGCCCCTGGACCATCCAAATATCCTGGCGTAGTTACAAAGCTCACCTTCTCCACAAAGCGCCTCTTTACATGCGGGGTCACTACCATGACCTTCCAACAAAAGGAACCCAGATCATTGGCTCCTCCGCTTCCGGGGAAACGCACTTTGGGTTTTTTATAATCGTCTCCCACAAAGGTGGAGTTCAGATTACCAAATTGATCTATTTGAGCTCCTCCCAAAAAGGTGTAGTCAATCAACCCTCTTTGAGCAGTTTCCAAGGCGTCAGCCATACTAGAAGATAAAATCGCCTTATGAGTGGTACGGCTATCTCCTACAGACACCGGCATAGTTGGAAGTAAGGCACCTGCCGCTCCCGCTTCAAAAAACAGTAATAAATTGGGTGCATGTAACTTCTGAGCCAACATAGCAGCTGCACAGGGAACTCCTGTTCCTATAGCAGCAGAAGCTCCATCTTCTAATTGCCTAGATGCGACACAGACCATTAACTCCATATTATTATAAGTTGTCATACTTTCTCCACCATCTCTTTACGATTTACTTCGATCCACTAAGAGTTCTTGTAATTTGAGTTCATTTAAGCGATCTAAGCCCCCACACAGCTCCAAGTATTCATTAAAATCTTTTGTATCGTAAATCAGGCTCTTGAAAAAGGCTTTGAACTCCTCTTCATCCCTTTCCATTTCCAACCATTTCTTGAGATGGTCCTCATCACTAAAGTACTCTCCCTCCATCACTCCAGGATACCCACCATAAGGAACTTGAATCACCGCATCCACTAACCAATAGGGAATGGAAGTTCTCCAAGGTTCAGCTCGAATTTCATCATTAGAGATGAGATGTTCAGTGGTAACGATGACTCGTTTACTTGCTTTGGCTAAATCAATATCTGCCACTGTGATACCATTAATTTGACAGTTCCCATACATATCTGCTCGATGGACATGGATCAATGCCACATCAGGTGACAGAGCAGGAATAAGTGCATATTTTTCTCCCGTAAAGGGGCAGGTCATCTCTTTGGCTGCAGAGTATTTTAGAGTATCTGTTCCTAGCATTGCCTTGGTGGGAAGAAAACTAACCCCCATGGCCGCTGCTTTATAGCGCCAAGCCAAAGCGGCATTGCTCCATTCCGTGGTCTTGACTTTTCCTGATTCAAAATAGTTTCTGGAGGTTTTGGATAAGCCGCGAGCTTCTAGACCTACAATATAAGCGGCATCACAGCGGTCAAAACACTCACCAGCCGAAAGGATTTGACAGTCATGAGTGGCAGTATGGCCTGCGAGTCCTAAATTCTTTTTTCTTTGTCTTACGACTTCATGGAGCAAGGCTACCGGTGTTCGAACAGCCCCAAACCCACCTATTCCTAAATAATAGCCATCTTGTACATGTTCAGAAATAGCTTCTTTAACTGTGGTTAGTTTATTCTCCAGACGTTTGTTACGTTCTTTAGCAAATTGTCGTTCTTGGTTAATTTGGAAATCACCAAACAACCCTCCCCAGTCATAGTCTTCAG
>CAYFLR010000058.1:31408-31828 GCA_964343805.1 uncultured bacterium | reverse complement strand
ATTTGAATTTAACTGTAAAGGAGATTCGAGATCTAAGACCTGGAGCTAAACCTAATTATTGAATTGCTTTTGCATTTTCCCACAGACACTTAAGGCAGCACCACTCCCCATCATAGATTTGATTTGTTCTGTGTTTTTAGTCATATATCTAGGGGCAAATTGCCCGTCCGAACCCATTATGCGCACGAGTAAATACTCCCCTTTCTCAGTTTGACCGATAACCCGGTATCCATTTTCAGTCATCTGCCCTATTAAGGAGCCTGCCTCTTTGGGGTTCACATCTGCTATTACTTTTTCACCACTCGGAATAAAAGCCTCAATCAGAGTGCGGTTGGGTTCTAAAAGGATTTTTACTGATTTATTGCCCCCGGCATAGGAACAGTCACCAATCACAATTTCCAAGCCATCCACTCGCAAAGT
>CAYFLR010000058.1:30916-31398 GCA_964343805.1 uncultured bacterium | reverse complement strand
ATAGGGACATTTCCAGCTGGAGTGTGGCCGACCACAATTCGATCCAGTTGCTTTTTTAGCTTCTGAATCAAAGCTGGAGGAGGATCTTGAGGGTTGCCATTTCCCCCTGAGAAGCGAGCAAATACGACGCTCGCATCATTCATTCCTGTTCCGGCTTCAGGCGATTGATATTTAACCAAACCCTCCCCTTTATTTCCTGTGCCAGTGAGCCAATTATTCACTTCACTTTTAGCCCAGCTATTTAACTTTTCTACCCATTTATTAATATCAGCTTCTGCCGACAGATTCCCTGGCACCACACCGAGATTCGCCTCTGTTATTCCACCATGCACATAAAGGGTTCGTCCGATAAACGTGCAATAACAGCGTTGCTTGCCTGTACGCTGAGTGTTTTGATGTTGCCTCCCCAATTACTAGTACTAGTAATACTAGTACTGTACTAGTACTAGTACTAGTACTAGTACTAGTACTAGTATTTCAAG
>CAYFLR010000058.1:14614-30906 GCA_964343805.1 uncultured bacterium | reverse complement strand
CACCGAGATTCGCCTCTGTTATTCCACCATGCACATAAAGGGTTCGTCCGATAACCACACCTAGTTGCCCTAGCTTTAGAAATTCAGTAAAACGTCCTTCGGGTTTCAGCTCTTTTAAAAAGCTTTCAACCACCACCTCATCAGGGATATATTTAACGGGGTCTTCTCCCGCTCTTTCTTTTAATTCTTTCCGTCTATTTTCAAAAGCCTCGCGCGCGTTCATGGTCTGCTCTAAAATCCACTTCAAACGATCTGTCACAGTGTTATTTTCACTCGAGAGTTTTTGATAAACCGATTCCAACATATTCTTGGAATAAGAGTAAAGTTGATTACCTCGCCCCAAACGTTTCATCATCCAGTAAAACATGGCTTTGGGCATCACTTTCATAGCTTCCGCTGATAATTCCATCGGAATGCGCATTTTGTTAATATCTCGATTACCCAAAATAAGAAAAACTCTATCCGGATATTTCTTTTTCAACTGTACAAGGGCTTCCACAATCCGCATGGAGCCAACCCCACGATCGACGGCATCACCTAGAAATACAAAGCTTCGACCTTCTCTTAAAAATAGTTCTCCATCCGCATTAAAAGCAAGGGTGTCTCCTCTTCTTACATAATCTAAGAAAAGCTCGTAACGCCCTTCGATGTCTGCCAAAACACCCACAGATTCTTCAGCCTGAATAGGGAAACTAAAAAGAATTAACAAAACAAATGCGATATATTTCAAGGAATCTCCAGCTCTCTTTCTATGAACTCTTGGCTACTCTTACCTAAATAGGACCTGGTTAGAGTTAATCTCACCTTAATTTTAGTTTCACTTTTTAGGTAACCAAAGGAGGGGTTTAACTCTAGTAAACGAAAGTTAATACTCCCTGGAGCTGTCTGAAAATAGTTAAGTTTTGAGACTTCTCCTTTAAATAACTGCTTATTGGCAAGGAAGCCATCTTTCTTAATAGATAGATGGTAGGAGTGGTCCATAAGATGAGATAGCAAATTAGGATCTTGTAAATTTAAATAGAGTTGTTCTTCCCCTCTTTTGAATGAGAGCTGAAAAAGTAGAGGAGTTGAAATCTCAGCGGAGACATCACTTTCTTCAGCCAAACCAATTCCCGTAGTAAGGTACTTTTTGAAGAAGGTAATGAATAATTTCACAGGAATGAATCCAAAGGCAAATCCTTTTACCTTACCTACATTCACTTCCACATCATTGATGTCTTCCAAAATGCGAATATTTTGAACTAAAAAACGAACTTTGGCCAATCCATTTTTAAAGGTCCCTTTGATTCCCGTAATATTAATCTGCCCCTCTACCAGTTCAAAAGTAAATTGATTGGTCAACGTAATTTCAACTCCATCCTCCGGAATGGCTATTTCTACTGGGCTTCTCAAAGCAACTACTACTTTATTAGGAAGTAGACTCACTCGATCAATAACACCTACTAATTTCAAGGAATTGAGACTATTGAAATAGAGAGATTGAAAGTATTTATAAATAGTTTTTAAAAAGGAACTCTTGGAAGAAAAGCTAACATCTTTATGCAAAAGGGTAATGCTAGATCCTGTCCTGATAAAAAAATTAAAAAGACTGATGCCATAATTAATGAGCGCAGCATCATTATAAGTTCGATCTAGAGAAGATTCGATAGAGGCAATTGAGAGTTCTTCTATCCCCTCTGCAGGAAGAGAATGCTTTTCAATATAAAACGGTGGATCAACGATTTTCTCCATATCAAAATGATAAAAAAGGTAGATAAAAAGCAGTGCAAAACGCTGAGCAGGAATGGGATATTTAATAATTTGATCGCCCTCTTCCATTTGCAAAACGGAGTCTCCATCCTCCAACAGCTGAAAGCTTGAAATTGGGTATTTTTCTTCAGGTTTACCAATCTTTAGTCCATAAAGATGCACTGAATTGGGAGTAATTTTTTCAATTCCCCACTCTTTTTCAGCAAATATCTTAGTGCCTTTTGAATCGATTAAAATCGTAGTTTCCACCTCTTTAATCACTTCAAAAAGCCGTTCTCGATGCTTAAAAAGAGTCAGTTCTTTAAATGCGATTCTTTGTAACTCTTTTTGAATATCAAGTAACTGCAACTCAAAAATAGTAGCGGTGGCATGAAGTAAATCAATGAATTCTTTTGAGTAAAAAGAATTCTTCTCTAGGTGAATACGCGTTCCGCTAGTTTGCATTACATGTAAGAATTCGAGGAGAGACTTGGCAAATTGATGGGGTGTTGGAGTAACAGTTTCTATTGACTCCTTGGCTCTTTCTTCTTTTTTAACTGGAGGAGGAGAAGTCTCTTCTATTTTCTCGGAAATGGACTGATTATTATTTGTCCCAGCGTCGGGTATATCCGGTCTCTTTTCTTCTTTTTTTTCCGCAGGCAAAGTAGGATTAGCCTTTGCAGATGAAACACTCCGATCCCAGTACTCTTCTGTGGAAGGAACTAAATGGGTATAATCGCTGGCATCCTCAACCCCTAAAATTAAAGGGTCTTTCTTTTCTAGAGAGTCTTTACCCTCTTGCAAGGGCTCGTCCTTTCGCAAACAAGAGCAAACCCCTAAGTTGATTATAAGGATGCCGGTGAGTAGTTTTTGGATGGGTGATAATTTCATATAGTTTTATTTATTTTGTAAGCTCCACTGGTTCACCTAAACTGAACCACTCAGTCTCTTTTACATTGGCTTTAAAAAATGGCATCTGCACATCCGCATCCATATAAAAACCCATCCGGTTACCCGCTTGATCGATCTTTAAATGGGTAAAAGTCAGGTCGGCAGCCAAAATAAAGATAGATGTAAATCCATATATCCCTTCTATTTTGAATTGATCTGGTTGCTCATCATAAATCAAAGTAACTTCCCGATCAGTGGAGAGCTTCACCTCATCTTGCAATATCACCAGTGGTTTTTTTAAATTGAGACGAATGAGATGAGTGGGTTCACTATGCGGCTCCCCCTTGATTTTCTTGCTTCTCATCTGTAATGAGTCAAAGCGATTGAGGTATTCGACTAGTTCGTTATCTTTAACAAACTGAAGAATAATCTCTTCATAAAATCTACGATAATCAGAATTGCCTGCTTCAGTTAAGGAATCTAGACTTAAATAAAACTCACTGCCCGGCTTCAGCAGAAAATCTACAATCTCAAAAAAGAAGGAAGCCACTCGTGCTTCAATATCAAAGGAAAATGATTTATCCTCTATCGTGAGTTGTTCCTCATTTGCCTTTGATTTTTCTGATACCAACCATTTTTGCACACTGGGATTGTGAGAATTAAATTTATAAACAAACCAGGATAAAAAGAAGAATAGGTTTTCCGCCAAAATAGGGTAGTGATGCACTTTCCCATTCGGGTCTTTGATCAAAAGAAAGGAGGTGCCATCAGCTCGGAAAGTCAATGATTGAATGTACCCTTGATAGCCTTTGGTTATTAAACGAAGTCCATAAAAATAAATGGTGGTCTGAGGAATATCTGCTTTCACCACACCAAAGGAGAAGTCGGTTTTTAGCATAGCCAGATCATCGCTAATGACAACATGCTGAGGCTGGTTTAAAGTCACAGCAAATAGATTGTCTCCCCCCCCAATCCTAAGCTGCTTAAAAGTGCACTTTGCCAACTCTTCTAAAAAGCTCTTGGGGTTTATAGATATGGACATAGGAACCTTAGAGCTCTTTTCTACCAGATATTTGATCCCTTTCAGAATATTATAAAAGCGCTGGGATGACATGAGTTGTTTGTCCAAGACAAGTTGGTTTTTTTCATCAGCAAAGTCATTCAGGATTTGGAAAAAGTAGAGAATATAGTCTTTAAAAATGGAAATTTCTGCCAGCTCTTCAGGAGTAGGTTGTTCCTCTCCAAAATCTCGACTCTCTATCCGAGACCAGGCTTTCTCCACATCCTCCACTAGGCTTTTCCGCTCCGCTTTACTATCTTCAATATCATAAGGGGTCTTTGCTGCAGTCACGGCAGGAGATGAAACTTCATTGCTATTTGTATTATTTTTTGAGTTGGCTTTTGGACCCTCACCAGTATTAGCAGTGGAAGCCATATCTGAGAGATCCATATCCTCTACCATTGGTTCTACTGGCTCACTCTTTCCAGTTTCAGAAGGTGCATCTTCTTTTTGATCTGAACTTCTCTTCATACACTGATGCATGAGCAGAGAACAGAGAACTCCCACTATGAAGATTTTTTTAAAAATAATTAGATCATGCATAATCTTCCTGACATCTAAACTTTTATTTACACTAACAAAACTTGGGTTAGCAAATTTATGTCTGTTTTCGCTGCAATGTAAGGTATAATACTATTATGCCATTTATTCGTACACTTTGCCATATCTCCCTCATCTTATTTTTGCAAATGTCTTGCATTAAAAGAGATGAGAAAAAAGATTTACCTAAGGAGTCGCCTCCACCGAAGGAAATGGATCTGCGTGGAGTGAGAAGTAAAGAACTTGCTGCCATTCAAGGTAAGCATAAAGCCAAATATATTCAAGATCTTACTAAAACAAAATCCCCCAACATCCATATTGACAGAAGTTCCTCAACTGCATTTGAACAACTCATGCTAGCGGGCCTACTAAAAAAATGTATTCCGCTGCTCAAAGACTCCACCCTGCAGACCTTACTTAAGAAATCAAGTGAACAACTCACGCTTAACTTCTTACAAAACTGGCCTCATGGAAGCTCGTTTTATCATTCTGCTCTGCTCTTAGGTCAAATCACGGACTATAAAAATAAGCACTTATTGTTTGGTCATTTTGCCACCCCCAGGGTCGCCTTTAGCCAATTGACCACTCTGGCAAAAGAGAAGATTGGGCTGAACATAGAGGAAGCAGAGTTATTCGACCATTTATATCATGTGGAGTTTATTAATAATGAACAGTTGGTAAACCTTGATATGCTGGGTTCAACTATCTACACCTACTCACTATTTGCCCGTAAATGGCTCAATGAGGAAAAGCGAAAAAAAGAAGCTTTTCAGGTTATCAGTAATATCACTAACAAACTCTTACTTCTCCTGGGTTATTATCAAGATTCGGAGAATCAACCTATTGGAGGCTTTGGCTACACTCTCCCCGATTGGAAGCCATTAAGAGTGGATCCTGAAGCCTTTTTAGCCAACCCCAGATTGATTATTTTTCCTCACCAATTGCAAAGTGTCGGAGATAATAAATTCAAAACCACCATCAAAAAAGCCTATTTGAGAGATTATCTGACTCTCATATTAGGAGCTATGGAGTTCTACAAACTCACCCACCCCAAAAATACTTATGATATAAATATTTTTTCACGCCCTCAAAAAGATGATGGAATCTTTCCAACTGACGTTCATCAGCTAGCAATTGGAGTGCTTGCCATATTACTTGTTAATCTAAATGATCTCTTTTTAGATAGCGAAAAGAGGATTATTTATGACACCAATGAACGAAAAGCTTCCACGAACTTGATTACCCTTTCTCTGTTTGCTGACATTTTAAGCCAATCACAAGCTCTTTTTAATGAGTATCAGCTTTCAAATCAAATCTTTCCCGAAGAGGTTCTGAGCGAAGTGGATGCCATTAAAGAACAAATAGAGCTGCTCACCTTCTTTGTCACAACTCAAATATCAGGCAAATTCTTGTCCAATGACAAACAGCAATATGAGGTCAATACCTCCTTTGAATTGGCTTATGCTAGCTATGCACTCTTTGCCCTTCATCAAGCTGTAAACAGCCCCTTTTTATACAAAAAAGCCTTTACAACCTATAAAAGGATAATTAAAGAGTTTTGGAACCCTGAGATCTCAATCCTCTACAGTCATTTAGAACATGGTAAAAGCAGGATCAATTACTCTCCTTTTGAGGCGGCTCTCATTGTTCAGCTTTTGTGCTGGATCAATGGACACACAGAGCCCTCATTAAATGAAAAAGTTCGGAATAAAATGATTATCTTTAACTTACTTTATGGAACTGGAATGCTCGATCAAGAACAACCTACAAAATCCCAGCGTATCCAAATCCAAATCAGTGAATGAGCTATGAGAAACTATTCTGCCCTACTGTTATTTGTTCTAAGTAACCTGCTGTTTGAGTCTGGATGGGCTTCCACCTCAGTCTTGCCCCAAGGGCGATTCTATGGAGCCGTCTACTATTTGAACTTTTCTAATATTTCCAAGCAATTTGATAACCAGGGGAATAAAGTTTTAATCGCTGATCAATTTGGCACTCCTCTTAATGCCCCCATGATCGCCTCTTTTAAAAGCAGAGCTCAAGAGCTTATCAAAGAGTTAAATAACCTAGGTACCAACGGAGAGGACCTCAAATATGGAGATATTATATCTGCCGGCACCCTGGAATTAGATATAGAAGCCAATGTGGATGTAACAGCTTTTATATTTGGCTATGGTTTGACAAATTGGTTAACACTCCTTGCTATTCTTCCCTATCAATCAGCAACAGTAAAGGTTGAAGGGAAAATGACGGGAACAAATAACGCCTCTCATATCAAGCAACAGTTAGGAGGGATTGCCCCCAAAGAAATGCAAGATGGTTTGGATGAACTCAGTAAACTCAATTTTGATACTTTTTTAACCGTTATCAAAGACCGAGGTTATGAAGATCCAACATTCTGGAGTGGAAGCGGTATCAGAGATACCTATATAGCTTTAAGAGGCCAGTATCCTTTAGATGAATACATGAAATTTGGCGGTATGCTTTGGTTTAAATTTCCTACCGGTGAAATTGAATCGCCTCACTCACTCTCTTCTCTACCGTTTGGCGAGGGAAACTATGGGTTTCAACTCCAACCCGCTATGGACATCAACTGGCTTCCTTACTTTCAGTTTGCTTTAAGCGGAAACTGGAAACTAGAGCTTCCCACCACGATTGAAAAACGAATCCCTCTTAATAAAGACGATATACTTCCTAACAAAAAACAGCTTGGTTCGGTGGAAAGATCATTAGGTGACTCCATTGGAGGTTCATTTGAGACCAAGTTCTTCCCCGATGCCACCCCTGCTTTTGCATTGTCACTTATTTATAGATACCTTCGGAAATTCCCTGACAAGTATGATGCTCCCTATTTGGCGAGTAATCTAACGGAAACCACCCATAGTATTGCTGGCCAACTGGAATTTGATGGGATCTCACTCTATCTAACTGAAAGATTTAAATACACTCCCTTCATCTTGGATATCCTCTATGAAGTGCCCTGGGCTGGAAGAAACTCATACAACTTAGCTAACCTTAACATATTCCTACAGTTTGCCTACTAAATTAACAAATTGTTTACAATAATTTTAATTTATTAAACCCAGAATTTTACTTTTACCAATTTTAACCTTAAAAGTGTAGCACCTCGCCATCTGGCAGGTCTTTGCATAATGAGGAGTTTTAAGATGAAATATTCGCTAATTTTTATACTTGTTTTAATGATTACCCCACTTTGCCTGGCTCAAAATGAAACAGAAGACAACCAAAGCCAACAAGACATTCTGGTTCTAGATATAGATCAAAATTGCTGTGACGCTTCTTTTCAAAACCAAAATCAAGACGCTGATTTAGAGTTAGATGGAAGCTCAGAAAGAAATGCTGCACCTGGCGATTGGGACATCTCTTCTCCCATCCAGCCTAACACCCAAGATCAAATCCAACAGTAAATCTGGCAAAATATTATTTATAGGCCGCGATGAGAGGAATAATCATCTCATCTGGATCTAATCCCGCATGGTAACCTCTAAAGGCAGGAACCTGATCGTTTATATGTACATACTTTAAAATAGAGCGCCCCTTAAAAATACCTATATAAGTGCCTAATCTCTTTTTCATAATCGGACTTATACGATTAGGACCGAATAGCTTTAAGGATTCAGCTTCAGCAGGTTTAATGAGGATGAGAACATCGCCCATCCTAGATGAGATTTCCTGCTCAAAAACTCTTTCACTCCCAGGTTTTACATGAAATATGGGAACTCTAGGCTCTCCGATGGGTGGTGCTTTAAGCAAGTCAACCAGAGAATCATCATGGTTAATAGTATATTTATCCTGTTCTTGGACATCAATCATTCCATGATCTGCAGTAACTACCACACGGGTATCTGCAGGGAGCCTATCAAATAGCTCACCAATTAAACCATCCAATTCACCAACTAACTTTTGTGCTGCTGGGCAGTGAACCCCCTGTTTATGAACTAAAGAATCCAACTGAGGGAGATAGAAGTAGGTATGGGAAGTCTGTTTCGCCTGTTTTATATTATTAACAATAGATTCAATGCCTTGCTGGATATTCTCATAGCCAACCTGCTTTGCATAACCGGTGGCCACATTGGTAAAAGCACTATTCACAATATAATGAGGTAAAACTGCGTAGTGTAAAACCCCCTTTTGGAAAAGAGCTGGCGAAATAAATAATTCAGTAGGTGAAAGCCCAAAGTCAGTTAAGGGTTTCTCTGAAAATCGTTCTTGATAGAGTAAAGTGGTAACAGAGAGGGATTGATCCTCTAGATAAGTCCACCACCCGGGTATACAGTGTTCCCCAGGCCACTTTCCGGTATGAATAGAAGACAATGCCGTCGCAGTGGTAGAAGGAAAAACAGTGAGAAGGTCTCTTTTTAAATGAGAAGAAAAAAAACCGTTGGATGGCCAGTAGGGAGTAAAAACTTTCCCCATACCATCTATAATAACAAAAACTGTATTCTTGCGAGGGTTGAGAAGTTCCAAATTCTGCTCATGAACAGCTTGCCCATGCAGAGCCTTGACCAAATCAATAGAAGAAAGAGTTTGGCTATTGGGTGAACAGAGCGTTCCAGCTTCAATCAGAGACCTAAGTACCTTAAGATTACTCAACTATTAAATCCTTGTCTAAGCAGCTTTATCATGATGATCATCCATTTGATGCTCGATGGGTGGTACATCTAAACCCTGCTCTTCAACTCGCATTTGAATATATTCTTTCCCAGCCCTTGACCAATGATCCCTTGCCACTTCATAGGGTAGAACCACCATGTAATAGGGAATCACAGAGTTATTAGAACGAAACATGGGATGAGGTTGCTTTAGGTTTTCTTTCCAAAAATTAGCAAACCAACCCCAAAGTAACTGAAATGGCACTATAAATAGGTATTTCATTAATTAAGCCTCCCATTTTTATTTTGTTTAAATCTGCTCGTCCTCCTTCCAAAGAAACCTGAGTAAAAGCCAAAAGAGGTCACATATTCAACTCTTACCCAGCAAAAAAAAATTGAAAAAAGAGAGCCATTTCTAACTAGCACTTGGATTCCCTCTCTTTTTGGTTTAAATAGATTGTTTGGATTGAAAGCATCCTAGATCCGCCAAACTTTCTGAAAGGTCATGGTCCATGCATTATGAAGGAAATATCATTCGTCCTCCCAGTGAAGCTGAGAGCATCTTACTCCAAGTTACATTGGGTTGCTCCCATAATAAATGCACCTTTTGTGGTTCTTATCAAGGAAAACGGTTTGATATAAAAGATGATGAAACCATTTTGCAGGACATTCTTTTTGCCAAAGAACATATGCAAGACTATCGCAGACTATTTTTAGTTGATGGAGATGCCCTTATAATTCCCTACAAACGACTCAAATGGATCTTTGACCAAATCAACCTTCATCTTCCATTCATTAAAAGAATCGGTCTTTATGCAAATGCTAAGAGCATCCGAAAGAAGACAGATGAGCAGCTGGCTCAGTTGGTTAGCCAAGGTTTACAGATCGTCTATATGGGAGTTGAAAGCGGTGATAACCATGTCTTAAAAGATATCAAAAAGGGAGCAGATGCAGCAGAACTGGAGAAGCAGGGGATTCGAATTAAAAATGCGGGAGCAAAACTGTCTGTTACGGTATTATTGGGTATAGCCGGCACCGAAGGATCTCTAAAACATGGACGACTCACAGGTGATCTCCTATCTAAAATAGACCCTCACTACATTGGGGCTCTAACAGTCATGCTCATTCCAGGCACCCCTTTGTATGAGCAAGTTCAAAATATGAGCATTAAAATCCCTAAACCCCTAGAAATAATGAAAGAATTAAGGGAAATGTTTGCTCATACTCACATAAGTCACGGTCTCTTTTTTGCGAATCACGCCTCGAACTATTTACCCATTAGAGCGAAGATGCCAACCGATAGAGAAACAACTCTGCAGCTCATTGATCAAGCCTTAAAGGGACAGGTTGAATTGAAACCAGAATTCTTACGAGGTCTTTAACCTCAGCTTTTTGTCACGAATAGAGGAGAATGAAATGAAATTAGGAATAGTTGGTTTAGGTCGTTCAGGAAAGTCCACCCTTTTTAACGCCTTAGCCAATCGTAATGAACCCCAAATCCAATCGGGGAATCAAGCCGTTCCAGTATTAGAAGTAGTCAATGTTCCTGATACTCGTGTGGATTGGCTAAAGGGACTCTACCAACCAAAGAAGACCACCTATGCGACTGTCACCTATATGGATCTTCAAGGAATGCCTGGCATGGCGGATAACAAGAAAGAATATATGTCACTATTATTGAATCATGTCCGACCGCTGGATGCCATTATCATGGTGGTTCGTAACTTTAACGACGATCTCTTAGGAGCACCACAGGCAGCTGCTGATTACGCTGAGCTGGAAGATGAATTCCTCATTGCCGACCTCGCAACGGTAGAAAAACGACTTGAAAGAATAGCCACAGATAAACAAAGAGGTAAAAAAGTTTCGGAAAAAGAGAAAGCTTTTTTAAATGAGTGCAGTCAAATGCTCAACGACGGACTCCCATTGCGCTCAAAACCGGGAATGATGGATGACCCTGATTTTAGAGGATTTACTTTTCTCACAGCTAAGCCTTTATTAGTTATTGCTAACAACGAAGATGACAGTGAGGATCTTCCCGGATTAGAGCTCCGGTCTGCTGATTCCATGGTGGTAAGAGGAAAAATAGAGATGGAAATGATTGAATTCTCTGCTGAAGAAAAGCAGGAGTTTTTAGAAGATTATGGTATTTCAGAATCTGCTCTAGATCGAGTGATCAAAAAATCCTATGAGATGTTAAAGCTAGGTTCCTTTTTAACCGTTGGCTCTGATGAAGTGAGAGCTTGGACCATCCCACTCAATACCCACGCAAAACGGGCCGCTGGCGCTGTCCACTCCGACATTGAAAAGGGGTTTATCAGAGCTGAAGTTGTGGCCTATGATGATCTCAAAGCTGCCGGAGATCATGCTGCTGCCAAACAAGCTGGAAAAGTCCGATTGGAAGGGAAAACCTATCCGGTCAAAGATGGTGATATAATCAATTTTCGCTTTAATATCTAAAGCTGTTTGGCTTTGCGACAGGCTTTAGCCAAACCCTGCTTACATGCCGTGTTAAGATAGTTTTTGGCTAAGCTCTTGTTTCCTTGTTTCTTATGTAGAATTCCAAGATTAAAGCAACTTTTTACATTATCAAGATTACATCCTCTTTGATAGTTATTGAAAGCCGAGTGAGTCATACCTTGACGATACATCATATTTGCTAAATTAAGACAGGCTTTAGCCAGCCCCCCATTACAGGCCCGTTCATATGAGTCCATAACTTTAGCCGGTTTTCCTATTCCTCTCATACTTAGAGCATGATTAAAACAACCTTTCGCCTCTCCCATCTTACAAGCCTTTTTATAGGCATTCTGGGCTAATATGGGTTTTTTCTGCCTCGCGAGGGAAACACCTAAATTCAGGCAACCCACTGACACTTTGAGATCACAAGCCTTTCTAAAAAATTTAATAGATTCTAATGGTTTATTACTTCGACGATAAATCATTCCCCCATTAAAGCAAGCTTTACCAAACTTGAGATTGCATGCGGCAATGTAGTTTTTTTGGGCGAGGTGGTAATCACCTATTTTTTCAAAGACAACCCCTGCACTATAGCAAGAAGCCATATCTTCGGTAGCACAAACCTTTTGGTAATATCCTCCCGCCTTTCTTTGATGACCTTCTTCATTGAGTAACTTTGCAGCACGAGAGCAGCTTTTAGTAATGTTAAGTTCACAAGCCTTTTCGAAATAGGATATGGAATTTTCTTTACCCGCTTTATTCAAAACGGCAGCGAGAACGAAACAGCCATTCCCATCCTTACCTTGGTCGCAGGATTTTGCTAAATAGGGAACCGCCTCTTCACCTTGCTCTTCTCGTGCAAACATGAGTCCTAAATTATAACAACCTTGGAAAATATTAAGATCACATGACCTTTTATAATATGTCCTCACTTTACCTTTATCTAAGCCTTTTTCAGCTATTGTAGCACGATTAAAACAAGATTTACCGCTTCCTTTAGAACATCCCAATTCATAAAACTGAATGGCGAGCCTTTCCTTTTTTTCTCTTGTGTAGAGAACTCCAATTTTATAACAGTAATCAGCATTCCCATTAAAGCATTCCTCTTCGAGGGCGGGCCCAATGGCTTCAAGTGCCTCATCATCATTCGTTGTTTCAGGAAAAGGGGAGGTGCGAATACTACCTACCACAGGGGTATTGGTTATAAACAGGATGACTGCTATAAAAGAGAGCTTTTTTATTACACTTATTTGCATTCCATTCTCCCCGTTGCGGCAAATTGCCAGAGCGATAAAAACAGTTTATTATAGGCTATAGGCTGGATTAAATACTATTTAACCCATTTTGTCATGTACGAACCTTTAAAGCTCTATTAATAGGAATAAATTTGATTCTGAAGCTTTTTAAATACATTCTTTATTTAATGGCAGGACTCTCACTATCTTCTTGCTATGTAATCAAACAAGGATACACCCATCTATCCCTTATGAGTACAACAGAAGAGATCAATACCTTTATAAAAAAAAAGAGCACGACTGAAAAAATGAAATCCAAACTGCAAGCTGTGCAATCTGCTCAAAAGTTTGCAGTTGAAAAAATGGGACTCAAAGCCAGTGAAGATTTTAAAGAGGTCCTAATGCTACCAGGCCCCCATCTCACCCACCTCCTTTTTGTAGCACACCAAGATAAACTGGAATTAAAAAAGTGGTGGTTTCCCATCGTTGGATCTTTTAAATACAAAGGCTTCTATCACAAAGAAGATGCCCTTGCAGAACAAAGAGAGTTTGAAGAGCAAGGCTTTGAAACTTACCTAACTACGGCTTCTTCATTTTCAGGTTTGGGATACTTTGCCACTCCATTTACCTCTAATCTCTTCAAATATTCCCCCTTAACATTGGTGGGTATTATTCTTCATGAATTGGCCCATGGAACTTATTTCGTACCTGGCCATACCCATTTTAATGAAAGCTTTGCCACTTTTGTAGAAAAGCAAGGAATTCTGGATTTTATAAACGGAGGTTATTTACAAAATTTAAAGCTCCAACAGAGTCCTAACACAATACAGAGTAATTACTTAAAAAGAAGAGAGAAAAGGAAAAAGCTCAAGCAAAACCTATCTGAGCTCATAAAGAACTTAAGAAAGGTCTATAAAAGTGATATTGAGCCTTTGAAAAAACGAACCATTCTGTTTGATGAATTTCGAAAACAAAATGAGCAGGAATTTTCCTACTATTTTAAGAAACCACTTAACAATGCTCGAATTCTGGCTACATCCCTCTATAACCCTGACCACTCCCTTTTTAGAGAGTTGCTTAAAAAGGAAAATTCATGGCCCCGTTTCCTTAAGGTCATAGGAGAACTGTCTAACTGTGAGAGATTTGATCAAAAAGGACCCTTTGTGGCTCTCCAAGACTTTTTAAGTGACCAATGCAGTCAAAACTAGACAAGGGAATGATACTCATTTAAAATGTTAGAAGCGAAATACAAAAATATCTCCACTGAGGAAATCTATGAGTGGCAAATGCAATTTCTCAATAAAGCAAGAGGGGAACGTTTTTTTTATTGCTGGAATTATAGATGAACGGGCTGATTTTAGTCCAATTACAGACTCTAAAGAAGACCCCATTATAATAGATCAATCTGGCATAACCCGTATCAGTTCTAGTGGAGTGCGAGCTTGGTCCTTTATGATCACCAAACTAAATCAACAAAAGGTAATTTACCAAAAATGCCCTGTATTGATGGTAGATCAACTCAACATGATCACAGAGATGCTCAGACATGCGGAAGTAAAAAATTTCGAACTTCCCTTCTACTGCCCAAAGTGTGATCTGGAAGAAGAGCTGTTAATTGATGTGGCAACAGTAAGAAAAGATCAGTTCAAAGAGAATCTCGAATCTTTTCATAAATGCAGTCAGTGTAAAAACCATATGGAATTCAATGAAGTCATAGAAAAATACTTTTCCTTCTTAGAGCCCAATGAATATAATACCTAAACATCACTTCTTGCAATTGGACCGATTATGGCAACAACAAATTATCAAGTTCTAGTGGTCGAAGATGATGACTTTGTCAGAGCTTACATCATAAATGGACTAAAGAAAAAAGGCTATGAAACGGTGCCCGCCACAGATGGAGTGGAAGCTCTTTCCATCTTAGAGCAAGAAGATATTGACATTATTATTTGCGATCTTAATATGCCAAGAATGGGTGGCTTCGAGTTTTTACGTCGAACCAAAGCACTAAAACCCCACGTGGCAGCCTTTGTAATTACAGCTGATGATGAGCTAGAAAATGTAAAAGAAGCCCTCCAAATTGGAGCCTTCGACTTTATAAAAAAGCCGTTAACAGTAGAAAGTATCCTTGCCACTCTTGATAAATATGCATCAAAGCACCTGTTAGGCAGGGTTATCCGGCTTAAAGATAACAAAAACCTCCTTGTTTCCACCAAAAAACAAAATATTTTAAGACGAGCTTTGCTGTCAACCCGAGGAGATCTCACCCACCTTCATACCAAAGAAGAGGCGATATCCCACTTAGAGTCAGAACAGAGCCATCTACTGGTCTATGTGCTTGAAGATGAAATGCCCGATAAAGAATTCTTTGAAAAGATCAAAGAGGTTTCCCCTGACACTAAGATCATCTGTGTGGTTGAGGCCTACCAAGAAGAATTGCTCACAGGCCTCATGGATATTAAGAACATCGATAACCTCATATTTAAAAACAAACTCTTTAAAGAGACAGACTTTCTCATCGGAATCAGAAAACTTTTCAGTCAAGATATTTTTGGATTAGAAAAGTATATGAACTGGGGGAGTGACCTTATACAGCATATCACTCAATCCACCAGTGATCGTCATAAATTTGTTGATTCCATGACAACCTACCTGCGCAATATGCAGGTTTCCAACCGTATCATAAGTAAATTAGAAATTGTGGCAGATGAGTTTTAAACCAATGCCCTTTATGATGCTCCCGTATATGATGGAGAAGCCCCCTATCGGAAATCCAACCGAACAGAGAACCGCCAATGCAGCGAACTGGAAAAAAGCATTCTCACCTATTCTTATGATGGGAGGTATTTTGGTATTTCCATTATCGATCACTTTGGTTCTTTTGAAAAAGAGCTAATTTTCAATGTAATGAAACGCTGTTTGACTGAAAGGGTTCCTCGTCAAGGAAAAGGGGGAGCAGGTTTAGGCCTTTTTTACTGCTTTTCAACTCTGCACCGATTTCTAATTAATATTGAACCCGGCAAACGAACTGAAATGATCGGCATTTATGACTTACATACCTCACAAAGAGATGTCTCCCTCGCAGAGAAATCCCTCAGTGTTTTTGAATTAGGAGAAAACAAATAGGCTCTATTTGAGCTAAATGTAGAAATATCTCTTTAAAACTGCTTTTGTTTCCCAGCTATTCTTGGTATCATATTGTGATATGTATTAATCTATCTGAGTAGCGATCTCGTCAAATGTAAAAGGAGGCTAAAATGGCCATAAAAATCTTAGTTGTAGATGATTCACCAACCATTCGCCAGATTATTACAATTGCTTTAAGAAAGCAGCAGTACGACATAACCACAGCCTCTGATGGCTTAGAAGGACTTACCGCAGCTCAAGGAGCACAATTTGATGTGATCATTTGTGACTTGAATATGCCCAATATGAATGGCTTCGAGATGATCACTAAAGTCAAGTCATTGCCCAACTACCAGAAGACTCCCATATTTATGCTGACTACTGAAACCTCTAAGGAGTCTTTAAAACAGGGTAAATCCATCGGTATCACCGCTTGGTGTACGAAACCAATTAAGCCTGAAAACCTCATTCAATACATCGACCACGCCTTAAAAATGTAAGACAAACCGCTGTTTTAACACCATATTATAGCCACGGTTATCAATTTGTTAACAGTTAATAGTCAATTTTTCTAACAAAAATTGATTTTATCTTCTATTTTAGCTATTAATACCCCTGCATTCACCGACGCACTTTGCA
>CAYFLR010000058.1:13287-14604 GCA_964343805.1 uncultured bacterium | reverse complement strand
TGGTTCGGATTCAATATACAACCCCATTTAATCGTACACTCTTGCCCCACAAGAGCAAGTGCGTTACTATATAGCTTCCCGCACTGACCCAGTGCGGGTTGCACCCCCCACTTCTCTTCAAATCAATATCCAAATTTTATCATTGAATAATCGCTCAATTACAAGTAAGTAAAGACTAACGACCTGGATCCTCAGAACTTTTTGAAAGGCAGGCGGCAATCATTCTACTCCACAGACTCGGTAAAAATTCTCGAATTACCCCAGTAAATCTGCGATTTTTACCGAGTCTTTGAAGCACAAGCATTACCACCTTCCAAATCCAAAAGTTCTGAGGATCCAGGTTAAACAATTGTACTTAAGATCTGCGATAAAGGAGATGATAATGTTTGAGATCAAAGAGGCGACTTTCTTAGCTGAAAACATCAAGCTCTTTAAGGTAAAGGCACCTAAAATTGCCCAAAAGAGGAAAGCGGGGCAATTCATCATACTAAGGCTCGATGATCAAGGAGAAAGGATACCTCTTACCATAGCCGATTCTGATCTCCAGGAAGAAACAATTACTATTATTGTCCAAGGCATTGGAAAAACCACGAAACAACTCAATAAATTAGAAAAAGGCGACTTTATCAAAGATCTAGTGGGACCTTTGGGAGAGCCTTCTCATATAGAGAAATTTGGGACTGCTATTAGCATTGGTGGCGGTGTGGGAACAGCGATTGCTTACCCAACTGCAGTGGCTTTAAAAAAAGCTGGCAACCATGTTATCACAATAAACGGTGCAAGAAACAAAGACTTAGTGATTTTAGAAGATGAAATGAAAGCAGTGAGTGATGAATCTTATGTCACCACTGATGATGGATCCTATGGACACCATGGTTTTGTAACAGATGTATTAAAAGACATTATTGAGAAAGGTCAAAAGGTAGACTTTGTATTGGCCATCGGTCCGATCCCTATGATGAGAGCTGTGGCGGAAGTCACCCGTCCCCATAACATTAAAACCGTTGTTAGTTTAAATCCTGTTATGGTTGATGGAACAGGGATGTGTGGTGGTTGTCGTGTCGTGGTAAATAATAAGGCGAAATTTGCCTGCGTCGATGGCCCAGAGTTTGACGCTCACCAGGTGGATTTCAACAACTTAATCAACCGAAATAGAATGTACAATGATCAAGAGCAGGCAGCCTTAAAATCCTTTGAACATGAATGCAATCTTGATAAACAAGCGGCGGAGGTGAGCAATGACTAAACATTTATCAGCAAAAGAAAAAATGAAGATCAAACGTCACGCCATGCCGGAACAAGACCCTATGGTGCGTA
>CAYFLR010000058.1:11014-13117 GCA_964343805.1 uncultured bacterium | reverse complement strand
TAATGCCCTACCTGCTATTTGCGGTCGAGTTTGTCCACAAGAACTTCAATGTGAGTCTAAATGTGTCGTGGGTAAAAAAGGCGAACCCGTTGCCATTGGTCGCTTAGAAAGATACGTAGCAGATTATGAGTTAGCTCAAAAGGTGGCTCCAACCAAATTAGATATAACTAAAACCGGTAAAAAAGTGGCCATCGTTGGAAGTGGTCCTGCTGGTTTAGCATGTGCAGGAGACCTTATTAATCTAGGACATGAAGTCACAGTGTATGAAGCCCTCCATGAGCTTGGAGGAGTGTTAGTTTATGGTATTCCAGAATTTAGACTACCCAAAGCAATCGTTGCCATGGAAGTAGATAAACTCAGGGATAAGGGTGTCAAATTTATTCCCAACTCCGTGGTGGGACAAACCATTACCATCGATGAACTGATGCAGGAAGAAGGCTACCATGCTGTCTTTATTGGAGTGGGAGCAGGTCTACCATGGTTCTTAAATATTCCCGGAGAAAACCTAGCGGGAGTCTATTCGGCGAATGAATTTCTTACTCGACTCAATCTAATGAAAGCAGGATTAGAGGAATTTGATTCTCCTATCCTCAGATGCAAAGATAAAAACGTGGCCGTGATTGGTGGTGGAAATACAGCCATGGATGCGGTTAGAACGTCTTTACGACTTGGCACAAAAAACTCCTACCTCATCTATCGTCGCTCAGAAGAAGAGATGCCAGCTCGCCTTGAAGAAATTCATCATGCCAAAGAAGAGGGAGTTCAATTTATGAACTTAACTGGTCCATTAGCATTTGAAGGCGATGATCAGGAACGACTCAAATCCATGAAACTCATAAAAATGGAGTTAGGTGAACCTGATGCTTCTGGCCGAAGACGCCCCGTTGAAATCAAAGATTCCGAGTTTACCCTAGATATAGATGTGGCCATTGTAGCCATTGGTAATGGCTCCAATCCTCTCCTGCAAAAAACTTCTCCCGATATCAAATGTAATAAATGGGGCAACATTGAGGTGCAGGAAAATTCTATGGCCACCTCCAAACCCGGTGTATTTGCTGGGGGAGACATTGTTTCTGGTGGGGCTACTGTTATTAAGGCTATGGGAGAAGGCCGAAAAGCCGCTCAAGATGTACATAATTATTTAATGAGTGAATAACTTACCTAGAGCAGATTTTGAGCTGTTCACAGAGGGGCTTAAGATCTGCTTCAAAAAGACTGAGCACATCAACCCAGAATTCGCCTTTTTTCAAAATACCTATGACCGGCTTTTTCATTTTCTGCATTTTATAAAACAAAGTACTGGCAGTTGAGGTTTCAAACTTTAACGCATAACTGGGAATCACCACATCAGGTAAAGTCCCTCCCCCAGGCTTCCCCTCTGACTGATGTAAACTCGTACTAATGCCGTTTTCCATCAGCAGCTTTTGCAGTCGTTCGGCCATTAATTTCCTCTCTCCTGCACTTCGTCCGAGCAGCATTTGAAAGGCATTGTAATCTACCGGTAAATCGTCACAAAAAAAAGGTTTTAACGCTTGATAGAGAAGGGTAAGGCTCACCTTATCAACCCGTAAGGCCCTCATCAATGGAGCTGATCTCAATTTTTGGATCCACTTTTTCTCACCAAAAATAAGACCCACCTGAGGTCCTCCTAGTAACTTATCTCCACTGCAAGCCACAATATTCGCCCCTTGCTTCAAGGCCAGAGATACATTGGGCTCATCTTTAAACAAAGGATACTCTGAAGGAAAAAGGAGACCTGAACCCAGATCAAAAACCAAGGGAATACTCTGCTTCTTTCCTAATTCTGCTAAATCGCTTAAGGACGTTTCTTCAGTAAAACCCTGCATGGTAAAGTTGGATTTATGGACTTTAAATAAGAGGGCAGACTCTTCACATAGAGCTTCTCTATAGTCAGAAAGTCGAGTCCGATTGGTGGTTCCCACCTCTTTCATTCGAGCGCCACCCGCTTCCATAATATCTGGGATTCGAAACTTTCCTCCTATTTCAACCAATTCTCCGCGGGAAATTATCACATCTTGATTCTTTGCCAGGGTATTTAAAATTAACACCAATGAGGCGGCGTTATTATTAACAATTGCTACA
>CAYFLR010000058.1:0-11004 GCA_964343805.1 uncultured bacterium | reverse complement strand
CTACATCTTCTGCACCTGTCAACGAGCACAGCATTTTTTTTAGATGATAAGATCGTTGACCTCGCCTCCCTTGCTCTAGGTCATATTCTAAATTGTTATAGCCCGCCAACAGATCAGGTAGCTCATCTAACATGGTTTTACTGTATGGAGCTCTTCCCAAATTAGTATGAATGAGAATTCCGGTTCCATTGATAACTGGTTTTAATGTAAAGTTCTGAATCTCTTGCAGTTGATGTTCAACTCTTCCCAATACCAATTCCATATCTACATGGGTAATTTGCCCTGCTTTGATTTCCTCACGCAAACCTTCGATAGTGGAGCGTATCATCTGCTTAACCAAGGAAGCGCCTATTTTTTGCAGATAGGTGCGAATGAGAGGTTGATCTAAAACACGATCCACTCCTGGAAGATGAGCAAGAAGTTCCACCTGGGTTACCCTTTTACTGCACCAGCGGTGAGACCAGCCACGATACGCCTTTGAAAAATAAAGACTAGAATGACAAGTGGGAGAGTCACTAAGACACTGGCTGCCATTATAGAACCGAAAGGAAGCTCATATTGACTGGCTCCAGTGATCATACTAATAGCAACGGGAATGGTTCTGGCTTTTTCGTTTACAGTAAAAGTAAGAGCAAAGAGAAACTCATTCCAAGCGGCGATAAAAGCCAGCAGACCGGTGGTTACAGTAGCTGGCCACAAGATGGGGAGAAAGACTTTAGTAATAATTTGTAGAGCATTGGCTCCATCAATCATCGCGGCCTCTTCCAACTCACTGGGAAGCTCCTTCATAAAGGAAGTAAGTACCCAAATGGTAAATGGCAAAGTAAAAATCATATAAGAGAGCGAGAGACCAAACCAATTGTTATAAAGACCCAGAGTTTGCAGAAGAGTATAGAGTCCAGAGAGTACCGCGATCTGAGGAAACATGGAGACACCTAAAATCATATACATGAGTAAGTTTTTCCCTTTGAAGCGAAAGCGAGAAAGGGAATAAGCAGCAGAGACTCCTATTGCCAGACAAATCATCACGGTGGCTGAAGCAACGACGAATGAGTTGAGAATAATTTTTAAAAAGTTTTGCTGTTTAAAAAGCCCTGCATAATTTTCAAAGTTCAAACTTTCAATAAAGTATGAGACCGTGAAAAGCTCTTGCCCTACTTTGAAACTGGTGACAATGGCATAGTAAAAGGGGAAAAGAGAGTAACCCCCTATCAAAAATACCAGGGCAAAAAATAAAAACTTCTTTAATCTTTTATTAAAAGACACCGTGTCCCCCTACTTATTAAAATCAGCTTTCATGGTAAACATGTACACTGCAGTCAAAACACTAATGATACAGAAAATGGCAAAGGAGGCTGAAGAGCCCAACCCAATTTCTTGAAAATCAATCATCTGCTGACGAGCATAAATTGACATACTCGCTGTTTGATCATTACTTCCTTGCATTATATAGATAATATCGAAAACCCTCATCGCATCCAATGAACGGAAGATAAGTGCGATCAGAATAGCCGGCTTTAAAAGAGGAAGAGTGATCATAAAAAAGCTACGGATGGGTCCTGCTCCATCAATTTTGGCAGACTCATACAAGGCTTTCGGGATGGTGCCTAATCCCGCTAAAAGAAGTAATGCCATAAAAGGCGTGGTCTTCCACACATCTACCGCAATAATGGTAGGAAGAGCCAAATCAGGGTTTCCCATAAAGGCAATGGGCTCCTTAATAAAATTCAGTTTAGTCAGAATGTCATTTATGATCCCATATTGATCTTGAAACAACCACTCCCAAATTTTGGAAGAAACCACTGTGGGTACAGCCCATGGGACCAACAAGGTGGCTCTAAATATCCCTCGACCTTTAAAAGGTACAAATAAAATCAAAGCAGCTGCCAATCCTAAGATAGTTTCGATAGTCACAGAGCAAAGGGTAAAAACCACCGTATTCATCACTGAAGACCACCAGAGAGGATCTTCAATAAGGATTAAATAATTCTCCCATCCCGTGAAAGCAATCTCATCCAAGCCGTCCAAGGTGGCATCAGTGAAACTATAGTAAAAGGTTTGTAGCAGAGGAAAAGCTGCCACCAATATAAGAACGAGCAAGGAGGGAATAAGAAAAATCCAAGCCCACCTCAATTGAATAGTGTAAAAAGATGTTTCTGTTTTTGCTTGCATAGACTACCAACCTCTTCTTTTGGTTCTATTCAAATCTTTTTCCAATTTGGCCAGTGATTTTTCAGGAGTCATTTTGCCTGATAACACACGATGAACAGCGTTCCAAAATTTACTAGAAACCTTATTATATTTTCTCTTAGTTAACTTTGAAGGTCTGGCCACCGCATTGGTGAAGGTGGACAGAAGTCTAGCAAAAAATGGGTTGGCTTTTTGTAGTTTTCCATCTTTATAGGCTGCAGCTATTGTAGGGTTAAAAGATCCATTTATGGCTCTGTCGATCTGCATATTCGAAGTGGTTAAAAATTTAACCAAATCAGCTGCCACTTTGGGGTTTTTAGAGTATTTGGTCACAGCTAAATTCCAGCCACCTAAGGTGCCTGTGTGTTTTCCATCCTTACCCCCTTTAGGAAGAACCGCAACCCCGATCTTGCCTTTAACCGGTGAAGAAGGATTATTTCCTAAAGCCCAAGCATAAGGCCAATTTCGCATAAAAATAGCATTTCCAGATTGAAAAACTCCTCTGGCAGCTTCTTCATCATAATTTAAAACTCCCTTGGGAGAGATAGTGCCCACCCATGAAGCAGCCATTTTAAGAGCTTTTACCGCCTGAGGATTGTTTATAGTTACATCCCCTGTTTTATTATCAATGATCTCTCCTCCACGGTAGGAATCAATCCATTCGAGCGCATCGCAGGTTAACCCTTCATAGGCCTTTCCCTGCCAAACAAAACCCTGCATTTTAGGATTATTTGGCCGCTCTTTTGCTAAAATGGCTTTGGCTATTTTGGTTAAGTCTTCCCAAGTCGTGGGAACACTGTATCCATGTTTAGCTAGTAAATCCTTGCGATAATAGAGGAGACCCGCATCTGTAAAGAAAGGAACAGCTAATAAGCGACCTTTGGGGTCGGTATTATTTTTTAAAATAGAAGAGAAGTGCTGATTCACATGATCAGCAGCAATGTACTTATTCAAATCTACAAAGTGCTTCCCTAAAAGACCTGGCCAAATCACATCAATTTGCACCACATCAATTTGGTCGCTTTTGGCAGCAAAAATCTGTTGAAATAGTCCCAATCGATCGTTGGTGAGATTAGGGCTTTGAAACATTTCCACTTTATGTCCAGTTTTCTTCGCCCAGAGTTCTACATTCTGACGGCATATCTCAAACTCTTTACCTACCGCTCCACAGGCAATGGTCACTTTAGCAGCTTCCAAAGAAGTTATTAAAAACAAACCAATAGATAACCCTATGAGTGTCAGACCAAGTCGAACTTTCATGGCAACTCCTCTTCAAAGAAATAATTCATTCATTCTTATAAGTTAGAACATGATACCAAAACTTCACTTTCTTTTGAATGACAATCCCATGCATGGACCTATTTTTTTCTCTGTTATCCCGGAAATTTCCAAACTTTGATTAGGTATTTCATAAAGATTTTATTCCTTATGCCGAAAGTTTGCATAGAGGTTTTATGTTATGAGCAAAATTGAGCGGGTGGCCCGAACAGGGTTATTTCTAATGACAGTATACCTACTGCTACTTTTGGTTTCCAGCGGTTGCCGAAAGAGGACAGATGATAGTGCGCTCAAAGAAACAAAATATAAAGTCATCGCAGTGGAACCTGAATTTATCTGGGAGCTGGAGCAGAAATATTTTAACTTTTTAACCCGAATTAACAAATTAGCCCATTTATGGCAGGGCTATTACCAAAATAGCAATCCAGATCAATCCGTCATCACCATCCCAGCAGAGCAAATTTCCTTCATTAACGGAGAGTGCAAAAAACTGATTGCTGAAATTTACGAGAAAATAGACCACCTCCAATTAAGCAGCAGTTATCACAACAGTGCGATACACACCATCACTGGAGTATTTATTCCCGAGCCAGATTTGCAATCTCTGGTGAGCAGCTTAAGAATCACAGTGGAAAAAGATACTATGACCTATAATGGAGGGTTTCTGGTAAATGTTCTGACTTCTTTAAGCCCCCCTCATAACCGTCCCCTGCTCTCTAGTTCGATTCCTATAGATAAAGCAGGGCAGGTGAATTACTACCTTTCCAGAACCAAGCAACAGTTCCATAAAGCCAAGATTCTCATTGATAAATGGAATGCAGAAAATTTAGGACATTGCCTGCAAAAAAACTGTAAAGGAAGGGATGATAGACATTTATGCTATCAGACTGCTCGTATGAATGGCATGAGTGAATTCCAAAGTTATCAAGTCTGTCAGGATATATCTAAATGGACAATTCCATGTATACGTAATACTCAACATGGAAACTTAAGCTTCGATACCACCAAAGAACTCTGTATAAAAGCTAACCGCCAATCCAATCAATGCATCACCATTGCATCAGGTTTAGGAGTAGATGAAATAACCATTAAAAAGCTGTGCAAAAAACCAACGCCATGGTCAGGGATTTGTGCTATACTGGCCGACGGAGGGAAAGTTGCACCTAACTCAATCCTCCCAATGTGCGAACTCGCCTCTGAATCAACGGTTCTATGCCTCCAACGAGCGACAGCTCAGGAGATTAAAGCAAGAGATTTAGAAATCGAGTGCAGATCCATTAACTAAACCGAACTGAAAAGACATTATGAAAAAAACATCTGGACCCGCCTGGGACAACTCCTGTGAATACCCTTCACTCGAATCAAAAGAATTTAACCAAGATCTTGAACGAGTCAAAGAACTGAATCAAAAGATCGAAGAACTCGCAACCCCCTTTGAAGCACTTCTTCCTAAAGCAGACACTTTAACAGTTGAAAATAGCATGGAGGAAATTAAGAACCTCCAACAAATTGGTGTCTGGCGAGACGAATTAGAGTCGCTGCTATGGAATCTCTTTACCTTTGTAGGTTGCGAACGTTCTGTTGATGGGAGTAATGAGGTAGCTCAAAGCCTGGAAGAAAAACTCCGGATGGTGAGCAGCTCCATTAGAAAAACTCTAGCCCCTTGTGACCAATTCCTTATTTTAATCAAGCCTGAGCTGGTGGAAAAATACCTCGATCACCCAGTAACTAAAGCAGAATCTTTCTTAGTGAGTCACGATCGTCTTCGTCGAGACTACATGCTGCCTCTGGAGCAAGAAAAACTCATCATGGAACTAGGAGTATCATCCTATCAACCCTGGGGCACATTATACAACAACATAACCTCCTCTATGCGCTGTGAATTAGAAACGGAAGATGGGAAGGTAACAAAAGGTCTTGCCGCCACCAATAGTATGCTCTCAGATTCAAGTGAAGAAGAAAGGAAAAAGGCTTTTCTTGCATTAAAAGAAAGTTGGGAGCAACAAACCATTCCTTGTGCAGCCATTTTAAATTCTATTGCCGGCTGGCGTCACTCCATTTATCAAAAACGATCTCATACTCGGAAAATGGATTTTATGAATCCCCCATTGCATAACAACCGGATTCAAAGCGCCACATTGGATAGCATGATGAAGGTGGTGGATGAAGGGAAAGCACTGGGCCAAAAAGCCAATTTACTTTGCGCAAAAACTTTAGGCAAGGATGCTTTAGAGCCATGGGACCTAGGAGCCCCACCTCCTTTTCTAGCTGATGATAATAGTGCTATCCCTTTTGAAGAGGGAGTTAATATTGTTCGCTCAGCTTTTGCCAAAGTCCATCCCTCCATGGGTGAGTTTGTTGACACCATGGTAAAAAACAAATGGATTGAGGCCAGAGTTTTAGATACTAAAAGACCGGGAGCCTACTGCACCCGCTTTGCAAAGTCTCGAACTCCACGGGTCTATCAGACCTATAGTGGATCTCTATCTAATATAAAAACTCTAGCTCATGAATTAGGTCATGCTTATCATGGCTGGGTGATGAAAGAACTACCTTTAGCTCAGACCTCTTACCCCATGTGCTTTGCTGAAACAGCAAGTATCTTTGCTGAAAGTTTACTCAATGATGAGCTTCCCAATGTAATGAAAGACCCCAAAACACACCTACTTATCGGTTGGAATGATGTAAAGCAGATATCCACCTTTTTACTCAATATTCCTGCCCGTCTGGATTTTGAAAAAGAGTTCTATTCCAGAAGAGAGAATGGGCCAGTCCCTCTTTCAGAAATTTCTACTCTTATGAAAGAATCGTTAGAAAATAGATATGGCAACTCTTTGACCGAAGTTGACACCCTCTTTTGGGCCAACAAACTTCATTTTTACAAAACCGGAATCTCTTTTTATAACTTCCCTTATACTTTCGGCTATCTCTTTAGCCTAGGGGTATTTCAAATGTATAAAGAGCAAGGAGACCAGTTTCACGAAAAGTACAAAAATCTCCTTCTTGATTCAGGCAGTATGGTATTGGAAGATCTCGCACAAAAGCATTTGGGAGTGGATATTACGGAGACCACCTTTTGGCAAAAAAGTCTTAAGATCTTAGAAAATCAATTGAATGGGTTTGAAAAGGCCATTAGTGAATAAAAAAGTCTGGTCATTCAATCGTACCCACAAAACAAATTGAGTAGAGATACAAATCTATGGGGAGGGCAATATTTTGATCTCTTCATATGATTAATTGGATTGTCCTTAATCTCCAGCGCAGTAATTTGCTTTAAATTGGCAAGTGGTCTTAAATCCCGAATCATATTCTTTCCTATATAGAGGTGTTCAAGAGACTGCATTTTAGCTAGAGGGGTCAAATCACTAATAAGATTTCCACCCATTATTAGCCTTTTAAGACTTGATCTGTGGAGAGGTTTTAGACTAGCTAACGGGGTGGAAAGGATCGATAAGTATCGAAGGTTTTTTAAGTTACCCAAAGGAGAAAGGTCAGATATTTCATTAAATCCTGCATTGAGACTATAGAGGTCTTTAAGGCTTGCTAAGGAGGTTAAATTGGTAACTTGGTTATGCTCCATTTTCAAACTACTTAAATGAGAAAACTTGCTTAATGGGGAAACATTCTGTAACAAGTTATGACTGATGTCTAAATGAGATAAGTAAAGAAAGGATTCCAACCCCACAAGACTTTCAAGCTGATTGTTACTGATATTTAGTGAGCTAAGGAATTCTGCAGGTAGGAAGTAAAGAATTTCCAGATGAGTAAGTTGATTGAAGCTCAAGTCTAATGTATCTAATTCTGGAAAATTGAATGAGTACTGCCAATTCTCGATTCCCGAAAGAGCCTTGGTACCTAACAGATTCTTTGATAAATACAGTTCAGAAAGATAAGTATTTCCACTCAGGTTTTTTAGTGTTTTAATTTTATTATTGTTTAAAGATAAAACACTTAAACTAAGATTTGAAAGGGGAGATAAATCATATATTTGATTTTGATCCAAATACAATTTTTCTAAGTGAACCATATCTTTAACCGCTTTAATATCGGAAAGCTCATTCTCGTTTAAACTCAGCTTCTTTAAATAAATCAAACTGGAAAGAGCTTTTATTTGATCTATATTTCCATTTTCTATCGCCAGTTCCCTTAAGCTGATCAGTCGACTTAAAGGGTTAAGATCCATTTTTTTAATATTTTGTAATGAAAGTTTTTGCAACCATGAGAGGGAAGCAAGGGGGCTAAAACTGGTTAAATTCCCCTGCTGGCATGGCCTAAACTGATCCAGATCTTTCTTCCATTCTAAACATTTATAATGAAACTCCTCCAAGTTTTCTAAGTACTGAACCCCTTTTAGGTTAGTGAGCTGTTGATTATTGACAATTTTAAGATAGCGAAGGTTACCCAGTGACATCAAAGGAGTTAAGTCACTTATATCCTGATGACAAATAGTCAAGCTCTCTAGCTGAATAAGATGAGATAAAGGAGTTAAATCGGAAGTCACATTTTGATCATATAGATCACAAGCACCTAGATGTAGGTGCTTTAACTGTGATAGCCCTGTGAGATACCCGAGGTGTTTTATACCCGTAAAAGCGAGAGTCAAACTCTCCAACTCCCTCAAGTTGTCTAAAAAATTAAAATCTTGGGGAGAGACAACCCCAAGTTCTAAGTTCTTTAATGAATGACTTAACGCCTTAAGAGGCTCAAAGTTGGTTGTCATGGAAGCTGACATGGATAAGTTCGAGAGATTCTTAAAATTCTGAAGAAAGGATAGATCTATTTTGTCAGTATAGTGAAGTCCTAGCTTTGAGATATGTGTGAATTCAAGGAGAGGGGTGACATCATTAAAGGGAACAGACCTCTTTCTAGGAATCTTTATAAACTTCACCTCACCATTTGGAAGAATTTTCTGTTGATGATAATAGGAAGAGTCTCCTTGAAAAACAATCTCATCATCTGTAAGGATTTTTTCTAAGGACTCAACGCAATTATCAGACCTCATAGCCATCATCCACTCAATGGGAACCCTGAGTGAATCAGGAAGTCTCTCTTTTTTTTCACATAGACTCAAGAATTGAGAGGCAAAAAGGAGAGAGTCTGAGGCTATAATAAGGAGGAAAAGTAGAATTTTAGTCATATACCCATATTGTAACTAAATATGGTCTATGAGTCTAATCAAGCCCTATCAGAATACAATAGCCTTTTTAAAATAAGATGGCTCACCGAAGTGAAAACCATTTCTTAGCCCGCCCTAAATTCTCTTTGGTATCCAAGATGGTCTTGATAATGTCTTCTTGACTATATACTTGCATTATTTCCAGTACTGAGGCTTTTTCATTAAAAACCACATAGTTAAGACACTCAGATAAATCTTTTAGACTGAGGGCCATCAACTGAATCTTTATCACCTTTAATTCGGTCTGATAGTACTTTAATTCATCTTTAGGGCTCTGCTTAGGGAGCTTTTCCCACCATTTATTTTTCATATAAACTGCCTTATCGAATTAACAGCCCTTCATATCAGGATTCTTAGAGTATAGCATTAAAGTTCTTTATTTTGAAACCGATGTAAAATAAATCGTTAAAAGCGAAAAAGTCAGGAGAGACCCGCATGGAAGAAAATAACAAGGAATTTGAAGATCTGCAATCGAAGCTCCATCAAAAAGGCTTAGAGGCTAAGAAGCTTTCGGAAGATTTGAGTTATTACCAATTTAGGACCACTCAACAAATCACCAAGCTGGCCGATACGATCGAGGAGCGGAATGATACCATATCCACCTTAGAGAAGCAGGTTAATTACTATAAAGGAAGAACCACCGAGCTTGATATCATCAACTTTGAGATGCGGACGCTCTTAAAAGCAGGTAAGGGTTTTAGTGAAATACTAAATCTAAACCGTCTGCTTAAAGTATTTATGGCGGTGGTTTGTGAAAAGTTTAGTGTGGAAAAAGCATCGGTTCTCCTCTATGAAGATTTAGATCCCCAACAAGTTCACTATCAGGTGAAAGCTTATCGCGGGCTCAACGATTATTACACCAATAGGCAATCAGAAAAGCAGGAACTCCTGCTGCTTAAAATGCCCAAATCGGATGGACTCCTCTGGCAATCAATTCAACAAGGGGAAGTGATTAGTGTAAAGAACCTGCAAGGGGAAGCCCGTTTTAAAGAAGCCTTTGATAAATGGGACCTACATGTATTGGATGCCGACATTTGGTGTCCGCTGATTAAAAATGGATTTGTTCTAGGCATTCTCACTCTTGGAGTAAGAAGTTCTGGAGAACACATCATGGAAAGTGACTATGCCTATATTCAGGACCTTGCTTCGGTGGTAGCTATCAACATTGACTCCACCTTAAAATTCGAAAAGAACAATCGAATCCTTGATAACATCAAAACTCTCTATGATATTAACCAGCAACTCTCTAACGTTCAGGACTTCAAACATCTCTGCATAGAAACCATTCAATCTGCCTGCACAGCTGTGAGAGCCCAAAGAGCCAATATGATGTTAGTGGATAAAGATAGCGGCAAACTGGTGGTGCAAGTGGTTTGGGGAGATATGCCAGTGGCTATCCGGGACAACATCAATCATGGTTACGGAACCGTACCCAAATCCTTCGAGATCGGAGAAGGGGCCGCCGGACTCTGCTATAAAACTAAAAAGGTTATCCGTATCAATGATAAAACCAAGATCAAGCAGGTGGGAAGTCAGACGGTTTACTCAATCATGTCGGTTCCTATGCTCCGTGACGGCAAGGTGGTAGGAGTCATCAACTGTACCAACAAAGTAAAAATGGAAGATGGAGAGTGGACCATCGATACCCTTGGACGATTTACTGAAGAGGATGAGCAGTTGATGTTCGGCCTTGCAGATCAATCCGCTACCAACTTACAGAAAGCCACCCTCTACAAAACATCCATCACCGATAAAATGACCGGTTTATTTAACACCCGTCATTTTGATTTCACCTTTGAAAGAGAGTTCAGCCTCGCCAAAGAGCGAGAAGGAACCATGGCTCTCTTTATTTCAGATATCGACCACTTCAAACGGTTTAATGATACCTATGGTCATAAAGCCGGAGACTTTGTATTGCAGCAAGTTGCCAAAGAGCTACAAAAATGCGTCCGTAAAGATCAAGCGGATATCTGCTTCCGTTATGGCGGAGAAGAATTCTGTATGCTCTTATTAAACACTGAACTCAAAGACGCCTTGGTCGTTGCCGAAAAATACCGAACCGCCATGGAAAAAGCCACTTACACCTATGAAGGTGAGGAACTCAATGTCACCATCTCCATTGGAGTGAGCTCATTTCCTAAAAATGGAAGCACCACTAAAGAGGTGTTTGAAAACGCCGATCAATGTCTCTATCACGCAAAAGAGGCAGGCCGTAACCAAGTTCATTATACCGATCCTGTCCAAAATCGTATAATCCATTACGATCCTCACTCCCAATCTGCAGAAGAGAAGAAGTCAGCATAGTTTTCCTTGTGCACGGAAAAATGGTGTAATTTATCGTCCTAATTTGGGTCGGTTCG
>CAYFLR010000057.1:15350-38271 GCA_964343805.1 uncultured bacterium | reverse complement strand
TTTGGAGCAAAAACCATCCTCAAAAAAACTCTATCAGAGAGGAGATCTCTCGCTCTCTTGAGATGTATAGTTTAAATCCCGAATTTATTGATTTAATGGTGAGAGTTTTAAGACCCACTGAAAACAAAAGTTTCAATTACACACCAGAAGGTAAAACTCGGATGGGAGTTATACTTTCGGGAGTTGGAGTGGCTGGTTTAGCTTTACAAGGGATTATACTTTATACCATTTTAGAGGATGACTAATTATCTTTTAATGGAAAAACCTCACACTTGATCCCTTGCGGAGGATAAAGAAAAAGTACCTTTTGCTTTTTCTCTGTTAAAGGAAAAACCTTGGCACAACACTCTTCCCACAGGGTATTGAATTCAAACACTTGCCAATATTTATGCGCTTTTTGCAAATAGATCGGTTGATAGCTTTCCTGTAAAAGATCTTTTAAGAAATCCTCATTTTTATATGGTTTTTGATCAAGAGGTTTCATTTCTATTCCTACCAAACCACTATTTTTCGTTAATTGCATGGCCTCCATTTGAAAAATCTCACTGATTTTTTGATCAAAAGAGTTCTGCTGCAAGAAAGAGGAGAGGTGTTTAATATAGCTATTTTGAGAAAGTTTGGATCGAAACAGTTGCTGGCTATCCCAGTAGTTAATGAGCTCTTTAAACAAAGTAGGGTAGGAGTCATAGTGATACATTTTTAAATAATAAAGAGTGTTTTGAAACCAACCTTTGTTATGCAATCGATCCACTAGAGTGCGGAGTTTTTCAAGCCAGCGAATATCTTGATAGCTCATGTGATCGCTTTTTAAAATTTTATAAGGGGCCTTCCGAGCATATTCATAACGCCCATTCTTCGCAATGTCCTCCATGGGGGTTCCGGGGAGAATTTTCAATACTTCGATCTGACAAATTTCCGGGCAGTAGTTCATGGTAAAAGAAAAAGCTGATAAGAAGCTTTCCACCGTATCACCCGGTAAGCCAATAATCAGGTCGAGATAGAGTCCTACCTTCTGTCCCTTGGTCAGTTCTTTGAAAATAATATCAATTTTTTGATTCATATGTGATCGATTGATGGTTTTTAGCGCCTTATCATTGGTGCTCTGAATGCCCATTTCAAATTGGAATTGTTTCCATTTAAGACTATTAAAAAAAGCGAGAAACTCATCGTTTAAAAGATGAGGGTTCACTTCAAAATGACATTTAGTTTTTGGCAGTAAAGCAGTCATCTGCTCCATTATATGGAGTGCTCTTTCCTTATTAAGGGTGAAACTTCGATCTAAAATATTTAAATAGGGCACGCTTTTTTCACTGATTTTTTGGAGGTCGGCTTCCACTCGTTCTATAGAAAATTCCCTCACTCCCTCCTCTTTGGAGCTGGTGCAAAAAGAGCATTTAAATACACACCCACGAGAGGTTTCATAGTGGAGAAAAGGCTTATCCCAAGGAATATTTTCATGCTGATAAGGAGAGGGGATTTGATCCATGGGAATGGGTTTGCTGGGGGGGGAAATGATTTCATTATTCCCCCTGAAAGTTAAGCCTGGTAAAGGTTCGTTGATCACGTTCTTTTTTAAATTCTCGAGTAGATCATGGAGTACATATTCTCCATCCCCTGAGATCACATAGTCTACGGAAGATGTTTTCTCCAGCACCTCGATGGGATGATAGGAAACCTCTGGCCCCCCTAAAGCAATGGGAATATGAGGTATCAGTTTTTTGAGATGGGAGGTGAGTTCAAGGATTTCATTGATACTCCAGATATAACAAGAGAAGCCGATGAAATCGGGATGCAAATTAATAATATCTTCCAGCACCGATTCTAGGTCATCTTCAATAGTATATTCTAGCGTTGTAACCTCATAATCATTTCCCACCACCTCTAAATAAGTTTTCAAATAGGCGAGACTGAGAGCAAAATGAGAATAGGATGAGTTGAGAGCCACCAAGACTGTGCGCATAGGACTACCTTAAAAAGAGTTTGGTATACTAATTGCTATTTATACCTACCAATAAGAGCAAATTTTTATTGCCTTGAAAATAGAAATTTCTTTAACTATACTCATGACTTTCCAGATGAAAATTCTTTAATCTTATGGAGGAGATAATGTTAAGACAGCTTCTATTTCTAGTGGTCATTGCCAGTTTAATTCCTTTTATTTCCCAGTCCTGTAGTGATGAAAAGAAAGATAATGATAATAACAATGACAATGTAGCAGTTAAGAGTGATGCCTCTTCAAATAATAATGAAGCAGATAGTGGCTCCACAAATAATAATGGAACCACAGCTACCACCACTACCATCCCCGAAGATGAAAAAGACAAAGAAATTACACTAACGGGTGGAACTCTTGATTCCATAGAAAAAGTCTATGCCATTTCCAATGAAAATAATAATACCGGCTCGGTTTTTTCCATAATTGGATTTTCCAAAATGGACGATTTTACCTTAGAGGCTTCTACGGATGGAATAAAGTGTAAAGGAACTCCTCCAGAACTAGAGAAGGTGAAAACCACCACTAAAAAAGGAACAGCAACTTCCACCACCACCACAAATAAATGCAAAGCTGATTACTCTCAGCTGCTTATCATGTTCTGTAATAAGACCTCCAATGGAGAGGAGTGTATGAAGCCAGAGGTGGGCAAAGAATACGACTTATCGAAAGAAGATAAACCTCTTATCAGCATAATCGCTACTCAATGTAAAAATGGGGAAGTACCTGGCATGTGGGCAGTACAATCCTTTCCCAAAGAGGTAAACCCCTATAAAGATATGATGGGGAATGCGAGCTTAGTGTCTGATTCTCCATTGGCCAAATTAGTGGGCTTAGAGGAGGCTTCTGATAGTGGAATGTCAGACTTTGCTGAAGCCATGAAAAAACTCTTTGCAACTATGATCGCCATTTCTTCTGATTTAAAAGGAACCGTCACCTTTGAAAAACAGCCGACCAAAGTGGGGGATCCCGTAAAAATTACCATGAAAGATGTGGTGCTTAAAAAGTTTATGTTAGTCTCGGATATAGAGGGAATGCCTGAAACTCTCACATTGAATATGAATTTAGAAGCGAAGCTTTTGGATACTCTTAATACCTGTGATCTCTTTAAAAAGACGAACTAAAAGGCGCTTTTAAGCTTTAAGCCCACACAGCTGGAAAAGCTGCGCCAAAATCCGCTGCCATTTTTAAGTGCTCCTTGCTTGAGGAGCACTTTTGTTAGGATGGGGATCATCTCACTTTTACGCAAATCCCCCTTACCAGTATTTAACATTCCCTCCATAAAAACGAAGGATCTGAGGAATGAAAAAAGCTCAGGGGGAACTTCCAGTCGATGTTTTAGAAGGGCTTTACTAAATAACTCAATACTTTCTTTAAAATTTTGCTCCGCCTGAGGCTGGATAAATCTTGCTAGCTCTGGAAAAAGAGCATCCATTCCCGTTTCAGGTAGGAGTACTGTTAGTGAATTCTTTACCTGTTTGAGGTCTTTGAAACTTACCGCCATCATAAGTTTGATCAATTCGGCTTGTTGATGTTTGGAAAAAGAGGCGGTGTCTCCATAATCCAGAATAGTCCATCTGAAACCTTCGGGGTAGCTGTCATTATAATCTAGATATAGGTTACCCGCATGGAGGCTGCCATTAAAATTTCCATCGCCAAAAAGTGCCCTGGTTAACCAAATTTGGGCCAGCCTTTTCACAGCACCTCTATCTTTAACTTTCATTTCCGCGTAGAGGGTTCCCTTGGCTTTGCTCATAAATAGGACTTCTCTGTTAGAGGGCATATCCTGTTTGACTGAGGGGACGGTGATAGGGACATCCTTTTTAAAATATTCAGCAGCTCGGTTCAGCTGTTCGGCTTCCTTTTTGAGATCTAACTCTTTGTTAAAAAGTTCTTCGGTCATCTCTAGTTGAGTCTGAATGGCGGGATGGTCTATAAAGAGATGGGCCAGTTCGAAGTCCTGGGCGAAACGTTGTTTTATTCCCGGTCGATTCACTTTGATGGCTACAGTTTCTCCGGTGGATTTCAAAATACCTTCAAAGGTGAGATTGAAGATACCTGCACTGAGATAACTGATTCCTTCTTTAAAAATACTGTTGATCCCCCCTTGGCTATGAAGTGATTTTTCAATCATTTGGAGAGCCTCTACCTTTTCAGAGGATGTGACACTCACTCTTTGCTCTAACTGCTTGGACACCTGTCGCATATGAGGAATCGCTCCTGTATGACCAATAACTCGAAAGAGTGACTGGGCGAGAGGACCTGCATGTTCGGCAATCAAGATAAGCCTTTGTTCATATGAGGCGGTGGATTTGAGGTTCATGTATTTAGTGATAAATTCCCTTTTTTCATGGAGTGGCATTTTTTTCATTTTTTCTACGGTCATGCGAGCGAGAATATTTTGTATTTCAGGAAGGTCTCGGGTGAGATGATCGGCGAGAACTTTCACCTGCAGGAACTCCATAACCTGTTCGTAACTGAGGGTGGTTGTCTCCAGAGATTGGTTGACTTTATTCAAAAAAGTCCCAATGAGAGGACCAGGTATGAGATCTATAGTTCGATTTAAATTATTAGGCCCTAGTACCCGAGCCACTCCTTCCATAATACGAGATCGAAGGGAGCCTAAGGGAGTATTAGAAAAGAGTTCATTCAAAGCAAAGGCACTTTTCAATTCTTGAGGCAGAGGAGGTAAATGAGCTTCCTGCCAAAGTTTGCTTAGACTGTTTCCTTGAGAGACATAGGTAATGAGAGGGTGTTGAGCCTTTAAAAGGGATCGAAATTGGGAGGCTCTGCTTTTAGGGTCGGACTGTCCGGCGATTTCAATCGTTTGAGAGATAAAATATCGAAAGCTATTTGCTTCCATAGCCAGGAGTCTGAAACTTTGCTGCCAGCAAAGCAGGAGTAGCAAGCTTATAAATAAAGAGCGCAAGATGTAAATAATCACCTCCCATTTCACCAGAGACCCTACCTCACCTTATCGACTTTAATTGAGGATCCTTTACCATCACCTGATTAGATTTATTTTTAAAATTAAAGTATTCTATTAGGATGGATCATAAACCCTCAGAACTTATGGAAAAACTATGAGCTATTATTCCTATCTCATCTGGTTAGCAGCGGCCCTTATTTTTCAATCTTCCCTTTGGGCCCAAGATGAAGATCAACCTCCTTTGCTGGAAATATCTTCTTCAGGCTTACCTATCAAAGTGGATGATCATGTGAACGATTTTGCCGGGGCGCTTTCTAAAAATCAGGACAATCGCCTCTTTACGATTCTTTCTGCTCTAAAAAAATCTACTAGTAGAGATATCAAAGTGCTTACTCTGGAGAGCTTTTCAGAATTCGAAGGGAGCTTCTCTAACCCCGATGATTTTGGAAAGGCAATCTATAAAGATTGGGAGGTCGGACATCGTAGGAATAAAGATGGGGTTTTGATCCTCTTTTTAGAAGACATGGGAAAAGTCTATATTACGTTGGGCAAGGGCTTTCCTTCTTATTACCGTAAGGTGGTGGATCGGATTATTGAGAGAAAGTTTGAAACAGCATTTGCTAAAGCCAACTATGGTCAAGGAATTTTGGTTGGCACTCAAGCTATTGCTGATAAGGTACGGAAAAAGGTAAGTTGTTTCAATAACAAAAATGGCTTATTATTGTTGGAATTTTTGTTCTCATAAGCTTGTTAGCTATTCGGGACAACACTAAAAATGAGAAGGGTTGGGGCTATTACTTTCTCTTTATCTGCTTTTCCTTAGTCTACATTTCAATTCGGTCTTATATGTATGAGCGTCGTCGGCGTAGATCTTTGTTCGGTGGAGGGTCCTACGGATCTTGGGATTGATTTAAGATTTTCATCACTTCAGCTTGGGTTATAGGGGCGGAGGGGCGAAAGTTATCTTCCTCATCGAGTTCCATGAATCCTGCTTGTACGGCCTTGAAAATTTCCTGGCTAAACTCACTCTCCTCGGTAACATCATTTATAATGAGCTCTTCATCCGGTGCAAATTCTAGGTCGGAGGCATATTTAAAACGATCGATAATGGCAGCAAATTCGGCACGGGTTATTTCAGCCTTAGGGCAGAACTTTCCTTTGGCACAACCCTTGAGATAGCCATCTTTAAAAAATTGCTCAATATAGGGGGCTTCAGCTAAATCTTTTTGAACATCGGTAAAGATCATCCCTGTTGCCTCAGGGAGAAGTTCATCCTCCTCTAGTGACATCTCCACAATAATGACGGATATTTCGGCCCGATTGATATAAGTATCTTCTTCCTCTGATAGAGGTAGGGAAAGGCAATTGAAAGTTGGGTAGACCGAATCTTCGAGAGAGTTTACCTCAGCTAAAATGCGGCCATGCCCGTCTATATGGAAATTATTGTTTCCATTGGCTACATCTAGAACCCCTTCTTTGGGGTGAACCAGATGATAGGTTTTGTTACCTAAAGCCTCATTTAAGTTAACTTCTAAGACCTCATTTTCCATGGGGTAGACCACGAAAATCTCAATTTCTTGCTCTTTGGAAAGGCAGCCTTTGAGTTGGTGAAGTTGGACACCTTGTTCCTCATATCCTTTTATTTCATCAACGTAAGTACTAAAACGGAGAAATTTGGCGGCAGCATCCAGGTAGGGATACTTATCCCAATCAATGGTTTTATCTTCAGGCATCTTTTCAGGGCATTGGTTGTGACTGGGAAACGGATAGCTAGATGAAGACGGTTTTTCTATGGGGCTATTAACCAGGTTGTCATATAATTGCGTCACTGTTTCTTTGGTAGATAGCTCCCCAATGAGTCTGCCTCCAGCGGTTTGATTGATAAAACTGTTTTCCAGCCAGGGTAGAATCTGTTCACTGCTATTGAAAACCCAAACTTTTCCATCGGGATCGTTGAGCCAGTTCAGAAGTATTAATAGAAACTCAGCCTTACTTGATGGAAAACCTGCGGGCGGAGGAACTTTCGCTGTTAAATCGGTGGTTTCAGCAGGGGTGAGAGTGCAGTCATCTTTTTGATAGGGATTCCAAACGGAGTGGTTCCAGTGCTGGTAGAGTAAGTTAATATCATTATCATTCTCATTTTCATTGCTGTTATTATTTTCAAGGATTTGAATCGGGGTTGGAGCGCTCAAAGGAGTAGGAGCCTCAGTAACAGGATTGGCGCGGGGTAGCGGTGGTAATACGGTTCTACCAATTATTGAGTTGCTATGCTTGATAGTTCCGCTCATTTCGGCATGATGGACCTCATCAAGTTCTCGATGGGTGTCCACCTTATCTACTTCCCTTCTTTTACAGGCTAAGAGCACTAGTAATATTAGTAAAAAGGATAATAATGGTTTCACAAGGGCTCCAATGAGTTTAACTTCGTTTCGGAATTTAAATAATTATATTTAGTTTTTGGATTTTTAGCGAAGAGAGAGTTAGTTTAACTGTTTGATTATGTGGATATTTTTTGATCAGTAGAATGTTCAAGAATGAACTTATTAATGAGTTCTTTATCATCGATCATGACGGCTAGGGTCTGTTTTCCTTCTTTGCCAAAGATGGATGTGCTCACCTCGAGAGCAGTGGCATTCACCAGGACTCCAGCCAAACGGTTATCATATTTTTGCAATAGGATTTCACAATTTCGATAGAACCGATCGCTACCTCCTAAAAAAATGAACATAAGGCGGGACATGCGACTTCCTCCCGGAGATTGGGTGGCTCTACTTGCATTCAGCCCTTTTTGTTCTTTGCTCAGCTTTTTTTCAATAGTTTCCAATCCTTGGAGGAGGTGGCGAAAGGAAAATGCCATTTTCAGGCCTTGCCAAAGGGCTGCAGATGGTTCAAAAACTGGTATCATCAAGGATCCCTCGGGTCGCAATTTTTGCTCTTTTTGGAACCATGATTTTGTAATCTCTTCATATTGCGGTGAATTTTCGATTTTTCTGGGAAATTTGATTTTGGATACTCCTTTTCAGACTGGGATACTTTTGATGGTTTCAATTTTATACTAAATTTTAATTTGCTCCAGTAGGAAGATGATGGTGTTTTATTAACATGTTGTTATTATATGGTAAAAATATTTTATTTGGGTTGGTCTTAAATTTGCATTGTCTGATGGGCATTTTGGAAAGGTTCAACAATCTGAGGAGATATTATGCAAAAGCAACCCCAATCAATTCTCATTAAGTCGACTGTTTTACTCCTATCCTTTTGGATAAGCACTCCCCTACTGGCATGGGGAAGTACTTTTGGAAGTGAGGGAATGGATGGATCTTCTGGTGCTGATGGCTATGCTGGAAATGATGGAGATGATGTTGTTATCAGAGCCCAAGGTCAAATGGAAACCTATTATGCCGGTGGAGATAGCGGCGAAGATGGTCAAGCTGGAGAACCTGGTGGGGATGCTTATGGCTGTAGACAACCCCGACGAACTGACTATGATGTAGAAGGTGCTGATGGTGGCCGTGGTGGAAACGGTGGTGATGGTGGCGCTGGTGGAGATGCTGGTGATATCATAGCCTACTTTAATAATATTTCTGACCTTAGAAAGATTACCGTATATTCTAGCCCAGGTACTGGTGGGTTTCCAGGTGACGGTGGTAATGGCGGAATGGGTTGTTCTTGTCGACGATATCAGTGGGGCATTAGAGAGTGTCGTACTGTGACCGAAGTGAATCCACGAACTAATCAACCAGTAGAAAGAGAAGTTTGTGAAAGGAAACAGTATTACTGCACCGATGGAGATAATGGCAGAGATGGTTATTCTGGTAGCTACGGTCGAAATGGCCAAATGGGTCAAGTGACTCTGATTCCTCGTATGGAACCTCTTGGTTATACCAACCCTAATTTAAATATTGATATGCAACGTATTGACTCTCAGTCTTTTACGCTTTCTCAGCATCTGTTTGAGAATCGAACCGGAACAAAATCACTTTTTGGCCCCGGGTCCACTTTGAATAATCAATACCGTATTTGGTTAGAGCGAATCGATCCGGTGATTACTTTTAATTGGAATGATCCTACCCGTTCTCCAGCTGATTTTGCAGGACACAATGTGGCGCTCAGTATTCAAGGTCGACAAGCTGTCGCCTCATTTCCATCTTCGGTTTGGGCCAAAACCAATATTTCCCAAATGGGTAATACCACCGTGGTAAATGTTGAACGTGCTCTCAAGCAGAGTGAAGCCATGTCTTTTAACTTTAGTAAGCTGCAGGGGCGAGGAGCTAGCCTCGAAGCAGTGATCGATGATACTGCTGGTTTAAGTAACTTAGTCGATACCAAAATTAAGATCAAATACTATGCTTGGATGAAGAGACGTTGGTTTACCAGGACCAAATTCTACCTCAAACTCGAACAAGAGATTCCCGCCGCCAATATTATTAAAAGCGATGATCAATTGATTGTTAATTTGGGAAATTTGGGGATCAAAGATACCTACACAAAGCAAGGTCGCAAGATTAGAGTTAAACTTTTTATCACCCGAAGCTTTGGTGGTAGATCTGAGATGGCTCAGCAAAATCTGGATCATACCATCGAGTAAGACAGTTACTTCAAAATTTGTCCCCATCTACTCCGCCAGCGCTTCATCTTTTTCTTGAGCTGGCGGAGATTTATTTCTTCATTATGATACTTCCAAATATTTTTAAAAAAGGATCTCTCTTTCTTTGAAATACAGAGCTGAAGTTTTTTAGCCTGATAAAGAGTGGTTGACGGTAGCTTGGGTAACCGACCTGGAAGAGAGACCATCTTTAAGCTCCTGTAAAAACCCCGCGCTGAATTCTCAGTCTCTAAAAAGAAACGTGTTTTATCTGGGTAGCAATAAGGTGTTTGTTGCATCCACCTGTTAGTAAAGCGACCATTCTCTCGTTTTTTTCTTTGAGCCCGAGCGTAACTATTATCCTTCACATCATCTGCCAACCAGAATAAAAGCTCAACGGGATTTAAAATAATATTGGTGTCCCACTTTTCATTGATCATGCCTTGGAGTTTTTGCACATCGAAACCCATAGCTCCATTTTGATAAAGAGATAGTATCCATCTTTGCTTTTCATATTCAGCAAAAGTAGTGCCTTTATAAACTTGAGGTGTAAATTGTTTTATTTCTTGGATCTCACTTTTAAGAATTTTGACTTCTCCAGTATTAGATGTGACCTTGGGTGAATATAATTTTGGAGTAGAGGGCGGAGGAGTTTGTGTTGGAGTTGAAATTGGAACCGGAGGCGGAGGAGTTGAGGTCGCTTTTTTCTGCATCATATATTGACCACGAGGGTGAGTGAGTTTAGGAGAAGGTTGTGTTAGTTTCACCTGAATGGGGAGCGAACGATCCTTTTTTGTGTCAATGGGAGAAGAGGGAATACTCTTTTGCAAAAAGTAGAAGACCAAGGTATGAAGAGAGAGAGAAATTATAAAAGCGAGGATATTGTTATATTTTACAGGCATATCCTAAAACTAACAATCGACGGGTTATAGGCAGATTAAAGGGGCATTAGAATCCTTTAATAAAGGCAGGGCCCGATTTAAGGGAGTGAAAATATGGGTAAATTATTTGGTTCTTTTCCATTAAAAATGGCCTTCGGTGGAGCTTCCATCAGTGGTGAGGGGGGAGGTTATGGTTTTGGGGAAATTTCCGAAGAGCAAGCAATCAATTTATTACAAACCTCTTTTGAAAGAGGGGTCAGGGTCTTTGACACGGCTCCTATTTATGGTTTTGGGCTTTCCGAGCAAAGAATTGGCAAAGCTTTTCGCGGAAACCGAGATGAAGTTTTTATCGTTTCAGAGTGTGGTGTGGATTGGCATGAAAACAGACGGGTGAATATGACCAATCATCCTGTGAATACCGAGAGAATGTTATATGAATCTTTGGAGAGATTAGGCACTGAATTTATCGATCTCTATATGATTCATTGGCCGGATAAACAAGTGGACATCAGACGACCGATGGAGGTGTTAGCTAAGGCCAAAGAAGAAGGAAAAATTAAATCCATTGGTCTTTGCAATACTTTCAAAGAGGACCTGCAATTGGCCGGTGAAATTGCCCCCATCGATGTGGTGCAGAGTGAATTTAACTTTTTTGCGAATTGGGTGGTGGAGGGAATTTTTTCCTATTTAAAGGAACATGACATAGAGTTCATGAGCTGGGGAACTTTTGACAAAGGTATCCTAACGGGGAGAGTGACCAAAGAGCGTACATTCGATCAGCATGACGCTAGATCATGGGCTCCTTGGTGGAAAGGGGAGGACCGAACTCCAAAGTACAAAAAAATGCAAAAAGTTCTGCCTTTGATGGAGGAGAACGGTTTTTCTGGAGTGGAGTTGGCTCTCGGTTTTAACTTGATGTTTGATGAAGTTTCTCTGGCGATCTGTGGTGTTCGAAATGAAGGTCAACTAGATTCAACACTTAAAGCACTGAATCACCTTCCGCCTAAAGAGTTAATTCAAAAAGCCATTGAGATATAGCGAAAGGGAGGATCGACCTCCCTTGCTTGAAATATTATTCTACTGGTGTTTCTTGTTCCACAGGAGCTTCCTGCTCTTCTGTCACCGGGCATAAACTGACATCTTCAACGGAGCCCATAAAGTCTGTCTCTTTGTGGCTGTAGGTTGCAATCCCAAAATCGAGAGTCGCCGTTTCAACGAGGTAATGGTTGCAATAGTTTTGCCAACCTTCTGGAAGATCGTTATAAGCCCAACGATACTCATCAGTAACAGTGACAGTAAAAGTGGCTGTTTCATAATCAGAGATGGTGCCCTCTTCTACATACTTTTTCTTCACCTTTTTACATAATTCAAGTGAGTCCGAGTAAAGCCAAGAACCGTGATTGTAATGGGTATCAAAATTCATTTGCCCCCACATAATTCGACTCTTTCCACTATAAAAATCACATTGCAGGGTGGAAGGAGAGATGTAGATGTCTTTGGTCTCAGCTTGTAAATTAAGGGTAAAAAGAAAGGAAAAGGTGATGATTGTTAGATTCCATTTTTTCATTGTGTCCTCCTTGCAACCTCCACTTCATAAGTTGTGGGAACATTAAAGTGAGGGTCGACTTTTTGTTAATTTTTAAGAAGATTATTATATTAGAATATGCTTAATTTATTTAACTGTCAACAACAAAAATTGGGCTCTGGTTCTCCTTCTGGTTTTAGGATAAAATAGCCTCCTAAACCCTCAACTATTTGAGAGGAGAATATGTGATGCTGAGAACTTTAATAAGTGGTTGGCTATTCATCTTCAGCTTGGCCGGTGTTCTGCAAGCCGAGGTAAATGTTCCATCCTATGAAAAGCCCTTCCTTTATAATCCGGAATTCCCTTCAGAGCGCATGTGGAACTTTCGGCATAAATCCCCCTTTTCTGTTTATTCCACCTCCCTGAGTGTAGATGATAATCCCGGGATTTTATTTCATCTCCCTAAAGGAGTCGATGGTGGAGAGGTATTAGCCTACGATATTGGAGTTCCAAAAAATCAGGTCGGTAAATACAAAGGGCTCTGCTTTTGGATCCGCGGAGATGGGAGTGATGGGGTATTAAGAATTGGGACTAGCTGGTCACAAAAATATGGAAGTGCCCTCGTGGGCGATTTTACTCTTTCAAAAACTAAATGGCGAAAAGTTCATGTTCCTTTCTCAAAATTTTCTGAGAGTGTAGCCCATCGTGAGTTTTGGTTTTTGAATTTTAGAATTATTCCGAAAAACACTCTTAAATCATCTTGGGTCGCCCTTTCTCGTGTTCATTTGTATAAAAGAAAAGTGGTAGAAAAAATTACTCCTCGTGAGTTAGCAGATCCAGCGGGACATCTACCTGCAGAAAACTTTATTTCTGCTTCTGACAAATTAGCATCGATCAAAAAACGACTTGCCGAAAAGAAGCCGGTCAAACTATTAATTATGGGAGATTCCATAACTGCGGGAGCGCAGCTGTGGTACATGGCTAAAGAAGGAGTGGAAAAAGGTTATCTCAATGAAACCTATGGAGCTCTTCTTTTTGATCAGTTAAAGCAATACTATAAATACACCACCACCAATATCCTTTTTAATATATGGGATCCTCAAAGAAAGCTATTTAGAACCTACAATATCCATGGAAAAAGAGTGCCCCTAAAATGGAAAAACCGAGGTTTAGAGGTGATAATTGCTGCTGGTCCAGCTCAACGATCTCCATTTGGGGTTAAACATTTTAAGCGATTGGCGCGTTTTAAACCCCACCTTACCTTATGGAATTATGGAGCCAATGATGCCATTAATAGCGATTATACTGGGTATCAAACAGCCTTTGCCGAGTTGCAAAAATTAATTAATAACAATGGTCGCTTATTAGTGCCAGGAGCGATCACTCCTTATTTAGGGGATCTTCGTTATATGCAACAAGCAAAAAAAATGGCGGAAGTGGTTCGTCAAGAGGCACGGAAATATACACTTCCGCTCATTGATTTTAGGAAAGCATTTGCCGCTCGGGGAGAGAGTTTGATGGGAGATCTTTTCAGTGATAGTGTTCACCCCAATGGCTTTGGTCATATTATAATGGCCAGGCTCACATCTGCTCTCTTGGGAGTTCCTTATTTAAAAGTTTGGGATCGACCTTTCATTGCTAAACAGCTAGCTAATTAATTTTCGAGTGCTTTATGATGTCATTACTAAAAGAATTTAAATTGAAGCTAATCACTCTTGGGGTTGGTCTACTTTGTTTGATTATAATAAAGTTTCTCTTTGCCGGGGCTTTTTTCTTTTCAGTGAAAGTGGGAGTGCTCGCCCTCATAACTCTTATAATAACCGAGTTTATAAATGCGGGGATTATATTCTTACTCAGAAGTAAGGATCAGCTTTGGATCGGGATCGCTAAATCTTACTATACAGTCCCAACTATTGTGGGTTTAAGAGCGGTGCAGCTCTTTCTAAATAAAGCCGATCTGATTATTTGGACCTCAATTGATATCTACTTTTTATTAATGCTCCTCTTTTTTATCATTCAATTAAGTTTGCTCCGCCGGGACAAATGGTGTTTGATCTCAGGCTTGGCATTCATTCTGTTCATCACTGTTATTCCTCAAAGTTATTTTTCCTACTATCGCAAAGTTTTTATGCTCAGTGATATGGCCAACTACTTTCTGCTCTATAAAGTCCTCAGCTTTTCAGGAATTGCAGTTATTTTTTCCATAACTATTTTGGTTCTGTCAGCCATTGGTTATCTTCTTGTGGTTTTAGCTCGCTTCCATAAAAAGCTGTTGGTGTTTCTGACGGTAACTATTTTAGCAGTTCTAATCTTGGGATACCAGAAGCTCACTTGGTTAGAAAACAAAGCCATGGAAAGAGGTAAAATTGTTGCCTGGAGTGAGCATGTGACCTGTAATAAATTAGGAATATTTCCATCTCTACTTTATTACGAGCTCAAAAGAAGGCAGAATCAATCCAAAATTGCTGCCTTTAAAAATCAGAAGTTTTCATTTGAATCTACGGCGCTCTATAAAGATTTGCAAGGGGCTCCTCGGATCAATATCCACCTTGTTTTGCTTGAAAGTTGGGTTAATTTTGGTGCTTGGGAAGGACCAGGTCCCTTAGTTGAAGATCCTTCTATTTTTTTCCAAGGAACTCGAACTAAAACCAGAGCATTTGGTGGAGGAACTGCTACCGCAGAATTTGAGGTGCTTTGTGGTGTTCCTGGTTTAGGTCTCCTTTCTTCAATTGATTTTAATTCCATGCAGGGACATCCTACCGCTTGCCTGCCACAAATCCTTTCAAAATTAGGGTATCAGACTATTTTATCCAATGTATGGGAACCTCTCTTTTTTAATTCTCAAAATGCCTATACTTCCATGGGATTTAAAGAGCAACACTTTCATTGCCCCAACTGCCATCATAGCTACATTGCCAAGTTTCCTGACAAAGGAGATCTTATTTTTGATGGAGATCTTTACCGAGCAAATATTAAATTCTTGGAAGAAAGAATTCTGAAAAAACAAGCTCCGCTGTTTAATTATGTGGTGGGAGGGTATGGTCATATTCCCTTTCAAAGAAACTTTGAGTTACGACCTGACCTTTATGAAAATAATGAAATATCGAAACCTTTATTGAGATCAGTGAATCAATATCTCTATCGAAAAAAGGCGATGGAGGAGTTTGTTAAAAAATTAAGTGGCATCGATCCAGAGTCTTTGATTATCCTGTATGGAGATCATCTACCCAACATCGAGAACGCTGAACTCTATAAAAAACATAATTATTTAGGGAGTGGCGACTTTAAATTGACTGAAACCTTTATAATTTATAGAGGCAGACATTTAAGGTTTAATCAAATTGAACAATTTCAACTTCCCTATCTTATTGCAGATATCCTGCAGGGAAAAGTGGCTTGTAAACCGTGGCCCTGTAGATATACTCCAAGAAAAATTTCAGAGACAGATTATAAAAGGATATTAGCGGGTTCCATGCTAGAAGGCGTTTTTTATTAAAAAACACAAGCTTTTTTATTTTTTTTTGCTACAATGAAATTCTATCAAATATTAAGAAAGCTTAATTTTCCTATGTAAGGAGCTGGCAGCATGCGGGCCTTTCTCGGCGTTGTACTTATCTTATACAGTATCGGTTTTATTATCTACCTAATCACCACAGTGGAACGTCCTTCAGAAATGAAGAAACCGCCCGTAGAAATTTCTAAGAAAGCAACTGACCCCACCCAAATTACTTTTGATAAAAAATAGTATATAGTAAGAGGATTCTTAATAGTAACTTTAAAAAGGAGCTGAGTTATGAAAGCTATTATTAGCAGAATTCTTGTGTTGAATCTTATTCTTTTAGGTGTTTTCGCTAATTGTAGTGTAAATGAAAAAAGTGATGAAGAGTTAGCGAAGGAATTTACTAACAATTGGAAGGACAAAACGCTCTATTTTAAAGATACCCTTCTTCCTCGTTGTTTTGATTTCTCCATCGAGGAGGGGAAGTGTACCAAATACGATATCCACTCTACTGATGTTAAAAAGGAAGCAGGGCTATGTAGTGTAGAAGTGAAAGATGACCAAATCATTTTGAATTGGGGAATCAATAATAGTGAGCTTGATAAAAAAGAGGTCCTTTATCTAGAGGATGAAGATCGACAAAAATTGAATGGGGATGAAGAAGAATTTAAAGACAAGTACGATAGTGATCTGCTGATAAAATCCAAAACCTATTGTAGTGATAATTATAAGACAAATAAGGAGCTGTCAGACGACTGGGAAAATGCTTTTGAGGGGAAAGCCTTGTTTGTGGATAGAGAGGACGACAGTGATTATTGCATTGAATACAGCTCCAACAATAACCAATGTGAGCAATACACCATTACCTCATTTGCTGAAAAGGCTGTGGGTCGCTGTAAGGTTGATGCCTCATTCTTAGGATTAGAAATCGATTTTACAGAAGCAGAGGGTAGCTACTCTGGTCTCGAAAATGTTCGTTTCAATATGAAAATGACAGAGATGAGGAAGGGAACAGAGGGGTTAAGCGAGATTAAAACCGACAAAGAGACTGTAACGCTCAATGAAGCCGGTTATTGTGCCGAAAACTACAAGACTCAATCCGGTGAAGAATTAACTCAACTTCTACTTACTTCCTGGGCGAATAAAGATATTTTCATAAATAGTTTAGATACTATTGATTATTGCTTTAGCTTTACGACCCCTATGAAAAGTTGTACCAAGTTAGATCTATACACCAACGGTACCGTCATAGACAGCACTGGTCTTTGTGATATTTTAGCCGATGACACCACTTTAAAAATTCTTTTTGGTGAGGATGAAACTAGTTTTGACAGTGAGCGAGTTCTTTTTAAAGAAGGACAAAGAGCCGCCATCACAGGTGAGGAAACCTCTCTCGAATTCGAGCATGACTATACCATCGAAATTAAAGATACAGGGTACTGCGCAAGTCGCAAGGAATAGATATTAATAAGCCGAAGTGGGTTCAGGAAAGCAAGACCAATTTGAGGCGGTGCAAGTGTCTGTCCAGAAGCGGGCGACTCCTTTGCTTATTCTAAATTCATCCATATAGCCTTTCATATTCCATGCGTTATCCCACTTCCTACCAATATACAAAAGACCTGTTGCTGCATTAGCAGAATGGTTATCGGTCCTAATATTTTTTCCATTCAGGAAATAGGCAATTTTCATAGTGCCATTATCATTTTTTCTGACAATAGCCTGATGCTGCCAAGATCCAGTGGGAATCAAAGTATTTCCACCAAAGTAAGCACCGCCATTCATTCCAACATCGCCCACCTCAATTAAAATGCCATTTGCGGTGGTATGTAATTGAGACCAAGTCGTACTACTGGTGCCAACACACCAAAAGTCATGCACTTGCTTAGATTCGAGGTAAACCCAAAAATCGATGGTGAATTCCCCGGTGCCAAAGCCCCAATCTGCGCTGCTGGGAATGGTCAGATATTGTCCCCCATTGAAATAGGCGCTATAGGTTCCAAACTTTTTTTGGACAGAACTTCTGGTAGTACCAGTAATAGTGACCGCGTGAGCTGAACTTGATGAATCAGTGAAGCTAGTATCCTCAAAATGGAGCAATAATTTGGTAAAGGCATCATTCCCGCAAGCTGTAATGTCTACATTAGCGATAGAGGCATTTTGAAACTTAGTCCATTCATCTGCTGTTCTGGTGGGCACAAAAATATCTTTCGCCGATGTATTGGTCACAGTGTAACAGCTTCCATGCTCATTAATTTGGACAGGAACACCATCTTTAGCCACTTGATAACTATCGGCACTCCAACCAATGGATGTTGGAAGCATTAGGGTTAAAAGAAAATATTTATAAAACATGTGGTTCTTCATGGGGCGTGTCTCTCGTTTTTTGAGATTATTTTAGCATATTAAAACCTATCTTTCTATCAGCCTCCTTACCCTGGGCGGAGCAATCACCATTCGGGAAAAAGACCCCGGGCGGAGCAATCACCATTCGGGAATAAAAACCGCGGGCGGAGCAATCACCATTCGGGAATAAAAACCGTGGGCGGAGCAACCCCCCTCCGCGAATACCCCCCCGGGCGGAGCAATCACCTTCCATGAAAAAAAACCGCGGGCGGAGCAACCACCCTTCCACACAGAAAACCCCCAGGCGGAGCAAAAAAATAACTTTTTAGTTGGATCCATTTTATTTTTTTGTTAACTACCCTCCGTCTATAACTGGGAGGTATATGGTTCCACATAAACCGAGACGATATTCCAAAGCAAAACCCCATCATGTGACTATAAAGACCAATGTGAGGGGTGTTAATTTTAACCAGCCCCAAATCAGACGAAAAATCATTCACCTATTCAATTTATTCTCCTTAAGAAATGGAATTGCACTTTCTGCCTATTCTATTTTGTCTAATCATATTCATATCATTGTGCAATTTGATAAGGAAAGTGATCTGGGGAAGCTAAAAAGAGATGCGCTGTTTTGCAATGCCATGCGTATGTTTGTATCTCAGGTCAGTAGAGCGGTGAATCGTTTTTATGGAAGAAAAGGGCAGGTTTTTCCTGATCGCTATTGGATGAAGGTTCTCAAAACGGCTGGATATATAGTTAACGGGTTTAGGTATGTTTTGTTTAATACGCTTAAGCATCTATCCGTTCCCACCAATATTGAACTTCATCAAGATCCAAGGTCGAGTCTATTTGGTTATGCAAACAAATTGGTAAAATTAAAAATGATCAAATCAACTCGCTATGTGTTGTTGAGAGGGGAGGCTAATTATAAAAATTGTAGCTATGAAAGCATTGTGAGTGCTCTTACCTATTAGTGAAGGGAAAGCTAGAACTCGCGCTTCCAATTGAGTGAAAGTGTGCCATCTTGCTCTGGTTTCAAAAAGACTTGGTTTTTCTTTGCCTCATGATAGAGTTTATATTCCTGGCAGAGATTGGCATTGGTAAATCCATGATAGGCAGAATAGCCAAAGAGCATACCAGTAAAACTAGCTGCTACCAGGTTAGATACTTGGTCTTCCTTCTGATCCTTGTCTAGGCCGTCCACAATTCCTTTGGATATTCCCATTCCAGCTATAATGGTGTCTATAACAGGAAGATCATAGCTGTCTTCGCAACGCTTTTCTTCCACTTTATCCCAGTACTCTCTTAAGGGGGGTTTGGGTTCATCAATCAAAGAACAGCTTGTGAGTGAAAATAATAAAGAGACAATTAAAAATTTCATAGATCCTCTTAAGTTCAAGTTTATTCATTGATTATTAACATGATGTGTTCTCACTTTTCCACAAAAACCCCTTGGAATTTGCTAAAAATTCTACAATAATAATACTATGTCGAATGTAGATCTCACAACACCTGATCGTAAAATTCTCTTTGTGGATGATGAAGAGTTTGTTCGGATGTTTTTAACCAAAATGTTCTCCAAAAACTTTACCGTTTTCACCGCTAGCGATGGAGTGGAAGGGCTGAAGATTAAAAAGGCGGAAAGCATTCGCATCATATATACAGATATTAATATGCCAAATATGTCTGGTATGGAACTTTGTGAAATTATTCGTAGAGAAGATCCTGTCTCTATTGTCGCTGGATTTACCGCAGATTCAGGGACCTTTCAACTCCTCACTATGCGAGAAGGAGGCTTTGATGATTATATTCAAAAGCCTTTTGTGAAAGAGGAGCTCACTCAATCAGTGGTAGATTCTAGCCGCCGTATGAAAAGATGGCTGAAAAAATAGCTGTCTAATCAATTATTTCTCTTCTTAATTATTACCTATTATATATAATCTAAGCTATTGAAAATTAATTCTATTTTATAAAAGTTTTAAAAAAAATTAAATTTTAAATAAAACGGACGATAAAACGTATAAGAGGAAAGAATTTTCAATAGGATAGGTGTACCTTGAATCATAGAGATAAGTTTTTCAATTGGCATAGATTGGGGTTTCTGGTTTTGAGCCTTTTACTGCTTGCTGCCTGTAACAATGGCAACGAAGGTTTTAAAGACTTGGAAGAAAAGAAGTTTCTTATTATTGGGGAAGATACCCCTATCGAGATCGTCGACTGGATCCCCAAAGAAGAGGTTGTGATCTTACAAAATGGGAAAGCCACCGTTTTTGGTATCACCATTGTTGGTAGTGGAAATATTGAATACACCTTTGTTTATGACGGTGAAGAGGTTAAAAAGTCTGAAGAGTCTTTTTACCCGATTGTTGGAGATGATGCTACTCCTGGAACCCATAAATTAGAAGTTTTTGCAGCTAATGAGACTTCTAAGGTGTCCCATGTGTTTGATATTAGGAAGAATTATCCCCCGGTTATTGAAGAGAGTTTTCCAGAGGCTGAAGGGGCTTTAATTGAGTGTAATGACGACTCTTTTGTTTTCTCGGTATCTGCTTCTGACCAAGAAGGGGATGCGTTGGGTTTTGTATGGAAGCTCAATGGTGCTTTTTCTGAGGAGTATTTTAAGGTTATCACTAAAAAGAACACTTCTTACACAGAGAGTCAGGCCATTTTCAAGCCTAACTGTGGGCTACCCCAGGAAAATACAGTGACAGTGGAGATCTCAGATGGTCATGATACGGTGATTAACACCTGGGATTTTTCTATCAAAGAGTACATTGATCCGGTGGAAATTATTTCATTTTCACCTGAATCGGATCTGACTGTTTTAACCGAGGGCGGAGAACAGAAGTTTAAAATCACTGCCACTGGTGGAGGGATCATTAGGTACTCTTATAAACTGGATGATGCCTACTTGAATGATAACAGCAACGATAACCTCTCTGAGCTTCCATTTTATACTATTAAAGGTGCTGATTTAGAGGCGGGAGATCATAAATTTGAGCTCATTGCCAGTAATAGTGTATCCAGGGACAATCAAGTGTTTCAGCTCAGAAAGAACTCACCGCCTATCTTTGAATATGTCCAACCGGAAAGTTATACTGAACTGATCGATTGTCATGAAGGTTCTCTAGAGCTCTCTGTGATGACCACCGATGGAGACGCTGATAAACTAGAATTCACCTGGAAGATTAATGATACAGTGGCACCAGATTTGTTCACCGTTAATAGTGGAACCTCTGCCAGCCAAGCGGTCTTTAAGCCTCATTGCAGCTTGAAAGAGAAAAATACCATTTCTGTTACCGTTTCAGATAGTTATGAAGAAGCCACATTTAGTTGGGATATTCGAGTGAAAGGTCATTTAGATCCAGTAGAGATCACCTCTTGGATGCCCACCGATGATACGATCATCATTACGCACTCTGGCAGTGCCACCTTTGGAATTACAACCAAGGGCGGAGGAGATATTGTCTATTCCTATTGGCTAGATGGAACTGTCATAAGTTCCTCCGCCGAGCCCTACTACACCTTAGCAGGAACCTTTTTAAGCTATGGACCTCACACTTTTGCTATAAAAGCGAATAACGGAGAATCAGAAGACTCCCACAGTTTTAATTTAAGGAAGAATGCTCCGCCCAGTATTGAAAATACTGTGCCCGCTAAAGAGGGCAACTCTATGGGATGTGATGATGGGACCAAGCAGTTTACCATTATGGTGAATGACCCAGATAGTGATGATCTAACCTTTGTATGGAAAGTTAACTCTGGTTTAGATCCTGATAGCTTTGTGATTACCTCAGGTACCTCTAATTCACTGGCGGTTTATACCCCTAACTGTTCACTACCTCAAATGAATACCATCTCAGTAGAGGTGAGCGACGGTTACGACACTGTCACTTATACTTGGAATCTGGAGGTTATAACCTCTTTAGATCCTATTGTCATTCAGGATTGGACACCCACCGATGCTTTAGTGGTTCTGACAGCTGGCAGTTCTAAAACATTTGGTTTAACAGTTACAGGTGGCAGTCCAATTACTTATACATACATGCTGGATGGGGTGGTTCAGGTGGCTAATAGCAGTCCTTACTATATTATGAATGGGGACGATCTGACTCCTGGAGATCACTCCTTTAAAGTGACAGCATCCAATGCGGATTGGAGTGAAGAGCATGTTTTTAATGTGAGGAAAAACTCTCCGCCCACTCTAGGAACTAAGACCCCGGTGCAAACCGGGCATACTCTACCTTGTAATGATTCCAATACCAATTACATCGATATGTATATTGAGGCCACGGATCCTGATATGGGCGATGCTGTGAGTTTTGCATGGAAGTTAAATGGCGCTGATGCAGCTGCTAACTATACTATTACTTCGGATGCCGATTCTTCTGATGCCAGGTTTAGAGCGACTTGCGCCTTGAGCGGAGCACAAACCCTTACGGTAGAGGTTTCTGATGCTTATGAGTCAGTGACTTATTCGTGGTATGTTTCGGTGGAAAATCCAACCGAGGCAGAGATTACGGCTCATTCCCCAGAGGGGGATCCCATTGTTCTATTATCTAATGAAATTAAAACATTTTCTGTGAATGCCATGGGAAAAGACCCCACCACCTATCAATGGAGTATGGATGGGGCTGATATCTTTTTAGCCACTTCTACAATTTATAACCTAAATGCAGCTACCATTGCAGATCCTACCGTTACTCATGCTTTGAAATTGACGGTGACAGATTCCACCTCCTCAGATAGCTATACCTTTAATGTGATAAAGAATGAACCTCCGGTGATATCTAATCCGGTTCCAGCCTCCTCGACTCTCAAAATAAACTATCAAACCACCCTCCCTTTGAGTGTGGATGTGACAGATGTAAACCCTGGACAATCACTTACCTATACCTGGCTGGTAGATGGATACCCTTCCGACAAAATAGGGGGAACGAATGGCAGTGTGGACTTTGTACCTGGTGAAGCATTGATCGGTGATCATATCGTTAAAGTAGTGGTTTACGATGGCTATGAGAGTGTATCTCAGACCTGGAATATCAATGTGAACTACTTCTCCTCCCAGTGTAATAACCTCTCTTCTAAAGAGATCTGTACTATTGCGGGTAAAGTGGGCTTAGGTCATGAAGAGACCATCACTTCAGCGGATCAAGCCAGGGTTCG
>CAYFLR010000057.1:11572-15340 GCA_964343805.1 uncultured bacterium | reverse complement strand
GCAGTGGAAATATCTTCTTCTCCGATGAAGCCAGTTCAGTGGTGTGGTTCTATAACCGCTCCAATGAGACAGATCCTCCGGGTGCAGACATTTCCATATTGGGTAAAACCGTCACACCAGGACAGCTGGTGATTGTTGCGGGTAATGGAGCCACCGGTAAGAATGATGAAGGTCTTATTAATGAGAATTTTGAACTTTCCAAGCCCAAGGGAGTCGCCTGGGATGATGTGAACAAGGTTTTATATATCGCAGATTGGCGGAACCATCGAGTGGTCAAAGTGGCCACCAATGGGGCTGTTACAACCGTACTAGGAACGGGGACATCGGGAGATGGCGGAGCAAATGCGGGTAGAAATGTTGAGGGAGGACCGGCGGTGGATCATGTTTGTGGTTACCCCTATGATATTGTTTATGACTCAGCTAATACTTCTCTCTATGTGGCCTGTGAGAATTCCGATGTGATTAAGCGACTCGATACCTCCACCGGCAATGGATATATAATTGTCGGGCGTCTCCGTACAGATGGTAGAATCTATTTAAATGGCTATAATGATGGAGATATAGGAGCAGGAACCGCCTCTTCTTATGCACAAACCAACTCTCCGAGAGGTTTGGCTCTGGATGCTGGGGGTAACCTCTACTTTATTGATGCGAAATGTGCGGTGAAGGTAGCGAATATGAGTGGAGGTGTGCTCTCCTATTTTAACGGCGCCAAAACTGCGGCGGCCGGTAAAGTGACCACATTGTTTGGTTCTTCTTGTGGAAATAGAAAAGAGGGGGCTTACACTGCAGTTAAACTTCATTATACCTATGATATTGATATCCTATTGGATGGGGCGGATATTAAGGGATTTTTTGCCTCCAACTACCAGAACCATGTGGTGATGTTTGTAAATAACACCACCTCCACTATCACCTATGGGGGGATGGATGTTCCGGCTCTTGAAGGACAGGATGTGTTGGGTATCTATGGAAACGCCTATTTTGATGGCGATGGACAGTATGGTTCCGTCACTAAAATGCGCTATCCCTATGGTATTCATATTGATACCGATGGAAATAAGCTCTTTTTTGCCGATCGTGATAACTATCGACTCCGGAATTTAGATCTCTCTATCAATAATGGAACGGTAGATACCAATTTAGGTCGTGGCTATGTGATGACCGGTTTCATATCCGATTCAGATGCGGCTCCTGATGAAGTGATTTTGAATCGTCCTCACAATATTACCATCGATAATGTGAATAGCATGCTCTATTACTCGGACACCCGCAACTGCCGTGTGAGACAAGTGAACCTGGTGAGTGGTCTGGTTTCAACCACCATTGGTAATGGTTGCAGTGATATTCATGCTGACGATCAAGACCCCTTACAGATTAAAATGCGAGCGCCCACCGGGCTCATTCTTCACAGTGGACATCTGCTTTACTCTGATCAATATGATCCGAGAGTGAATGGCAGTAAATGTCTAGTGAGAGCCTTAAATCTCTCCTCCGCCTCCGATCTCTTTGGAGTGAGTATTGCGGTGGGTAAGGTGAGTACCATTGCTGGAAATTACTCGGGAGTGGATGATAATAACTCATGGGGAGGATGCCCTGATCCGGGAAATTGGAATATTCCCGTAGATGGTGCTTTGGCCACTCAAACCACTTTTCCAAGACGATCTCCATCTGGTCTAGCTACCGATGGAACCAATCTCTATATTGCCCTGCAATACTCTCACTGTATTGTCAAAGTTGCTCCTGATGGCACTTTGACCAACCATATTGGTTTATGTAAATCCAATGGCTATCAAGATGATGCGATCTTAGGTCAAGACCCTAAAGAAGAGCGCCTGCGCTATCCGAGCCAAATCGTAATTGATCCTCTCAATACTGCTACCGGTAATATGTTTATTTTGGATCAGATCGATCAAAATCCAGCTAAAATCAGATACGCAAATTATAGCGGTGCACCAGTGACCATAGCCGGTGTTACGGTGTTATCGGGCCATATTAAAACCATTATGACCACTTCCAGTCGTTACGCCTCAGGGATAGCCGTGAACTCTGAGTGGGTATGTTATGCCTCCGGTTATGTGGCCAACTACGCATGGGAAAACTATGATTATGGTTATCTCGGTGATAACAACGTTCGTTGTCAAAATCGAACCCAAGGTCTTTTCGAAATTTTTGGTACCATCGGAGTATCCGGTCGACCACTGACACCCACTGCCCACGAAGGGGTGGATGCCAGCACGGTTACATTGAATGGTCCCTATGGGATTGTCTTTGATGATGCGGGTAATTTGTATATTTCTGAGAAGGGGAATGGACTCATCCGCAAAGTCGCCAAATGGTGGTAAAACTCAATTAAAATAGCCATTCTCTGTGTTAGCTTCTTCGAAAACGCCTCGCCTAACTTGTTTGTTATGTCTGGCTGCGCGCCCCGCTTGTTTTCTCATTGCTGCCTTGAGAATGGCTATTTTATATTGAGTTTCCTTAATTGGAATCACCATACTCTGCGTTGACTAAATTAGCAGCGACATCTTTTTGCAATTTGCTCACCCTGCTCTTCAATCATGAAGGCAATCCAATAGCCAGGAGGAGTATTACCAAAACAACCACCGGGTAAACGCCTACAACCAAATCTTTCATTAGTGCAATGGTATCTTGCAATTTCTAAACTACAGTGGCCGGAAACCATTTCATTTTCAGTATGAATAGGAAGTTTGCAGATTTTGTGGTCTTTTTGTGTGCCAGAGCAATCCCAACCTCTTGCCATCAGTTGCCCACTCAGGGCTAACAATAAAACTAAACTTAAAAACTTTTTCATAATTTCTCCTTTTGTTCGTGAAGGCCCCCATGACCTTCTAATAGGAAAGGAATTAGCAATTCTCGTTCCAATTGAAAAAGTTTTTATAATCAGGATGTTGGTTATTTGCTTCGTTGAGGATGGGACAAAATTGACCTGTTTAAAGAATTTGTTTTTTGAACTCTGGGTGGTAGAATGGAGCGGTTATTCATGCTTAATATATAGGACGGATTTGTGTTCGACTTCTTCGCCGCACAAGATAAAGCAAAAAATTTGACCCTCCTGTTGGTAGGGCTTTTGGGAGTCGGTGCTCTTTTTATTTCAACTCTCCTTGCTCTGGTGACCGTTTTTACTTTTCCTTTCTTATTTAACCATAGTCCCGCTCCTGGGGAATTTGGTCATGTGGGTTTGTTTGCCTATTTTTGGAAAGATCCAATCCATTTCTGTCAGTTGATGGATCCGCTCCGGGTGATGGGGGCAATGGGGATATACTTGTTCTTGTTGATTACTTTAAGCATCATAAAATATTTTATACTAAAGAAAAAAGGGAGTCTGGCTGTCATTGAGGAGTTAAATACCACACCTTTGGTCGCTGGTTCTGATAATGCCAAATTTCTAGTTTTAAAAAATGTGGTGGAAGAAATGTCTATTGCGGCAGGGATTCCAACTCCTCCTATCCATATCATTCACGAAAAAAGAATCAATGCTTTTGCGGTAGGAAATGGGATCCATGATGCCATCATTGGTGTTACGGAGGGAGCGATTGAAAGGTTAAACCGGGAAGAATTGCAAGGAATCATGGCTCATGAGATGAGTCACATTGTGAATGGGGATATGAGAATGAATATGCAACTTCTCGGGATTCTACATGGGGTTTTGTCCTTTTATCACTTTGGCCATTCTGTCATGCAAAAAGTAGAAAAAGCTAACAAGAATAAGAAAGGTAGCTTTTTTCCGCTTTCCATTCTTATGAT
>CAYFLR010000057.1:0-11525 GCA_964343805.1 uncultured bacterium | reverse complement strand
GTGTCCTTTTAAAAATTGCCGGGGCCGGATCCCAAATTAATGATCGAAGTTTTAATCATTTAAGCCATATGTTTTTCGCCGCCAGTAGTTTTTCTCAGTATTTAACCAGTCATCCTCCTATCTATAAAAGAGTGGCTCGTTTAACGGGGAGGGACCCTGAGGAGGTTAAAGAAATTATACAATTGGATGGCAGTTCCATTGAGTGGCCTCAATCTGATGGCGGGCAACTTGTTTCTAATTTTGTGGAAAGCAGTGAGACGCTTACTCCCGTTCAATTTAATGCCTTTGGCCAGAGAGGATCAAACCTTCCGGCACCTTTAAGAAAACTAATAGATAACCCTCTAGGGGCAAACACGGCCGCTTATCTGATCTTCCTCCACCAGAATCAGGAAATGCAAAATAAACAATTAGAAACTCTGCGGATGTATTGTGATCCCTTGATACTGCAAAGTCTCACTTCCTTTCTTAAATTACATAAAGCCCTTCCCGCTCCGCAAAAGTTTCCCTTACTCTTAATAGCTATTTCAACTTTAAAACAGATGAGTGAAACACAAAAGGAGCAGCTGCTTACAAATATCCGACTTCTGATTAAAGCAGATGAGCAAGTTGATATTTTTGAATTTATTTTATCAAGTATTCTTTGGATCAATCTAGGGTACTCCGCTTGGAAAGTTCTTTTTAAAGACCGATCTTTGTCAGAAATTGAAGCTCGTGCTTATGTCTTATCTATGGTGGCAATGATTGGCCATAAGGAGGAGGCAGATGCTCAAAAAGCTTTTGAGATAAATAGTAGAGAATTGAATCTTAAAAAGGAAATGGGCGATCAATTGTTTTCCTGGAATCCAGATATCTTTGGCAGCGCTCTTGCTCGGTTATTGACTCTGTCTGTAAATAGTAAACATAAGTTTATTCAACAATGCCTGCAAATTGTTCACTATGATCATCAAATTACAGTTCATGAGCATGAAATGATGGAAGCCATAGCTTTAAGTATTGATATCAGGCTCCCCACTTATTGGATGAAGAAAAACCAGGTTGGACCTTAATTGCATTTCAAAGATGAAGAACTTTCTACCTCTTCCATTAAGTTCATCATGCAAGCCTCTGGTTGAGGAATTTGGAATTTCTCTTTCTCTGGAACGGGAGAATAATTTAAATCATTTGCTTCTTGCCTTTGGGATCGCTCGGAAATAGAATTCATTTCTGCAGGAGATAGAGTTATGGAATCGCCTGGCTCTACTGCATCACTTTTTTGAATCAAGGCTTGAGCTTCTTCTATGGAGATAGGTTTTTGGGGGAGGATAACCACTCCATTTTCCACTGCTCTTGCTGCTGCGGCAATTAACTCGGGATCTGCTGCCAATTGTTCTAGTTGATCTTGGAGGGCTCTATTGGCGGGGCCAAAAGTATCTGCAATTTGACTTCCAGTGCATTTGCCATCAACACACATGGTGGGTCGTTCAATGATTCGACTTTGTTCAGCTTTTCCAGTTGGCTTTTCCCCAGTTAGAACTTCGATCGCTCCAGGAATTGATTTTATGATCGCTTGGGCTCGTTTTGAAGCTCCTAAAGCTCTTAATGCAGGACCGGTGCCAGGAAGGAATTCAGCTGCTGTCATTCCGGTGGCAAGTGCTAAATAGCCCACATCTTTCATGATTGCTGTTGTGCTTCTTAAAGCTAAAAGACTTTGGACGCCAGGATCCGCTTCTTCAATACCTAGTTGAGTTTCTAAATCATTTATTTCATTGATGGTATGTCCAAGGCGATTGGCCGCAATATCCATGGCGTTGGGTCCTTCTAAAAAGAATTTCATGGTGGTCGCCAACCTGCGCATTCCCTCGTCATCGGTTTTGGATTGAATATCTGTCCAGCGCCTATATGCATGAGCAAAAAAACCTTCACTTTGGGGATCGGCACTGTCTTCTCTATCAGCAATGTAACCTTTGGTTCCCAATTGATAATGAGGTCCTTCGGCTAGGGCAATCATTCCTGGGACTCCCACTACTGCTCCAGTTCCAAGGGCTTTGTTGATAAGTTCAATTTGGGCTTGGGGACGAGTGACGGGGATTTGGGATAAGGGGGAGGTGAGCCTGTAACTGGCTTCAGCTACTGCTTCATTATGACGTCTTTTGGCGGTATCGATTTCTCTTGTCTCTTCAATTTTTCGTGCCTCATCTAATTCATCGGCAACGTCATCAGTCATTCTTCCAGCATCCACTTCTTCATCAAGATATCTCGCATGTCTTTCCGTTTCATCAATTGCTTTTTGGATTTCTTGCTCTTTCCTTAACTGGAGTTCCCCTTTTTTAAGTTTAAATTCTGGGGTATGGGTGAGGACCTCCAGATTGCCCTGAGACATACCTTGAACAACTCTTAATTTATGTTCTTGCATGGCGGTCAGGGGTTGTCCTGATTGTTGATGTTTCATAAGGGAGGCACCGATTTCCGCTATCTCTTCAGCTGCGGAAGAACCGGCATTATTATTTCGAAAGTAGGAGGAATTATCTGTTCGCCCTTTGATATATGTTTCACCATCCATCAGAGTTAAATCAGTAACTAATGCCCTCGCATTGCCTTGACCTGGAGTTTGATGGGCGGCATCCATTCCATGGGTCATTTCATGCCATACGGTGTCATGGATATCGTTTCGGGGGTCTGTGATATCTAATACGATGCTGCGGTTGAGTTTATTATGGTGACCTGCATTGATATTTGTGCCATTCATACTGTCACGCACAAGGTAAATGTCCAAATGACCTTGTCCTTTGGAGGTGGGCATTCGATAGCCTGCTTTTTCCATCGCGGTGAAGGCCTCATCCATTTCTCTTAAAAAATGAGTCAATTGATCCACGCTGTAATAATCTGTCACGGGAAATTCATGGGTGTAATTTTGTTTTCGTATATAAGGTTCCGCTTCAGGGGGTAGGATTCGTGCATTATGTCTTCGTTCGAATCCAGCTATGAGCTGCCCTAGATCATTTAAAGCGGCAGGGTGAACACCACTTACGAGTCTCCCCATATCATCCACAAAAGAGGCGATTCCTCTAGCCATTGACACAGGGCTATTAACCAGGGAAAAAGTTGAGCTTTCTACTTCCTTATTACTTATAATGTGAATGCCTCTGGTGTGAGAACAACCTTTGGGGTGGAGGGTTGGGGTTTTTTCAAAAGCTACGGCTTTTCCTGGTCCCCAGCTGTAGGGAGTGCATCTGATAAGTCGTGTGTGGCAATGTTTTTGATAAATAACTTCATCAAATAATTCATATTTTTTTCCGTGTCTTTCAAACTCTGTCACAATGAGAAAAGAGTGGGTAGCTTCTGTTGGCTCATTAATGACATTACTTTCTCGAAAGAGATCTAATTCATTTTCATGAATCATGGCTACCTGAAATTCTTCAGCTGATTCCATTGTTTTAGTGATGAGCTCGCTGGGTAATTTTCCTTTTTGCTGTTTAAAAAGAGTCACTTTGTAGTTTTCACCGAAACTGACATTATTAACGGTAAAAACGGCCATATTATAACGAGGATGAAAGCCAACGACAGGTCGTTCTTTTAACACTGGATGGGTTGAAACCACTGGATGTAAAATGGAAGGCTTTACTATATTTACTAGTTCTTTATTTTTCTGCAGGATTCCTTTTTGTTGGTAGCCGCAACTATCTATGAAGAAAATCATGGCTATGGCTCTAAGAACTATTATTACTTTTTGTAGTCTTGTTACTTTCATTGAATTCCCCCCCCCCAATTAAGTGACACTTTACTTTTCGACTTTTTCCGTTGGGTTCGTTATTAAGAGAGTATTTGGCTTTGATATCAAGGTGTTGGATGGGAGTGTTTTGCTTGTTAAAATTGCCGGTCTTGTATGCTGATAATATTATTAATTAATTTTTTAAAACGCTTAATAGTTTGTAAATATTAATATAATTTATATTTTATTAATAGCTAAAAAAATAATTATTACAGAATATAGGATTCGTTTAGCGAGGTGCTCTTAGACCCTATTACCAAGGCTTTTAGATTTGTTCAAGTGATTTTGTCCAAATGTCGATAAGTAAAATGTAATTGAAATAACAACCTTTCATTAGGATTTAGATATGTCAAAAGGCTCAAAACGAATTTTAGTCATAGCCATCATATTGGTCTTCCATATAATGATTCTGTATCAAAATTGTGGTCAAAATCCGTTGCCTCAGTCTTCAGCGATTAAGTCCTATAACCAGCAGTCATTCTCTTTCAAGCCAAAGGGTGTCCCTACTATTAAAGTGGTTCATGAAGATGTGACCCATGATATTCCCGTTTATGATATTAAAATTCCTGATGAAACCTCAAATTTGAGTAATAATAATGGAAATTCCAACGCGAATAATGCCAACTCTGCAAGAAACGACTTCATTCTCTTCTTTCATTTTGCTCATCCTAAGAAGGCAAATTTGGTTTCAAGTATGATGGAACCGGCTCCCACTGATAAATCAGAAGAGGTCGAAGAGCCAAAAACCCGATCCACAGAAGTTAAATCAGAGCCTCACACCCCTGTCGCTTACGATAAAGAGAGACATGAAAGAGATGGAGATCGAGCTGATCCCTATGCTTTGGAACCAGCTAAATTTGATCAACAAAAAGTGCAAGAGGATGCAGAAAAGCTTAAGGCGATTTTGCACCATACGACCTTAGATATGGTGGAAAAAGGGCGAAGACGAGAAGGAAATGGAGCATTAAAAGGTTTAGCAAATAACGTTATTGGGGCCTGGAATCCCTCAGCTGATTACCTTAGATGTGGTCCTCAAGCTGAAGTGGTATGGGGGGTAATTGATAAGGTGATGGCGGATCCCGAACTTCGATCGCAATTTAATTACGAATGGAGAGCTACCATGACAGCCGAACCCGGGCATGCCTGGGCTACAGCCACACCTTATTCTAACGATCACTGGAAAGAGAAAAAAAGAGGCTACTCAGTCACCCTTGATCCTCAACAAGGGGGATTTGGTACTTCTCCCGATACATTAAAAACCTTACCTGATGGTGTCAGCAAAGAATCTTTGAATCAAAGTGTGGGATTCAAAATTCCTGCTCTATCCAAAACTGAAATGGGAAAGATTAATGGAGAAGATGGGAGTGGATTCTTTCAAAGTATTTATGAAAATTTTATTAAATAAAACCACTTTAAAGAGAATCTACCTTTCTAATAGAAATATCTGACACCGTGGTGTCCACACCGCTTTCGCTTCCTGAGCTGAAATTCATTTTTAAATGAAAGTATCTTCCTTCTGCCGGCGCGGTACTTTGAATATCCGTTTTACTCACTCCAGTTTGAGAGTAAGACGGAGTGGCACTATCTGAAACACCAAAGTCATAGTTTAGTAAATTGGTATGATTGGTAGGCAACTCAGTAATGGCAAAGGTAGAAAAAAGCCAGTCATAATCCGCTCCTCCAGCATCCATAGTGAGGGTGGCTGTGGCATTGGCATTATAGGTTTCCCCTTCGATTTTTATTACACCGGTTTTTCCAGCTGATAATGCCCAAGCAGAGTTAGTGCCGTAGTGTATTTTTAAATCCCCCAAATCTCCCTGATTCGTAGGGCTAGTGCAGGAATCTTCGGCGAGCCAGCCCACCGCATTACTTGAATCACTTACGAAATTATCTGCACCAATCAAGAGGATGGTATAGTCGGTTGATTGAGTTAATGTCGGATAAGTAGAAAAGGTGAAGGTCACATAGGCTCCAGAAAGACTGACCATGGAAGTAGCGGAAACTGGATCTGAAGTGGCATAAATGGTATCACCCGGTTTTCCTGAACCATCATCATTTCTGATCTCAATTTGGACGTTGCCACTAGCCCCAGCACAACCATTTTGACATTTCAGCCTGGGGGTAATCTTATGGAGTACAAAGTCGGCTGATGTAGGTTTATAGGTTACAAACCAAGAATTTATATTGCTACCTGAAAATGTTCCACCCAAACCGGTGGAATTTGATGTGCCTCCGGTTTTAGGGCAAGAAGCATAGACATTGCTAGCGGTGGATTTTAAGGAAATGGCCGTATCACTGTTTATCAATTCTAGATGGTTGCTGTCAGAGAAGGTAGCAGCGGTTAAATCGGCATCCACTTTGGTGTGACTTCGGCAGTTTTCATCATCTTTGGGAGATTTCCATGAATTGAAATCGCAGGTAATAGTGCTACTATTGCATGTGGAATCATACCAGTATTTATTGATGGCATGGCATGCCGTTTCATTGACCGCCTCAGCAACTGTGATGGCTTGGCAAGTTTCCTCATCTAGAATTTTCAATCCACTGTTTAGTTCACAGACTATAGCACTTTCATTGCAGGTATCATCATACCAATATTTATTGATGGCATGACAGGCAGTAATATTGGCCGCCTCTGTTATTGTAATGGAGCGGCAACTTTCACCTCCCGTAGCTAGAATCCATCCTTCATTTAACGAACAACTCATTGGAGAAGTATTGCATGTATCGTTATACCAATATTTACTATCATTTCTGCATTGCTCATCAGCAGCGATTTCTACCGTCGAATTGGAATTACTATTACTGTTTTCATTCGCATTATTATTATCGTTAATGGTATTTGAAGAGCCTGGAATTGAGATTCCACTTCCTATATCAGAACTGCTTGTAATCACATACTCCTCTTTGTAAATTTCAGACTCTAGCGTTTCTCCCTCCTCTCCGAAACCCGGCAGAGTGTCCTCACTCTTTACATGAGCAATGGCATAAAACATTAAAGTGGTAGTGGTCTCGATGGTGAGGATATCTTGATAAATATTTGCATTTTCATCGGGTTGACTGCCATCGAGGGTGTAATAAATGGTGGCTGTATCAATAGATGGGGTCAACTCAACCTCTAGGGAAGATTGAAAAGGACCTTCCTCCGCAGGAGGGTCTATCGTAACGGTGAGCTCCTTTTTTTCTTCCGAACATGAGTAGATGGAGAGCGCAGTTAATAGGATGATTGTTAGAAAATATTTCATAAAAATACTCCTTTTTCATAAGATCGGGAGATTGAGGGATATTTTTAAGAAATTGCCTATAGGAAAATTATAACCAACTATAATAACATGTTTATTATTTGAATTATTCTATTTTACTTCTCATTAACGTTCATGATACCATCCGACCATAATGGAGAATAAATTTATAAACAGAAAGCTTGAATTAGAAGAGCTAGAGAGACAGTACAAAATTGAAGGCCTCATCATACTTTATGGCCGTGGGCGAGTAGCTAAAACAAAGCGAATTACCAATTGGATCAGAGAAAAGGGTTACACCGGAAAGACGATTGATAGACCGGCCTCTGTTCTGGTTGAACATCTATATAAGGGGCTGAAGCCTTATTTCGCAACCTCTTTAATACCTAAAAACTGGAAGGAGTTTTATGAAATACTGGAGCTTCATCAGCGGCCCATTGCTCTTTGTATAGATAAATATCCCAGTTTAGTTGATAGTATTTCTGAGTTACCCAGTATCATGCAAAAGTGGTTAGAATCTTCTCAAGAAAACGATCTGTTTCTTTTCTTAACTGGTTCAAATCAGAGTAAGTCCGATCATCACTCTTTAAATACATCCGCCCCTTTGTTTGATCGGGTGCAAGAGGATGCTCCTCGGCAACCAAAAAATTATCACCATTTTTGCAAGGTCACTGGTTTGTCTCCGGGACAAAAAAATACTTTTGAAACCTTTTCCTTGGTAGGAGCAGTTCCGCGATTTTGGGAGTTTTTTGGACCTCCAAAAGGTTCGGATGATTTGTCGGAAGTTTTTTACTTTGATTTTACATCGAGCACCGGAATTGTTCCTCGGACTATTTTGGCGGATGAAAATATTAATAGTTTATCGCCATTAAATATACTTGGGGTCATTGGTCGAGGAGAAGGGCAGGCTAGTGAAATGGCTTCAAGTCTCGACTCTTATCAATCGAAACTGAGTGAAACCATCAAAACTTTTTTAGACGCCAATGTCATGGTTAAAGATACTCCTTTTGGTGAAAATGCACCATCAACCAAGAGATTATTATATCGAGTCGGTGATCCCTGTATTCGCTTTTGGTTTAATGTGTTTGCGTTGCACCGGCCGAGATGGCGCAATTATTCATCTGAGCAGAAAGAAACCGTTATAAAGGAAAGTGTCAGCTCTGTTTTTCAAAACCTGATTCGTAACTCACCATTCACCGATCAGTTTAAATATAAAGGCTGATACCCATAAAGAAACAAAATTCTAGCAAATAGGCACCAATAGGTCCAAAAAGGTAGGCATAGCGCATTTCTGATTTTAAACTCATGATTTCATCGAGTCCATATTCCGTCCCTAATGAGAGACTGAATCCAGCATAGTTAGAACGAATCGATTGAAAGGTTCGCTGATGAAAAGAGAAGCTTCCATAAGGGCGAATTTTATCAATGATGGCTAAACTGTAACTATCATCTTCGCTAAAAAAGGCTGAGCTTTTAGTAAAGGGATAATAGGAGGTGGCAAAATCAAGACCATAAGCTAAGTCTCCCCCGACAATGTTAGACATGATAAGGGTGTATCCTAGTCCAAATTCTAGATTGGCATTGAGTTGCTGATGGTACATGACCTGGTAGGACCCTAGGTTCCCTAGGCTGCTGCTCTGGGTGGAGGTGTTTACATTCATGTTAAAGTAGCCACCAAAAAAGCCAATTTCACCACTGTAAGCCGAAGTACTAAATAATAATAAGAGTGAAAGGATTTGGAAAGGTTTAGCCCACTTTGGAGAGTTTATCCAGTTCTTCTTGTGAAATGCCCAATTCATCCGCTAAATCACCTTCGCCAGTAAGTTCACTGAGATCATCGGAAGTTGTACCTTCATCTTGCCCTGTTTCTTCGCTAATCTCAACCTCTTCTTCACCAGAAGGTAAAAATTCCTCTTCGCTAATTTGCTTTTCAGGAGCAGGAGGTTCATCGGGAGTTCCTTCTTTGGCAGCCTCTTCAATCATCTCTTCAATAATCGCTTCATCATTAACTTCCTCTTCTTCATCACTGCGAGCTGCAAAGAAATCTTCTGAATCATCTCCATCCCCTTGCAGCATGGCTTCTAGGTCATCTACTTCCACATCTAGATCTGCCACCTCCGCTACTGTTTGGGTGGCAGGGGCAGCTTTCTTTTTCTCTTCCGCTTCGCTTAGAAGGCGGCTGACTGTTTTGGGGTCAATGGCGGACAGTTCATCATCTTGGTTTTCATCATCGTTTGCATCGGGGTCTTCTCCTTTGGCCAACTTCACCATATCGTAATGCCATTTACCAATCATCTCTCGAACTTTTCCCACCTCTTCTTTGGCAGGGGGTTCTTTCTCAAACCCACGCTGTTTATCCAAGAACATAAAGTCTTGTTTTTCGGTCATGTATTGCATCACAATATTTCGTTTATCGTTGGCTACATCGAAGAGGGCCAAGCTCCATTGATCAATGCTAAAGACCTGGAGTGATTTTTTTATAATTTCTTCATCCGCCTCAAAAAAGGTATAAAATGGAGGTCTGATTTTAAAAAGTTCAAACTCTTCGGGTGAGGCTTGGTAGATTTCATACTCTACTGTAAGGTCAGATACTCTTAAATAGTTGAGCATATCTACGGTATGGCGGTAAGCCTCTAATGCACCTGAATCTTGCAACGGCTTTAATTCGATGGCGATATCGTAAATTTGATTCAGTCGTTCTCTGGAGAGTTCCGTGGTTTCAAAATTTACATCAAGCATGGCTGCCCAGGCTCCAGGAAAGGCATTTTTAGCTGCTTGAATTGAAATAGCTTTGGGCATGGCATAAAGGATGGAGAAAGCCTCTTTTTGATTTAAGGCTTTTATAAAATTAGCCATCTGATCCCCAAGTCGCCATAGCACAATCAGGATCTTTTCCAACTCTCTATTTTCATCTTCATGGGTATTTCTCAAAAGCCTTTCAACGATAGTCAGTGTTTCAAATGTACATTCACCTGGATTGTTTAAGGCTTCCAACCACCAGTTGGCATTACTGTACCCCAGCAGTCTTTTTTGGGTTTTAGAGGAGAATTGATAGAGCAGGGCTCCTAGAGCACCCGGATCATTCTCTCCTACCGCATCGAGTACCATCATGTCTCGTAAGGTGGGAAAGGACTGATCATTATCTAGCATATAAATCGCATTATTTACGGTTTTGCGTATTTGAATAGGATCATTGAAGCCGGCAGGTGCTCCGCCACCACCGCCATCACTGCTATTACTTCCACTACTTTGAGCGGGAGCCCGAGAAACTGGTGCTGCGATTGGAGCTGCACTGGCACCTCCTTCGAGGGATCCTTTCATGTCTCCAATGCTGGTTATTAGACGACTGATACTATTTCTTGAAATGAGAAACAGACCGAGGAGAAAGATAAAAACAATCCCTCCAGCTATGGAGCTGTAGAGTTTATAGTTTTCATCCATGGACCATTTACGCTTGATAATACGTACCTCATCTCGAGCCGGAGTCAAATGGAGGAAAGAGTAAAGTGAGTTCTTAATTTCGATGGCCTCTTCATCTTTTATATGGCTCGGTAAAGAGACTGTGACGACAGCTTTTTTAATTCGGAGAAGCAGGCGGCTGAAGCTCACTTCAGGGTTGTCCCATTCATCAATAATTTCTTCATTACTCATTGGAAAGTAGGGCAAAGTGGTTTGATCATTTTGTGGTTTCGACTCTCTGCGCAGTGGGTCGATGGAAATGGTCACTAAAAAGGGCATGTCAGGAAAGCGACCCTTGAGATAGGTATTCGCATCCTTAATAAGTTTGTCTTCGATTTCAGTGACACGAGGATGTTTGTAAGTGAGTTCTGCAAATAAGACAGAGCCTTCCCCTAATAGGAAGCAGCAGACTATTAAAATAAAAATCTGTCTCATAAGTTTCATCATAATTACTCAATGGCCTTTAAATCAGGCTTTATTACCAATACCACTCTTCTTGCCAATGCAAGGCGCTCTTTTCTACCCGCATTTTTGGGCAGTTCGGACATAATTTTAGCTGTATCTTTGAGCTCTCCATAACCACCCAGGCGGATCCGATCTAGAGGAACTCCTGCATTTTGTAAAACTCTCATAGCAGCCACAGAACGGAGGGCTGAGAGTTCCAAATTATCTTTAAATCGAATCCGGGGATAAGGCTTTCTTTCATCTGTAAAGGAACGGATTCCCAATACGAAAGTTCCTGCATAGGGAATGAACTTGGTGGCGAATTCTCGCAAGGCTTTTTTCCCTTCCCGAGTTAAGTGAACTTTTGCTGAATCATAAAAGGAAATCCCAGGAAACTCGATGATGATCTCTTGATCTACTAAATGAGCAAGAGCTGTCATTTTCCCTTTGGGCCTGGAACTTCCTTTGGTTTCTCCCTCCACTTTCTCTTTAAAAAATCCCTGCTCACCCTGACCTTTTTTAATGCCCGCAAGACCCTGTTCTTTTTCTTTGGAAAGACCGCCGGGCCCTTCCTCTTTGGACAGACCTCCTTGATCTTTTCCTTTATTAATTCCTTCACCACCTTTATCAGC
>CAYFLR010000056.1:38379-39012 GCA_964343805.1 uncultured bacterium | reverse complement strand
TAGCCAAGAGCTTTAAAATAGTTAGTTAAACCTCTATCAACCTCCGGTTCGGACTTGGTGCCAAAGCAGATACGTGGATCTGGGTATCCATTTCCATGAATCGGTCTGGGTGAGGGGAATGGCATGGGACCGTTATTAAAATTCGGCTTAATACAACCTGGAAAATTGGTGTAATAGGCGTTAGGGACAGGATTGTTCGGCCCAGGTCCTCCATTATTCGGTGATGAGGGAGGCGGTCCTGGATTAGGTGGATAATTGGGGCCGTTGTTTGGTCCATTATTGTTTTGGGGTCTCACAGGGGGACGCCATCTAATTCCGATACGATAATTTTTATCGAGTGTCAGGAAATCTCTTGGCTTAGGGGCTTCCAGTAATGGTGGGGGAGCGCCTTCAAAAAATTCTAATGGAAAAAGCTTTTTAAAAAATTCAATTAGAGCATAGGCCTTTTCATCATGATGAACCATGGCGGCTGTGATAAGCGCTTGAATGAAGCTTTGGCCATAGGGTGTGAGCTTATTATCCCAAAAGAGATGTCGTAAGAATCTCACCAAAAGGAGGTTAGCGGGGTTAGTTGCTTCCATGGTCATAGGTTGTTCAAAATCATAATCTTTCACTAAACTCAGAGTGAGGGCC
>CAYFLR010000056.1:35064-38369 GCA_964343805.1 uncultured bacterium | reverse complement strand
CTCATTCACCTCTTTTTCGGTTGCAAAAGACCTTACATCTTTTCCAGACATAACAAAGCTTAAGACCAGGTCTAGGTTCTCGGGGCTGAGTTCGTCCAAGGCATCTAGGAAAATAAGGGCTGCTTGGGTGTTGCCAAAAAGTGCATAGTAAAAACGTTCATTGGCTTTTTCACTGCCATCCTCGCTGTCTTCTACCTTACCAAGATCAAATAGAACTTGGATCATGCGGCTCTTGCCGTTGATTTGTCTTTTGGCATTTCTTTTCATAATGGTGGCCACATTTTCAATCATCTGGGGATTTTTAAGCATGGCAAAGGTCAGACTGTCATAAAGGAGGGGATTAATATGAGAGAAAAAGTAGTTATTCATGGGGCGATGTCTTAAGGCTATTTCGGTAAACAAAAGACCGAATTCTTTACTCCCTCTTAACAGAACTCCGATCTGATCAAGTAGTTGAGGGTGGTAATAGAGACTCACGAACATCATTTTTACTAGGGTCACATTGTGCCGAGCACAGACCATAAAGTCGAGGGTCAGAGCTTCACTCTTAAGTACTTCCTTAAAAAAAGAGACCATCATGCTGTTCCGCATGTTTTGCATCATGCTTCCGAAAAATGGAATCATGGAGGTCATGGATTGAAACATATCAAACCCCATGCTGGTGGCCATGTCCATAAGTTGGTTGGAGCAGGGGTAGGGAATCGCTTTTAACTCTTTTTGAATGGGAGACACTAGAAAGGAAAGAGCAATTAGAAGAGCAGCGAGATATTTAGTGATCATTTCATTTCCCAGGCTAAAGATTTAATAGCAGTAGAGATTATAAATTTACATCATTTGATGGTGTTTCGTCTCTTGAAATCGGTCTGATACGTGATAAATAATCAAGAATTTTATCCAAATCGGAGGGATGAATCACGCGTATCTGGGTGACCTTTTCTGGGGTAATATTTCGCCGGTGACCCATGGCCATCATTTGGAATTGGCGTCTCATATATTCAAAGTGCTGTTCATTAATTTTAGGTATGCGACCAAAATCGTCTCCCTCTCCTTGAAAACCATGACAGCCAGCGCAGTATTGATTGAAAAGAGTTTTTCCTCGTGTAAGGGAGTTACCTGGACCTATCCCTACATTTGGATTTGCAGGTAGGGCTTCAATGTATGCTGTAACATCGGCAACAGCTTGATCTCCACCAATGGCTTGAGGTCGAGCGTAGTAATACATGGAGGGATTATCACGATTGAGAGATCGGATATCAAAGAGTTGCTTAACAAGAACAGTTTGATGTTGTCCCGCCATTTGGGGAACTTGACCATTTTTATTTCCATAAACTGTAGCCCCATGGCATCTTAAACAGTGCTGTTGGTAGATCTTTCGCCCTTTTTCTAGATTGGTGGGTCTTTTAAGTATCTGATCTACCCAGTTATTATTTGCGAGTAGCGTAGGTGCTGAAATGACCAACCCTAAAATGAATACGATAATTGATTTGCCTTGCATAGGATATCCTTTCCAAAAATTCTCCATCTATACTTAACAAGTTTGGCAAATATGTAAAGTAAAATTATAGATAAATACAAATTATTAAAGACGGGATTCTAAATTCCGATGGGTAGAAGGACCCTCTGGATTCTGCCTGGTTCATCTATTATTTGGAGTCTAAGTATGTATAAACGGATGATATTAATTGTGTTATTACTCATAACCGTGTTTCCCCTCCATGCAGAAGAGCTCCCCCTTGAAAAAAGGGTCTTTATCTCTTACTTAGGGAAATGGAATAACATATTAACCCGTTATTCCCTCCCCACCGTACTGCATCGGGCTGCTTCTGGCATGGATACTGAGCTGACTATCTTCAGGAAAAGTCATGGAAAATGGATGAGACCTCTTTATTATGATTCTAAGTATATGGATATTCAAGATAATTTCTTTAATTATCCCGGGGGAGTTCGTGATGAAAAGGGGATTATTAAGTTAGCTTTTTTTGATCAATACATTAACGTAGCTGCCATTCGAGAGTATTTAGTAGAAAAAAAAATAACCCATATTGTTATTCCAGGGGGAAGAGCTACCTCTCCCCTCTTTTTCCATCTCTATGCAGAACCTGCAGAAAATGACTATTTATTATGGAGAGATATTAAAGAATTAACTGTGGTTCTTTTAGCTAAAGAACTTGGTTTACCTGTTTTTGCAATTTGTAGGGGAATGCAGCTCTCAAATATATTGTTCGGTGGCACAATTCAATTGATAAAACCAGGAATTGCTGAGCCTCAAGGGGTAGATTGGAATATTCACAAGCGTAAGTCAAAGATTCGTCCCATTCACCACTCACTCTTTCTAATTAATGATACTCCTTTGGCAGAGGTCTATTTACCTCAAAATGAGCAAGTGAATCCTATTTTATACTCTCCTTGGAAAGTCACTAGTATTCACGTGCGTGCGGTAGATGAGATCGCTCCTTATATGGAAATACTTGCCTTTACCCCTATTACAATGCCTCATGGCTATAAAGGAGAGGATCCGCTTGGTATTGAACTTAATCACCCCTATAGCTACTTGCGTGGCTTTGATGTGATTGAGGCCATTAGCTATAAAGGCTCAGATTTTTGGTTATTAGGAACCCAGTTTCATCCCGAATTTTTGTCTCGCTCTCCTCGTTCCATCAGACTCTTTCAGCATTTTCTAAGGCAATAAAATTCTTTGGAAAACTTAATTAAATAGCTTATAATGGGTTAAACAATCAAGTTCATGATGAGGAGTAACCTATGGCTAAATGGATGCTGTTATTTGGGTGCATCTGGTCTCTCATGGCCTGTCCAGCAGATGAGGTAGAAGAAACCGAAGATGAGACTGAAATTGTCTTGGAAGCTGCAGAGACAATCGTAACAGGAACCTTGACTGCAATGGATGGGGAGGTTGAAATTCCGGCGAGTGGTGCCGACGTATATCTAGAAGGGTATCCAGATGTGGCCACCACTGCAGATGAAGAGGGGAGTTATGTTTTGAAGATTCCCAATGAGTATTTAAGTTTAGTGAAGGGCGTAGCTCCCCCTAAATTGAAAATCAAGATCATCGGTGTTTTTAAACATGAAGAGAAGGTCTATGGGTTGCAGCAGACAGTGGAAGTAGTTGAAAGTACCGTTACGGAAGTTGTTAAAGCAGAAATGCCCAAAGTGGGAGGAGTTAAGGGTCAGGTTTTACTAGATGAACTCTCTTCTCATAGTGGAATATCAGTTGCTTTACAAGGAACTAATTTTACTACTACTACTGATAGTGAACCTGGTTCTGGTGACTCAGGAATGGACACAAC
>CAYFLR010000056.1:34238-35054 GCA_964343805.1 uncultured bacterium | reverse complement strand
GAGGCTGTTCCTGCCGGAGTTTGGAAGTTAGAGGCCTCACTTAATGGTTATATGACAGGAACTCGCAATGGAATTATTACATATTCTGATAAACCAACCACGGTTGAACCCATCACACTCTATGTAGATAAGGTGGGCAATGCATCATCCTTTCCACTTATTGTGAGTTATACCAAAAAAAATGGACCGAGTCATAGTGTGGTGGCTGTGAGCGGTGATTATACTGCGGTGGGGCTTCCTTTGGATGATTCCATGGAGGAAAATGGAGGGCTGGTTTTTGTATATCAGAAAAAAGATCTTAATTTATGGGGAGAGGGAATAAAGATCCACGATCCTTCCAGCAGTGTAGGCAATTGGTTTGGATCTTCTCTAGCGATGGAGGGGGAATATTTGATTGTTGGATCTTATCGAGCTGATGGAGGAGGAAGCGATTCTGGACGAGCTTTTGTATTTAAGCGAACTGGAGAAAACAGTTGGGATAATGGCACTGAACTGGTCCCCGAAAAATCCGTTGCGGGTGATTTCTTTGGCTATAGTGTGGAGTTAAGTGAAGGGAGAGCCTTTGTAGGGGCTCCCGGACATAATGATTCTAAAGGAGCCATATATGAGTTTGAACTGTCCGAAGGGACTTGGAGTCAAAAAAGCCTGATAGAACGAGATGAAGCCTCTCCGGGTGAGCAGCTAGGTTATATTGTCCAGGCGGAAAAAACTGTCTTAGTCAGTGGAACCCCCAGCAGTGAAGTAGAGGAGGGAAAAGGGGGGAATATCTACACCTGGACCTTGGAAAATGGGAGTTGGGAAGCTGATTCTGAGGCT
>CAYFLR010000056.1:28819-34228 GCA_964343805.1 uncultured bacterium | reverse complement strand
GCCCAAGCGGGAAATCTCTTCTACGGCGGAGCCATGGATCTCTATAAAGATACGATGATCGTAGGTTATACCACTTTAGCCGAGAGCATCAAACAGGGGGGAGCTTGGATTTTCCAGCGTAACACAGAAGGGGCCTGGGTTTATAGTCAAAGCTGGCCAACTAAGGATTTAACAGCAGACAGTGGGTTTGGAATGCGGGTGGCCATTGGAGAAAAGTTTGCTGCCGTGAGTGCTCCCAAATTTAGTAATGTAAAAAGTAATGCGGGACTCATTTATGTATTGCCTGTCACAGGAAGTGGCTCCCTGGCCACCACCAATAAATTGTTTTATGAAGAAGAGCCGAAAGTGGCAACCTACTTAGGAAGTGATTTGGCGATTTCTGGGGACATCCTCGTAACAGGAATGAATCCCTCCGTCTATGAAGAAACAAAAGAGAGTGCAGCGATCAGCATTTTGATGGGTGAACTATGATAAAAAATAAAACCATAATTCTATTACTTTCCCTGGGAATCATCTATCTACAGGTTATTAGATGTGCAAGTGGTGAGATAGATGATGCGGAAAAAAGTCATGCTATGGGCCCTATGAAGGCTGGAGGATCCAGTTTTCCTACCAATACTAATGAAAACGAAAGTATTTTAGGAGGAGCAGATCCCACTGTGGCTGATCAACAGATTACACTCTCTGGAAAAGTGTCATTGGCTTTAGAAGCTGCCTCTGATTTTGATTATACCAATTACGCCATTCAAGTGGTGACCCATGAAGAGGGAGTCACAGACCCTAAAATAGTGGTATTTAGTTTGACTGCTGATGGAGGTTTCTCCCTCATTGGTATGGAAATTAATAAACCTATCAACCTCTACATGATGCAGGCAGCAGAGAGTATCACTGAACCACCTACCAGCAGTAATAATAATAATCAAACCAGTTCATTTTCTAATAATGACAATCAATCCAATTCTAACAATCAAAATGCCAGTTTGGTTGCTTATGAAGATGATGATGGATGGAATATCATTGGTATGGTCAGATTGCAATTGGATCAACTGCAATTTGCCAGCTCGGCAACTTTCTATTTCAATGGTGGAACTTACAGTCAAAATACTCTTTATCTGAATCAGATTCTTGGCACTGCCAATATAAAATTACAAGAAGGGGCTTTAAACTCGAGTCTTTTGAGCGAAGTCTCGGCTGATGAAGACAAATTCAGTATCAAAGCCAATTCTTGTAATGAGGTGCTCGACTTTTTAACCATGTCCTCTGCCGAGCAAAAGACGCTGGGTGCTAGCTGCCCCAGTGAGTTGCCCCATATCAACTTGACTGAGCTAGAAAACTTTCAAGGTGAACTCTTTTATGGTGCTGGAATTTGGCGCTCTCAAGCGGCTTTTGATATTTGTGGTTCTACCGAAGGTCTTGACCATAGTGAATTAAACCTAAAAAGAGCCTTTGGGAAAGAGAATGGAAAAAATTTGATGCTGCCAATTAAGTATGATCAGAGCCTATTTCCTAATTTTACGGCACTGTCATTAAGTGAATCCACTGCCACAAAGATTCATGATGCTCTCTTGGCTGACCTTAAAGCAATGAATCCCCCTGCAACTGTATGTGGTAGTGAGACGGACTGTTCCTTTGCCAGTTATCAAACCGAGCATTGCAATTCTCTATCAGAACTTCACTGTGCCATTGCTTACTCTCAGTATCTGCAAACCAAACTTGTGGAGGGGAGTGGTTTAGATAATCATTGTTATCCTCAAGTACTCGTTAAGAAAACAGGAGATGACCTAACATTTGGTTTGATTCAACCTGCTGGAAGCCTCAGCCAGCCATTGAATAAATTGGGCACTTCATTAATTGAGAAGCGGGGAAATCGAAAATTTTTGAGTAGTCAGGTGAGCCTCGATTTTCATTATTTAAATCCTAGTAATGCAAGCTTAACTCATTGCCAGTTGGTAGAAAATTTTGAATTGGGTTGGGATACACTGGATACCAATGGTTTTATGTTAACCAATCGCTATCTTTATAATATCCGGACTTCCGGTAATACTCTTAGTTCAGAACAACAATCCGCTTGTGCTGCAGGACAAAGCTCAATAAAAAACTCCCAAGTGATGACCACTTGGGAGCATTATTTAATCATGGAATCGCCTTAGTTCATCGGTATCTAGCTCTGCCGGGTCTTCTTGGGTTTCTCGGACGATGGGGTCTTTCTGGCCTGCTATTTTGGTTAAGGTGTTTGATCTGACGATCTACCACTCGACCTTGGGTATTTACTAACTCCAATACTACACGATTGACATTATTGCCCACTCTAGATCTTAATCTAAATGTACCCTCATGATAGATCTCTTGCTCAGCAAGGATAGTTGATTCTCCATATTGGGTGCGGGCTCTTAATCTAACGGATGCCACCTCGCTGCCTATAGCTCTTCCTTTTACATTAACTCTGGTTCTTCGTCCTTGATTATTTACAGTCCATCTGACACCGCGTAAAGCGCTCTCAATGACTGGCTCTTCTTCCCTTAGAACTCTAATTTCAATTTCATCTTGGATGTTCCATAAAATTTCTCCGTCTATAATAGGATTGACTGAAACAACATAAGTTCCTTCCCTACGAGGAGCTGTAAAGTTTCCTCTACGATCTATACGACCAGCGTCAGCGTCATAATACATGCGGGTATGAACTTCTCTGCCTTCAGCATCTCGGTAGATAGCTCTAAGGCGAATTCTTTGACCGGGGTTGAGGGTCAGAGTGTCACCTTGATTTATAAAAGAGACGGTCCCTAAACTGGGTTCTTCCCATTGGTGGTCAGGATCGGAAGGATAATCTGGATCCACTGGAATATCTTTTTCTATTACGGTGACCGTCGCCATCTGTTTGAAATTTTGACTGAGAGTTTCATTATAGTACTCCACTTGCACTTGGAAACTTCCTGGATAAGAGGGAGCGGTAAAAAGTCCGGTTTGATCTATTGTGGCAGCATATCCTTGAACACTCCATTTTAAACTGAGAGGGAGTGAATTGCCCTCATAATCAAGTGCTTTGGCAGTAAATTTAAAAGTTTCATCGGTTTTTATAGTGGCCATTTCAGGGCTCAATGTGAGTTTATAGAGATTCTCTTCTGGGTTTTCAGGAGGAGTCGGTTCTGTTGGAGTGGGTTCGGTTGGGTTTAAAGAGAGAGAACGATCCAAAAGATATTTAATCTTTTCATAGTTAAGACCCCCATCCTGAGCAAGTGTGGGCTTTCGACGCAAAGACCAAAGGAAATCGGGTCTGGCTTCGCTGATCCATTCTCCACCAATGATGTAGCCATTCGAATCCAATTCCAAGGTGTACTTCATTTTTTTGGTTTTAACATAGGGTTTAACTTGGTTTCTGTTGGGATAGGTTTCCACTACATAACGGAGCTCTAAATCTACATCAACTAGCTCGGCGGTACCGTATGCTGCATGAAGATAATTGCTGTTAAGTGGGCGATGGTTGGAATAACGAAATGTATAGCCAGAAACTGGTTGATTCCAAACCTCAGCATCAAAGGTGACATCGGCAACAAAAGATTCATTTTTATTGGCGATGAATTCATCTAATACTAAGTGGAAAGTGGCAGGGTTGGTATCGCGGCATTCTATATTCACCACTCGGCCGTTCTCATCTCGCTGTACGTCTTTATTATTACAGCGCCCCCCGATAAAATAGGTAGGAACTTTCGCATCTGCATAATGCTTAGAGAGGAGAGCTTTAATATCTGAAGAGTAAAAGGTGATCTCTTGTCCGGACGGAGTCGTTACGGTGGTGCTAGGTCCTGGCTCTGGCTCATAAATACTAGCGGGTGCCCAACCATGACAAATACCAAACCAAGTGGGAACTTGCCCCTCTGTATTTACACTGTTACGGGTATTTTGTTGATCTTTTTTAGTGAGCGGAAAATCGGTTTTTCCTAAATAAAGGTCATATTTTTCAGCTGGAGAGAGCAGGTTTAAAGCGGAATTATTCATGCTCTCGATCTCATAGGTTGAAAGAGGAGAGTACATATAGTTTTGGTAATCTCTGCCCCCAGGTGAGTTCTGCCAGCGGTGGGCTAAACCACCTTGATATGTTGCCCAGTAATTTCCACTCCAAGGGGTCTTAGTTAAATCAGCCTGCATGGAGATCTGATTGAGAGGCTTGGTTTGTACCCCAAAGAGAGCAGGGCTATTGGCTGCATTGGGAGCTTCTTTTAGCGTGGCATTATAAGGCTCTATGCCACAAGCAGCTAGCAGGATCAATATAAAAAGGGAAAAAGTTATTTTTGCAGATGTCTTCATTATTTGCCTCCAATCCTTAGGCCAAAGGTTTAACCCAACGTCTATGTTTCTTATTAATTGCAAATACTATTCCATCTTAGAGGGAGCTCCGTTTAATATTTAAAATAGTTTTTATTTTAAGAGCTTATTGTAAAATACGAGTGAGAGAGACGGATTGAATAAGATGTTTTTGGTAAAATGACAAAAAATTAGGTATTATTATGTTACTGGGCGGTTTTATTTTGCTTCTTATTGCTGCAAAATGGCATAATAGGTGTTGAGGTTGTATTTGCAGGGAGGATATTGTGTCCATCAGCTCATTTAAGCGGATTTCTTTTATTCTTATTTTGCTCTTTAGCGGTTGTATCACAACGGGGAGCTCTTCCCATCGGGGTCATCTATCCAAAGAACAAATAGACGCAGCTTTACAAGAACGGGTTGAGTTCCTTGAAAGATGCTATGAATTGGAAAGAAAGAAGGACCCCACTTTTACCGCCAATTTGACGGTGAAATTCAAAATCAACAATCGTGGTAAGGTCAGGAAAATAAAAATTGATACTTACTTAAGAAAAAGATCATTTATTAATTGTATTAGAGACATCATATTTACTTTAAACTTTCCTTCCTTTCCAGGAGGCTCAGTCATTGCTCGCTATCCACTTATATTCACTTACAATGAGCTCGAAGGCACCATGCTGAGTATTGGTGATTCTCCTCTCAATGATGCTCAAATTAAAATTGCCTTTCAAGATGAGAGACGTGCCATTCGCAGATGTTACAAAAAGAACTCTCTATCCATCATTTCCCCTGCAGCCATGGTGGAAGTCTTTTTGACAGTAAATCCCAAAGGGAAGGTGTTGAATCTTAATCTTGGAACTTTTATTAAAAATAAAAAACTGCTCCAGTGCCTTAAGAAAACCATTCATCAGATCAAGTTTCCCTCCTTTCCTTTAGGAAAAGATTATACCTTTAACTACACTTTGCCCCTTCCCAGACATAAGAAAAAAAAGTTTCCTGAGGGAAAAGGTCTGCTCTCTCACTTCAAAATCAACCGAACTGTCAGAAATCAAAAAGGGCTCACCGGTTGTTATAAAAAAGAGCTGGCTAAAGGAAAAAAGTTTTCAGTTT
>CAYFLR010000056.1:12590-28809 GCA_964343805.1 uncultured bacterium | reverse complement strand
AGGTCTACTTCACTGTCAATCATAAAGGGATTGTAAAAAATGTGGCTCTTGGCACCTTTAACGGACGAAAAGGTTTTTTAAAGTGTATGAAGGAGTCGAGTTATCGAATTAAATTTCCTGCCTTTGCTAAAGGAAAAACCATGGAGTTTATCTATCCCTTAACTTTTTCTTTTACTGAATGATGAGGGTACAGGAAGAGGTCTGTTGTTTACCAGGAATAGGTAGCGACATACTCAAACAAGTCATCCAAACAATCCACAAATACTGAGTAGCGATGATACTTTTTATTGGCTCTTTTGGAGAGCTTTTTGTTTCTAATAATTTGTTCGGTTTGATATTGGGGAGTTGCTCGCCAATGTTTAATATCTCCACAGCTGTCATATTCTGAGACTCTTTTCTCCACAGCCACATAGATTAACTGCCATTTTTCCGTGAGAGCTTCATACTCTTCCATTTTTGCTTGTTCGGCGAAATCAGAGAGAAATTGGTGATAGCTTTTGATGGAAGGAACCGTCTCGGGATCTTGTACTTTTCTAAACACAAAGCCGTAGGTTTTTTCTAACTCCTGTTCGAGTTCTGAAATCGGTTTTGCTAAGGGGTCAATTTCCTTCTTTATCAGATAATAACTCTCCATTGCTTGCTGGTAGCCTGCCCTGAGATCATATTCATTTTTATAAATAACCACTGGATCATCCGCCATTCCTGAAACTGTTAAGTAGAGAGGGCGCTGCTCTATTCTCGTGGGGAGCTGGGGATTGTTTTTTATCAATATAGTCAGGAAATCTTCCAAGAAAGAGCGATACTGACTCTTTGTTAGTTTTCTTTCCTCTTCTTGCGATGATTCGAAGACAGTTATTTTAGATAGTTTATAGATGTGCTGCGCCAACTCTTCATTTTTAAGATCATCACTTAACAGATGGGCATAAGGGTGCTCGGTTATGCATCCAGCGAGTAGGAATGAAAAAGCTAGAATACTTATTATAAAAAAACTTCTCACTCTTCACCTCTTATTATTTAGGGGTACTTATTTTGATAGTTTTGCTTTCACCATTTCGTGTATAGGTCACCTCAAAACTGGTGGCGTCTTTAAGCGATAACATTAAAGAGACGGCTTGTGCTGGATCAGAGAGACTCACTCCATTAATTGCGGTAACAACATCTCCTGGTTGAAGCCCAAGCTGGCTATTGATATCTTCATTATTGGTATTGCCCATTTGCCCAAGGGCTTCTAGTGCTTTAGGGTCTAAGCCAGAAGGATCACTGAGCATCTGATTGAGTTGATTTATTTGCTCAGCTGTGGGTTCCATGGATTCCTGGGCAATGATTAACCAAGAGAAGATGAGACCGATGAAGATAACCATGGCTCTTTTTAAAATTTTCATTTTTTACTCCTTCTATTTTTTGGCAAATTTTCTTTGACCGGGTCGATAAACCGCTCCCACCATTTTAAGAAATTGATCTGGGTCGGTGCGCACTCCTCCAATAGACAAGCCTAAGTGGAGATGGGGGCCGGTGGATCTTCCGCTTGATCCGCTGAGGCCCAACACTGTGTCTTTGTCAATATACTCATATTTTTCCACCAGTCTGACAGCTAGATGGCAGTAAATACTACTGATGCCTAAACCGTGATCAATGACTACCACTCTACCCATATAGGGATCTCTTTTACTCACCGTGACCGTCCCTCCAGTCATAGGAAAAATTCTGGTGTATTTAGGAACGATATAGTCAACTCCATAGTGGCGTTTGTAAGTTTTCTTATTCTTTCTCCGTATGTTTCCAAAGTGACTGGAAATATCTGCATGGACAGGGTATTGAAAAGATGTGAGTTGAGACTTATTGGCATTAGTAATAATGGTGACTGACTTCTGGAGGGGAAAGTTAGATTTTAACTCTGACATTTGTTCCAAAGGTAAATTGTTAAAGGGGAATTTAAATTTTTTATTCCAGATGAGACGGGGTTTGTAAAACCTGAGTTTCTCTTGGTCGTAACTCCGCTCATGAATGGGAATAATCCTGCGAACCTTTTGATGGCTTTTTTGATCCGTATAGGTAATCTCAACCTTTCGGGGGCCTTGTTCATTCAGGTCAATGCCCATAAAGGCATAAGTGCATCCGTGGATATTTAGATTGGGAGTATTTTCATCCTGGTTAAAACCTATTTGATAACTATTATTACTTGAACAGATGGAAGTGATAAGGGGGGAGCCAAAGTAAACTACATTGGGTGTGATATTGATCTCATAGGGTGTTTCTTCTTTTCTGGGTTTAACACTGGAGGCTTGGGTGTCACCAAAACTCTGTTGCAGGTATTCATTGAGCACTAAACTGATACAGCTTATACCAGTGAATATTAAAATTGCCACCATCCACCTGGGCATTACTTCTCCTAAATTACTTACTCTCTAATTTCTTTTGATTTAAGAAAATCAAGGTCTTCAATTGGAATGGCCATTCTGCCATCTATTCTAAACTCAATGTCTACAGGGAAAGCCACTCTTTGGTTATTAAGCATTTGCAGTTTTAAAATTCCTACAACTCGCTGATTAAGCCTTTTGACTCGATTTTGAAAATCTACATAGGCAACCACTGCCTGTTTTCTGGCACTTTCATCAAATTCATGTTTGGCCACTTTGCTTTTCTTCTTCTTTGTTGAGATGCGAACACTTTCACTGAGCTCAGGAAGGTGGTAATTCCAAATAATAAGATCAAGTGAGCGGTTTCGCTGATTAATCTGTCTTAATGGTTGACTGATATGTTTTCTGTTGTATCTCGTATCTGCGGCAATAACCCTATAGGACTGATTTGTTCTGGTGTCAATGAAGTGACTATTTTCTAGGTCTATAAAGGCGGTTTGTCCACCTGCGAGATCTATACTCATTCGTCCTAAACAAACAGGGGTATCATCGATACTCATATTTACTAAGCTGCTGATAGAAACTCTCATCCCATATGTTTGGATAGGGTCTGGTGAGACGGTTAAAGTTCCCATTACCCCGGTATCATAATGGTAATAGAGACTAGTACAAGCCGAAAGGGACAGGCATAGAATACAAAGCAATACACTCTTGCTCATAAAAAACCCTTTTTATTAATGACAATTGGAGACTTAACCTTTATTCTATCATAATAAAATTGAACTGCAAACCAGGGTAATTTGAGGCGGAGCATGGGAATCTTATTGGGATGGCCGAGTTATAGAGCTCATTATTGCTTACTAAACTGCTTTTTAATTCTTTTCTTAGTTGGTACGAGTTTTTTTTCTTGCGACATAATGCATCTCTTATCTGAAGAGCAAGTAATCAGCAAACAATTGCGTGAAGAAGCAGAAGGTTTGCCGTTGGGAGTCCTCATTTATGCTGATTTTGTCGATAAGAAAACCATGTGGTTTAAATTTAAGCCAGTTAAAGACAGTGAAATGGGCTTCTTTATGTTTAATAAGCATGTGAAGTACCGGGTCTTTTTAAATAACGAGCAAAAACCTGTCTATGAAAGCTCTAAAGGAAATGCTGAGCCTCTTCTATTTATGGCCCTCAAAGGGAACTCTTATTACTTTGAATTGGAATTTGTACAAGAGGTGCATCAGACTTACCTCTATGAAGGTTCCTTTTTTATCGATTATTTAGAGAGTGAAGAGGTTAAAAAGGTGGAAGCCACCAAAATAACCGGGGTGGAAATCTTTAGGACCTATAATACTTCTACTTCTATTCCAGGGACCAAGGTAACAGGATATCGACAAGCACCCGATGGCTCCTACCTGATAACCACATTAGAGAGTGGTTCCTATCGATGGCGAAATAATGAATTCTTGAAGTTACCCCTGGATAAAGATGCCTTGCTCCTTAATCCGTTAGATATTAGCGAAAATCAAACGGGAACTATCTATGTAGTGAGCGATAATGGCAATGTGGCCGTTATTAATAATTCTGAATTAAGTTGGGTATCTCCCGGGATGTTACCTTGTGGAAAGGTCTTTTCTGTGTGGAATGATAGCCGAAATGTCAGTTATTTTGCAGGAAATGAAGCACTCTGTGTTGAAATTGATAATTTCTGGGGACGAATTAAGTACGAAGGCTATCTGGAGTACGACCGGGTCAAAGATCTTCAAGAAGATAAAAATCAAACTCTCTATCTTTCTACTAATCGATCTATTTTTAGATTGGATGAGAGTTTGAGTTTATTAGACGAGATTGGTAAGCAGTGTGCTCCCGATGGATTTAAAGTTGATTCTCAAGGGGGAATCTATTTTTATTGTGATGGGGCTATTCATTACTATAAAGACGAAAAGGTGACTCCCATAGAGCATCCCGCCTTTGAGCAAATCATAGATGTTTTCATAACCTCAGAAGGTACTCCCGTGGTACTTACGGGCAGTTGGACCGGCCTCATTTTGGATGGAAAAGTTAAAACCCTTTCGGATCCTTTGATTACAGAATCTTTCAACCAAGTGGTGGAGATGGATAGGGACCTTTATTTATTAGGACCCCATCAGTTACTTAAGCTAAACTCATCGGATGAAAGCTTTGAGCTGTTAAAAACCTTTAGTCCCTCCCTTCAAGTCCCCTTTATTCTTAAGCAGGGAAAAACTTTGTTAGTGGGAAGCAGAGGAGGGGATGCTCAATTTGTTTATTATTTCAATGGCGCTCTTTGGCAATCTTTTCGCCCCAATGGGATTCAAAATAATAACGTTCGTAGTCTAGCTTTTACCAGCTCGAATCAAGTCCTTATTGGAACAGATGCTGGCTTATCCAAGTTGGTGTTTGAAGAATCTGAAGTATCAATCACTCCCATTCCTTTTGCTGATAATGAGGTGTTCATTGTCAATGACATGATCTTGCATGGGGATCAAATACTTGTATATTCTAGCTTCAAAGAGGGAGAGAATATCGTTTCCTACGATCCGGTCAAGGGTGAGATAGAGACCTATGATAAATCTTCCGATTTGAGTGAACTGCAACATGACACGGGCACTCTAAATAAAATTAAGAAACTGGTGAGTGAAAATTTTGATGAGCGCTGCCAATTTAAAATTCTCTATCCCCACACCATTGAGAGTGATCATTTGGCACAGCCGATTTATGTGTCGTGTGGTGAGGGAGAGGTGAGCTTTATTGAAGTTCATGGAGAGAGTATTGTTCCTGTCCTTGTTCAAGAGGGAGAAAAGATTCTCACCATTTCTGCAGTGGAAAAAATTCCAGAGGGTCCTCTGCTGTTAGGAGCAAATAAAACCTCTTATATCTATGCTTATCAAAACAGTGAGATTCAATCGGTGGAGGGCATTTGGTTAGGGGATGAAGTGCAGATAAATATTTTAAGACGTGACAATGCCAATCGACTTTTTATCGGAACCACCAATGGGCTATTTCTCTCAGAGGTTTTTAAAAATGAATAAAGGTCCTTTTTCTCTCATACTTCTATGTCTATTTTGCCTTTTAAAAGTGGATGAAAGAGGATTATTTGCTAACCTCATCACCCCCAAGACCTCAAAAGGGTCTCTCTTAACTAAACATAATACCGATGAGGTAACATTACAACGAGGCGTTACTGTCATAGAATGGAAGGTCCAATATGGTAATTTAAAAACCCTCTACGACTCGAAAGGAAAAGCTCTTTCTCCTACTTTCAACTTAGTTGATTATCAATCGGAATTAATTGCTGAACATGGAATGACTGAAGTCCTCACTCTCCATCTAAATACCTCTTTCACTCAGCTTTACTATGAATATTTTGAAGTGGGAACTGAAAAGCAGGAATTAGATGTCTGGGGATTAAAAAACTTAACTTTTGGCACCAAGCTAAAGTGGGGAAGATATTTTGGAGTTCAGGCTTTTGGTATTTTTCCGCTGGGCAATCCACTTTATTATGAAAATGGACCTACGGTGGAAGAGTATACCTCGATTTTATTGAGGCAACTCTTTCACTATAAATATAAGGCTTTAGGGGTTTTACAGCGGGCCTCTTATCAGTACTTTTTTCCTGAATATTCCTCCAATCAGAGCTTTGAAGGTGGACAGCATTATTACAGTCAACCTGGAGCTAAAATAGAGGGCGGGCTTAAGTTTTATCTTCATTTATTAAGGCTCAAAAAGTCACAAATAACCTGGGCCACAGAAGGGCTTTATCGGTTGCATTTTCCCTTTGCCATGGGTGATCAAATCGACGCACTCAATCCCCCGCTCAAAGAGGTAAAAGATACTGATGTGACTCATATTATCTTAAACACTCATTTGGATTTTCACTTAGGTGGACGAATTATGATGTCCCTCTTTGGTGAATTACCACTTTATTCCAAAAATACATTGCTATGGAGTCAAGGCTACCTACTTGAAGGGGAATTTTCGGTGCCCTTTTATATATTGACCACCAATATTATGCAACCAATGGTGATTGGCTTTAGTTTTACAACTACCTTCTGACAGAGGCTATAATGGTTTTTCGAATTGCAATTATCTTTCTCCTTTTTTATGGATCCTCCCTATGGGGGTGGAATGATGGTTTCAAAAACTTTTCCCGATTAAATTGGAAGACCACCTCCACTAAATATTTTTATGTTCACTATCATGAAGGTGCCGAGCAATGCACTGCCAGGCTTATCAAAAAGATCGATAAATTATATAAGGAGGCCAGTAAGTTAGTCGGCTATAACTTGGATGAGAAAATCCATGTGGTTGTGCGGGATGATAAACCGGTTGCCAATGGAGAGGCCCAGTTTAGCTCAGATAAAGTAGAGATCTACTGCTCGAATTTACATACTCCATTTCGAGGAAAACTTTACGGCATTGAAACACTTTTCACTCATGAACTTGCTCATGTACTGACTCTTAAGAAAAATGCTTATCTTTCTGAATATGCTCAGTCTCTAGTTTTTGAGCTCAATTTTGCCACCAGTCAAAATGATCAAATTTATGATTTGTCCATGCCACTTTCCGATATGAATTGGGATCAGTGGTGGACCGAGGGGATTGCTCAGTATACCGTTCATAAACTAGGCAGAAGTCCTTGGACCTCTCATCGGGATATGATTCTGCGTACCGCACTGCGTGCTGATATGGAACTCAATAGCCAAGAGCTGACGGTATTAAATGATAAAAAGGGGATTCAAGGGGAGCTAGTTTATAATCAAGGCTTCGATCTACTGCGCTTTATAGATGAGCGCTTTGGTGCTGCAGAAGTGATAAAATTAGCCGAAATGAATTCTCGGTCTTACTCCTGGAATTGGAGTAGAAATGTAAGAAAGGTGCTAGGAATTCCTTTTGATCAGTTAGTGGCTCGCTGGAAAAAATATCGGCTAAGGCAGTACAAAGATAAGCTAGCGCTTTTCCATCCTAAAGAAGGAAGAAAAGTGGTTTTTCACCATAGTGAAGCCGATAAAAAGAAATTTCGAAAAACCAGAGATCGTCCAATTGGTAGCGCCATGTTCCGTACCAATTTTCTGGGGAATGCCGCTGCACTCATCACCGATGCTTGGCCTAACAAACTGGTGGTTCTCCAGTCTAATAAACCTCTTCGCTTTCCTCTGAATTTCAATAAATTAGATAAGAGTATTAAACGAAGTGAATTTGAGTATACTTTTTTCTCTCCCTTTGACTTTTCGCCTGATGGTGGCTCACTCTATTTTACTAAGTTTAATTTACCTAAGTGGAATCCCGAAGCCAGACAATCCTATGACCTTTACCGGTTGAACCTAAAAAATAACAAGCTATCTCGCATCACATATAATGAAAGAGCTAAAGACCCGGCCGTTTTTAAAAATGGCAAGGAGCTGGTTTATACCAGTTGCTTTGATTTTAGTTGCTCCGTCTATCATATGGATTTAACCACCATGGAAAAGAGAGCCATTTTTAATGGCAGACATCAATACCCTGCCTTTTGGATTTATGGCCTAGATGTCTCTCCTGACGGTCGATTTATACTCATTAATGGAGAGCAAGATAATTTATCTCACATTCTACTCTACGATCTCCATGCAAAAAACCTAACCGTCTTATTGCAAGACAAATATGATAACAAAGAGGCTCTTTTTTCTCATGATGGTAAAAAAGTTTACTTTGTATCAGATCGTAAAGGGGAGCGTTCTAATATCTATATGATGGATTTTAAAACGAGGAAACTGAGTCAGATTTCAGATGTGGTGACGGGGGCCTTTTGGCCTTATGAACATCCCACTGGAGGGGTACTTTACTCACGTTACTCAGCCTTTGGCTTTGAAACATACCTACTCAAACAATATAAAAAAAGTCCCGCCCGGCAGATTGTAGGAATGGGAGCACTCATTCCCATGTCTTTAAAAGAGCAAAAAAAGCTGCTTCGCAAGTCCAAAAAGTACCAGCCTTCTGCTCACAGTTTTGAACCTCTTATTATACTGCCTAAAATTGGATTCAAAGACTGGAGGCCCTATGCATTTCTGGGACTCTTTTTACAGGATTATTTAGGATATCATGTTCTGACTCCTTCTCTTACATTAAATCGAGGAATGAGTTTCACCTTTGACTATCGCAATAAGTGGTTCACTCCCACTTATAGTTTTCGCTATGTGAGAACAACTCAGATGTATACTCAAGGTTATTACGATCAAAAACCCAGTGAACTGCTCTATTTTCTGAAAGATAGATACACCTCCGACTATGTTTCAACCGGTTTGCTTTATCAGTTTGCCGATCATCAGTATCTATCTGGAGATGTGGCCTATTCTCAAACGGCGATTCAAAATTATATAAGTGGTTACAAATTTAACTATTGGCATAAAGGGGTAGAGGCCAGTTTTACTTATCTCTATGACTCGGTGACTGACTACAGTATGAATCCAAGAGGGGAAAGAGCTCTAGAGGCGGGACTGAACTTTATCTACAATTTAAAGAATTCAAACGATTTTCAGTATGATCCCAGTGTGAGTTTTAGTTTTAAAATGATAGAGCATATCCCCGTGTGGGGAACTAAACACCACACTTTTGATGTTGCTCTGCAGGTGGGAGGAACCACTTCAGATGTTCACCCTAATAACTATTTCAGTTTTGAATCTCGAAGTGTGGTCAATGTTGATAAGTTAACCCCCTCTTATCATGCAGCCGGATACGAAGAGGGGATGATCTCTGGACCTAAACTATTTATTAGTTCTTTTGCCTATAGATTTCCTCTTTACCGTAATTGGCACTATTCTTTAGGGATGTTAGACTTGGATGATCTTTATCTCAACCTATTTACTAACCTTGGTAATGTCTGGGCATTTGAAGATAGTTATTTTGCTAATTCATCTTTGAGCAATCACTCTCTATTAACCGATGGGGGAGTGGAGTTCAGAATGGGTAACTTCATCGGAAATAACTTTGTTTTTAATGGAATATTGAGGTTGGCCTATGCATTTAACAAAATTCATGGAAATCAGGACATAGATCATGATAAGCTAACCCCATTTGATGATGGAATAGAAACGGAAGGCCAAAGATTGAGGGTTTTTCTCTCTTTTCATTCATCCTTTTAGTAGAAATCTGCATAGGTAATAATCGGAGGTAGTGACTTATGGAATTCAAACACTTAAAAGGCCGTGATTTTTTAACTCTTTTAGATTTTACTCCCAATGAGATTGAAAATTTGTTGGACGTATCAAATCATGTGAAGAATGAGAAAAAAGAGAGGATCTTTCCTCGACGGCTTTATGGAAAAAATATTGCTTTGATATTTGAAAAGCCATCCACTCGGACTCGCTGTTCATTTGTTGTGGCCTGTAACGATGAAGGGGCGCATCCAGAATACCTCGGAAAAAATGATATTCAGATGGGAGCAAAAGAATCAGTTGCTGATACGGCTCGGGTTTTAGCTCGAATTTTTGATGGAATTGAATTTAGAGGCTTCTCTCATAAGGTAGTAGAAGAATTGGCTGAGTACTCTGATGTACCTGTCTGGAATGGTCTCACTGATCAGTTTCATCCCACCCAGATTTTAGCTGATATGCTAACTATTAAGGAGAACTTTGGTCAGCTAGAAGGAATTCCTCTGGTTTATATCGGTGATGCCAGAAATAATGTGGCAAACTCTCTTATGATTGGTGCCGCTAAACTCGGGTTAGAGATGAGAATTATTGCTCCCAAAGATTTGTGGCCTGAGGATGAATTAGTGAAGCAGGTTGAGGCAATTGCTGCTGAAACAAAAGGAACCTTGGCTCTTTATGATAATCCTGTAGAAGGTATGAAGGGAGCTAAAGCGGTTTATACTGATGTATGGGTCTCTATGGGAGAAGAAGATAAACCGGGTATCAAAGAGAGAATTGCCTCCTTAGAACCTTATCAAGTGAATGCAGAGCTCATGTCCCATGCAACAGATGATGCCATTTTTCTCCACTGTTTACCTGCCTACCGTAATAAAGAGGTGACTGATGAGGTGATGGATGGAAAATGGTCCCGAGTGTTTGATCAGGCTGAAAATAGAATGCATACCATCAAAGCTGTGATGTTGACTAGCCTGGAAGGAAAAGTTTAAAAAAGGTTTAAACTTAAGGATGAGGATTGACCATGAGATTTTTAATTACAGGTGGAGCTGGTTTTATAGGCTCAAACTTAGTGGATTTACTATTAGATGAAGGTTATGAGGTGCGAGTTTTTGATGACCTCAGTACCGGGTTTAAGAAGAACCTCAATCATGTAATGGATAAAATTGACTTTGTGGAAGGTAGTATTACTGATAAACCCCTCTGCCTAAAGGTCATGGAGGGAGTAGATAAGGTGATTCATCTGGCTGCTCAAATCTCTGTGCCTAAATCTCTGGACGATCCGGCTCATACTTATGATATTAACGTGACGGGAACTGAGAATGTATTTGCAGCTATGGTCAAGCATCAGGTGACGGACTTGGTCATGGCTTCCTCTTGCGCTATTTATGGTAATCCCGATCAGTTTCCCGTTCATGAACAAACACCCACCTCTCCTTTATCTCCCTATGCCATAAGTAAACTTACAGGAGAACATATTTGTAATATGTATCAAAAAGGTCATGGAATTAAGACCTCAGTTTTTCGTTTTTTTAATGTGTTTGGCCCGAGACAGGATCCCCTATCTCCCTATGCCTCTGTTATTCCTATTTTTATTCACAAAATCCTAAATGGGTCGGCCCCTAAAATCTTTGGAGATGGGGAGCAAACCAGAGATTTTGTTTATGTAAAAGACTTGGTGAAAATCCTTCGCTCCGCTTCCTTAAATTTTCCTGCGGGGGATGACTGTGTGTGGAACGTTGCCACTGGAGAACAAGTTTCTGTAAACGGACTTTTAGATAAACTCAATAACTACTGTAAGCAAACCATAAAAGCTGAATTTGTGCCAGCACGTCAAGGAGAGGTGCGCCACTCCTTAGGATCTCTAGAAAAACTCCAATCCACCTTTGGAAAACTCAATCAGAATCTGACTATGACTCCCTTTGATGAGGCCTTGCAAGAAACTTTGACCTGGTTTAAAGAGCCATCTAATTTAACAAAGTGAGAGTGTTAATTATGTTGAAAACGAAGCTTTTTCTGCTTTTTATCTTGGTGTTTTATCAAGGGCAAATTAATTATTTGAAGGCAGCGGATACCTCCATTGGCTCTTTTCGTAAACTTTCTGGCAAAGTATGGATAACCACTTTTAAGAATGGGGAAGAAAAAGTAAAAGAGGCCAAACTCAATGGCGAAATCTATGAAAAGGATTTAGTCAAAACAGAAAAGGATTCAAGTGCCTTAGTGATCTTTATTGATGGCAGCTCTATGGATATCAAAGAGAGCTCTGAGTGTAGAATGAGTGAGTTTAAAATCAAAAAAGGGGGATCCGTTTTCTCCTCACTGTTTGATCTGGCGGCAGGTAAAGTTAGACTTTACTTAAACAAAAAGATCAAAGGAAAAAGAGATGCTAAAGTAAGAACCACAAGTACCGTGATGGGTATTAGAGGAACTGATGTAGTGATCGATTCTAGTAATAAACAAACTACAATTGCCTGCGTTTCCTGTTCCCAAGGAAAACTCCCTACCATAGCAGAGCGTTCTAATCCTAATAAACGGGTGAGAGTGGGAATGAATCAGATGCAGACCTTTGGCGGAGGACAGTTTAAAAAAAATAAAATCAACAAAAGAATCAAAAATATTATTAGTAGTAGTATTTCCAACTCATCTCATAAATATGCCGCTGCCAAAGTCCGTCGAAGGAATGTTAAGATCACGCCCCGCGTGGTGGTTGAATCCATTTCCTCCGATAAAGAAAAGAAAAAGTCCGACAAAAAAGATAATGATAAAACCAATTCATTATTACTCGAAGGATACAGTGAAAGTAAAGAGAAAGCTCGTAATGAAGCAGAGAAGCAAGAACTGAAAAAGCTTTTCAAAGAACAGAAAGTTGAAGTTAGAATTTGGGTGGAGTGATATGTTTAGAAATAAGTTAATTCCCAGCCTCGGTGTATTAATACTCTTTTTAAGTTTGTTTGAAGGGGTGTTAAAGGCTCAAAAGCCCAATGCCAAGAGGGTTTCGGCTATCACTGTGCTCTATCTTTCAGGTCCGGTTACCATCAATGATCGACCAGTAAAAAATAACCAAACATTTTTACTTAAGAAACCCATGAAAGTCTCCACCGGTCGTATGGTGACCCTGAAACTAGGATTTGTGGATGGTTATATCTTTTTATTTCCGGAATCAGAGGTGGAGCTCAAATCCAATCGGCAGGGAGTAGAGCTGAATCTAGATGAAGGTAAGGCCATTGTAGTTTTTAAGCGAGATATGTCTCGCATTCCCTATCAGTTTGCTATGAAAACCAAATTGAATCAGTTTTTAGTTAATACTCGAACCACCACCCCTAAGCGAAATGGAATAATGGTTCTCGCAACCCTGCCTTTCAGCAAAGAAGATCGGCTTTTTCTTTATCACGTGGATGGCAGTTTTAAAAGCAGCAGGGGTGGCTATCAACCTTTAGAAAAAAACCGGAAATATCGAGTGGCAGCCGGAAAAGCACAAAATCTTGATTTTGTAGAATACAATGTGATCGATATTCATGAAGATGATTTTAATATTTATCGGAGCCAGAGTGAACTGCTGTACAATTGGAATGATCTCTCCTGGCTGCGTCGTAAACTCTTGCTTTTTGATTTAGATAACTCTTATGTGGTGGCCAACTCGCTGCGCTCTTATGAGGAAAATAATTTAGATTTAGCGCTCAAACTGATGAACCTAGCGGTTGAAAAAGATCCTGACGAATTGCAAATACAGTATTTATTGGCTTTAGCCTATTTCGAGAAAAAGAAATACAATGAGGCCATTCCACATATTGAGAAAGCCATAGAGTATGATGATGCGGATAAGGAGTTACTTAATTATTACCTTGGTGTGAGTCATTTTCGCAATGGATCTACCCTCTATGCACAGGCGGCAATGGAAAACTCCATTTTATATATGAAAAATCCTAAATTAAAAAAATCAAGTCAGAACTTCTTGGTGGATATCCTGAGAAATAGGATGGTGTTTTACAGCTCCTTTTTTAGTACCAAAGTGACGAATAATGTGCCAGGAGAACCTAATGTGAGCACTGATAAAGATATTGGAGGTTGGTTCTCTCAAGTGGGTGGTGCTATTTCCATTAAAAAACCAGGTGCCAATGATCGTTCCTTTTTATGGAGTTTTGATAACTCGCTTTCCTATACCCAACATTGGAGTGACTACAGTGACACTTTAAATAGTGGAAGTTATACTTTGACTCCCTCTTTGAGGTTGCCCCTCGGCTTTTTTGATAAATCAAAAAAGATATATACTTATGGTAATGCTCCCATCAGTTTTAGCTATAACGCCAAGCAGGAGTTAACATCGACCTTTGGTTTTTCTCCCACCTTGGTTCATGAAATAACTAAACCTCTAAAGATGCTCTATAACTACCAATTTAGTTTTACCAGTGGGGCTTCTGAGGCAGATAATAACTTTGTTAATATACTTTCAGCCACGGTGAGATATGTATTACCACCCATGAAGGGAATGTATCACTTTATTCGTTCTTCTAGTGTGATGCAGTTTACCAGCTTTGCCAGTCCTGGGAAAAGTAATACACTGCTGAAATTGTCCCTTCCAGGATATGAAGCCACCTATAAGAAATTCACCGGCAGAAGTAATTTAGAATTGAACCTCACCTATTATGAACCCTTCCAGTCGGGAGAAGAGGGACGAAGTGAAAGTGGCCTAAAATGGACGGCGGAAACCTCCTATCAGCCAGTGGCTCATTATCTATTAGCATTGGGAATGGATCTTTCAAGAACCTTCTCCGACATTGAAGCAGACCAAAAATCACAGCATTATGGTTATATGACACTCAGTTGGTATTTCTAATGGCAATAAATAAGAACTATACTCAAATGTCTAGTACCTTTCGATTTCTGATCGTCACCGAGGTGGAGGGTTTAGCAGAATCTCTAAAATCTATTTTGAAAAGTATTGGTTATCGAAATGTGGAATGGGCTGAAACCAGTATGCAGGCTATGCAGCTTTTGCGTTCCGCCCAGTTCGACTTTACCTTTTGTCAATACAATATGAAGAATATGGATTCCTTGGAGATGATGGAAGAGGTTTTTAATGACAGTCGCATTAAAAGAACCCCCTTTGTTATTTTTTCTGAGGATGCGGATAAAGCGGATTTGGCTCTGATGAAAGAGAGGGAAGTAGATGGTTTTATCAGAGCTCCCTTTTCAGGTAAAGCCGTTTCAGAGCATATTAAAACCCTCTATGATCGCTACACCAATAAAAAGCGCCCTGAATATCTGTTGGAAACCGCTCGATTATTTCTTCTTGATAGACAGTATGAGCAGGCTTCAAAGATTTATCAAACCCTCATTGCAAGACCCAATGTCACTTTGAAAGGGCGGGCTTATCTAGGATTAGGTCGTGTCTTTCTAGGGCAAAATGCCCTAGATAATGCGATCGATGCCTTTCGAAAGTCATTAAACAATCTTCCCTTTAAAGTTCATCCCCATCAAGAGTTAGGGCAAGTCTATTTAAAACTGGGTTTCACTAAGCAGGCGGTGAATCATTTTTCTGCTGCTTTAGATATTAGTCCCAAAAACCCTTACCGTTATCTGGTGATGGGAGAGATTTATAATCTCCATGGAATGTATCAAGAAACTATTAAATTGGTTGCACGGGCTGTTGACTTCAAGTTGGATAAAGAATTCCTCTACCCGGTTTTAGCTGATGCTCATTTCTTTTTAGAGGAAACCGATCTCTCATTACCGCTCTACTCCAAGTTAATTCAAGAAAATAAAGCCTTTGATCTAAAACTCCTTAATAAATTGGCCATCTGTTTTAAAAAACAAAATCGGCCGGAGACTGCCTTAGCCATCTATGAAAAGGCTCTTAAACAGATCAAAAAGAACTCTGAACTCTATTTTAACTTTGCCCTGGCTTTGAAAAAATTAGATCGTGAAGCTGAAGCTGTGGATGCTCTAAAAAAGGCCATCTCTTTAAAACCTGATTATTTTAAAGCCCTCAGGCACTTGGCTATTATCCAACAAGATGATCAAGAGGTTCAAAACTATTCTGAGACTCAAAGAAAGTCGCTGAAGATGATGAGCGCCCAAATGCGCACCGGACTCTCCTATTGCAGTTATCGTGTCACTAACTTTTTAGATATGGCCAACCAATCCACCAATCTCACCCGAGAAACTTTGCTCAAGTTCAAAGGTGATTTTGGAGAAGGCGCTAAAAAGAGTTCAGTTCAAAAAGGGGAGCTCGAACAGACCTATGATAAGATCAAGCAGCATGAGATGAAGTTGGTGCAGCCCCTGATTGAAGAAGAGAAAAATCAAAAAGTCATTTTCGAAATGATCCGTGAATTTGAAAAAATCCTCACCATTGCTGAGATGGTTTGGTTACCTGAGTCAGAGCATAACCACTCTAGTATGGATACCTTCTTTAGACAATTGAATTCTATTAGGGGTATTAAAGAGAAAAGTCACTTTATTGACTTTCATCATGGAGCATGGCAGTTGGAGCCAACCTACTCTCTGTTTCTTATCTCGGTGATTGGTATTTTAAAAGAATATATCAATCATATTTTTGCCAAGATCATTCACTCAGCCACTAATATGAGTCTAATGATCTCTCAGGTGGTCAAACATAAAGAGGCTGCCACCTCTATTTTATCTAATAAACTTTACAATCTAACTCAGACCGATTTAGAAAAAGAAAACTACATTGATGGCAATCAGTTTCAACAATTTTTTAAGCTGTTCGGAGTA
>CAYFLR010000056.1:8868-12580 GCA_964343805.1 uncultured bacterium | reverse complement strand
AGAGGAATTGGTCAGTTGGAACTCATTAAACATGCGGTGGAGAATCACTTTGAACTGAAAAGCTGTGTGGAGCCCTTCTTAAATATCTTTGATTTTATGACAGATCAAATCAATCGACTGAAAGATGAAGAGTTTATTGATGCAGAAAAAATATATGGCATTGGAGCTGTTCACTTTTGGAATTCCTTTTTTGAATACCTCCGTTTACCCAGTGATCGCCAACATTTTCAATCTTGGATTCAGAAAAAAGATCTAGATAGTGATGGATAGGTTACTTTTTTTAGGCTCAGTGGGTTCCATTAACTCCTCTTCCTTCGGCTCCTTTTTATTTGCATGAAAGGTGTCGGGCGGCCTCACTTTGGTAAAGGCGGAATCATCATATTTATCTAAAGTGAGCTTGGTGAGCAGGTAAATAATCAGTTTTCCCAGGGCTTTATCTGTAACTATCTGAAATCTTCGTCTAATTTCATCATACTCTGCTAAAAAAAGATGGTTTTGCTCTTCGTCATAATAGAGATTAAAGCCTAAAGTAACATTTTGGGCGTCAGTGAAGCCCAAAAATCCCATAGCATCAGCGGGGACCAATTCCTGTAAATCAGGGTGGGGGGGCTGTGCGTGTCGAAAGATAAATTCAATTTTAATCTGATTGGAGGTGGAAACGATCAATTGAGGGTTTTGTAACTCTATGGGCACCTGGTAAGGAATGATATGAATTCTATTTGGAATATGCTTGGTGGAAAAAAGCATCCCTCCTTTGCTCCAGGATACAAACTTCTTAAAGGTTTTATTTATAAATGCCTGTAATTGATCATGTAATTTGTTGCTTTTCTCTTTTTGCTCCTTAATAAGGGCTTTTCTGGCGGTGGTTGCTTTCAAGCGATTCTCATACATCGCTTTGGCAAAGTCCTTCTCAAAATTAAATGACATGTTTTTGTCTCCTCGCAGTGTTTCAAAAAGTTCTGAGGATCCGGGTTTAATAACGCTCATAGTCTCTATCGACTCATTTTAACAAAATTTTAGCAATTTATCCTTTAAAGTGGGGAAGATAGTTGAATTTACACTGATTTTGCATTAGGATGAGCTAATTGCCCGGTATAAATAGGAGTTGTTCATGGCTTTACTTTTATTCTCTGTCTTTATTATCATGTATTTAATGGAGTTTGGATTTGAAACTGTACTGGTGTTGCTGAATGCCCGTTATGCTCTTGATCAAAAACATGAAATTCCTGAGTTAGTGGGTAAGTTTTTAGATCAAGAAAAATATAATAAAACCAATTTATACACCATATCCAAAAGCAAGTTTGCTATTGTGACCTCGTTTATCAGCGCGTTGATCCTCTTACTGGTGTTATTTTCTGGTCTATTTAATGACTTTGATCTTTATCTTCGCTCTCACTTAACTTCAGATATTTGGCGTGGGGTGGTCTATATCCTATTACTTGGTTTTGTCGCCACTTTTATAGGATTACCTGCCAGCATTTACCATACTTTCGTTTTGGAGTCTAAGTATGGATTTAATAAAACCACCCCCGCTCTTTTTGTGATGGACCTATTGAAGGGGTTTGTTCTAAACGGCCTTATTTTAACTCCCATTTTATATATGATTTTTCTATTTGTTGAGAAGGCGGGATCCTTTTGGTGGTTTTTTGCCGCCACTGGTCTCTTTTTAATCCAACTCTTATTGGCCTATTTATATCCTGTATTAATTGCCCCTCTTTTTAATAAATTTACCCCGCTAGAAGATGAAGAGCTCAATAACAAAATAGGTGAAGTGGCTAAAAAAGTGGAATTCCCATTCAAAGAGATTCAAGTGATGGATGGTTCCAAGCGCAGTAAACATTCCAATGCCTATTTTACCGGCTTTGGTAAAAATAAGAGAATTGTTCTGTTTGATACTCTCCTAGAAAAACTGAGTCATGATGAAATTGTAGCTGTTCTCGCTCATGAAATTGGTCATTTTAAACACAAACATATTTTGAAAAGAATGGTGGTCTCTGCCCTGATGATGTTTCTGATTTTCTTCTTACTGGATCAAGTTTTAAAAAATCCTCCCTTCTTTCAGGCTTTTCTTATTGATACTCCCTCTGCTTATTTAGGGTTTATTCTCTTTGGGCTCTATTTTTCTACGGTGAGTTTTTGGGCCACTCCGTTTTTTAGTATGTGGTCTAGAAAGAATGAATTTGAAGCCGATGCTTTTGCTGTGAATCATGTAGAAAATGGAACAGCTCTTAAAGAAGCTTTGATTAAATTGAATGTAGAGAATCTGAGTAACCTCTATCCACATCCTGGTTATGTCTTTTTCCATTATTCCCATCCCCCTTTATTGGAACGACTTGAGCAAATTAAATAATCCAAAATACGGGATCTTTTTTCTCTGTTTAGTTGCTGAAACATACTTTCTTATGCGATGGGGGTTGATCACTGATTTTAATCCCAATTGGTTAGTTTGGGATAGTTCTTGGTACTTTTCTATTGTCCAAAATGGTTATCAAGTTCCTAATGAAATGGTGCAAAGTAATATTGTTTACTTCCCCTTGTATCCACTATTAATAAAAGTATTTCATTTGCTAACTGGCTGGCCTTTTGCTTTTTTAGGTCTCGGAGTTTCTTTTTTTTCCCTGTATGGAAGCTCTTATCTTATTTTCAAAATTGTTAAAGACTTTAGTAATAAAAGCACTGCCTGGATAGCTGTTGTTTTGCTCTTATGCTATCCCACCTCTTTCTTTTTCCATGCTATTTATACGGAAAGTCTCTTTTGCTTTTTGGCACTCCTTTCCTTCTATTTATACTCTAAAAAGTATCTATTCTGGGCTTGCCTGTTTGCAGGTTTGTCTACTGCCACCCGTTCTACCGGAGTGTTTATCGGTTTTTCTTTAATGCTGTTCTATCTCTTTGAACAGCGTCATAGCCTTCTGAACTTTTCTATAGAAGGAGGGAAATGTTGGCTTCGCCTCTGTTTGGCTAGTTTACTTTGTTTATCAGGACTGCTCGCTTTTATGACCTTTCAGTATATAGAATTTGGTAATCCTTTTCTTTTTGTTGAAAGGCAGCAAGCCTGGACTCGCTTTGCTCCAAGTCTAGTTAACACCTTCACTCTTTATCATCCGTTTAATGGATTTAAATGGGGTCATCAGGAGTTCTTTGGCTTTTTGAGTTTATGGTCTCATGATGTGGCTACTTATAACTCATTCTTATTTTGGTTCTCTTTGGTGTTTTTAATTATTGGCTTTAAAACCCCTATTCCAAAGTTTATTCTGCTCTTTAGTTTTTTGAATTTGTTTTTAGCAATCTATTTCAACAGCGGTCATGAAAATTCCGATATAGCAATGGGTTCCCTAGGGCGTTATCAACTAGCGGGAGTGGGAGTCTTTATGGTACTATCGGCATGGTTAGGTGATAATAAACGGTTTATTTTTCCGGTGTTTTTTCTCTTTTTGGTAATGAATTACTTCTATGCCAATGAGTTTTTTAATGGAAGATGGGCCGGCTAAAATTTGGAGGTAGAAATTGGATAACCCCACCTATTCGTTAGTTATACCCGTATTTAATGAAGAACAAACTATTCCTGAGCTAGTTAATCGGTTATCTGCATTTTTAGAACAACTGGATGGATCCTATGAAATCGTCCTCATTGATGATGGTAGCAGTGACAATAGTTACCAACTTTTAAAAGAGGTGCAAAAAAAGGATGATCGTTATAAGATTATCCATC
>CAYFLR010000056.1:8480-8858 GCA_964343805.1 uncultured bacterium | reverse complement strand
TTTGGTCACCAAATCGCCATCACTGCAGGAATGGATTATGCTCGCGGTGAAGCGGTCATCATTATGGATGCTGACTTACAAGATCCACCTGAGGTAGTTCTAGAGATGGTAAAAAAGTGGAAAGAGGGATATGAGATTGTTTATGGAGTGCGTGAATCTAGGGAGGATGAAACCCTTTTTAAGAAGTGGACAGCCTCTGTTTTTTATAAAATGATCCGTCGACTAGCCAATGTAGAAATACCTGCCAATGTGGGTGACTTTCGACTGGTAGACCGAAAAGCGCTTGATGTTATTAACGGCATGCGAGAACAGGGTCGCTTTATTCGTGGAATGTTTGGCTGGATCCGCAACCCGATCTTCACCGCAATGCTGATTTTC
>CAYFLR010000056.1:329-8470 GCA_964343805.1 uncultured bacterium | reverse complement strand
GTGTAACCTATGTGCGCAAAGGACGTTTTGCCGGTGAAACCAAGTACCCTATCAGTAAAATGATCAAGTTGGCGATGGATGCCGTGATCGGCTTTTCTAATTTTCCTCTGCGCCTGGCTTTAAGTATGGGGTTTATTGTTTCGCTCCTCTCTTTTCTAGCTGGCTTTGCCGTGATCTTCGCTAAACTCACCGGTGGCTACACTGTATCTGGATGGACCTCTCTTATTGTGGTTTCATTCTTTTTAGGAGGCCTGCAGTTAATGGTGGTTGGAATTATGGGCGAGTATCTCGGCCGTATTTTTGACGAAGTTAAAAAGCGTCCTCTCTATATAGTTTCTGAGCTGAAAGGCTTCACTAAGTCTTAAACCAAATTGAACATGGATAAAAAGCGGCCACAGATTGCTTAGATGAATCATCTGTCGGAGTTATGACCGCCTTCTGGGGTAAAAGGCGGACACAGATTGCTTAGATGAATCATCTAGCGGAGTTATGACCGCCTTCTGGGGTAAAAAGCGGACACAGATTGCTTAGATGAATCATCTAGCGGAGTTATGACCGCCTTCTGGAGTAAAAAGCGGCCACAGATGGCATAGATGAATCATCTGTCGGAGTTATGACCGCCTTCTGGGGTAAAAAGCGGACACAGATTGCTTAGATGAATCATCTAGCGGAGTTATGACCGCCTTCAGGGGTAAAAGGCGGCCACAGATGGCATAGATGAATCATCTAGCCGAGTTATGACCGCTTTAGGCTGAAAAACTCTAGATTAGCACTTACCATAACCCTTTTTAGTTCATGGAACTAGGCAGCCCGGGGAGCTTAGCCAGACATAACTGACCTGTTAGGCGAAGAGTGCCCGACGAAGTCAACAAAAAAAGTGTGCTTTTAATTTTCGAAATTAAGCAGAAAAAGTGCAATTTTGAGGCGTCGAGGAGAAAATGATGAGACATAACTGAGCCTGTTAGGCGAAGAATTTTCGACGAAGACAACAAAAAAAGTGTGCTTTTTATGCTTAATTTAATTGTGGTAGAAGTAAATCCCACCTGTGACATTCACAAGATTCTCCCACCCACCTTGGATTAAAATCCTCTCTGCCAAATAAGCCCTAAGACCTGATAAGCAGTAGAGATAGACAGGTTCGTCTTTGGGGATTTCATCAAGACGATCTCGAAGTTGGCTGAGTGGAATATTTATAGCATTGGGAACGTGTCGGTGTTTGAATTCAGCAGGTTCTCTGACATCAATGAGTAATTTATCCATTTCCACCTCTTCCCAGGGGAGGTATTTGGTTAAATTATCCAACATGTTTTGGGCAATGTAGGAGGCCCGGTTGACAGGGTCAACGGGACCATTAAAAGGAGGCGCATAACAGAGGTCGATGTCGCAAAGATCTTGGGCAGTAAGGCCACCAGCAATGGAAGTGGCTACTACATCGATTCGCTTTTCCACATCTTGCTTACCAAAAGCTGAGGCTCCAAGGACTTTTCCCGTTTGTCGATGAAATACAATTTTTAAAAGCACCTCTTCAACGCCAGGGTAATAGGAGGCGTGTTGTCCTCCATTGTATGTGGAGGTGATCACCGGGATTTTAAGAAATTCCGCTAGCTCTTCGGTGATGCCGGTGGTGGCGGCTGTAAAGGCTCCCACTTTTAACACCGACGATCCAATAACCCCTTTATAAGGTCTTTTTTGACCTGCGATATTGTCAGCTACTAAACGACCTTGGCGGTTGGCTGGGCCCGCCAAGGGAACCAGCATTTTTTGATTGATGGCTATGTGATTTACCTCAATCATGTCACCCACTGCATAAATATGGGGGAGGTTGGTGGCGAAGTATTCATCCACCTGAATGCCCCCTTTTTCTCCCAATTTTATTCCAGCGGATTCTGCCAGAGCACTGTCGGGTTTGACTCCAATAGCCATGAGGACTAGGTCTGCGGGAAACTCTCCGTCTTCTTTAGTTTTAACTTCTTTATCGGTGATTTCGGTTATATCGGTGTCGGGTACCACCTCGATCATAAGTGCTTCCAGAACTTTTTGACACCGGCCTGCGATCATTGGTTCAAAGGGGCGGAGTAGTCGAGGAGCCTTTTCTAGTATCGTTACATCCAATCCCCGGTGTTGGAGGTTTTCTGCCATTTCTATGCCAATAAATCCGCCTCCAATGACCACCACCTCTTCCGCATCTGCAATTTTTTGATCTATAAGATCCATATCTTCAATGCTTCTGATCGTGTGGACATGATCCTTGTCATAACCTGGAATTGGGGGGGGGAAAGGGGCTGCTCCTTGAGCTAAAATCAAATCATCATAAGCAATTTCTGATTCCTTACCTTGACTGTCTTTGATAGCAACCGTTTTCCCGTCGCTATTAATGGCGGTGGCGGTGGTGTTTATTTTTACTTTAACCCGATCTCGGATCCAGAAATCCTCAGGGGTTCGGATGATTAACTTTTCTCGTTTGTCAATGATTCTTCCTAGATGATAGGGAATACCGCAATTGGCAAAACTGACATAGCCTCCTCTTTCGATGATAGTGATCTCAGCATGTTCATCATGTCTTCTTAAGCGGGTTGCTGCGGACGCACCACTAGCAACTCCTCCAATGATAACATATCGCTTGTGAGAGCTCATGTTACTTCTCCTTTTGGATTGATCAAATGGGGCAGTAAATCTTCTGTAAGACGTGAATGAGATCTAAAACACGAGGGTCTTTGATACGGTAGAACACTTGATTACCCGCTTTACGAGTCTCTAGAACACCTTTATCCCGTAATTTAGCAAGGTGCTGAGATACGTTGCTTTGGGTGGTTCCCAATAGGTTTTCAAGTTCTTGCACCGATTTTTCGCCGGAACCAATGAAGCAGACTGTAACTAAACGGCTTTCATGAGCTAGGGCTTTAAGGCACTCGGTTGCAGATTTCGCACTTTTCATAAATAGATCGAGTTCTTCTTTGTTCATAGAACATACTATAAGAATATTCGCATATTAGGTCAAGTTAAAACTGAGTTAAGAAATCATTTGTATTGGTCAAAAAAGAGCAGATCATCAGGCAGGGTGTCGGTGATTTTTCCTCTGGTTCCCCAAAGGAGGTGATAGCCTAGTTTAGTGGGGTTATAGATTATTTCAGTATAATAATAATCATCATCGGCATTCGCTGCCTGGGTCATTTGAATGGCCGTTCCGGCAGAGGGATCCGCACTATCTACCACACTGTAAGTATTGGTGTACATATGAATGGTACCAGAGGTATTATGATAGATCCCTCTAAAATTACTATTCGCACCGGTAGCTGCTATTTGTAGGTACGCACAGGTAGCTATACTTGCAGAGGCGTCATTGACAGTGGGAGCGGCGGTAATATCTACACTAGCTAAATAGCAGGTGTTATTGGAGCTGAAACTGTAGGCAATGGAAATATAATCTCCCGTTTTAATAGTGGTTAAATTGATGGGGGTTTCTGTGAGGTTTCCAGTGGAAACATTGATTAAATTAGATGTTACCAAATCACTCATGCGCCGCTTATTCATCACTAAATCATTGGTGTCATTTTTTATGTAGGTGAGGTAAAGATCATCATTAACAACGGTGGTGGTGGGAAGCTCGTAAATGTCGGCAGCATTTGTTACTACTTCTACTGCATTTCCTACCGGTGTTCCGTTGTTAGTATTAATTTTAATGGCTCTAATTTGGTAATCGGTGCCCTGGTAAAGATAGCTGACCACTATTGTGGTTGCATCCCAGCTTGAGGCGTGGGGTGAAACGCTGATGTAACCACCGCCCACTGCTTGAATGTCGCTATAAGAGGTGGTAAAGGATCCGGGTGAAATATTGGCCATTTTTAAGATGCCATCTTTGACAAAGAGCAATTGATACTTTCCATTGTTAAAGACAAAGCCATAACGAGGGAAGGTATTGTCATCGGTTCCATCAACCGAGATTTCTAAGGCCGAACCATTATCCGTCACCGTCATATCATTACTAAACAGGTTTTCACCTAAGGTAAACTCTTTTACGGTAATTTTGATTTCACTAGAAGCATACTCAGCAAAAGCCACCCCAATAATGGTACTGGTGGCAGTAGAGTCGGCACTATTATAAGCCATCATAGGTCTTCCGTTGATATTTTTCTGCAGGGTGGTCACTTCCACATCGTTGGCTCGATAAAAAATAGACTCATTGAGAATTCCACTGAGATTTCCGGAGTGGTCTCTAAACTGGAGGGTCACTGTTTTGTCACCTGTCTCACCGGTGGTTTGAATATTGATGGTTTGATCATTGGTGTGGTTGGGGCTGGCAAACCAAGTTTGGGTGTTGTCAGGTGTTGCGTTACTTGCGCCATCTCCCCCGATAAACCAATCATCGACACCAATGTCATTTCCTTCAAAATAGAGAGTCATATCCGGATAGTCACCGGCCACCTCAGCTGCACCCGAATCTAAAGAAAGGGCACTGGGATCACCTGGAGCGGCCCCATCACGATCGATATAGAAGGTGTAGGTTTTTATATCTCCCCAGTTGTTAAAAACATCTCGGGCTTTCACGCAGATGGAAATGGCCATTTCATCGGCTACCGAATACCCAAAGGTGGCGGTAGAGTCTTGTTCAGCAGACCAGTTATCATCAGTGCAAGTTTCAGGTTCTACCAATTTTTCTAACACTTTAAAGACAAATTTATCATCATTAGCCAAAGATCCAATACTTACGGTGTCGCTAGTGGCTTCTTGATCAACTGAATAGGAACCCTCTGCGGGAGCCCCATTTATAGTATAGGAGGACGCTTCTGGTCCGTCCCGGTCGATGGTAAAATAAAAACTGGTGGCGTCGGTCTTGGCTTGAATATTTCCTGCTGAATCTTTACCAATCACACAGAGTTTATAACCGTACTCAAATCCGTCATCGGTGGCTTCAGTGATGGGTGTTGCCGGATCGGTCCAACCAGAATAGGTTCCTTGGTCACAGGTGGCGTCACTGGCTACATTTTTAAGCAGTTCAAATTGATATTCTACAATATCAGTTCCACCTACCGAAATATTGAGTGCACTGGCATTGGTAGTGGATCCGTCGGCTGGAGATCCACTCAAGGTGGTATCCGTGGAGGTGGGTGATGTGGTATCTAATACCCAATTTCTTTTAGTGGCATTGGCCTCTGCTTGAGCATTCCCTGATTGATCGATGGCGATCACACAAATACTCTGCTCCCCATCGTCAGTACCGGCCGTATAGGTGGGTGAAATGGTATTAGAAGCAATATCTATTTCACTGCCGTAGCCACCAGTTGGGCAACTATCTCCATTTCCCTTCTTCCATTTATATTTAATAATGCCTACGGCTCCATTTTCGACTGTGAAGACAGGAGTTGTATCATTGCTACTATCATCTTCCGCTGGGCCGTTGGCATCAGTGAGGATCACCGCATTATTGATTTCAGAATCATAGATAATGGTATCGGTGGTGGGATTATCTGAGACATTTTCAAAGCTATCTTTCACCCAAAGATTCATAGTATAGGTGGTGCCGTTATTGCTTCCCGATAAAGAACCATTGGCTCCAAAGCTACTAGAAAGCACTCCGTAGGCAGTATTGGTACAATTCTTCCAATTGGCGTTATCGGCCGCTGGTTGAACCCCACTGGTGGTCAAGAGGATTTTTAATCCTGCCGTACAAGAACCTGTTATGGTGGCCTTAATATCCTGTGAGTTGGTTCTGTCTTCATTGTCTCTGTCGGCATCATACATGGTAAAAGCCAGTGAATCCGGTCTTAGGGTATCTTTCAAGGTCGTATTCGTGACGTTATCACTCTGGTTTCCATAGCTATCCGTTATATTGACACTTACAGTGAGGGTTCCATCTGGAATGGAGCTGGTATCAAGTCCACTTACCGTGATGGTTCCTCCATCACCTGTGTCTACATTATTGGCACTCAGGCTACCAGCTCCTCCATCGGAGGTGATGGTATAGGAATACTCAGAATTAGCCTCAGCCCCGGTAATAGTAAAAGAAGCTGTGCCTTGATTAGCATTATTTAAGTTTCCAGTGAAACTCACGGCAAACCCAGTGGGATCCACTGTCTCTTTCACTATAGTGGGGTTGGAAGTCACATTAGTACTATTAAAAAGTGCATCGGTGAGAGTGACCGTCAGGGTGAGTGTTCCATCAGGTAAATTGGATACATCTGCGGTGATTATATCTGTGGCAGTGGCGATAGTGTCGGTCCCGGTAACGAGGCCTGTGCCTCCATCGGAGGTAATGGTGTAATTATAAGTTGTCCCTACTTCGGCGTTAGCAAACTGAAAGGTGAGGGCATCATCGTTGTCTTCATAAATCCACCCTTCGGTATTGGTAATGGAGACAGTGAATGCTTGCGGTGCGACGGTGTCTTTGGTCCTTTGGCGATCAAAGGGATCCCCTGCATTACCAGCTTGATCAGTTAAGGTGACAGTGAGGGAAATTCCATCCACTCCATCATTGTAGGCAGAAAGGTCACCGATGTCTATTTGGTCGGTGGTTGTATAAATGGTCCCTGATCCGTTGATAGCAGCAGCGCCAACCCCAGTTAAGGTGAAACTATAGGCCGTGTCGGGTTCTCCATTGGTAAAAACCGCCTTCATGGTGGCTTGGTTATCGATATTGATCACCTTATCGAAGTCTATTGAGTAGCCAGTGGGTTTCACAATATCTAGAACTTTAGTGAAATCAGTGACGGGACTACTGGCATTTCCTCTCTGGTCTGTTACGGTAATTGAGAGGGTGAGGTCTCCATCATTTAAACCTGATAGATCAAGCCCGGTCACTTGATAGGCGGTTAATCCATCTACGTCTATATTGGAAGCAGAGACAGGGGTCCCCCCATTGGTGCTGTCAATAGTATAGGCCAGCTTCGTATTCGCCTCTGAAAGACCTGTGATGGTAAAAGACATATTGGTGTAATTACTGGCATTGGCATGATTGTCTAAAGCCACGCTAAATCCGGTAGGAGCGTTGGAATCTAAATCAAAGGCCTGGGAGGCAAATTCAGAGATTACATTCCCTTCATTTTTCACCCATAAATAGAGGACATGGTTGCCATCGGCCAATGTTCCTCCATTGACCGAGTTGAGATTGACACTCTTTGCGCTAGAGTAATAGGAACAAGCGGTAGTAGAAAAATCAGAAGGAACCGGAGCTGCGGTGCTATTAACTCTCATAAACACCTTGGCCTCGTCTCCTCCATTTTTACAGTCGGTGATTTGCAGGTTAATAAAGTTGCTGGTGGGAGTGGCTTCAAAGTTAAAAGTCACTGGTTCCGGCTGCAAAGATTTTAGATCGACGGTGGCAGAAGTAGGTACGGTGGATATTTGGTTTTTAGCATCAATAGTCCATAGATAAAAAGTCTTATTAACCAAATCTAAGTTATGAGCGGTTCCGTGGACATAGGTGGTGTCATCAATGTCTAAATTGTATTCCAAAGTGTCACAATCTAGATCTTTGGCATCAAAATCGGCTGCCGTGAGTGCGGGGGCAGGATTTTCAACGGTGGTGAGTAGCCATTGATCTACATCCGCCTTACAAGCGGCCATCACCATGGTCACACCTTTGTCATAGGTTATTCCCTCTTTTTCACTATTTTTAGCACTGGTATCATAGAAAGTAAAATTAGGTGAGACGGCTGGTTTGGTATCTTCAAATGTGATAGCATCAGATTTATCAGCTGGGGTGGTGATGTTGAGTCCTTTTTTTACAATAATTTTAGATACTGCATCACTTCCATAGGCTCTAATTCCCGTAATGCTCATAATACCGTTGGTAAAAGAGCTGGCAGCTAGATTACTATAGGAATAGATAACGCCACTGGATTCTGTACTTTCAAATGTAAGCCCACTGGTGTCCTCATAACTTTTAATAAGTGCACCAAAACGATCCAGGGCTTTGACTTCTATGGAGAAACAATCGGCACATCCCTCAGGTGCGGTATGATTACCTGATTCTATGGTACCAGAACCCACTCTCTCAACTTTGAAATAGTCTAATTTAACTCCTGCTTCTCCATGGGAGTTATCTGGGTGATTCACTGTAAAAGTGATGGACTTTTGTAAAGGTGCCGATCCACCGCCTAGATCTAAGGTTAAGTTGATGGTTGGCGCCTCATCATTGGCGTTCC
>CAYFLR010000056.1:0-313 GCA_964343805.1 uncultured bacterium | reverse complement strand
AATAACGAAGCCGAGAGGTAAACTCAGTTCTCCATCGGTGAAAACCACATTCGATTTAGCACTTCCATCACTAGGAAATCCAAAGCCACCAGAACCTTCTGCCGTAAACACTTTCATATCCGTGGGCACTTTGTCTCCATCGTAAGAGGCAGTCATACCCGAGAGTTCTATAGTTAAGTCCCAGGTTCCATCAATTTTTTGGCCATAGCTATTTTTTACCATAATGGTGGCGTTCAGCTCTTGGCCAGCGGTTATAGAGTCAGGATCGGCTCCCCCCCATGAGACATCGAGAGCTCCCGGAGTTTCATTGACC
>CAYFLR010000055.1:29164-39046 GCA_964343805.1 uncultured bacterium | reverse complement strand
AGCCCCGGTACAGTAAAGCTTTTCAAAATTGGCTATCCGCTTTTTAGATCTATAAACATCAATTTGCCATAAGGTTATTAGGGAAATAAAAGTGAATACAGTTAAAGAAATTGTCCATTTTATGTATTTATTACTCATAGGTTTCTCCTATCTGCCAAGACTTTGAATACGTTTTCTTACATTTAATAAAAGACTTGTGAAGCTACCGGCTAAAACCAGAAGAACTTGTGTTACTAATACAAACATGGCTATCCGATCACCGAATGGTGGAAGAACATCCCATTTAAATAAGATATCTGCCGATGTGAGAATCGAAGTAAATGTGAGTGATCCAATGAGTAAAAGTGATAAAGATGTTATGAAGGATTCTAAACTGGGTTGATTCATTTTATACCTCGCTTTTTAAAATAAAATTTAGGTGAATGTTTCACCCTCTTATTTATCTAAAATAGCAAGGTAATGTGACAATTTGATGACAAGAGAGCACTAATTATCTAACAATGATTTAAACCAACAACCAGGTCGGGCTGCAGGATCTGGCTGTGTGGAGTTATTACAATAATAATCATTTGACCAAATTTCTCCCTGCTCTTCAAAATGAATTTGATTTCCTACACGACCGGGAATTTTGTCTATATTGGGTTCTATTGTGCATAGGGCTCCAGCTATCATGGTGTCGAGTCTACATTGGGTGGAGGGATGTGAAGTCTGAGTGGTGTTAACATGTTCCTTAGAAGGAGTCTCTAATTTGGCTTCGGGTTCTTTAGTTACTCTTGCTGATAACTTTGCAAAAGAGAGGGAGGCGGCAATGATTCGATAGCAGAGATTCTGTTTTTCTTCTGTCTGGTAAACTTGATTGCATTTTTCTTTAACAGATTGGCTCACTGTATCTCGGTAGCTCCGATTAACTTCCAGATCATCTTCCCATAGTAATTTAGCGCAAATATGAGTTGTAAAATAATCGGCTTGGCCTTCAGCCGCAGCCCAGTTCCATTCTCCACGATAGAAGGGATAACCGCCAAAATGGTGACCTGCCTCATGGCAGACATTGAGAATTAATCCATCTCGGGAGAGCTAAAGCGCCAAACAAATAGACCTGCCACTCTTTTCTATATTGTACCGCACGAGCTCCGATGAAAGGACTATCATACAATAATTTAGGTACTAAAGTGACATGGTAGCTATTTGCCAAGCTATGAAATGGTTCTAGTACTTCATCCATCAAAGTTTGTAGCTCTACTTTTGAATAGGGATTCGCACGCAATTTAAAGTCAATGGGTAGATCGAGGGCTAGAGGAGTCGCTTGTAAGGCATACCCCATGGTTGATAGGAATGAAAATAGGACTAATAATCTTAAACTTGAAAACATAAGGCTCTCCCAAAAATATTCTGAATATGGATTGAGCATAGATCAAATATAAGGATAAAAGCAATAAATTAATAAAAAGGTGAATAAACCTAAGGAGTAGGGATTTGAACTTCGTAGTTTATAGCTCCCTCTTCTTCGTTAAGAGGGGATTGGCCTAGCTTCTCATTAGAAGAGATTGCCCCATTATCATTTTGGTCGGTGCCAAAAACTAAGGAGAGTCTAATGTTCGCCATGATTTGTTTGAATGCCTCAATATTGATTAAGGGAGTGATCCGGATCAGCCCTCCCTTTTTCTTTAGAGCTTTGAAGTTGATCTCTTTAAACCAGTTTTCTAAATCCACATCCACCTGAAAAGAATTTGTTTCGGTGCTGTTGACCTGAAAGCCTTCATGGCTGATGATGTTCATAATTCCAAGTAGAGGACTAGACACTTGAAAGTACTCTTCATCGCCTTGATCATTGATAAAGGTTCCCTCTATATAGAGAGATTGGCCTTGAGCAAATGGATTGTCTCCTTTCTCTAATACTGGTGCGAGCATAAAATCTACTCGATGGTAAGTCCCATCCATAACTTTGAATTCATTTAATGGGGGGGTGATATCATTGTGAAGAGCATTGAGCAAGAAGGGGCCCTTTACTTTCGTGGCAGGGTCCGCTTTTAATAGCCGATTGAGTACATTTTTCTGCCAATTTTGTAGATCTATCGCATTTTTATGAATGACTTCATCTAACTTTTCTTTTTGATAGATGGCATCAGGTCGTTTATTGAATTTTCTTATTGGAGTATCTGAGGGTTTGGAGGATGGCTTTTTAAGCTGGGTGGCCTTTGTAACTAACTTCTGATAAAGATCAATTTCCGCTCCACGGATTTTATGATAAGCCTCCACCAATTTTTTTGGAGGTAGTTTTTTTACTCCTAAACGGATTGCTGATATCCCAAGACGTGCATCAATAATGGAGATCTGAGAGTTTAATTTTAATGGTTCAGAGCCTTCCGTAGATGCCACTAAACTGAGCTTGTCAGATGATATCTTTTCTCCGCCTAGGGAAGAGGAAAAGTTGAGTGAGATGGAGCTAGCAGTTTGAGAGGAGTTCTCAGGTATATCCTGGGGAATTTCTGCTAGAGTTTGCAGGTTCGGATTTCCAATATCTGTCCCACTACTGGATTGACCTTGTTCGGTTTTTGGGGTTTCTTCTTCACTCTGGGCATTCTCTTTTTGATCTTCACTGGACTTATTTCCACAGGCTAGGAAGCAGCATAAAGAGGCAGTCATAAATATTTGAATAAGAAATCTTAGTTTCATTTTTTATCCTTTGATAAGGGGAAAACCTGGATATTCACTTGATAGACACGAGTGGGATCCTGATCTTCACTTACGATTTGCATAATGTCCTTACGAAACTGTCTCACCTTTTCTCTAATTTGTTCAAATCCATTTTCAGATATGCTGAGAGTTTGGCTACCATATTCTCTTTCAGTAGGAGTTACCTCAATAAGAGCTGTTTTTGCCATATCAATCAAATCAATAAAAAGATTTTTTACTGCCACTCCTTGAATTTCATCTCCAGTAGTTATCACTTGGTCAACCAGTTCAAGCTTGCCATTATTATTTAGTTTGATAATGCCTAATTCTTGCAATAGCTTTAGGCTGGTTTTTATCTTTGTTTTAGGTATCTTTTTTAAAAGGAGTTGGTCATATAACCAGTCGACTGAGCTTTCTTGTCTTGGAAGATTGAGTAGCTCCCGGAGAACCACATTGTACCAGTTGGAGAGATAGGCATATTTCTTCTTATCAATGACTTCTGTCTTGTTAACTGCCGAGGCTGCTTTCAATGCTTTATAAGCTAGTGCTTTGGCAGTGGGATCTTTGAGTTGGTTAAAAGTGACAAGGGCTTGAAAATATTGGGATTTTAGTTTTTTGAAGCCCATATTTTGAATGACTTGTTTGATGGACTTATCAGTGAGGTTTCTTTTCCCTTGAATGACGAGTTGGATATACCCCCGATTGGAAAACCCTAATTCTTGTGAAAAAATACGATAGGAATAGGGTTTAACCCATGATTTAAGCCACTCATATACCTCTTTTAGATACTGTCTATAATCAGTGTAATCTAAAATATTGATCTCTTTTTGAGCGTCTTTTAATGTGCGTTTCACCTAAACTCCCTTAATATTGGTTCTGGGAGTGGCTTTGCCACTCCCTTCCTATTAAACCAATTGCTCTATCATCCTCATTTTACTCAGAAGCAGCCTTTCTTTCTAGGTTAGAAAGAGGAGGCTTTTGCTTTACTAAGTATTCTAAGGAATTGAATTCGTTCTCAATTTGCTTTTTAGGAGACATATTATTTTTGATTGGTTCTTCATTGTCTCCGCAAGAGCAAAATAAGGGTAATGAAAGTAAGGTGGCTAAAAAAATCGATTTGATTAACTTCATTTTATGCTCCGGGATTTGTATTCCTTAACCTCACTATTTAATTATATCAAAAAGTATTAAAAAATACAATAATAAATTAATAATAGATATCAAAATATTTAAAAAATATTATAATAACTGAGTCTTAAAAATAAAATAATATAATCTAAGAAAAATAATAGACATCGATAGGGCTTACTTTTGTAAGTAAGCTTGGGCCAAAGCTATGACTGCATCTTTTTCCTTACTGGGGCTTGCTTGTTCAAGCTCAGGGAGAGGTATGTGCGGGGTTACACCCTTGTTTCCCCAGCTCTTATCATCTTTGTCGTAAAGTTTAGCTATGGTGTACTTTATAGCATAACCAGCAGACAGTGGGACAACCGTTTCAGCCGTTGCTTTCCCTAGAGTGGTTTGACCCATGAGAAGCCCTCTTTTGTTGTTTTTCATCATGTGAGCAAAGGCTTCTACAATGGATGCTGTGTTTCCATTGGTTAGAATAACAATTTTCATCGCGGAGGCTCGGCCATCTCTATCGGAGGTATAGGATACTTCGGGTTTATTTTTATACTTAATTTTAAAGAGAAAATCTCCATTTCTAGAAAAGAGCTTCATTAATTTAACACCTTCCGATAAGAGACCTCCCGGGCAGTCACGAATGTCTATGATTAATTTTGAAAGAGACTTTTTTTCAAAATTATCAAGTGCTTTTAGAGTGTCCTGATAGGTTTTCTCATTAAAAACTTTAAGTTTTAGATATCCAATTTGGGTATCTAAAATTCGACTTTCAATGGCACTAAAATGAATTTTTTGTCTTGTAATGGTTTTCTTCAAAATGGCTCCATCTCGCCATATGGTTAGGGTTAATTGGGAATTAATCGGACCTCGGATGTCTGTGATCAATTGGAGCAAGTTGGAATACTGATTTACCGATTTATTATCTACTTTAAGAATTAAATCCCCCATCTGGATCCCCACTTTTTTTGCCCCTCCCTCAAATAGTGAGGTGACTTTGGGAAAAGGATTTCCTTGTTTGGGATCAAACTCAATCATAGCTCCAATCCCGGTAATCTGACTTTTGAGCTCTTGGTTAAAATCTTTATAGCTTTTGGGTGTCATCAATTGATTGATTTTTTGAGGGGAATCATTGCTGGTAGAAGTTGTGCCGTTTCTTTTATCGATGTTGGCAAGAACCCCTTTAATAGCTGCAAAATAGACCTCTTCATCACTCATTTCATAAAAAGCGTTTTCTTGGATACTTTTTATCGTTTTTTCGAGCGAAGGGGTGGATTCTGCAATTAAGTTTTTGGAGAGCAATACATATAGAATAAAAATTGAGATTAATTTCATTTTTTTCCTCACATAATATGGGCTAGGGTTTCGTTGTTCCAAGTTAAGGGTTCAACATATTCTGAGACGGGTAGGAGGTCTGATTTTTGATTTAATTGATCTAAAATTGAACTACTAAAGTATCCTCCTAAGACAATTCCTAATAGAAAACAACCAGCTGCAATGGAAATTCCTTTCCAATGAAAAGGGATTCTTAGGGTTTCCTTTTGTCTTGAGACGAGAGGTGCCTTTTGTAGTAATTGGTGAATCTCTGAGAGATCTCGAATTTGCGCCGCCAATTCGGGGTCTGAGTCTGCTAACTGATTAATTTTGTTAGCTAAGGTGAAATCTTCTTCCCCCATAATGACCCTAAGGATCTCTTCATCACTAAACTTTTTCATTTCTTACCTCCAAACCCGGGTAGATCAAATATTTTCCGAGTTTAATTGTTTTCTAAGCTTGGCCAAAGCTAAGTTAATTCGACTTTTTACCGTTCCTTCAGGAATATTTAAAATGGTGGATATCTCACTCACTTTGAGTTCACCTTTAATGCGCAAAATAAGCACCTCTTTTTGGGTAGAGGGGAGTTTATCTAGATACGACATTAAGTTGGGTTCGGATTGACTAGAAGGTATGAATAATTTATCTAAACTCTCACCCCATTTTTGAATGAAGAATTGAAACCTGTTTCGATTACGAACCAGATTAAAGGCGCTATTTCTAACAGATTGGAATAAATAAGGTTTTGTGAAATTGGTTCTATGGGTGGTGAAACATTTCAAAAATACATCTTGGACAATGTCTTCAGCATCATTCCAGTCTTTTACGATGGAGTGGGCAAATGCGATGAGAGCGGGTCGCTGGGTATGGAAGAGTGTTTCCATAGATGTCAATCCTTCTTGGTACTTGTGAGTCTTTATGCTTGTAACACCATTCTTTGTAAAAACGTTCATTTTTTTTTAATAACTTTTCCTAAGTATCTAAAATATTAAAATAAAAAATATTTAATCAATTTGATCGGGCTGGCTAATAACGAAGTAATATAAGATGTTGAAAAAATAGGAATAAAAGCAATAATTAACAAAATGTGAAAAATAAACTTGTAAAAAAGTAAAAATCATATTAAAAACCCCCCAAGGAGATGGCAACCATTGCAGTATTGCGGAGGGAGCTCAAATGAAATTTAAAATGATGATAGCTGGATTACTTTTAATTACTCTAACTTTGTCTTGTTCAGAGGAAAAGAGTAAAAGTCATCTTAACGAATCCTATGGAGAATGGCGTAAAGATGATAATTCTCTAGGTTGGATTCCCACCAAAGTAGTGAGTCAGGAAGGTCAAAGAAACTACACTTTAGAGAAAAGGATCAAACAAAATATTAAGTCAGCTTCCTTTTATCAGATGCAACAACAAGGATTGTTTAATCAATACTTATTAGATCAACCAGCTGAACAGTTACCGTGGTCTACTGGTTATTTTCCTTCTTGGTTCAACGGACTTGCAGGAAGATGGAGTGAAAGCGGATTAACGGAATATTTCGGATACAAAATACAAACTCGAGAGAAGATTCTTAAAAAATTAAATAATCAAAACCGCGGAGTGCAAGGTTCTTTTGAATGGCTCTACAAAATGTCCCCCATGGAAAAATATGACTTGGCAGTGGGTGATTATAACTTTCGAGCCACCCGCAGAGAAACAGCTTTAAGAGGTCAAAAAGATATTTTTATGGCCATGTGGAGTGGATACTGTAATGGAGTAAGTATCGCTTCTACCTTGTTAGAAGAGCCCTTTAGAATGGTTCGTGTTGTAAATAAAGATGGGTACTCTGTCTTTTTTCATCCTTATGACATAAAGGGACTCCTAGGTCTTGCATATTATAGAGTGGATTATAGTAATTATGCAAGGCTTGGATCACGATGTAAAGAATACCCCAAAAACAGCAAGGTTTTTTCTACCATCGTTAACAAAGAAGCAGAGATCGAGAAAGAAGAGAAAGAGCTTTATCGTAAAGACAATAAAAAGTGCCGCGGAGTCAATCCTGCCACTTTCGTATTAGCTTTACAAAATCGATTGGGAATTGCCAAGCAAACTTTCGTGATAGAGAAAATGCTGGATAAAACAGTTTCCAACCATCCCATTGGAGAGGCGAAAGTTGATATTATCAAACCTCCATATACTCCATCTCGAAGTCAAAGGAAATACACCGCTCCTGGGACAACAAGTATAGTTGAAGTAAAAATTTCTCTATGGCTAGGATCTACAGCGCTGGATGATGATGATGCTGTAAATGAAATCTTAAGTTTTTCTCAAGGTCTTTATAAAAAAGTTGGATTTAAAATGGAAGATGAGGACAGTCCTCGAACCTATTTTGCTACTTTAGAATTAAATAATAATGGAAAGATTATTGGTGGAGAGTGGGGTATTCGCAGTAAATATGGAAGTTATACACACCCTACTTCAGCTCCCGATTTCGCCTGGTTTGGTATGAAACCACTTCTTATCGACTTTGGCCAAACCAAGCGACTCATCGGGCTTAAAGGAAAGGCTCTTAAGAACGCATTAAAATTTAATAAGAAGGTTCGCTGTAAGAAACAACGAGGGGATAAGTGTGATTCTCTTTCAGCTAATCCTAGAGTGAAATGGAGTATTCTTAAACAGATTTATGATTTGAGCATCCTTCCAGCTCACAGTTCACCTGAAGTTCCAACTTTATACCTATAATAGAAACTGTGCTGTGAGCAGGGATCATACTGCCACAGCAATTTTCTTTGGTCCAGGGTAGACATTCCATATATCCTATTAGTATAATATTCAAATGCTTTCAAAACTCGCTTTGAATATTATCATCTATCTTTTTTTGTGTTGCTTTTCTTTCTTAATGGGAGAAGAGAAAAAATGCTATTTTGTATGTAAAAGTATTCCACCTCTTTCCAAATCATCTCTTCACTATGGTCAAGCAAAACAAAAGGGGCTTTCACCCGACAGTATCAAGGTCATGGTCTGGAATCTCTATAAAGGTGAAAAGAAAGATTTTGCAAGAGATTTTCCGCAATTTGCCTCTGGTAAGGACCTTTTGATATTACAAGAGGTTGTGATGGATGATGTAATGCCACTGATCCTTTTCAAAATTGAAGACTTAGATTGGGATATGGCTATTAGTTTCTATTTGAAAAATCAAGTTTCCACTGGGGTGGTAACTGCATCCAAGAGTCTTTCGTTAGAAGCTACATTGACTCGAACTGTTGATCGTGAACCAATTATATTAAGTCCTAAAATGAATTTGATTAACAAGTATTCCTTGATGAATCGTGATGAGGACTTAATGGTTATAAACATTCATGGCATTAACTTCCGGAATACATCCACATTGAAAAGGCAATTGGAGCAAGTTGAAACCAGAATTACAGACCATGATGGTCCCATCATTTTTGCAGGAGACTTTAACACCCGTAACAAAAGTCGAATGAAAATGACTTTAAATTTTATGCAAAAACATGGTTTCGAAAGTGTAGAGTTCGCCAATGATTCACGTAGGAAAAAGCTAGATCATATCTTTTTTAGAGATATGATCATTAATGAATCACAGATATTCATTGATCTAAAGTCTTCAGATCATCCTATGCTCTATGTTGATTTAAAGCACATCCCCCAAACAAAGTAACTTGTTTAGATCCATAATCACAGCATTTCGCCAGCAATGTTTTGGGATGATTATTTTGTAGGTCGAAAAAATGGGCTATAAAGTAGGCAAAAAAAGCATCCCCCGCTCCGGTTGTGTCAATAACATTGGAAACATCTGGGGCTTTTTGAAAGTAAACTTTATCTGGGTAAACTAAGAGGACTCCATTTTTACCTAAAGTTACTAAAAATTTTTTATTAAAATCTTTGGACCATTGAATGATTTGGTGAATGAGTTTTGTGTCAGTTACGTAAAGACCAAAAAGTCCGATTTCTATGTGGGGTATAATTTTTTCTATTTTTGCAAGGTCGTTTCGGTAATCATTTAAGTTTAGAAAGTCGCAAAATATTGGAGTAGAAAGGTTCTGATCTATTAGTGAATAAAACAAAGATTCAATCTCTTTAAAAAAAACTGTGACAATTAAATCGGTCTTCTTTGTAAGAAGTGAATGATTCTTTGGGATTTGAAATCCTTCTAGCACCCCAGGGCAATATTCAACAAATTTTTTTTCTCCCTTTTTTAATATCTTGATTTTTTGGACTGCCGTTTTACCGATGACTGTTATCAAATGATTTTTTATATTAAAACTATTTACAAAGTGATTAATCTCAGATCCATGATCATCGTTGCCAATCGGTGATAAAAGGCTAATATCAATGTTTTTAGGAGGACAAAAATGAGAAAGATGGCTTGCAACATTTAAAGAACAACCGCCAAATTTTTTTTGAGGAGGGTTTATGTATTGATCAATACCTGCATCACCAATGCACAAAATATTCATTTTTTATAACTCCTAAACAGTTTTCTAATTTACTTTTTAGTATTAATTATCATATAATCCAATAATAATATTTAATTAGCAATATGGAAAAGGGAGAAGATTATGGCAAAGAAAGGAATGCTTGAATCCTATTTAGATCAGGTGTTGAAGGTAGTACAAAAGGAGCTAAAAGCAAATATTAAAAAACTGATCGCAGATGAAAAAAAGTTGCTCAAAGATTTTCTAGAGAAAAAAGTCAAAGCAGCATTAGGTAAAAAGAAGCCAGCAGCTAAGAAAAAGCCAGCAGCTAAGAAAAAGCCAGCAGCTAAGAAAA
>CAYFLR010000055.1:28973-29064 GCA_964343805.1 uncultured bacterium | reverse complement strand
GCAGCTAAGAAAAAGCCAGCAGCTAAGAAAAAGCCAGCAGCTAAGAAAAAGCCAGTAGCTAAGAAAAAAGCAGTGGCCAAAAAGAAGCCAG
>CAYFLR010000055.1:21477-28873 GCA_964343805.1 uncultured bacterium | reverse complement strand
CTAAGAAAAAAGTAGTGGCTAAAAAGAAGCCAGCTAAGAAAAAAGTAGTGGCTAAAAAGAAGCCAGCTAAGAAAAAAGTAGTGGCTAAGAAGAAGCCAGTAGCTAAGAAGAAGCCAGTAGCTAAGAAGAAGCCAGTGGCTAAGAAGAAGCCAGTAGCTAAGAAGAAGCCAGTAGCTAAGAAAAAACCAGTTAAAAAGGTTAAAAGACCAACAAATGTTAAAAAGTTAAATGTAAGAAAAACCACTAAAGTGAAACGCTCTAGAGGAAAATCTGCAGCTTAAGCTTTTTAGCTTAAAGAAATGAAAAAGGGCTCGTCTTCAAGAAAAAAGACGGGCCCTTTTTTTATTCTATTAAGTCAAATTAATTGACTGATAATTATCTATTAACCTTTTGTCTTAGGTTATCTGAAGGGTGAAAGGTTACAACTTTTCTAGCTGCAATTTCTATTGTTTGACCGGTGTGGGGATTTCTGCCGGGCCTTGGTTTTTTCTCGCGAACTTTCCATTTGCCGAAACCACTAATTTTTACTTCATCGCCCTTCTCTAGAGTGTTCTTAATCTCTTCTAAAATCATTTCTAACATCTCTTTAGACTCTTTTACAGGATAACCAATGCGTTGGTTAATGATCTCTACAATTCCTTCTTTGGTGAGTGCCATTTGAACGTCCCCTAAATTAGTTTATAACATAGAGTAATTATAGCAAAAAAAAAGCAGTCTGGCTCCATAAATTTTAAAACTGTAGAAAAATTATGGAGCCGGTTGGGAATAAGGTAGATTAACTATCTAATGGCTCAAAACGTGCTTGGAAGAAACGGAGACAGTCTGGTTCGTAAACCATTTTGAGTCCCTTAATCTGATCACGCTTTTTATAAACATCCACAATAGACTCTACTACAACATCCATATGGGCTTGAGTATAAACTCGTCTTGGAAGGGTTAACCTGACAAGTTCAAGTTTAGGTCGTCGGTTCTCTTTGGTTATTGGATCACGGCCAGCAGAAACATTACCTCTTTCCATTGCCCTTACGCCAGAGTTAACATAAATTTGAGCAGCTAATGTCTGTGCTGGGAAAAGGTCCTGATCTAAGTGGGGTAGGAAGGCCTTTGCATCTAGGAAAATAGCGTGGCTTCCTGTGGGTTGAACAATTGGTATATCAGCACTTAAAAGGTTATCTCCTAGATAGCGTGTCTGTCCGATACGAGCAAATTGATGTTCATCCTGTACTGATTCTTTAATCCCTTGGGCTACAGCTGCCATATCTCTACCTGCCATACCACCATAGGTGTGAAGTCCTTCATATACAACCACCATGTTCTGAGCTTTCTTATAAAGCTCTTCATTGTTGCATGCAAAGAATCCTCCAATGTTGACAAGGTGATCTTTCTTGGAAGACATGGTACAGCCATCGGTATAGCTACAAATTTCAAAGAGAATTTCTTGTACTGATTTATTTTCATAGCCTTTTTCGCGTTCTTGGATGAAGAATGCATTCTCCGCTGCTCTGGTAGCATCTAACATGATTAATATATCGTGTTTTTTGCAGAGCGCATGAAGCTCCTTGAGGTTTTCCATGGAGAAAGGCTGCCCTCCTGCCATATTAACACAAGCCTCAAGACTAATATAAGGAACTTTATCAGCTCCATGAGTTTTAATAATATCTTCTAGTTTGTTAAGATCTACATTTCCTTTAAATTGATGATCATTAGTTGGATCATGTGCTTCATCAACAATAACATCAATAAACTGGCCACCAGCCATTTCTTGATGGAGTCTGGTGGTTGTAAAATACATGTTTCCAGGAACAACATCTCCTTCTTTTATCAGAAGTTGAGACATAATATGTTCAGCAGCGCGACCTTGATGAGTTGGTACCAAGTGTTTGTAGCTCATGTACTCACTGACGGCACTTTCCAGTTCATAAAAGTTTCTACTTCCGGCATAAGCTTCATCTCCCAGCATCATAGCGGCCCATTGACGGTCGCTCATTGCAGAGGTCCCGCTGTCAGTCAGTAGATCAATATAAACATCTTCGCTGCGAAGTAAAAAGGTATTATAACCAGCTTCTTCAATATATTTAAGACGATCTTCATAAGATGTCATCTTTATAGGTTCCACAACTTTAATTTTAAATGGTTCTGCCCAGGAACGTTTTTTCTGATCACTCATTTCCATCTCCTACGTTTGACCCGCTGGTCTTAGGGTCGGTTTGTTTGTTGCCATTAAAAGATCTCCTATTCTTATAGGATATGGGTGAGACAGTTGTCAAAGTAAAAGATTGACTTTCGTAGCAGGCCGACGAGTGATCTTGCTTTTTTACTTTTCTTTCCTTTTTTTTACGCATATATTCTTCTTTTACAAGTAAGTGGCGTTATCAAAATTTTTTGACTATTTAAAGGTGGGGGAGTATGGATCATCAAGCATTACAATATGCCAAGCAATTGAGTCCCAAGAGAAAAACTACAAAAGCTGATACCATTTCAGGGTTGGTACAGGAACAGCTAAAGCACTTTTCTTTGGATCCAGAGAGTGAAATGGCTAAATCTTTAGCAGGGGTAGCATCTCATTTGTATGAAGCTAATATTGACCTGCATCAGCTGTGGAATTCCACCTTAGAAAAATTAGAGACCTTAGATCGAAATGAGCGAGTCGCCTATTTTAATGCCAAACGTTTCCTCTGCTTTCAAATGGCTAAAATGCTCGACAACTTACAAAACCCTTTACGAAAAAGTTATCAATCTTTGATTGTTCAGCAATCAACTCGTTGTAAAAAAGGTCCTTATCCAGTTTTTGATAATGTGACTGCCATTTTTAGCTCAACCCCGGTAATTACCCGTACTGCGACCTATCTTTATGCATGTACGGAATGGATTGACGATGCCTTTCATGGCAAAGAGCTTATGCATGAAATCTATTCAAGGCTCATGAATCCCACTTCCGTTTCTTTAGCGAACCATATTGTGGATTTGGAAGCAGGAGATTTGGCTCACGAGTACTTTGCTTGGAACTTTAATTCAGGAATGGCGGCCATTGATTCACTCATCAGTCATTTGGTAGGCTATCAAGATATCATCTTATCCAGTCGTAATATCTACGGAGGGGTTTATCAACTTTTTAAAGATTGGTATGGAAAACGAAGTAATCTCAATGTTGGAATAAAGTGGTTTGATGGCTATACAGCCGCTGATTTTGAAAAAGCATTTGAAGAAGCAAGTACCGAATATGCCGATCGGATCAAAGAAGGAAGGCAGGTTTATGTCTATATAGAGTCTCCCTGTAATCCACACGGTTATGTGCTGGATGTTCCTGCCATTTGTAAATCTGCCCACGAGAAGGGGCTAACCGTAATTTGCGATTCTACGGTGGGAACTCCCATTTTAAGCCCCGTGTTACAGCGCCCTGATCCGATTGAGCGCCCTGACTTTGTGGTTCACTCTTATACTAAGGATATTGTGGGAATTGGAACCACGACTGCGGGAGTAGTGATCGCCAGAAATGAGCGTATGTTTATACCTAAGAATGAGCAAGTGACGGTGAAAGGCTTTGATGGCAAAGATGTTGTTTATAATTGGGACGAGACTCTCTTTTGGAATGTCTATTATATTAAAGGAGCTTTTCTAGATGCAGACAAAGCCTTTGAGGTGATAAATGGAACTCGTACCTTAGAGATGAGGATGATTAGAAAAAGTATTAATACCATTGTCCTCAGCCAAATTCTGGCAGCTCACCCTGATATCAATGTAAAATCTTCTTCAGTTCCGGGCGATGAAAACTACGAGATCTGTAAAAAGAATATGCATCTAGGTTTACCTGCACCGCTCTTTACCTTTGATATGGAAGGAAAAGAGGGAAGTAAAGCATCAATTCCCCGTGAAGCGTTTAAACGATTTTTTGACTGTTTAGAACCTGCCTTTGGTATGCAGGTGAGCTTGGGTATGGTGAACACGGTCGTACTTTGCCCTGCCATGACCAGTCATTCTGAAATGTCGGAGGCCGCTTTAAAAGAGGCGGGTATTGCTCCTTCTACTGTGAGAGTTTCAGTTGGTAATGAAGACCCTCGCACTCTGCTAGCTCATTTTATTCAAGCAGCATCTGTAACAATCGATCCCGAATATCCGGGCTTTTCGGATAAATTTATGTCGGTAGAGCAGATGGACAAACTTTATAAAGAAACCTATGTGGATGTTCATACACGCTATATTCAGGCTTGTCCTTCTATGGCCGAAGACCTCAAATAGGATTGGCGTCCATAAACGAACATCCGCTGTGTTGACTTCGAAAATGATTTCTGGTCCGTACTGGTCGTACTGTCCCATCATCATTTTCTTGTCGCCTTGCAGATGCCCGTTTCTGTTAGCCAATCCCAAGAGACAATAAGCAAATATCTGCTGTGTTGACTTCGAAAACCTTATCGAATCCGTACTTGTTATGTACTGTCTTCTCAAGGTTTTCTCGTCGCCTTGCAGATGCCCGTTTCTGTTAGCCAATCCTTTGAGAGTATTCGTTTTTGTTAGCCCGTCTTTTGTGAGTGCTCGTTTCTGTTTTAAAAGTGATTATGCCACCAAGGGACTTATGGTCAGATTACTTTTGATAAGGGGCAAAAGCCTGATCCATAGTTAGGGTAGTATATATAAAGAGTCCAATGGTTTGACGATAAAGCGGAAGCTGGGGACCGTAGGTGAACCAAAACTCTTCCGCCAAATCCTTGCCACCAGATGATAAGTTGAGCAGTTTTTTGATTTGCTCTTTTTCCAGGTTGAATTTATCTTTCCATAGGGGGCGATATCTTTTGAGAGGGCATCTTTTCGCCGTATCGTGCATTGCCCTGTTCATATTTAGATAGCGGAGCCTCACTCCACGTTCTGGCCAATAGTTATTCACCAGCAGAGGGGAGAGGGGGAGTAAAAAACTAAATGATTCATCGAGTGCGCTGCAGATGCCTGTATGGAGGGGTTTTTGCGTGATCAACTTGTCCATATAGGGATGAGGGGTAAATAAATTAATCACCTTGCCATAGACCAAAAAAACTCGTTTAAAAGTGGCTAGCTGCTCATTAGTAAAAACTTTCCACTGACCTTTGTTCATCTTCTTATTGGCAACCGCCCATTGGTAGGCTTGCTGCTCTTGTTTGAGAATCTTAACCAGAAAGAGGTTGGCCAGTTGAATTTGATGGGAAAATAAAAGGCGAGTTAAATGCCTCACCTCTTTGAGGGCTTTTTTTAGGTTTCCCTTTTTCATTCCTTGCATAAGTCTGAGTTGAGTTAAATAGGAAATCTTCCTGTACATAGGGGGAAGAGCCGGGAGTGGGATTTTATCAATTTTCCAATGATCATATTTTTTAAGTTGAGTTAGCCATTTGAAGGAGTAGGAGTTGTAATCAATTTCATCTAGATGCTGGGGCCATTTCTTTCTCCATTTTTTTAGCTTTTTGGTGTCCTCTTTGGGTATTTTTAACAGTTTACTTTTGGATGATCTTTTCAAAAGGGGATTAAGAAATAGGCTGGCGTCATTATTAAAGGTGGAGGGGGCGAATAACTGAAATTTATTCAGTGTTTCAATATCTTTTTTTAAGAGGGGAAAAATAGTTTTGAGATCTTTTTTAAACTGGTTAATAGTAGGGTTGACGAACTGAAAAGTTAAAATCAGATAGCCGGCAATGTAGATGGAAATGGATGTGAGCGAGCTCACCAAAAGGTATTTTTTCATCTTATTAAAATACCTTATTGGCAAGGGTAATGCAATGAAAGCTTACCTTCGATATGGATAGGGATATCTGCCTGGTCCAGGATAATAAGGTGGATAAGGATACACTGGAGGGTAAGGGTAGTAGGGTCCGTAATAAGGGGGGTAAGGATAGGGCTGTGAAGTTCTGGGAGGAGTGGGTTCGGAAGGTTCGCTGGGAGTTTCTTCTTCCTCTTCATCTTCTTCAATATCCTCTTCCTCATCATCGTTTATCGGCTCAGGATCGGGCTCAGTTGGGATAGGAATACAATCGCTCACATCTAATTTTTCCACATCTTTGCTAGACTGTCTGATGCCTTCAAAGATGGCGAGGATATCAGCGTTGTCTGGATCTACAAACAGCATTTCATAATCATATTCTGTGATAGTTGTTCTTTCGGTAAAACTCCGATTGCCCATATTGCCGTTTGTGGTACAAGCTTCTTCTTTATAGATTTCACTTTCAATATAAGATGAAATAGATAGCTCCCCTTCTAAACTCCAGAGTTGATCTGTTTGCTCTTTGGTAAGTTCAAACTCTCCTCCGGTTTCCATGTCAAGTCCTTCAGGAAATGGAAATGTGGCATGATAGTGATCTTGATCATCTTTAGTGATGGTGAGTTCAAATGTTTCGTCAGCAGTGGTGTACTCAATGTGAGATTTATACTCTCCTTTTTCCAATGTCACCCAATGGAATTGCTCTTGCTGATTTTCATCCACCGTTCGGTGTTTGAGAGTTAGACTCTCACTGATGGTGAGAAAACCATTCCAAGAGGTGGGAATACAGCTGGCGAGCACCAGCAGAGGTAGTATTAAAAAAATGAATTTGCGACTCATGATAGTATCTCCTTTTAAGAGGTCATTTTTTATTTTTGTTCACGGTATTTCGCTAATGCCATTAAAGGAAAAGCATAGGGATAAGCGGGGTAATCCAAATGAGGAAATCCATAATGAACGGTTCCGACCGCATAAGAGTCTACCCACTTCCCTTTCTTGTTAAATTCAGTAACTAAATAGTTAACCGCTTTTTCAACCACTTGATTTTGAATTCCTGCTTCTAAAAGAGCCAGGAGAGCCCAGGCGGTTTGAGAAGGGGTACTTAAACCTTTTCCCGCCCAACTGGCCCTATCGTAAGATAGAGTGGATTCGCCAAAACCACCATCGGCATTTTGTTTTGTTTGTAGCCAGTTAAGGGCTTTTTGAATATAGGGACTGGATTTGTATTCTCCTGCTTTCAAAAGTCCGATCAGGGCGAAGCTGGTTCCATAAATATAGTTGACCCCCCAGGTTCCTTTCCACATGGCATGTCGGCTGTTCACATCAATCTGTTTTACTTTTAAAAAGTGGATGGCTTTGCGCACTCTACGACTATTACTTTTATTGTAACCCATGGCTGCAAAGGCTTCTAACACATGTCCTGTTATATCAGGAGACGAAAAATCATAGAAAAAGCTGATGGGAGCGAGTTCTTTCAGTTTAAATTCAAACATGCTGCGAGTTATTCCACGAGTGTAAGCAGCCCAACCGCCATCACGGTTTTGCATATTATTGAGCCAGTTCACGGCATTTTGTTGCTCGGCACTTCTTACATTCAATTGCTTTAAAGTGAGCAAAATGATGGCGGTGTCATCGGCATCGGGGAATTCCCAAAAATCAACACCAAAAGGAAATCCTCCT
>CAYFLR010000055.1:21106-21423 GCA_964343805.1 uncultured bacterium | reverse complement strand
CATCGGTAATGATTCCTTCACTGGCAGTGGAGCGGTTCCATATGTATTTTTTAGAAAACTCCAGGCCTTTGGTGATGGCATTTTCCGCTTTTTGTTTTAGTAAATTTAATTGAGCAGAGGTTCGACCTCGTAAACTTCCTACATGTCTTAAGTAGTGTTCAATACTGAGGATGGAGAGTGCGGTGGCATTGGCATAGCCTGACCAACTACCGGCTCGGCCTTGCTCTTTTAAAATTATGTCTTCAATGATGTGAAGAGAAGTTTTTCGCGAAGTTGAAGAGAGGCCATTGAAACCTTTCTCACTTTGTTTATAAACT
>CAYFLR010000055.1:0-21096 GCA_964343805.1 uncultured bacterium | reverse complement strand
ACGGGTATACAGTTCGTTGAGGCTATATCGTTCAGGGAGATCAATGGCGAGTGGATTGGTTACTTCATTAATAATCAGATAGAACATGGGGAAAAAGGAAGGTCGAATCCATTGGGCAAAACGAGATCTTTCAAAAAGTGAGACTGCAAGATTGGGTGAGGACACATCAAGCTTATCCCATGGGAAACTCCCAGTTAAGGCGAGGAAGAATTTGGTATCGGTTTTGGCTTTTTCGATCCCTCCTTCAGCTCTGATAAACCTTCTTCCTTTAATGAGGGTGGGGTGATCTTTGCTCATGCCTATACTTTTTAGAAAAAGATAATTTAAAATGGAGGCGTTGAGATCACCACTTTTTTTATTGCGATCTCTTAGAAAGAGCCAAGATCCATCGGCCAATTGACTCTCTAAAATTTTTTGTTTAATGGCATTTTTATCCAGAGCTTCAGGTAGATTTAGTATGCGGTTGGTCAGGTAGGTTTGGGCAGCTCGAGGAACCCCATAGGTGTAGTTGAGACTATCAAAAAATCCTTCTTCATTTTGCAGATCGAGGATATTTTGCGTGGCTCTATGAATGGTTTGATCCACTTCAGTGAGGGAGGAGGCAAAGAGTTGAGAGTTGAAAAGTGATAAGATGGTTATAATTGTGTATATGATTGATTTTTTATTCATTTTTTATCTCCTGCTTGTTCAGTTTCGGGTGCAGCATCTGTTAGGTAAATACGTATATTAGAATATGCTAATATAGTCAATCTAATTATTTTTTGTTAAATAATATTAGCGAATTAAATTTTTGAGGTGGGCAATCAGGAATGTTTAGTCGCCATTAAGTCCCGATTCTCCTTCGGATAAAGTATCCATGGCCAAATCGGGACTGTTTTGCCGTAATAAAGTCCCGATTCTCTTTCGGATAAAGTATCCATGGCCAAATCGGGACTGTTTTACCGTAATTTAGTTAAAATATGATTCGGTAGCACCTAGATCACCCGTAGGGGAGTAGCGCGGCATCAAGCATAAATAAGGAAAACCGGCGAGTCCCTCCATCAAAACCGGGTCGGCGCTAAAGTGCCTGCTGCCAGCTATGACAAAGACTCTTTGCTCTCCAGTGATCTCACTTTGTACTAATTCGAGGGTTTCTAAAAGGGATTGGTTTCGTTTTTGAATAGAGGTTTTATCATGGATGCGGCTCATCACCTCAAATTTCTCTACCAGCTGATCGTGTCGCACAGGATCTTTTTCCACTTCGATTTCTTGATTCAAGCGTAGCAGCCTTTTTACCATAAAATGACTGTCGCGCAGGGCTTCTATATTATCCCAACCCAGCAACTTTAGCTCGCTCTTAATCCCTATAAATGGGGTTTTATCTGCGGTGATGGTTTTCATCTGCCCTAAGCCCTCCACCAAAACAATATCCCCTTTTCTTCCATATTGGTTGACAAAATCTACGATGGCGGCGGCATTAAAGGGACTTTGGTGCACATCGCCGAGGGCAATGACTTTGGCCTTAGTGAGGGTGCTATTTCCATCTAATAGACTGAAAAAAGGAGGAATTTGTTGTTCTATAGCTCCCTTTTTTAAGGGAGTGCACGGGGTGGCCGCAAGGGGTTGAGTGAGGGAACAAATAAATAGGTAAAAAATCAATCGGATCATAGCTTAATTATGACACAGATACGGGGAGGCTTTCCATCAATCATTTGACAGAATTGTTTAAATACTGTTAAAGCGTTAAAACCCGTTGCAAAGGAGACCATTTGGGGGCAAAATGGGTATCCCAATGGGTTAAAGCAAAACACAACTCTAATAAGAATGGAATATTTATGCGCATCAATGAAAAACACCAAATTTTCTTCGATGAAGTTTCTGCGCAGCAGATTGCAGCAGATTATGGAACTCCCGTCTATGTTTACGAAGAAAACCGTATTCGTGAAAACTATCAGCGAGCCAAAAAGGCTTTTGCCAAATACTATGACAATGTGAAACTTTATTACGCCATTAAAGCCTGTAATAATTTGGCCATCGCTTCCATTTTAAAGTCTGAGGGTGCAGGGATTGATGCGGCCAGTGTGCATGAGATTAAACTCGCCAATGCCATAGGCATCACTGGTGAAAACATTATGTTCAGTGGGAACTTTGTTTCCGATGAAGATCTCAAAGAAGCGCTCGCCAGTGGGGTGGTGATCAATTTAGATGATGATACCTCATTAGATCGACTGCTAAAGTTTGGTACTCCCAAAGTACTCTCATTTAGGGTGAATCCCGGTTATGGCAAGAGTGATGTGGGGGAGGCGGTCACCAATGCGGGGCCTGAGGCCAAATTTGGTTTGCACCCTGATCAGGTGATGGGAGCTTATCGAGCTGCCAAAGCCGCAGGAATAAAGAGATTTGGTGCTCATATGATGCCCGGTTCCTGCGTGCGCGAGCCAGAGTACTTTGAACATATTACCAAGCTACTTATGGATATTCTGATTAAAGTGCGTGATGAACTAGATATCACTTTTGAATTTGTGGATTTAGGCGGTGGCCTCGGTATTCCTTATGAAGAGGGGGAAGAGGCGCTGGACATGGATAAAACTGCTGAACTCATTATCTCAGTTTTTAAGGAAAAGTTAGGTGGGGGAGAGCAAAAACTTCCTCGTTTGATTATGGAACCCGCTCGTTATTTTGTGGGAGATGCCGGCACTTTATTGGGTCGCATTCACTCTATCAAAACTGGATATCGAGAAATTTGGGGAACTGACATTGGCATGAATATCTTAGCTCGCCCGGTGCTTTACGATGCTCATCATAACCTCTTTATAGATGGTAAAAGTGCTGAAGGTGGACGAGAAGTGGCCATCTGTGGTCAGATTTGTGAGAACACCGATATGTGGGTGAAAGATCGAATGATGCCAGAAGATGGAGCGGTGGGAGATCTTATCGCGGTGGAAAATGCGGGTGCTTATGGCTTTTCCATGAGTTATCCCTACAATGGAAGATTAAGACCGGCCGAGGTTTTGGTGAAAGGATCTGAACACTATTTGATTCGCCAAGCGGAGGAGGTAGAAGATCTCATGCGTGACGTGACCATTCCTAGTCATCTCAAATAATCTGGTGAAGAAATGAACAAGCACACAGTGGAAAAAATTGGGGGCACCTCCATGAGCAATTTTGCTCTGGTGCTGGAAAACATTCTATTAAGACCCCAGCAGCTACAGCAGGATCTTTATAATCGGATTTTTATTCTTTCTGCCTATGGCGGAGTTACCAACCAATTACTAGAAAATAAAAAAACCGGAGCCCCCGGTGTTTATGGGGTGTACCGTCAAGGTGATAGTAAATGGGAGCCTCTGTTAGAAGAGGTTTTGGGGGATTTAAAAAAGCATAATCAAGCTTTGGTTCCTCTGGGTTTGGATGTGAAAAAGGCGGATGATTTTATTAGTGAACGAGTAGAAGGCACCCTGCAGTGTCTGAACGAACTCCAGCACATTTGCTCCTATGGGCATTTTCAAATTGAAACCTATCTGCCTGCCATTAGAGAGATGCTTAGCTCTTTGGGAGAGGCCCATAGCACCTACAATTCCACTCTAATTTTACAATCTCAAGGTATCAACAGCCGCTTTGTGGATCTTACCGGTTGGAAAGAGGAAGACACTCTCCCCTTTGAAAAAAAGGTTTCTGAGGCTTTCGAGCAGATTGATTTAGCAAACGAACTTCCCATGGTGACTGGTTATGTAAAATGCAGTGAAGGTCTGATGGCCAAATATGATCGGGGTTATAGTGAGATCACTTTTAGCCAAATTGCCACTTTGACCGGAGCGAAAGAGGGAATCATTCATAAGGAGTATCATCTAAGCAGTGCGGATCCGGTACTACTTGGCCCTTCTCGGGTAAAAATTATTGGTCGCACCAACTTTGATGTGGCGGATCAATTAGCGGATTTAGGGATGGAAGCTATTCATCCCAAGGCCTCCAAAGGAATGGAAATCAAAGGTATTCCCTTGAGGGTTAAGAATACTTTTGAACCAGATCATGAAGGCACTGTGATTGGCACCAATCAGTTTGTGAGTGAAGATCCGAAAGTGGAGATAATAGCTGGGGTGGAAAAGATGCTCGGCCTGGAAGTGATGGATCCCGATATGGTGGGTCAGATTGGTTATGACTATCAACTGCTTGGTTTTCTGCAGGAGATGGGAATTAGCTACATTGCTAAAAATACCAATGCCAATACCATCTCTCACTATGTTTTTGAAAAAAATGGCAAGGTCAAAGTTTGTGCCGAACGCATCAAAAATCATTTTCCCACTGCTCAGGTTCATTTGCACCCTGTATCTATTATTTCCATCATTGGATCCAATATGAATACCCCCGGGGTCATAGGCCTTGCAACTTCCACTTTAGCGAATGATGGTATTAATATTTTGGCTTGTAACCAGTGTATGCGCCAGGTCAATATTCAATTGATTGTGGAGCGTAAAGATTTTCAGCAATCCATCTCCTTACTTCACCAGGTGTTGGTGGAGCAGGGTTCTCCCTTTAAATAGGTGTCTCAGAGGTATTATAAAATTGAAGTTTAGTTTGTCTTTTTTTCTTCATAAATGCTTTTCCTAGAATTTCATCAGCCACCAATTGATTATGATTGGAACAATAAACTCTTAGATTACTTAAGTCGTTACTCCCCCCACGGCAAACTGGAATTTTGTGATCAATGTGAAGGTGCCTGGTGCAGCCACAATGCTGACCCTCTGGTGATACGTAACTACATTTGAAATTATCCCGCTTTAAAACTGCTTGTCTTATATTAGATGGAATTGCTTTTCTAACCATAACTTTGGTGGGCTTCTTTTTCTGGGGTAACCTTTTTTCTTTTCTTTGTGTTTTACGGATCGGATCTTTTTTGTCTAATAACGAATCGAGAGCTTGATCTATAGCTATCTCGATAGTTAATTCTGAATTTGAATTCGATAGAATTTCCAACACTCTATCAAGTTTCTTTTTTTGTAAGAGGTTTAAGGTTATTGAAAGTCGGTAAGCAAGTTCTTTTCTTAGCTTCGGGGTGATCTCCTTATTACTTTGTTGACTACTTACTTCGTTACCGAAGTTGTTAGTATGGCGTAACTGTTTATCATTTGTCATTCGAGGATGGGAAACAGGGTTCTGGTGTTCTTTATGAGTGCTAAACTCTTTTACTGGTATTGATATGGGTATTAACTTTGATCGTTTGGGCCCCATAGTTCCATTGTCATTCAAGGCAATCCATTCTTTAAGCTTTGATGATGAATTGTGTTTTAATAAGGCTTGATAGACTTGGTTTTCATTTTTTTCGTTTATCACCTTTGCGATGTGAGCCACATGGTCTAATTGTATTTCTTGTCGGCAATAGCTTCGGTATATTAGATGAAATTTATCAAAAACTTTAATAGCTCTATTCATTGCTATCTCCATGTTGTGTTTGTTCCAAACTATATAGACCTTGTATAACATGGGTTTTAAATTTCAATTTTAGCCTACTGTCTATCTCAAAATAGTAATAGCGGTATTTACCTCTAGAGACTTTATGTAGGTACTAAAGTGGTTAAAAATATATTTTTTCTTAACAAGGGGCTAAAAGTGCTTCTAAAATGGATCCTGTGGAGGCTAAAAAGCTGTCAAGCCTAAATCGTAAGGGATTAGAAAAAATTTTAAGATTAATCTTGGTAAGAGATATCTGGGTTCTTTTATAACTATTTGATAAAGTTGATATATTATAAGATTTACAAATCATTCGATATGACTGGATAATTTGCACAGTTGAATCACCGATTTGACTGACTCTGAGAATTTTGCTCTTCCTCTTCGTCATCAATATCTACACCCACCTCTTCCGCTAGATTGGGATCTCCTTGCACTACATTTTGCAATCCGCTGGTGCCGTCGTTGCCAAAAATCTCTTTGGCCATTTTCTTGCAAATAGCTCCTAGCTCTGAATAGGTGGTGGAGTAGATGGTGCCGAAATTAAATTGATCGTAATCAAAATCCGGATCATCATCCAACCAACAGTCGGCTTTCGACCAGTGAGTGGTGTCCATCATGTAGGTGGGGTCACTGAGCCCAGCTTTGGAGAACATACCATGAGTCAGGGAGGCCAGATCTTGACATCGATCTTGCACCTCTAATAGATTCCGACCATAAAACTCCCCGGTAAAATGATCACTATTGAAGGCGAGAGATCCATCATGTTCACTGATATAACAGCGTGCTTTCACCCGTTCTGATCTTTTGGCTTTAATTTCTAAGTTTTTTAAACCGGCGGAATTTTCTTTGGGGTGGATGGTTTCAGCTAGGCTTTCACACTTTTTGAAAACCTCTTTGAGGCTGTTGCCGGAGAGATCTCCCAGCACTGTTTGATTGTAATTAAAATCGCTGTCATCGTCCACATGACAGGTGGCTTTAAAAGGAGCAGTGTCATTAAAGGGCAGCTTTATATCGATGATCCCGGCAGAGCCTTTATAGCCATAAGTGGCTTTGGCTAATTTTTTACAGGTCTCTTTCAGATCATTTAAACTGAAACCTCTCACCTCTCCATACACCACTTGGCTGTAGTCGAAGTCGGGATCATCATCAATGTGGCAGGTGGCTTTATGATTGGCATTGGGGATTTCTGGCCACACAATCTGGGTGAGCCCACTACTGGCATCGCTGGCAAAAGCTGCTTTGGCTATCTTTCTGCAATCCTCTTTGAGTTTATTAAGAGTGGGGGCTACAATCTTTCCCACCACAAATTGGTCTAAACTAAAGTCCGTATCATCATCGGTATGGCAGGTGCCCTGGAAATAACTTGTTGGAATTTTTCCGTGGGGGGTTAGATTGCTAATTCCTATCCGACGGGGATCATAGACGACAGCCAGGTCTTTGCATTTGCTAAGAATCTCTTCTAATTTAGTTGCTTTTAAGTTGCTGGCTAAATTTCGGCGGTAAACATAATTATTGGAACCAATCCGGCACTCCGCTGTCCAATACTCCACTCCATAGGTGATTACCGTGGGGTTATTGGGATTGGCATCGGGATCCAAGCGAATTTTTACCTCAGAGGGAGTGGTGGTTTTACACCCTATTATTAATAGGAATAGAACAGTGGGAATGATGATTCTTAAAAACATGAAAAATGACCTCCGTGTCATGTTTTTTAACATTAATCTTTTACTTTCCAGCCAGCACACAGACAAGAAGAACCGAGAGCATTATTATCACAAGTAGCTGGTGTTCCATCTCTCGCCCATGCTTGTATGCAAGTCCCTGAATTACTATTTGCAAAGGTTCCATCTGAATTAGCGCAAATAGTATCACATATTCCTAGGGTATCGTAATCTGCTTTGGCATGCCAAGTCACTACAATGGTTTCTTTGTTAGTTGTTCCAGTGCTATCGAAATAAGCTGCACCCCCGACGATTTCAAGTTTTGCTTGAGGGTCTGTGGTGCCGATACCCACGTTCCCAGTGTATTTAATGGTCATCCTTGTTCCAATAGTGTCATTAGCTCCATTTCGAGTTTTAATATAGAGAGAGCCACTATTGTTACCTGAATTAGAATCAGCTTGTCCTTGGAATTGTGCAAGAGGTACATTTCCTACACTAGCATCAGATATACCCAGTTGCCCTCCTCTAATATCTAATATGGTATTGGGATCTGTTGTTCCGATACCAATATTTCCATTTGTAGCAACACTTAGGACGTTCTGAGCATCTCCCGTATCTAAGGCAAAAAGCCCACTATCTTTATAAGCTGTCACATCACTTGCTCCCGCCGTATGAGCGGAATCTAAGGTTAAACTCGCATCACTTATGATCGCTGAAACTGTGAAGATTTCATCAGCAATTTTGATTGCGCTGCCAACTAATAGTTCCGTAGAAAAGGATGTGCCTGATCCAGTAACTGCGGTATCTGTCCCAACGGAGACAGTTCCGGTTAAGGCTGTTGTTAAGTTTCCTTGAAGATGGAGTTGGCTGCTTGGGTTTGTGGTTCCGATTCCCACATTTCCCCCTTCTTCAATCCTCACATATTCATTTCCATCAACTTTGAATCTGATTTCAGTTCCGGCTGCTTGGTTGTTGGAATCGGCAGTTATACCAATGGAGCCGTCACTTCCCCAAAAGTTGAGGTTTGATTGACTATTGGAAGTGGTGTTATTGATTCTGATGGTGGGAGTGGCATGGGTTATTTCAAGAGCCGGACCATTTGCACTTGCCGTAATTAGGTTTTGAGCATCTCCAGTATCTATAGTAAAAAGGTCACTGTCTGTATAGGCTGTCACATCGCTTGCTCCTGCCGTATGCGCAGAGTCCAAAGTTAAAGCCGTATCACTTGCAATTGCTGAAACTGTGAAGATCTCATCAGCAATTTTGATAGCGCTGCCAGTTAATAGCTCCGTAGTGAAGGCTGTGCCTGATCCAGTAACAGCTGTATCTGTTCCAACGGAGACAGTTCCGGTTAAGGCTGTTGTTAAGTTTCCCTGAAGATGGAGTTGGCTGCTTGGGTTTGTGGTTCCGATTCCTACGTTTCCAGAATTCTTTATAGCCATTACAGCATCTGTCATCTGAGGGTTGTTAGTATCTGCGGCATTATCTTGTAGAAAGTAAAAATCACCTCGATCAAAAGTGGTTCCATCTGATTGGTAGACCAAAGCCCCTTTACCTCGATAGGTGTCAGTGGCGTTCGCAACTGTTGAGAATAAAACCCCGACTGCAGAGGAGGCATTATTAGCTGTTCCATGGGAGATTTTAAGAGGGAAGGCCAGATCGGCGGTGTTGGTTCCAAATACATGCAATGCATGCTCGGGGTTGGTGGTTCCAATTCCCACAGTCCCATCACTCTTAATAAACATATGATCACTGGCTGTTGCTCCTGCTAAAGAAAGACCGTCTTCAGCAGCTACCTTAAAATTTCCGGATGCCGTTGTCATTAGGGCTCCCACCCCAGTTCCATCCCCATCAAATGCTTCGAGATAGACGTTGGCATTGGGACTAGCGTCTTGCCCTGCTTGTATTCTTATTCCTTTGTTTGCAGCATCATTCCCATCATTAAAGAAACTAGCTACATAGTTTGACTTGCTTCCCTCAACTTGGAATTGATAGGTGGTTCCAGAGGCGCCAATACCTACCTCTCCGGTAGTATTAATGGAGAGCCTATCTAATGTCCCCAAAACTCCAGAACTGGCAATCTTAAACTTATCAGCATCACTATCGTCTGCTCCGATAGCCCACTCAGTAGCACCGAACAATCTAAAGTTAGCTGCGGCATCACCAGCTCCACTATTATTGATTAAAACACTTGAGCGAGTGTCACTGTTACTATCAAATCCGGCTATGTGACTAGAGTAGGTAGCATCATTGACTTCTATATCAACCTTATAACCTGGGTCATCGGTACCAATTCCCACATAGCCAGTATTTTCGATAGCCATGGCCAATTCAGCCTCTTGATTTCCATAGTAAAAATTAATATTTTTTTCAACGGAACTATTGCTGGAGGGAAAGAATTTTAAGTGAGTGTCTGTGTTAACAAAGGTTGAGTGGTTATTTATCGAGGTGGCGCTTCCCTCAAGTCGAAATGTTCCATTAACATGGAGAGTATCTTCGGGCTCAATGGTTCCAATTCCGACATTGCCACCATTTTTAACAAAAATCCCAGTGCCAGCTTCATCACCATACACGGTCATGTAGGCTCCTTCATCACCAGAAAGGGTGTCAAATCGGTAACCAAATACAGCGGCATTCTCATTAGCTGCAAGTTTACCCACGATGATTGCAGATACAGTACCGTCACCTGTTATGCCAGGGGTAGTAAAGTGCGCGACTTCCGTATCACCCGTACCAGTAGCTTCTACATCTAAAGTTTTGGAAGGGGTCGTGGTGCCAATACCCACCTCAGTTCCTTTGACGGTTATAACATTCGTACCCCCAATAGCTAAATTGAGGGTTCCTGCAGCCTCTTGCTGATTGATCACGGCGGTAGTGTCATTTGATGAAATGAGAAGTCCATCACCGCCGGTGGCTCCACTGGCGGTATTGGTTAATAGAATTTTAGAGGGGTCATCGCCTCCATCTATCTGCAGGGGAGCCGCGGCATCATCCACTCCAATTCCAACCTGTCCTTGATTATCAACGACCATGGCATTGGACCCTCCCATTTGGAAAGCAATAATAGCGGAAGCGTTGCTATCACCAGAATCTGCGCCAATGGTGGTGGAACCTGGGTTAACCACTCCTCCGGTCTCTCCTAATCCAGTGAGATTAGAGCCATTTCCAATAAAGTTGGTAGCCCTTACATCTCCATCTACATCCAATTGGTAGCTAGGGTCCATATTGTTGATTCCTACTTTCCCTTCGTTTTTGATGATGAGCATGTCTCCATGGTTGTTTTTTGAACTGGAAACCTTCAGTAAATCATTAGTGCCCATTTTAACCATTTCTAATGAGGATGTGGGTTCAAGGCCTACTCCCAGTTTTCCCACGGTCTGTAATGTTCCTAAGTTATAAATGGAAGAGGTGGTCTCACTGTCTGTGTCTGTCGTACATGAACCTGAGAAAGTTAAGACATCATTATCATCATCTACTGTGAGAATGGTAAACCCCTTGCCTGTATCATCATAAAAGATGTCTCCCACCTGGACTTCAGAAAGATCTGCGTTATCTAAGGTCACCTCATCAGATGTTGCACAGCCCTCGGCGGCAATCACTAAACCAGGTTGTTTAATATAGCCTTTTTCTAATGTAAGACTGCTCTCTAAAGTTCCCATTACAAGGGATGTTTCGGTGGTAGCTAGTTGTAATATAACTCCATTATGGGTATGGTCAGTGCCAGCCTTTAAGGCTATGGCCTGCTCATAGGTTGAAAGTTCCACATACTCACTATGGGTGTGATTGGCTCCAGCAAAATTCTTATTGGCATTGTTATTAAAATCAGCCATGGCACTGGTGATCAGATCTCCTGCTGCCTTCTGAGTGTAATAGCGTTCATCGTAACTCGCATACTCTTTGCTTAAAATATCCTTCGAGGTTTCCAATGAAGTGTCAAAGCTTTTGGCCAGGTCACTCGATCCTACCACTTGGGCTAGGACTTGACCTCGATCTACATGGAGACAGTGGGTGAGTTCCATCTTACTTTCAAACTGGGAAACGACTAAATCGATAGCCGGATCAGGTATGACTCCATCCTTTTTCGAATAGAGAACCATACACCCTTTTTCTTTAAGGGTTTCTGAGTAGGTAATATCTAGGTTAATTTTGATAAAAGTTATAAGAGAGTAAGTTGGACTGCTTGTGTCTGCTTCACCCACATTAAAAGAGAAGGTTCCGTCGCTCTTGATGAGAGATTCATGAATGTTGCCAGCTCCGCTGGGAAGCAGATAAGCAAAACCACCTTTGAGTAAATCGGTACCTTTGTTTGCTCCGGTTACATTGATGGTCGCATTGGCAAAGTGAGTGTTTTGAGGTTGAAGAAGATCAGCAATAAATCCCACTTTGAAATCTTCCAAATCAGAAAATTCGATCGTTCCCACTTTTAATGATCCATTGGGATCAATTTTTCCTTTGAAAACTCCTCCATTACTCTTGGAAGTATCCTTTTTTATGGCTGCGGGTGCTTTGGGATCATCACAAGAAATAATAAAAGCTATTGTGTAAATGATCGTAATTACTGCAGTAATCAACTTTGGTTTAAGCATTTTAACTACCTTCAAACAAATAGATTAAAATAATCGGATCCTTGATTATATGATCGGACTTTTTTAGAAAATCTTAAATAGGGGGATGTTTATTAAAGTATATGAACCTTGATCCGATAGAAAACTGAATAAATCAAATCGCGTTTGGGATAGGTATGTTTATGAACTTATTGAAATTATTTGCTATTTTCCTGAGTGGGCTCTGTCTTTTTAGCTGTAAGTCCCCAGGATTACAAGATAATCACCTGCAGAGTTTGGTAGGGGATCCTTTATTAGAATATGCGAATGATGATGAAGAGATGCCAGTATTTCCGGTGTCCAGATTAGATGGGGAGGGGGGACTTTTGACAGGGGTATGGAAATATCCAGATCAGGCCCTTATGATGCGATTTGGCCCTACTAAAAAGGCTGATTTCACTCTGTCGGGCTTTCTCATTCGAGGGGATTTTGGAAGTGGCAGCAGTGATTCAACTGCCAAATGGAATAAAGCCTGTAATAGTTGGAAAGCTCAAGTTCAAAAGCAATTCCAAGCTATGAAAGTGAGGAAAATAAATTGTGGGAGCCGTTATGAGGTGGGGGGCAGTAGTTGGCGCTACATCTCGTATGGAAGTTTTGAAGTGACATTGGATGTGCCAAAAACTCATCCCACCCCCACTTATCTCAAAGGCTTAACCTTACCACGGCTGTCAGTTAATAGTAAGGCCATCTCTTCTTATCAAACCTCCTGTGATGAACAATTGAAATTTTACCGGAAGGCTTTTGGGCATCGCTATCTTTTAGGACATTGTGGGTATAAACAGAGTCGAGATAATAGTCATGTGGAAGGGCAAGTCACGGTCCTTCTTTTTCCTCTTTTCATCGATGCGGAGGATAAGTCGTTTCGTTACGAACCGATTCTTTGTGGTCAAGCCCAATCTACTGAAGAGGCGGCCAGTCAAAGTTTTCAGCAAAATTTAGCTCTAGGGCAAAAGCAAATTATTGACTTCTTAGGGGGAACCAGAATGATTTCCGGTATTGAAATTCACCCTCTACAAAAGCGTTATGAGTCGGGGAGAACCCAGTTTTGTGCCCAAATGAAATTTGAACTCAACTTTCCACAGATGAACGAACGCTATTCCCAATTGAGAAACGAACGGGTCATAATGCCCGCGGTGAGTTCACCGGCAGAGTGTTATCAGAGTATTTTAAAATATCGTAGTATGTTTCAGGGAACTGCTCTTTGGGGAAGCTGTGAACATGCTTTTAAAGAGGGTAAGTTTTTAGATACGAATCCTCGGGTGGTTCTCCATTTAGCTCCGGGACGGACAGGTAATAGATCTCATTCAGGGGAAGCTGAAGGCTTGATTGAAGTGAGGCTTCCCGTTTGTGGTTTACAAGGGGATCAGAATGAGAGTCAATCATCTTTAAATAATCATGTGGTGTTGGCTCAAAAACAAATCATTAATTATGTGGGAGGGGCAAAATTTATTAAAGGGATGGGGATGGGATCACCGGCTATCTACCCTATCGGTAACAAAGAGATCAGATGCGCAGATGTGACTATTTCCGTTTACAATCAAGAGGGGCAATCTTTTCAAAATAAACTAAATAATCATCTCCTCACCTATCCAGGAGTTCTTCCGAGTCGAGATCCAAAGCGGTGCCAAGGGGAACTTCGGAAGTTTAAGAATATCTTTGGTAGCCGTTATATTTACGGGTCTTGTGAAGATCAAATTTTCAATAAAAAACTTATGCACCCGACCCCTATACTCAAAGTATGGTTGGAACCCTTGCCATCTGCTCCAGAGAGTCAGTCGCAAGAAATTAAACTAGAAGTCTGTGGAAAACTAACAGAAAAAGTGACTGCCCTCCGTTCTTTTAGTGAAAGAGTAGAGGAGGTAGAAAATACTCTGATGAGTCGGGTAGGAGGAGCTTCTTTTGTAGAAGGAATAAGCCTTGCCTCTAGCAAAATAAATCGTCATGAAGGGCAAATGCAATACTGTTCCAATTTAGTTTTTAAATCACGATTAGCGAAGGGAAACCCTTTAATTTCAGCTTTGCAAAAACCGCTTTTGGTAAAAACCCCTGAATTAATAAGCCCTGCAGAGGCCAATCAATGCTCTTTGTTTTTGAAAAAGAAGGGGTTGAGTGAGGCTTCAGGTTTTCTTTTGGGTCACTGTAATCATGTGTTTCAAGATGGTAAATTAACCCATCCCAACCCTTGGTTAAAAATTTGGAAAATGGATTTAGAAGTCGATGGTCAAAAGCCAACCCTTTCTCTCTCTTCATCCATTTGTGGAGCGCCTAAAGGGGATGCTAAAGGAGGTTACACTTCCTACCAAAGGGAAATTAACAACTTCTTAAACTATATAAATAATCTTGATCAGGGTCGGTTAAAGATGAGTAATCTCTTTTTCTCTCATATTAATAAGAAAAACTATGATCGAATGGACTACCAACAGCATCAATATTGCGCCAATATTACGCATGAGATTCCTATCAATTCAAGGTCTGCTTTGGTAAAACAGCTGGCCAGTAAGGTAATACTGACCCCTCAAGTTTTTGAAACGAGAGAGCAGTGTTTAAGTTCAGTGAAGCAATATCAACAGAAGAATCCGGATGGTTTTTTAGCGGGGTATTGTAAATATAAACAGAGTCCGTTGCCGTTTATCTATCCGGAAATTTGGGTGAGTCAAGCCAATGATCAAAAAGAGCAGGTTCCTTATGAGACCACTATCTGCAGCTCTCCTTTAGATACGAATAGAGCGATTATTAATGATTATTTTCGGCAAGTGGAAAAAGTTAAAAGCATGTTTCAACCCCTTTCACCAGCACTTACCATAACCACCTCCTTTGATCGCGGGGAAATAGTTTTGACGCCCGACCCAGGTCGGTTGCGTTTCTGTGCTGAGACCACCTTGCAACTCAATTTTCAGGATCAAGAAGAGTTAAGAAAAAAGTTTATAAATCGAAAGGTTATTTCTCCCGATTATTTACAAGATGATTGTGAGGGGCGAATCGCCTACTACCGAAAGCTCTTTGCCGGGCGTTTTCTATTGGCTCATTGTGAAAAAGATCAAATTTGGATTGCTCCCACTTCCTTTAATCAAACCACTTCGCTAAAGAAAAATTTATGCACTGATAAAGGTCAAAATATAAGCCAACTTGATAAACAGTATCAGGCTTGGCATCAAGACTTAATTAAAGCTGCCGGTGGCGTCAATACCCTTAACGATCTTAAGGTCGGGTATGCCAAAGTTTATCGCAATAAACAGGATGTCTTCTACTGCGCCCAAGCTGAGGCAGAGATTTCTTTTGATGATCAAATCCGAATTTCTACCGAACAAATTCAGTTCACAATTGGTGGGCGCGGTCAAGGACTCAGTAACTATCAAGCCTGGAGAAAAAAGTGTCAGGCTGAGTTTAATTCTCTCCAAATCAAATATCCAGAGCGGATCACCAGCTTTGACTGCGGTTTTCCTCGGGTGGTGAGTTTAAAAAATGAATTCGAATCCCATGGCAGCTTTGAATTAATCCACCGTAATTGATTTACTCACATTCTTGGGTGAATCGGGGTGAACCCCGTGATCGTAAATCTCCAGTCGATCTAAGAACTCCATTTTTTTACAGCTCATTTTGAGTGCCAGCAGTTGCAATATAATGGTGATGGAAAAAATAGACATAATAGGATCATCAGTCCGCGGCAGGGTAATGTAACCATGATGATAGGGATCATCGGTGCCGGGTGGTACGGAGGCCGCTTCTCTTAAGTGCTCATTGTCTTCGGCTATAACGTAGACATCGGCTCCTCTAATTTTGTGAGTATTGATCTGAGAGATGGTGAGTTTGATATCTTGATCGATGGGACAGGCAATGAAAATTAAGGGGTAGTTTTTATAGAGACTGTTAAAAAAGTTTTGTCCCTTCATGACCTTTTTAAAAAGTTCGAGTTCCTCAGGAGAAAGTAAAACCGGTTCCACATCTTTGAAGGCGTAATCGCTAATGGCTTTAAAAATTCGAGCGAGGCTGTGACCATCAATGGCGGGTTTTTGCTCTTCACTACTTTTTTGCAGCATATTGAAAAAGGTGGTAGAAAAAGTATCTAAAATGGTGCTGATGGAATCGAGTCCAAAAACAGTATTGACGCCTAAAATGGTGTTAGGACCATGTTTAAATTCGGAACCTTCAAATCCTTCGGTATGGTTTAAAACCACCTCTCTAATTTTTAAAGCTCCCTCTTTGGCAATACCTAAGATGCGAGTGGCTAGTATGTGTAGACTCGGTTGCAGGTAAAGCTTTTCAGCGATACGATCGGTTTCTTGTTGACTGGTTTTTAAAGTGGAATTGATCAGTTCAGGGATCTTTTGCAAGTTCGCTAAATGATAGGCTAGATCAGCTTTAGCCGACTTGGAACGAGATCCTTTGAGGGATTTTTCCAGCACTCTGATGGCTAAGAGGTAGAGAAGTAGAAGTTGATTGAGAAAACTCTTGGTGGCTGGAACCGCAATTTCTGGGCCACAGTAAAGAGGAATATAAAATTCCGACTTCTCTTGAGCCAAAGTGGAGTTGACATTATTTAAAATCATGGCGCGTCTGATTTTCTTTTTGGAAGCGATTACGAAGTTAAAAATATCTATAAGATCTTTGGTCTCTCCACTTTGACTGATCCCTATTATAAGATCTCCATCATTGAGAGATTTCATGCTTTGAGCTCGAAACTCACCTGGAAGCATAGGTATCAGTTGGACCTTTGCTACTTCGTTAAAAAACAAGGTGGCCGTTTTGGCGGCATGAAAGGAGGTTCCGCAGGCCAGGACAAAGATAGAGTGTCCTTTCTTTTTAGTAGTTAAAATAAGGTCCACAAATTTTTGAGTTTGCTCATTTATATTGTCAATGTCTTCTAATTGGTAAAGGGCATCAATGGCGGTGATCACTCGTGGAATATCTTCGTTGTCTTTACCAAAGCGATCGAGGAGCTCCTTAAAGAAAGTGGCAAATGATGAGTTTAATAAATCGATTTCCGCCTGAATTCCCAGAGATTTGATCAGCTTTAAGAGTTCTTTGATGGAGGGGCTTTTTAAAAACTTTTCACCCTTGGTAATGAGCTGTTCATTATCGGTGATGTTCATCAGCTCTCGTATATTACTTTTGATAGAGCTAAATAGTTTTTTAGATTCCAGGTAGTTTTTAGATAGTATTTGAGAGGCTTGATTTCCACCCATAAAGAGAGAAATCAGGGTTTGACTCGCTTTGACCTGATGATAGATTTCTTGTTCCATAAAATATTGGTAGGGAGGATGAAGCTCTGTCTCTTCGGTGTTTAGAAAACTTCTAAAAGGCTCCACTTTTACCCTCTCACCCGAGGTAATTGAGTGCAGGGCAAAATCATCGGCTTTAAAAAGGAGAAACTCTTTTTCTTTAATAGGAATAAGAATTCGAGTGAGTTTCAAAACAGATGCGAGGTCAGAAGAAGCAATAATAAAAGGACCGTGTTTCGGATCCACCCCTTTTCCAATGTAGAGGCTGCTTCCGGCTTTTATAGCCGCCATTTCTTGGGTTACAGGATCAACAACGATGGCCGCAAAAGAACCGGTGATTTTAGCTGAAGCAGTGACGATGGCATCCTGTAGGGCTTTTTTGCGAATTTTTACATCTTTGCTGTCATGGTATTCTAAATTCAAAGCGAAAAAATGCTCAATGGTATGAACTAACATCTCTCCATCATTATCACTCTTAACATCATGACCTTCAGATTGGAGCCACTTTTTTAATGAATGACAATTAGTGATATTCCCGTTATGCGCACCAAAAAGATGAGTCTTGCATCTCACTTCATGGGGTTGAGCATTTTCTTGATTTACGATACCAAAAGTAGCCCACCTGACCTGACCACAGAAGACATTGCCAGCCATTTTGTCTATGCCTAAGCTGGGAATTAATTTAGACGGAGCACCCACCCCTTTTCTTAGGTCGGTAGTTCGATCAAGTTTTTGAATAATAGCACCTGTGGAGTCATAGCCTCTGTACTCCAACATACATAAAAGTTTTCCAGCCAGGCGACCTAGGTCTGAGTGATTTTTCAAAAATGACAGCCCAATAACTCCACACATACATCCCTCTTATGTCCAAAAGTTTATCCAAATAATATGCGTAATCCGAGCAGAAATCTGTTATTATTAACAAAACACCATTGCATTTTCCAATTGAGGACCAGCTCATAATGAGTCAAACAGCATTATCTTTTCTTTTCTCTGATGACAATAATCTAATAAATGAATTTACAAAAGTTCAAAAAGATTTTTTTTCAGAAAAAGATCTACCTGAGCTCTTGGTAGAGCAAGAATACACCCCTTTAGCAAAACTGAAGCCCAGCAATCGTTTTGTAAATATCGTCCTTTTTGATGCCGACCTGAGTTCTTTTACTGAAATTGTCTCTGAAGCCAAAGAGCTAAAAGCTCGTTGTTTAAGCTTATCTTTGATTACCGTTTTTGCCCATGGTGAGAAGTTTAAAAAAGAGACGCTCGCCAATTTAGATCCGACACTTTTTGATTACTCTTTTGGTAAGAGTTCCGATCTGGAGCTTTATACTCTCTACTTCAACGAATTATTCAATATGCGATCTCGCCAAGTTCGACTCTTTGACGAGTATTTATCGTTGAAAGATCGCTTACGCACCAGAGGGTCGGAGCTCCATAAGCGCAATGAAGAACTCCAAGCTGCCTTCTTTGAGCTAGAAGAAAAAACGGTGGCCTTAAAAGCTGCCGAGGGAAAACTCAAAGATCTGAGTCGCACTAAAGATCAAATTTTAACCAAGCTGTCCTCTTTTAATAAAAATGATTTTATTCTCCTTAAATCAACATTGACCGACTATTTAGCTCAAAACAAGGGTAACCCTACAGGTGGAGGGCGATTGCAACCCAAGGTGGTTGATGAATTGCAATCTATTTTAGAAGAAGTCTCTTTACTTTATAAAGAGGAAAGATCCATTACTAGTAAGAAGGTACTTCTCCTGGACGATGATAAAAAACAGCAAGCTGTGGTGAAGATGGCACTAGGGGGCACAGGTGTTGACCTTCAAATCGCAGCTGAAGAGGAAGTGGCAAGAGAAAAAGTAATTGAGCAGACCTATGATATTGTTTGTTTAAGTTCAAGCATGCTTGATATGGCTGTCTATATAAAAGAGAAGCAGAGCAGTGCCAAACTTCTTCTTATGACCGAAGAAAACACTTTAAACTATGTGGATAAACTAGAAAGTTACGAATTCCTTTCTAACATAGTAGCTCGTAATGAGGATGATCGGCATTTTACTATCAAAAATATCACAACCACTGTTAAGAAACTGATCACTGGAGATCTCTATGGATTGGAGAAGTATCTTAATTGGGGAGTAGAGATATTTGAGCAACCAATCGTTGGGAGTAAAGAACGTGTTAAGTTAGTATCGGAAATGGAAGAATACCTTACCAATAGTGGTATAAATAAAAGACTCAGAACCCGTTGCTTGAGTGTTGCTGAAGAACTCCTTATGAATGTGATATATGATGCTCCGGTAACTGAAGCTGGTGAGCCTAAATACGATCTACAGTCCCGTCAAATTCCTGTCAATCTGGAACCCCAAGAACAGGGCTCTTTTCGATATGCTACCGATGGTATTTTATTTGCGGTTTCCGCTACGGATCCATTTGGTCGTTTTCAAAGGCAGACCATAATTGATTATCTCAAATCTTGTTATGAAGGCCGTGAGGGATCTATCAACGAGGCTCTGGGTAAGCAGGGAGCTGGTCGAGGGACCTTTATCATCTTTGAATTGGCGGATTTGATTGTATTGAATATTCATCCCTTCGTAAAAACTGAAGTGATTGCCCTATTTGATTTGGATTCAAAGCGAGCTAAAAAACGCAATCGCAACACCTCTTTTCATTATTTTAGTCACTAGTTTTAGCCTGTTAGTCCACATTATTAAAGTCTCTCTTCTTATCACCGATGAATACCTATCATCCAATAAAGAAGGGAAGTGGCTATGGATTCGGCAACTCACTATCAACAACAGCAGGTAAGCTTTGTTCCTTTAGATCAGCGTATCTGGGCAGTGGCTATAGACTTATTATTTATTATAGCCTCGATATCACTCCTTAGTAATATTCTAGGGGTTATATCTTCACTTTTACCAGATATCAAACTATTAGACTCTATTGTTATTACCGTTAATTCGACATTTAAGTTTGTATTACCCCACCTATATATGATCTTTGCAGTGGCTAGTCCTTATCAAGGGAGTGTTGGTAAATACATTTTAGGGATGAGGATTGTGAATGAAGAAGGGGAAAGTATAACTTTGGTGCAATCCCTCTGTCGTTATCTCAGTCAATATTTATCGGTTTTTGTTTTTTTTCTCGGCTTTTTTCTCATTAAGATCTCTCTAAAAAGGCAAGCACTCCATGATCTGATAGCGAGAACTTATGTGGTTCGTGAAGAAGAGAAGAACTGGCTAGAGGTTGTCAAGCCTACTGCAGTGATCTTTGCTGTATTTATTTTTTCTCTCTGCATAGCCCCCTTTGCTAAAGACTATGGCGCGGGCCCTGAAAAGAGAGAACTTGTTAAAGGTCATCTACCAAAATCAGGTAAAACCTGGGTGCGTCACGCATTTGATCAAAGGAATCACTCTTTATATCTTCCCGACAATTGGTCAGCAGCCACCTCATTCCACTATCAGAAGTACCTAGCATCTCTTAATAAATATGATAAGAGTCAACTCCAGTTAGCATTTAAACCTCCAGCTAAGTGGGCCCAGAGTGTCCAATTTGTCGGGGTAGAGAAAGTCATTAATCGAAAGGCTTTTGCTAAAGACTGGTTTTTTGAAAAACATATCCGGTTAGCACCTCAAGACCAACAGGAAATTATCGAACGACTCACGGTAGGTAAGGTATACCGCAAGTCTCGTAATCGAAAAAAAGCGACGCTGCATAAGCTATATGACTCCACTACCAATCTTTGGTGGGAAAGCAAGGGAATCAAAGATCAAAAATATGTTTCTGCCTATGTGGAAACCACCACTGGTTTGATTAAAGTAACCACCATTTTAGACTCAGATGTACTCGATCAATTCCTTCCCACTTTTATTAAAATTGCTGAGTCATTACAAGTGGATCCCCAATATGAAATCTACTCTGATGAAATTTAATTACTCTCTCTAAGTAATTTTCTCTTGCAAAAATCCCCATAATTTAGCATATTACTTCACCTCAACGGAGAAGTGTCCGAGTGGTCGAAGGTGCACGCTTGGAAAGCGTGTGTGACGTAACAGTTACCAGGAGTTCGAATCTCCTCTTCTCCGCCACACTTAAAGATTACAAAGCCTCTAAGATTTTTGTCTTAGGGGTTTTTTTTTGGCTCTTCCCCAATTAAAGGGGCAAAAAGATTCTGCCCTAATTTCTAACCGTAAA
>CAYFLR010000054.1:28381-39307 GCA_964343805.1 uncultured bacterium | reverse complement strand
TGTGGTAACAATATTTTAGCAGAATCTTTCATGCCCCTTTTTTTGATGAAGAGCCCTTCTTTGCCAAACTTTTTTCCTCTAAAAATTCAAGATTTAATATAAACTCTATCGAGATGAACCATTATTGTAACGCATCTCAATATATTTACTCGTAAACCCTTCTCTTTTATAAAGGTGAATAGCAGGATTATCATGTTCCACGTGTAGTTTAATGGCTCCTGAGCAATGCTCTTTAGCTTGCTCAATAAGTTGTCGCCCAATGCCCATTCCACGAGATTCAGGTTTTACCCCAATGTATAAGAGGACATTCTCAGGGATAAACCCACCCATTCCAGTCTTTAGCATAACAAGAACTCCTAAAAGGTTCTTATTTTCATGAGCTAGGAGTACAAATCCACCGGGTTTTCTTTCAATACCAAAGGCATAACTTAAACCTTTGTGTATTTCTTCCAAGGTGTCATTGAAAGGCTTAAGGTTTTCAAAAATAAATTCATTTAACAGTTCAAAGCTCAACCAAGAGGGAATTTCTTCTTGGTTTTTCAAATAGCTTATTTGAATCTGATTCATAGTATCAACCTTTATGTCAATAGGAAATCATGGGCTGATCTATTGGTAATTCTGTATATGGGGGGTTCTTATCTATTTGACCTTTTAGTTGATCAATTTCGGGTGTGGTCACTTTAGTAATATAACGGCTATGCATCAAGTTGACTAAGGCAGAATAATTAAGCTTAAAATCAATGAAATCACCAATTTTTATTGGTGATGAATTATCATCAATATTAATAACCGTCATGTCACTACTAGCTCCAGCAATAGAAAATTCATCGCTAGTTGGCGTCAGTCCATTAACATCCACATCTAATTGCCCTACAGTCAAGACAGCCCTTCGCCCTCTCTGGCCTGGTTGAATATCCAGGTTAGGTTGTTCAAAAGGCGAAATATTACTTCCCGGTTCCATTAAAGGGGTCCAACTTTTTTCTTTTACTTCTGCGATTTCAGACCGCAAGATAAAAACATCCTCGCGTAAGCCTTTAATATGTCCACCATTTATTAAGTCTGTTCCTAAAAAAATACTTTCTCCAACTCGAAAGTGGTTTATTCCCTTAGGTAGTTCTCCAGTTAAAAGTTGTGGAATAGAGGCACTGGTTCCAGCGGAAATTACCGGTAAAGGACGATTAAATTTTAACTCTAAAAGTTCTCGATATAATACGAGTTGCATATATTGGTCTATGGTTGGAATACTACCATTCAAACAACCAAAATTGGAGCCAATTCCTAAAACATCAATATGTTTTAGCCCAAAGACCTCCTCATAAAAAGCCGTGAGTTTTCCTGGAAGAACACCTTCTCTTAAGTCTCCCAGCTCGATCATGATGATAACCTTGTGAACTTTATTCATCTTTTTAGCAATTTCATTGATTTTCTTTAGAGTCGCTACCTCAGAATTTAGACTCACATCAAAATTTGAAACTATATCATCTAATTCAGTAATAGTGGGGATTCGTAAATACCACTTGTCACTATTTATCAAATGGTCTTGGAGAGGCATTATATTTGCCAAACGTGAATCTCCAATAGAATTGGCACCTAATAATTGAAGAGCTTTCATGGTATCCTCATGCCCACATAGCACTTTAGTTACCAAAGTCCAAGACATTCCCTCTCTAGTCCCTAACCATGAGTTTACCTTTTCAATATTCTGTGCCATGGCTTTAAAATTTATTACAAGCTGATTAATATATAGCCTCCTTGAAAATTTTCTATTTGATTTTCGTTTAACATATCTATTATGCTCTTTCAATAAAGCATAAATATTGTGTATATGAATTATAGTTATTCCTTTGAAAAATCGTAATTACCTAGAGTAGGCTATAATCAGGATTTTATAAACTGTAGCTCGACTCCAGTTATTGCCACCTGTTTTAGTTTTTACCTCCCAATTATTCCGCAAAACAAAATTTCACCCATTCGTTATTTCGCATTGCCTTCGCGGCCCGGCCTTCGCGGCCCGGCCTATTTTTGAGGCAATCGCATAAGTCGGACTGAAAGCTGGCTAATGATTTATTAACAACTTCTCAGGCCGATTTTACCCTTAAAACCGGCCTCAGAGTCCTTTGATAAGCCATTAGTTAAGTATGAGGCCATAATTGAAGGGAAAAGCGGCCTCTAAACTCGTTAATATTTTATTAAAAGCTTTTGAGGCCACGGGGACTGAATATTTTCTGCACTTTAACCAACAAATCCTCAACACTCCAAGGTTTCAGCAGCAATCCATCTACACCTAACTTGAGTGCCTCTTGAACTTCACTATCTTCTTCAGGCATTCCGGTAATTAGAATGATCGGGAGTTAAGGCAAATCCATAATAACAATCCCCTCCACACCATCTTTTAAAACTGCATCGCCATTATGCATGATGAGCTTTAATAAATTGCCGGTGGCCGCATACACGGATGTGGCATAAATATCAAAAGGATTGGAAATATCCACCTGATAAACATGAGAGGCTTTGGAAATATCACTCCCACTGCTATCAACAATATAGGCTATATTTCCTACGACTACAATATCCTCAATGTCCCAGCTCTCAAGACCAGTTAAAAAATAACCTGCAATGGTTATATTGGCAGGATCAGAGATATTGAGTATCTGCATTTTGTGCGGGTCATCCCAAACACTACTATTGATTCCAATATAAGCATAGTCGCCACTCACATAAACACTTTCGACCGAGTAATTAGTGGGCACGGCATAATTACCAAGTTGACTTGGACTACCTGGATTAGAATAGTCCACAATTAATAAACCATCTGAACCTCCTGCAATATATACTGTTGATCCCACCACTTTAATATCATGCAAAGTTACTGAACCATGATTAGGTGGCTGGTATCCGCTGCCGACCTCTAATGCAGGAGAGCTTTTATTAGTTATATTAACAGCAGAAACCATGAGCCCAGAGTTATTGTGAATTATATATGCATAGTTTCCCTCTATCGCCGCAAAAGAATAGACAATACTATTATCATTTCCAGCGGTGGTAGGAGTTGAGGGGGTTGTTAGATTTAAAATGGTAAATCCATCATAGTTGACGTAGCCATAATCCCCATCTACCTGAATATCTGAGCCTCCCATCACAAAAGAGGTGAAAAGCCCAGGAGCATAATGATTTGTAATATCCATAACTTTTAAATCACCAGTATTGTCGACGATATATAGGTAATTACCTTTGGTGGCTATCCCACCTTGTCCATTACCAAAGTCAATGATGGGAATTGTAGAGTCCAGTGCTAGAGATAATGGAGAGGTATCAATATCGACAATCGAAAGTCCTAACTGTCCTCTCGCCACATAGACCCATTCATCGATGGCTGCCACATCCCCTGCTAGGGATACATCAAGGGATGCATTACTTCCGCTTAAATTGGTTTTATCTGCAATGAAAAGCTTGTTAGCTCCGGTAAATACACTATAGCTACTACTATTCGTCATTTTACTAGGAAGTCCAGCAACTCCAGTATCCCAAGATGAGGTTATGGTAAGTCCAGTCACTTCAAAGGTTCCAATCTCTACGTCTGTCCCATCTTTATAGAGGGCAAAAAGATCCTCCCCCGACTTTTTAGATATGTCGTAAAAAGCGTAGGATGTGTTTTCTAAATCAGGCGTCATACCTGTTTCGGGACTGGATATATCATAAGTTCGTAGGCTCCCTGGAGAGCCAACATAGCTTACGTAAGCTGTATTGGACTCAACAAAAACACTACTAAAATAACCCACATTGGTTGCATCCCCCAATTTAGAAACGCTGTTTAAGTCTGTGATATCAAAAATTTGTAAATAGGGGCTTGATTGAATCATAGTGTAAAGTTGGTTATTGCTGTAAAAAACATTGTAAATAGGAATAGGATAGCTTCCACTTAAAATCTCCACTTTTTTCAATAAGGTAGGATTGGTGGTGTCGCTTATATCTAAAACGTCGACTCCAGAATAGCCGTCTTGACTATTTATGGAAATATAAGCTCTGGAGGTATCAGCATAAATCTCTGTAACCTCTCCAGCTACATAGTGAAATCCATCTGGAGTTAAAGAATTGCCAGCCACAGAGTAAATATTTACCCCTCCTATTTTATTTCCCACATAAAGTTTATCATTGGCTCCATTATCAACATAAAAAACTGCATTGATATCCCCTCCTACCGAACTGGCGATGCTATAGAGGGAATCCAGCATGGTATATTCGGCCACTAAGGGCGCAGATGAGTAAATTTTTAAAGAGGAAAGATAATTAAACACCATAAAATAATAGGTGGAACCCACATTGAACTGAGTGGTTAGACCCATCATTAATTTGCTCATAGGTTCTATGTCTATAACTTTTAGGTTTTGTCCTGAATAAGTAATTGATTGCCCAGCGCTATAGGTTGTTCCCTTGGTGGGACGCCAATTTTTGGCAGTGTTCCATGAACTAGAGTTCCCCTCATGATATACCAACAAAAATTGAACATCATTGCCCGCATCCACTTCATCAGTTCCTTGGTAGAGCCATTTAAAAACATCAAGGGTTCTTTTTCCTGGGACATTTAATATAAATGCATCAGTGGGTGCATCTATGTCAAAAGGTTCTACGGTTATGGAATATGTATCAGAGGTATCATTCCCCCCTAAACTGCAGGTTAGATTCAAATTATAAGTCCCAAAGGCAGAAAATTCTTTTCCCATACCATGTGGATTATCACTCACAGTACCGGGACCAGACCAATTCCAGTCACAGGAGTCATGATTGGCGGTACAAGCAATGTCCCCTCCATAGGGAACTTCCGTTGTGGTAACGGCATCTTCAGGTATATGCACAACGGGAGAACTCACACTTTTCGTAAGGTTTTTAGTGAAAGTCATGGTCTCCCCCAACTCATTGGTTTGGGTAGCTTTCAGAGCCAATACACCATCAGCAAGTGCACTAATATCATGATTATTGGAGTACCAATAGTTAGCACTATTATTTTGGGTTCCCATTCCACAGACCACACTGCCACTTATTGCCCCTGAAAACACAACTTCTTCACCCACCTCAGAGCACTCCCCTTGCAAATTGATTGTGTTTTCAGTTAAATAGTCATTGCAACTCCCCCCTCCAGAAACAATAAGTGTGACCTGAGGGCCGCTTGTACTTTTAAAAAAAGTGGTGCTTGCTTCGGATTTATCTTGTATGGAATTGAATTGGGTAACAGTTACAGTAAATTCTCCATCTGGGATATTATCAATGTTCTCCGACGAGAGAGTAATAGTCCAGTCGAAAACTTTCTGTACATCATCATAGTATTCATATTGGGTACTGCTTATTATTTTGCAGGTAGTTTGCAGATCAATATTTTGATTAATTTTGATAAACACCTTTTTACCTAATTCAGTGCAGGTGCCACTAAAAGAATACTCACTCTCTGCTGTATACCAATTAGCAGTTTGGTCATTGTCCGTTCCCTGTATAGTAACCTCCGGCTTTTTATAGGCGAAATCATAGCTGTATGTTTTAGAAAATGTTTCACCGTCAGCTCTTTCATGAGAAATCAAAAAATTGATCTTAAGAGTGCCATCAGTGGGAACCGTTAAGTCACCCTTACCGCTCCATTTGTTTCCTGCACAAGGGGTTGTTAAGCTCATAGGTCCAGAAAGAGTAACATCTTTCCCGTTATCAGAGCAGTATCCATTTAATGTGAAGTTAAGTGCATTGTCCCGATGAATAATAAATCCCTTAGCAGGGTTTTCTATAGAACTGATGGCGGCACCAAATCCATTCACATCAAGTTTTATGATATTTTTAACATTTCGTAACTCCTGATCCCGACTCAATACCTCTACCGGAGTATCTATCTTCTTTGACAGTTTTACAGCTTGAAAAGCTCCAAAATACTTTGTTTTAAATAAGACTTTTCCAGCCACTAATTGCAAATGTTCACTGGGTACTAAGCCTGAGTAGAACTTCTTATCCTCAGGATGAAAAACACGATAGAAAACCACCAAGTTTTCAATGGTTTGATTGGTAATTAAATTGGCTGAGGTGTCCTCTTGCTTTTTAGGTTCTGGAACCTTAATAGTGAATTCTTCTTTAACCTCCACATCCAAATTGGGAATAATTAATAAACTAGAAGCAGACAATTCACCCTCTGTCTCATCAGCGATACTTAACTCATCTAAAACACCAGTTGATAATAGATCCATAGATTCTTCAGTGATTATAGCTAACTCTACATCAGAACCCACATCCTCACTAATAGCAAGGGTATTGGCAGAAATTTCAATATTTCCCCCGGCTTCGAATAAATCACTAGGACTCTCACTTTGATTATTATTGTCTTGGTTATCTGCCAGTTGTTCTACGGAAATTAAAGGGTCAGTGGCAAGCTGCCCTTCATCCTCTTCATTATCTCCGCTCTTTTCGCAAGCCAACCATAGACACAAACTCATAAATATCAGTAAATATTTCATATTTTCCCATTGGATGATTATGTTTATGCTCCATAACCAATGATCGTAATTGCTATCTGTGAGCTTAAGACACTCTTAGGTTCTTTTTTTAACTAATAGATAATTAAGGGATATTCCACCATAAGCATCCTTAAAAAAGGTGGAAATATTGGAGTGGAAATAACTCGCTATAATAAAAGGAGTTGAATGGGGTTTGGCCAACCAGATCTGCCGCTTTGGTATCTACAACTCCAATAAATGCTGGCACCGGAAATCCTGATACAGCAACTGGTGGAGGTAGCGCTAATGGCAGTAGTACAAGGGCAAATGGAACTGGCGGTGGAATCGGCGGTTTAGGGTCCGATGATCAAATTAGCTTCTCTGAAAGTTTCAAAAGTCACACTGCAAACTCAAGACAAAAGTATTTATCCAGATTTTCATCGTCCCTTTGCTGATGGCAAGATCCATCTGTTCTATTTTTTCAGTAAAATTAGCAATGATCACAATGAAAGCTACTCCTTTATTAAATGGCTCACAGACAATGGATACAAAAAAGTCTATGAAGGAGCTTATTTACGAGCGCCACGTTTTATTAAGTACCTGACCATCTCATCATCATCAACATCTTTAATATTCTCGGCGGCAGTGTGTAAGGGCGGTGAACCGGGTTTGTGGTCTTTCGTGTTTTTTAGTATAGTAAAAACTGATTCACATATTCATCTCAAAAGAAGGAATCTGAACTGGGACTAGGACAACTCTCCTTGAAGTTAGTATCTGGCATGGTAGGAGGACCACTCATGGGGGCACTATCTGGTATAGGGGGAGTTCTCGTCGGCGGGATCATAGGTGCAGTGACCATGAAAGAGGGCGGCATTTTATATTGGAGTTAAAAGTGGAAAGACATATTAAGGAAGCCATGAATAAGGATATCATTCTAAAAGCGATAGAGCGATATGGAATTCCTTATGAAAAGGTGGAAAAGCTCGGTGGCTTTGAAAACTTCATCTATGAATATGAAAAAAACGGATCGGAATATATACTCAGGTTTGTACATTCCACCCATCGTGAATTTAAACATGTTTATGCTGAACTAGAATTTATAGATTATTTATCAAAAAATGGTGCCAATGTCTCAACTGTTGTTCCTTCAACAGATAGCGAATTGGTTTTTAAAGTAAATTGTAATGACAAAGACTACTTCTCAGTTTGTGTCTTTACCAAAGCCCCAGGAGCTTTTGTCAGCCGTGAAGATAGGACCTCTCACTTTAGTTATAATTTGGGGAAAGCGGTAGGAAAACTTCATAAACTAGCCAAAAATTATAAGCCGAATTATGTAAGGTATCACTGGCATGAGGAAGACTTTATCGATATGGGGAGACGAAATATCCCTTCCGAGCATAAAGAAATTTTAGATCTGACCATCAGGCAGATGGATGAAATCAAAAAATTTGAAAGGGACAGAGATTCCTATGGTCTTATCCACACTGATCTGCATTTTGGCAATATGTTTTTTGACGGTCAAAACCTAACATTCTTTGACTTTGATGATTGCGCTTATATGCATTTCATCAGTGACATTGCCATTATCATCTTCTATCAATTCTGCTTTGAAGAAAAATACATTGAGCAAAAGATAATAGATTTTATCAAACCATTTATGCAAGGTTATGAAACTGAAAACCGCTTAGATAGAAAATGGTTTTTGAAACTCAATTCATTTTTCAAACTCAGAGAATTGATTCTCATCATTGTCATATTCGCTTCAGAAGACCTTGAAAGTGATTTTGCTAAGAATTTTCTGGGAAAGTACCTTTCACGGGTCAAAGCAGGAACTCCATTTATCAATCTAGATCATGTAATAAATGGTATCTTTGTAAGCGACTTTCAATTACCCACAAGTCACAAATCTAAATCAACTCCTAGATGAATATCATTCAGTTGCTTAAAATATCTCTAGGAGAAGGTTTACAACTTCCCTTTACGATTGTTTTAAGAACTTTTGGATGGATAGTTTTGAGGATTAACTCTCAGAACTTTTAGATTTGGAGTATAATCATTTAGATGAGATTGAGTTCGTTTGTTAAGTGGAGACCAAGAAGTGTTAAAATCAATTTTGCTTTTAGTCCTATTCATAATAAGTTGTTCTGAAGTCGAACACACCATCATTACCGTCGATTATGATCCTGAAACTGGTTCTAAAACAAAGATGGATGTTATCATACCTAAAAAAGCCTCTGGATCTGGTCCTGCTATTTTTTTGGTACATGGAGGTGGCTGGGAAACGGGAGATAAAAACTCTCTGCGTCCCCTAGCAGAATACCTAGCCGACCTAGGTTTTGTTGCCGTTACGGTTGGATATAGGCTACTCCCAAAAGGCGTATACCCTTTAAGCTCTCAGGACATTTCTTGTGCATGGGACTCTTTTATAACAAATGCAAAACAGTATGGGTTTGACCCAAAACGAGTGGCCCTTTTTGGCTACAGTGCTGGTGCACAACTTATAAGTCTGCTAGCAACAGGTGAATCACTTCAGTCTATCGTTAATCAATGTGATACAGAGGCAACTGGTATTCGCCCAGCCGCAGCAATAAGTTCTGCTGGAATTTTGAATCTCCTTGATGGGGCCGAAGACGAAACAATGCAGAAATATCTAGGAGGAGGAAAAGATGAAGCTAGGAATACTTGGATAGAAGCTTCTCCTATCACACATGTAGATAAATCTGATCCGCCATTTTTATTTATTCACGGAGAAGGAGATGTTATCAATCCTATTGAACACTCAGAAAAAATGTACAAGGCTTTAAAAGATGCCAGGGTGGAAGCTAAACTTATGGTGATTCCTGGGGGTGGACATTTATTTAACCCAGGACCGGGAGGGGGAGATCCTATGGGTGGAAGTCCTGAACAGAGCCCTGAAGCTCTTGCTGTGATTGAAGATTTTCTATATGATCAATTAGGGAAACCATAATGAAATATTTCTATAGACTATTATTGATCCTAATTTTCACTCTTTGTGTCTCCTTTATGAGTACCTACGCGGAAGCCATACCTTCAAAGCAAGGTGTTGAAGTTCGTCTACTCTCATTGCTTTCACCCGGTTTATCTATTGACTATGAACAGTGGTTAACAGATCGCATTTCTCTCCAAGGGGGCGTAGGATTACGTAGCTCGGCAATGGCAGACTACTCAGGTACCGCAACTACCGTTTCATTAGGTACACATTGGTGGCTTCATGAGTGGGGACCCTCTTGGATGAGAGCTCCTCATGGTGGTTTTTTTGCAGAAATGATGATTGACCTTCAACGCATCGCTGTTTACGATAAAATCGATAAAGAAGATCTTTCATCAACTTATACAACTGCTCTTGCTTTAGGAGTCGGATTTCGCATTGTGATTGTTCAATTTGTGACCATCTCACTGTCTACTGGGTTATCATCTCATCTTGATTTTCCAGAAGAGCCAGCACGCCTGCAAATACGCTCTAATCTGCGCTATGGTATGCGCATGGGAATACTTTTCTAAAATTTATTTTTCCTTATCAAGGAGTTAATGAATGAAAATTTTAATAACATATTTAATTATTTTTTTTCTTTTTGGATGTGGACAGATTAAGGAAGATGAAGATAGTAAGGATGAGAAGGAGACAAAGGAAACTCCTCTCCAAATTTCTATCCCGGAACTCCCTAAGACGTCTCCTGAAAAGGTTGGAATGTCAACAGAGCAACTTAATAAAATTCAAGATGTGGTAAATGAATTCATTGAAAAAGGCAAAATCCAAGGAGCTGTAATCGGGGTTTGTAGACATGGTAAGGTAATATATTTCAAAGCGCAGGGACTTGCTGATGTGGATGAAAAGGTCTCACTAAAGCCTGATGCCATGTTTCACATGATGTCCTCTACGAAACCAATTCTAGGTGTCGCTGCAATGGTGGCAATTGAACAAGGTCTGTTTAAACCCACTGATCCTATTGAAAAATTTATCCCTGAATTTAAAAGTGCTAAGGTTAATGTTACCGAAGAGGAAAAGACGAATTCCAAGTTAATAGAGGCAGAACGCCCCATTACTATTCATGATCTGCTCACCCACACCTCTGGTTTTTCAGGTTACTCCAAAGTAGAGAAGACGGACTACGAGAATGAAACCCTTGCTAGCATGATTGCCAAAACGGCCAAAGAACCTCTTAGTTTTCATCCTGGGACAAAGTGGAGTTATGGCATGGGACTCGATGTTGTTGCAAGAGCTATCGAAGTTGTGTCTGAGATGCCATTTAACGAATTTGTCCAAAAATATATCTTTGACCCACTGGACATGAAAGATACTCACTGGATCGTGCCTAAAGATAAACATAAGCGCTTGATTCTTCCAGATGTGGGAGCTCCCCCCAGGTACTTCTCAGGATCTTGGGGGCTGAAAAGTACAGCCGGCGATTTTCTTCATTTTCAGCAAATGCTGCTCAACAAA
>CAYFLR010000054.1:24157-28367 GCA_964343805.1 uncultured bacterium | reverse complement strand
GGTAAGAGGGTACTTAAACAGAAGTCAGTAGAAATGATGTCTAAAAACCATGCGGGAGAACTCTACAGCGGTTATGCAAAGGGTCCAACGGGAATGGGCTTTGGTTACACCGTTGCTATCACTTTAGATTCTAAGTTAGCAAAGAACGGACAAAGTGAAGGATCCTATGGCTGGGGAGGTGCTTTGGGGACATACACTTGGACTGATCCCAAGGAGGATGTGGCAGCCGTCATTATGGTGCAGCAAAGCACATCAACACTTTCCACAAGAATAGCAGAATCCATCAATGCCGCAATTCTTGGTTCGGATGGAAAGGTCAAAAATTCTGAAACATCTGCGAGTGACAAGGAAAAAGATGACAGCGGTATCAAATCTTGTAAAGAGGGTGAGGTGTATGAAGGCAAGGGGAGCAAATGGGTCTGTAAGAACGGCAGCTGGATAGAAGAATAGAGTATTTTCCTAGTATAAAAATAGGAATCCGTAGAAGAGAGTATTAAGGATAGCTATAAATAGAAGTCTCGGTATCTGCATCATCGGCATCAGCTTCTGCATCCGCATCATCGGCATTGGCTTCAGTATCGGCTGTATCGGCATTCGCTTCAGCATCTGCATCATCCGCATTCGCTTCCGTATCTGCAGTATCAGCATTCGCGGTGGAATCTGCATCATCGGCAGTAGCTAACCAGGAAGATCCACTTCCAGTAAAATTTCCGTTTCCATCTATTTTCATTAAAAGGCCATCACTTTCTCCCGCTCCATCGCTGGGAGATTTTCCAGCCGTCATTAGACCACCATCAGAAGTTTCAATTACAGAAAAGATCCATTCATCTTCACTTCCTCCCACAGTTTTGTCCCATACTAGAGTTCCAGAGCTATCAACTTTAACTAAAAACCCATCTAACCCACCTCCACCATCACCACCGGTATAACCTGCAGCAATAAATCCTCCATCAGTAGTAGCCAGAACGGTGTTGAATATATCTGATCCTGTACTGCCTATTGTTTTATCCCAGACAATAGTCCCAGAACTATCTACCTTTATTAAAAATCCATCATTCCCACCGGCCCCGTCGCTTTGGGTTTTACCGGCAGCAACAAACCCTCCATCTGATGTATTTACCACCGACTCAAAAGCATCCCAGTCTGTTCCGCCAAAGGTTCGATCCCAAATAATGTTTCCTGTACTATCAATTTTTATCAAGAATCCATCGTAATCACCCGCACCATCTCCGTTGGTGTAACCAGCAACAATAAAGCCTCCCGTTGTAGCAACTATTCTTTTAAGGTAATCACTGCCCGTTCCTCCATAGGTTTTATCCCAAACAATGTTACCGGAATTATCTACTTTAACAATAAAGCCATCTATACCTCCCGCGCCATCACTCAGTGTGTAGCCAGCGGCTATATAACCATCTGTAGTTTCCACCACGGAATGAAAATAATCACCAGCAGATCCTCCGTAAGTTTTATCCCATACAATGACACCAGAACTGTTGACCTTTACCAGCATACCATCGGCGCTTCCTGCTCCATCACTGCTAGTATAACCGGCAACAATATATCCATCATCGATCTCAATGACTGCCTTTAGATAATCATTATCCGCGCCACCAATGGTTCGATCCCAAACAACATTTCCATAGCTGTCAGTTTTAAAGAGGAATCCATCTTTCGTTCCGGCACCATCACTTTCTACAAAACCACAAGTCACAAAACCACCATCAGTGGTTTCAACAACTGAATATAGGTACTCACTGGTTGTTCCCCCCACTAATTTAATAAATGTTCCCATTACGATTTGAATAGGATAATTGGCCACACTTGACCAATTCCCATTACTGTCCTTCTCTTTGACATAAAGGGTATGAGTGGTCTGTGATAAATTTGATCCCGGGGTATACGAGGTAGAGGTGGTTTCAGTACATCCTGAAGATAAATCAGAATCATCCAATTTGTAACAATAAGTTCCGTTTCCTCCTCCACCGGAGGTCCATGTCCAAGTAGGAGTTCTATCGGCGGTTAAGGAAGTACCAGTTACAGTGGGAGCAGGGGGATTTAAATTACAAGTTGAACTGTACCAATGGTATTCTAATGCCTCACAGGAAACTTCCGTATCTGCTTCGCTCAATGACAAATTTTTACAGGTCTCATTATCGAGAATTTTCTTACCTAAGTCCTTACTACAGGTAATAGGGCTGGTGTTACAACTGGAGCTATACCAGTATTTAGAAATGGCATGACAAGCAGTAATATTTACAGCTTCTACTGCTGAAATGGCATCACAACTTTCACCCCCTTCTGCTAATTTCAACCCCTTATTTAAATCACAGGTTATCACCTCTTCGTTACAAGCCTCATCATACCAGTATTTGTCGTCCTGTCGACAATGTGCAATCTCTTGGGCTACTTGATTATCATTGCTATTATTAGAACTATCAGAGCTACCTGTATCTATACTAGTTGCAGCACCCGTGCCTGAACCAGTTGTTATAATATATTCTCCAGATAAAACCTCCGATTCAATCTGCCTGTTTTCATCATCCCCTATACCAACAACTCCCTCGTCTTTTATAGTTGCCACCGCAAATCCCTTAAGAGTCGTGGTTGCGCTGAGAGTTATTGGATCTTTATATATATCAGATTCTAGGGTCGGCTGTGACCCGTCAATGGTGTAGTAGATAGTTGCATCCTCAATAGAGGCGGTCAGTGTAATATCTACAGCTTCAGAAAAAGATCCCGGTTCTGGATCTGCGGTAATAGTTAGTTCCTCATCGTCATCCTTAGAGCAAAAAAATACCCCAAAAGAAAGCAAAATGAACGCCACTAAGATACCTCGTAGAGAAATACGGTTTTGCAACATGACAACTCCAAAAATAATTTTATATTCAAAAGGATTATCTAAAATAGTAACATGACTAAATACGACAAAGAAGTGAGGGAATAGGAAATACCCCTAGTCTTAGTTGTTATAATTTACTTTTTTACTTTGAGGAAAAATATGTACAGGATGGGAGTCACAGTAACATTTATCACTTGTTTTTTTCTTTCATGGTCTTGTGGTGTGTTTAAAAAGAAGATCACGGGAAGTTGTGTTGTGATTCAAAATAAAGATGGCAGTGATAAGAAAATATGCATTGATTACCATAATTATGAAGATTGGGATATTACTGGAGCCGAAGATAAAACCGTCAAATCCCAATGTGATAATAATGAACATTTTGACGATGCCAAAAGCGCCACTTGGTCAGACGCAAATTGCGATACCAAAGGTGCCTCAGCTAAATGTGAAAGAACGGGTGATGACAAAGGAGAAACACGCTACTACTATGATGCTGCTGCCAATCATTGGAAGGAAAAATATTGTAAAGAGATGGATGGCGAATTTACTGCACTCTCTCAAACCGAAACCGAAACCGAAACAAGTACAGAGAGCTATTTATACTGTAAAATAACCATGGACTCTCAGAAGTCTTTCTGTATTGCTTATTTAAACGCCACAGATAGTGGATCCAAAGCAGAGGAAAACTGTTCCTCTTATGAAGATGATAATGTGACTTCCAAATTCCAACCTGATGGAGGCTGTACCACCGAAGATACAAAAGGAACTTGTGTTCTGCCTGCTTCAGAAGATATAAATGTAAAGAGTGTTTCTGCAGTTTTTTATGGAACATGGGAAAATGAACAGGAGTATTGTAAAGACTCTCTAAATGGAAATTATAATAATTAAAAAGTCTGAGGGTTTAGTTTCTAACTATCAGTAAATAATAAAACCCTCCATAAACCTTTTCAAAAAGAACCTCCTCACAACAGGATTTTAAATACTCCGGCACATTGCGAGCAAGATCCACTCCACCAAAAGGTTTGGCCATCGCCTTCCAAAGTGGATTGTACAGGGAGTACATACCTTCTCCACAATCTGTAAAACCAAGAATTCCTATTCTCCCACCTTTCTTTACTAATTGCATCATCCTATCTAAGGTCTTTTGCCATGGGGGTATAATCTCTATCGCAAAGGTACAAAGGGCTCCATCAAAAAGTTCCTCTGATTGGAAGACACTGGCATCTGTCTTGATCAGCTCAAACTCACTCCATCTTTTTTTGAGCACTTTCTTTTGAGCCTTTGCAAGTGTCTTTTCTGATTGGTCGATACCAATAACTTTCCCTTCACCCTTTAAAACCTCATGTAAAAGATCAAAGTTGAGACCAGTCC
>CAYFLR010000054.1:9814-24147 GCA_964343805.1 uncultured bacterium | reverse complement strand
TTTGCAGCATTTCTCCCGTTAGGTCCAACCCCACAACTTCTTTGGCCATCTTGGCAAGCCGAAAAGCCACAACGCCAGTGCCACAGGCAACATCCAATATTCGTTTGCCAGGATTTATATCAAGATTATCAATGAGACGCTTTCGATAGGGAGAATTTGCGGTTGCCCGGCAGGTCCAGGCATCTATTTCCCAGAATCCAGGAATTCTAGAAAAAGTGTCGTACATTTTTTGAATGGTTTGGTTGTTCACCAGAACTCTCCATAGTCAAATTAAATTCGTTCCAGCTGGCCTAACAGAGCCTTTACCACCGTGTTGGCTAGCTGATGCACACATTTCATTCTGGATTATCTCAAATTTACAATGCGATTAAAACAGAATGTCAAAACTCTATTTGTAAATTCGTTAGTGGGCTAAATGTCAACCTAAAACAGTAAATAGCTGACATTGAGGCTGTTAATGATTCGTTAGTGGGCCATATTTCACCCTAAAACAGTAAAAAGCTGACATTGAGGCTGTTAATGATTCGTTAGTGGACCATATGTCACTCTAAAACAGTAAATAGCTGACATTGAGGCTGTTAATAATTCGTTAGTGAGCCATATGTCACCCTAAAACAGTAAAAAGCTGACATTGAGGCCGTTAATGATTCGTTACTGGGCCATATGTCACTAAAAAACAGTAAAAAGCTGACATTGAGGCTGTTAATGATTCGTTAGTGGGCTATATGTCACTCTAAAACAGTAAAAAGCTAACATTGGAACTGTTAGTAATTTAGAATCCGAGTTTTGGCAATTTAAATTTTCATACACAAAGCCAGCTTAACCCCCTCCTTGCAAATCGTGCCGGCTGTAACTTTAGATAAAAATTTTAAAAATAGAAACTAATTATTTTGACAATTTGCCAAATTTTTTAATTTATGCTAAACATACATCCACCTTGGAGGGCTTATAGCGGCCATCATTTTAATAGAAAAAAGGAACGCATAATGAAACTTATTCTTAAATTAATGGTTCTAATGTCTCTATCAACTTATGTGTATGCTTACCAAAATACAGGCTTTATATGTAATGGTCGATTGCTCCTCACAGCTGGTGAAACAAGTTCCTACTATGCCACTCCCGAAGATTGCCAAAATGCGGTAAATCAATCCCAAAATGGTTTTGTTTGTAATGGAAGACTCCTTCTGGCGGCAGGACAAACAAAATCTTATTTCGCAACAGCCGGAGAGTGTCAGCAAGCCATCAATCAATCCCAAAATGGTTTTGTTTGTAACGGAAGATTAATGCTGGCTGCAGGTAAAACCAAGTCCTACTTTGCCACCCCTGATGATTGCCATAGGGCAGTGAGCCTATCAAAATAATCATTAAATGAAAAAACTACAGCCCAGCAGAACAGCCGTCAAAGTGGCTGCAAATATCCTCACTTTAGGTACAAACCCAGAAATGAAGGAAGTTTTGCCGAAAGGTATAGTGGAAGCAACTAAAAAACTTCTGGTGGAATCAGGAGTCCTCAGTCCCACGGCAGTAAAATGGTCTCTTTCCCCTAAAATGTCCTATATTTATAGCCTTTTTGACTGGTTACTTCCTGGACAACATAAAGCCTTTGGTTACCGCAAAGCATTCTTTGAAAAACAGGTGATGGATGCCTTAGATAATGGAGCCCTGCAAGTCCTGATCCTGGGATCTGGGTTTGACACTCTAGCATGGCGTTTAGCCCCTCGGTATCCCCAAGTGAATTTTATCGAAATCGATGAAGATTCTACCATGCATTTTAAGAAAATAGGGATTGAGAAGATGGCCGTATTTAAGAACCACCTCCTAATTTCAGCAGATTTAAGTCAAAGAAAGATAGAGGATGTTCTCGAAAATGACGCTAACTGGGATCCACTTTTAAATAGCATCATTTGTGCAGAGGGCTTAGTCATGTATTTAGATAGCAATGCAGTTCTAAACCTCTTTTCTAAATGTTCTCGTCTAACTGGTCCCCAGAGTCGCTTCGCATTTAGCTTTATCCCTGCCGATGAAAATGGAAAAATCGATGCAGGTTCATGGACCAGCTTAATGCTATGGTTACAAAGAAAAACCGGTGAACCCTGGTTATGGTCCCTAAAACCCAAAGAACTGCCAGATTTTGGAGACCAAACAGGCTGGAACTTCTCCCCAAACCTCTGTAATGAAATAGAAAAGCAAGGGGTGGAATTGTTTGTCACCGCCCATAAATAGAAATCAAGATCTTCCACCCTTTCTAACCATTTAAAACCACTAAACTATTTCCCACTCCTAATCTCTTTTTAATTGTATGCCGATAAGAAGACATTAGTTGTTTCATCCAAGAAAAGCAGAAAAGTATTTAAATTGAGCCTTAAAGGGGTTGAAGAAATGAGCATGAATAAAAGCTTTTTCATTTCAGGTGTTTTAGTAACTTTGGTTTTGATGAACCTCACCTACCAGAATTGTGGTAGAGATGCTGCACCGAGGGTAAAATCCACTCAGCCGCAAAAGACAGAAGTAGAAAACAAGCTCCCCGAATTAAAGGATCGAATACTACTCACTTTTTTCAGACAAAAAGGAACTGCTGCTCCTAAGGAAAAGGGTCAATTTCAGCTAGTTAGTGGATTAATGGAAGAGCAGGAGACGAACTCTCTACCAGATGCCCAAGCCACTTTTGAACAGACATCGGTTATTAAACAGTATGAAGAATCCACCGGATGCGCTGGACTAGTTGCTGGAGCTGGAGGAATGTGCCGTGTTACCCCAACAAATAGTAGTTCACAAAGACAAGTTATCCAAAGATTAGCGGCTCTTCCCAACCAATCCAATTTTGAAGATGCTCATAATTTAAAAGTGGCCTTAGAGCGAAATGGTCAAAGTACAGAAGCTGTGGATCGAGCATTAAGTCAGGCAACTAACAGACTAAGCAGTACTTTTAAAGAGGGGAGTCTCTTAGATCAGGCCAGAGCGATTGCTGCCAATACCGACTTAACAACATCTAGTCTCATTGGAAAGGCTGTAACTTTCGGATCGGGTGATGAAGCAAAACTCACAGGTAATTTTTCATTAGCTCCTTCTGAAACCAAATTTTTAGGAGAGGGTGTAGCTCCCGTTGGTGGTGAAGTTCATGTGAGCGGCGGTGTGGCCGGATATAATAGCGGAGATTTAATTAATGAAAGACTTGCAGGTGGAGCGGAATTTTCTTTTTCCGGTTATTTACCCCAGAGTAAAGATGACCTCCCTCCCGCATGCACCGATTTAGAACTGAGCTTTGGCAGCACCAAAGATGATCTCGCCAGTGTACCCAGCGCCTCATCCTTCACATCTGGGACCAGCACAAACGGCGATGGAATCACCTTTGAAGGATCCATTAATAAATTTAATAAAGAAGAACAAAAGGCCATGGATCACTATACCACAGCAGCTGAAAACTTAAGACACACCAGAGAGAAACTGGCAGACATAGAGCAAAGTGACAGCGGCTGCGATGTTGTCCAATGCCCTCGACTCAGAGAAGATATTAAAACCGAAGAGGGATTACTCCGAGAAGCTCAATTAGCGGCTCAATCAGCAATTAAAACCAGAATACCAGATCAAGGTGAAGTCACACCCATATCTAAACACCTTAATCAGCTCCCACCCATGCTCCAAAAGCAATTTAAAGAGCATCCCATCACTCGATTAAATGGGCAGATTAATGTCCAAAATTTACAAGCCTTACCAGGAGTGGATGCCACCATTAAAGTTAAGGGTGATGCTTATAATGCAAAGGCGACGGGTACTGGCACAACACCGGTGGGAAAAGTGCAAGCCACGGCAACCACTGATTACACTAGAACCAGAGCAAATGCGACTCTTGAAGGTAAGAATCTGTCAGGAAGAGTCAATGCTACTATCAATAATAGTACCGGCACAACTATCTATCGTGCCAGTGGAAATTATGATGGAACAGAGGTCACTACCAAGGGAAGAGGTTCTATAAAAGATAAAACAGCTCAAGGAACATTAGGGGTAGCCAATAGAGAAGAGGGACTCCAAGGATCAGGTAATTACAAGGTGAACGCCGAAAGTGGAGCCACCAGCTTCAACTTTGGTGGAAGCGGCAAAGGGACAACAGTAACCGCTACCGGTTCGGGAAATATCCAAGATAAAACAGGATCCAGTACTATCTCGGCCACCCACACAGAAAGTGGCACCACCGGGGATGCGACGGTGAGTATTGAAGGAAATGATGTAACCTATTCCGGCAGCGGTGGAAACAAAGAGTGGACAGCAAATATGTCGGGAGAAGGTGATGCTGATAAAATGACAACCGATGGGACTGTTACTGTAGAGCATCATGAAAGTGGAGCCAAGGCCACAGCCAACTTCCATGCTGATGGCATTGATAAGTCAGGAATCTATGACATCACAGCAGAAGGAAAGGGAGCAAAAGTTAGAGTGGAAGGGTCTGCCCAAGCTAATGGATTAACCACGCAAGGCACCATAACAGGATCTCACGCCGAATCGGGAATGAAAGGAAATGGAAGCTTCAATGCAGACGGGGTTAAAATGACCGGCTATTACACCTTTGATGCCAAGGGCAATGGAATTTTTGTGAGCACCTCCGGAGATGTTGATCTTGAAGATAAAACTGTTGAAGGAAAAATCACTGGAACGCACGAGGGTACCAAAGGATCAGGTGGTGGTACATACACCTATAATCATGACACCAAAGAGGCCACTTACAATGTGAGTGGAGGTGCTGCTGGGGTAACCGGAACCGGAATTGCTACTGGTGATGTTACCGCCCAAAGTGAAGAGTATGGAGTTGATGTAACTGGAACCTACACCGGTAACAAAGAAACTAAAAAAGCAGATGTAGAAATCGGAGGTGTGGCGCATGGATTTACGGTTGCAGCCAAAGGGGAAGTTGACATCGAAGACAAAACCTCGGAAGGGACCATTAGCGCCACCAGTGCTGATGGAGGAATTGGAGCTTCTGGAGAATATAAAGCTCGCTATGAGCAGAAAACCGCAGGTATGGTAGGTCAGGTCCATTTAGGACCAATTAGGGCCACTGACGCCTTTGTAGGAACCGATTTATCCAATGGAAATAAAGTAGTGGTAGGTAATTTTGAAATGGGTGGAACCAGCTTTGATGGAGCAGCTCTCATGACTCCAAATGAGGATGGCACGATCACCACCACCATCCAAGTGGAAGATCTACCCGATCAACTAAACCAATCAAGACAAGAACTCTTAGATAACTTTTTAGCCAACCCAACAGCCGTAACTAGTCAGGTGCGTGAAGATATTAGTATAACCACTGATAATATGGAAGAATTAGGCAGTGCCGGAAACATTGCAGATATTGGTTGGCAAGCCGCCAAAGCTAATCCTGGAGTTGCTTTAGGAGCTGGGTCCGGCATGGCGGGAGACTGGGTATCTGATACGGCGAGTGATGTAGGTGATTGGACATCAGAAAAAGCCGGTGCCGCCGTAGATTGGACATCTGAAAAAGCAAGCCAAGCAGGTGAATGGGCTAGTGAGACAGCCACTGAAGCCAAAGAATATGCTTCAGAAAAAGCAACGGAGGCAGGAGAAGCCGTCTCCTCTGCATGGAGTTCTACCAAAGAAGCCGCGGCTGAAACTTGGAAATCTAACGTAGTGAACCCTATGACGGCAAAATGGGCCGCAGCCCAATCGAGTGTTGACTCTTTCTTGAGTGGAGCCACATCTCGTTTTGAACAATTAAAATCGGGCTTTTTTAGCAGTGATGATCCCACAGATCAAGCTGCGGAAGTTCAAACGGTCGCTCAAAATATAAAATCGGCTGAACATGCCAAAGAGCAGATCAACAATATGGGTTACGCCCTTCAACATAGAACCGATCAAAATGAGGTTGCTCTTTTAGAAACTCCAGTAAGAGCTAAAGCCAAACCAGAGCCATCGGTTAAACCTGTTCCAACTCCCACTCCTCTTCGAAAACCCAGTGCAACTCCCGTTCCCGAACCTCGCCGAAATCCAAATTACGCACCTGTTCCAGTTCCAGAGCCCCGTCGTAAAGCCAGCTTAGTGCAAGCTCAAAATGAAACAGAAAATATGAATGGTTTTGACACCTGTTTTAGATCAGAAGCCTTTTTCTTGGCTAGTAACGTCATTATGTATTTAAATAATGGTGTGGATCAATGTGGAGACATTGTAGTGGTCATGGCGCAAGAAACCCGAACCGGTCATAAAGTGAATGTCTCAGCTTCTTTTAGAAAGCTAGGGGAATTCACCCAAAAGAATGGAGCTCATTGGATCATTAGAAAAATTGACTGGGTACAAAAAGGTATGGTCAAAGCCAAGGTCAAAGCTCTTCCCGCTCATAAAATTTACGACAATAATAAAGACACTATGAACCTCTTAGTATCAGCAATTAGCTCGATTAAAGCTTATAGCCTCCCCTACTCTAGATACGTTGCTACCGAACAGTGTCGTCTTTATAAGGAAGCAGGCCTAAGTGATAGCGCTGAAATCTGTAAACATGCTGACACCTTAGTGGCCTGGGAACAGGTTCAATCGGCGGTTTATATCGATTATCTCCAGCATGTGAATATCAATCTTGATTTCTTAAAATAAGAGAAAAAGAGAGAGTCAGAGCTTAACCATCTTAAGAAACTCGAGTGGGGTGAGATACTCCCCGCGATAGACAAAGGTGGTTTTCCTTAACCACTTTCGATTATGCAAAATCTGCCATAGCTCCACATCCGTAACAAAGGGTAATTCCACTCCTTGGCCTCCAGGTTCTGATTCCCACTCTCGTTCCAGTTCCCGAATTTTATAGTACAAGGAGGCAAAGTCATAATCTTTGGCACGAGCGAGGGAGCGTTTTACACCCACATAGCCATCAACTATCAAGGTGACTTCAAAAAAAATCCGAGGAGTTTGATTCATCACTTTGGGAAAGATCTCTTGGAAGCTAAGGAGATTTTGACGATCAAAAACCCACCCGACGCCACTCCAAAGGGGATCATGCAGAGCATTGATTTTCTCCGCTAGGGCTCTATTATGAGGATGAGGACCCAAAACCACTTCGATATGATTTTGAATATTATTCTCAGCAAAAAATTTCTTTACAGAAGAAGACAGAGGATCTTTTAAATAATGGGCCAGAAAGTATTTGCGTATGGCTAATTGAGCCTTAGGATCTACCTTTCTATAAAATTCGGTAAAAAGAGATTGATAGGCCTCTACTACATTAAATTGACGGGGGTCTTTATCTCGGATGGCTATTGTTTCTTTTAACTTTCTGCCCAACTCTTTAGCTAATGGTAAATTGGATTCTTTTAAAAAGGCAGCCATACTGCGTAAAATGTGATTAGCTGAAGGAATATGCTCTTTAGCAATAGCAGTCTTTTTATTCTTTAGGTTTCCGCATTGTCTCGGCTGAGTGGCTGATACATTTCCTCCCAACAAGAGGAAAATAAAGAAATAGACTAGAATGAATTGAGATCTCATAAATATATTATACCTAAACCCCGCTCTTTGATCCAAATTTTTGATATACTAAACTTAACAACTGTCAAAAGGATGAGTTATGACTCCTGTTACCCATGGAATGATTGGCTGGTTGATAGCAGCCCCTCTTAAGAGTAGAAGAGATCGTATTTTCGTTACCGCAGCCTCACTGCTATCGGATTTAGACGGATTGGGCCTCCTCGTTTCTATAGAGTTTTACGGCAAATATCACCACACATTTTCCCATTCTATTTTCTTTGGCTTATTATTGGTGATTGGATACTGGTTCTTTGCTTTGGAAAAATGGAAAAGTGCTCTTTGTATCCTCTTATCTTTTCACTCTCATATATTGGGAGATCTATTAGGGAGCGGAATTGGCTGGGGCATTCCCTATTTTTGGCCTCTTCATAAAGAGAAGTTTGAATTCTCCCCCCCCTTTCAATGGGAGCTAGACAGCTGGCAAAATCTGGTTATTACCATTGCTGTTCTTTTGATAATAATGTTCATCGCAAGAGTTAGAAAAAGAACCCCGATTGAAATTATCCATCTGGAAACAGATAAGAAGGTGGTGGAGGTGTTAAATCGCTGGACAGAAAAAGTAAAAAAGTTATTTTAAAGAGCTAGCCTATACCGACATTTTTAATCATACCGCCTCGAGTATCTTTTATAGAGGTCATGACAATAAAGGCTTGAGGGTCAATGTTATCAATCTCTCTTTGCAGTCTGGCTACTTCTAAACGGGTCAAAATGGTATAAATTATACTGTAAGATTTTAACTCTTTTCCCTCTTTAGCAAAGCCCCCTCTTCCATTATAAATGGTGACTCCCCGGCCCATTTTTTCAATGATCATACACCGGATTTTTTCACTTTCATTGGAGACGATGGTTACGCCAGTGAATCCTTCAATTCCTCGCAGTACAAAATCAACGGCTTTTGAGGCAGCGATATAGGTTAAGATGGCATAGAGGGCCACCTCTATGGACATAAAGTAGGCGCCAGCCGAAAAAATGATGATGTTAAAAATCAAAATGGTGTCACCGATTCTTAAACTGGTTTTTCGACTGAGAAAGAGAGCTAAAACTTCGGTGCCATCCAGGACGGCTCCTCCTCGAATAGAGAGCCCGATTCCAGTACCCAAGAAAAAACCACCAAACACAGCCACCAAAAGTTTATCGGATGTCATTAAGGGAAAAGGGACGAAATGGACGGTGGCTGCTAATGCGGAAATTGCCAAAATACTCTTGACGGCAAACCCTCCTCTCACCTGCTTATATCCTAAAATAATAAAAGGAAAATTGATGATAATTAAAAGATAAGAGAGGGGAAAGTTAAATAGATCACTGATAATTAGCGAGATACCAGTAACTCCACCATCAATAAAATGATTGGGAATAAGGAATCCTTTTAAGCCGAAGCCCGCCGAGGCGATACCCAGTGAAAAGAGGATAAGATCAAATAAATAGCGTTTCAGTTTTTTGATTGTTTTCTTCATAATTGCTCATTTTATCATTATGTTATTGTTCTACCAACTGCTATTCCAATTATTTATTTCCGACTCCAAGCGGGTCAAGGGAGATTACCTACCCTTTTAGCGGGGGAGTGTGGTAAAATGGTGAATAGAACACCAAGTATAATTTGGAGTATGTATGTTTTTATGGAACGGCAATAAGTTAAGCCAAACCTTTTTTACATTCATTCTATTCCTGTTGAGCAGCTGCCAAATGTTTAATGGGGATAGTGATGAGGATAATGACAATAACAACAACACCGAGCTGGCAAAGCAGAGCTTTCTTCCCTCACCGGGAATAAAACAGACAGGATCGGTACAATTCCAGGGAAAGTTGATTAGCTCGTTGGACGGTAAACCATTACAAAATGCCTCTGTTTATCAATTAGGATACCCTGATCGAACCGTTAAATCGAATGAGGAAGGTCAATTTAAAATTGGAGTTCTGGCTTCCCCTAAGATCTCTCCTAAAGCATCCCCCAAAGCTTCTCCCAAACTGGTAGAGAAGATCCTGGCGAAGAATAAAAAAGATATCAGCTTGGTAATCTTTCATGAGACAGAGAGTGCCAATTTAGGGATGAAGGTCGATGAAGAGATGCCCACCACCTCAAAAGATTTAGGGACTTTGAATGTTCCACAAGTGGGTACGTTAAAAGGCAAGGTACAAAGATCAAGCTCCGACAGTACTGGAATTGATGTGTTTATACCCGGCACCACTTTTATTGCAAAAACAGATAAAGAGGGCCGATTTACCATCGAACATCTGCCCGTAGGAAATTGGCAGTTAGAAGCGCATTATCAAGCTTTTGAGCCCTACATCTGGAATGATGTCCGCATAGAATCCCAAAAAGTTAACGAATTAGCCCCGGTTTGGATTTTACCCTCCACGGGCGCGCACGGTGCGTTGGTGTTAAACAATGGAAATTTAGAAACGGAAACAAGTGAAATAGAGGTGGCTATTTACTTTTCAAAGGATGCCACTCTTTATAAATTATCAGAGGACCCGCTCTTTATCAATGAAAGCTGGAAAGTATTGAAAGGTGAGTCGCCCTTTATTACGAGTATAAGTTTAAAAAAGAAAGGGGAAAATACTATCTACCTCTCATTAACGGATGCCAATGGAATCGAAAGCAGTCCTTTAAGTGCTACCATAATGTACAAAGAGACTATTAAACCAAGTGTCAGTCAGGTGAAAATAATTAAAGAGACAGATTCAAATGCCAGTTATTCACATTATTTCTTAATCAAAGGAAATCACCTTGATCATATTAAAGAGCTTTTAATAAAAGAGAAGGATGTTGCTCTTAACATCATCAAGCAGACGACCAGCGAGATCTCTGCAATAGCAAAGAAAAGTCTTTCCTTTGTACAAAATAACTCTTTTACTTTAGGCTTTAACACTCTTCATGCCGAAGGAACTGTGACCGTCACTCTCACTGCTAACAGTTTAGAAGATGGCATTGTGTCTAATTCCAAAATTGTTGATGGTGCAGTCACCTCTGCCAAAATAAGTGATGGTTCTGTTACAACTGCCAAACTATCAAACGGGGCAGTCACCGCAAATATTTTAGCCGACAGTGTCGTAACTTCTGCCAAGCTATCTTTAGGTAATCCAAAAGTGGGTGAGAAACTCACTTGGAACGGCTCTAATTGGGTCCCTGAGGGCAATAATCTAGTAGTGAATCAAACCAGTAATTTCACGGTGGGAGAAAGCGATAATAAAAAAGTCTATCTGCTCACCACAGCAGTTACTGTGACTCTACCCGCTGCAAACAGTGTAGCTACTGGATTCGAGATCACCGTTAAAAGAGGAGCCAATAATAAGGTCCTCATAGATCGCACCGGATCAGACACCATAGATGGACTCACCTCCTTAACCTTGCAAAGTGCTTATGGATTTGTCAGGTTAATGAGCGATGGTTCTAACTGGTATGTGATTGATAAAAAAGGAACCATTGTTACATGCCCTGAAGGATATATCCATGTTCCTGCCAATCCGGCAGTGGGGACTCATGTAGATTTTTGTGTAATGAAGTATGAGGCCAAAAATGATGGCGGGGACAATGCGGTCTCTAAGGCCGATGGGAACCCCTGGGTGAGTATTGGGCAAACGAGGATATCTCCAATGGGCTCAGCAGAAAGGTGTGCCGCCATCGGCAAAGGTTATCACCTGATTACAAACCCAGAGTGGATGACGCTAGCTAGAAATATTGAAAGCTTAGGTGTTAACTGGAGTTCTGGGACAGTGGGGAGCGGAACAATTAATCGAGGTTGGTCAGCAAATACAACCCCTGATACTTTTCAAAATACAGGCGTTGCCTCCTCTACCGGAGATAACTGTGTTTATAATACTGATGCGGACACTTGCGGTGCCACCGGCGATTTTAAACTAAAAAGAACGCACACCTTAAGTAATGGAGAGGAGATCTGGGATCTATCCGGTAATGTGTGGGAGTATATCGATTGGACAGTAAAAACTAACAAGGCGGGAGCTCAACAAAACTGGATTGAATTAAATGAGCAGGACTCAACCGACACCATGCCCAGTTACACCTATAGAAGTTTCGATCGTTCCTTGACAGGACCCACCAATGGCATAGGAAGGTATTACCCTTTTGATAATGATTCTGGCGGGGCAGCTTTAAGAGGGGGAAGTTGGAACTTAGGAACCTCAGTGGGCATTTACAGCCTCTATTTAAAAAATAATCCCACCGATGGGGGTGGAAGTATTGGCTTTAGATGTGCTATATCTACCAAAGCGCTTTTGACGCCTTAAACTTTAATTATACCTATGGATAATTTAAATATGGAGCAACAACGACTCTTACAAAAATGTGAAGAATTTGCGATCGAATGTTTTAAACAAACTTCAGAGTTTGAGGAACAATGGCACCATACCAAGTTGGTGAGAGAGAGCTGCCTAAAACTCGCTCAAATAGAAGAGGTGGATCCACTTATAGTCGAAATAGCGGCCCTTTTTCATGATATTGGTCAAATTAATGATTACGCCAATCATCATCTTGAATCGGTCAAATTGGCTCAGCCGTTTTTAGAAGAAACCGATTTAGAGCGTGATGTTATCGATCAAATCTTATTATGCATCAGTAAACATCGAAGTACCTTCTCCAAAGAAAAAGGAAATCCGCTGGAAGTGAAGATTTTACAATCAGCTGATATGCTCTCCAGACTCTTTGATGAGGAGTATTTTGCTCATATCATGAACAGCGGGAACCGTTCTCACATAGAGTATTGGCACCAACGGACCCAGAAAAAAATAAACCTTGCTTCAGCTCGAGAGTTAGCCAGTCCTTTTATAGAAAAAATGAAAGCCGCTCTGGGAAAATAAGAATAAGGCCACTCTCTATTTTTTAAAAATCCTTTTTAAGTGTTTATGCCTATTTATGATGGTTTGGACTCGCTTCTTTTTTTGGTCAGAAAGCTCACTCCAAAGATTGGTTTTCTGAAAAGGATCTTTACTTATATCATAAAATCCCGGCTGACCATTGGTGGTATATATAAACCTTTTTTGATGGAAATAAATCCCAAAGCCTTCAGGACTCAATGACTTTACATCGTTGGTATTGAGAGCCAAAGTGAAACGATCTGTAGAGATAGGTTTAAATAAACTTTGCCCTTTCAGCTGAGTTAATATTTTTTGGTTCGCCGCTAGAGAATGAAGCCCCAACATTTCAGTCATAGTAGGAATGAGATCAATATTATTAATTAATCTATTTTGATTGTTGAAAAGCTGCTTAACTTTTTCAGGGTAAAGTTCTTTATATTTTTTCGGCAAGCGAATCATAAGTGGAATATTCATAATTTCATCATAAAAACAAAAGAGCCGAGGCATAGGATTTGAGAGTTGATCATAATCACCATGGTCAGAAGTAAAAATAAAGATGGTGTCATCTAACTGCCCCCTTTTTTCGATGAGCTGATAGATATATTTAAAAAGCTGATCGGTGATTTGCAAGGCATTATAATATTTAGAAGGGTGGGGCTTTAAAGCTGGATAAAAGTCACTTTTTTGTTGATAGGGAGCATGGAGAGCGTTGGGATTAATCACACCCAAAAAAGGCTGTTGCTTGTTCAGCCGATTCAGTATTTTTTCCACTTCCCTGGCCATGACGAGATCATCAATTCCGAGATCATTCACAATAGGCGCGTCAATATGATTTGCTGTTTTATAAAAATCAGGACCTGGAACTAAAATAAACCGATCAAAATTAAGCCAAGTCATGGTTTGAGAAGAAACTAAAAAGGTTTGAAAGGAAGCACCTCTGGCCCAATCCCAAATGATCGGCATTCTATGCAGTTTTTTATTACTTTCAAATGGGCCAACTCCAGTGAGAATGGAAGGGACACTTACATCGGTGGCACTGGCATTGGCCATCGCCTGATGAAACACTGCAAAAGTATCAGATTCACTTTTGATCCAATTTGTTAGAAAGGGGGTCGGATTCTCATTATATCCATAAAATGAGAGCGGAGCTTTTCCCCAGGATTCCACCACAAAGAGAACAATATTAAATGGCTTTGCCGGTTGATTATGGGTGACTTTAACTCGATGAAATGAAGAGTAAAGGGTCTCTTTTTTGGAGTAGGCCAGAGCTCGTTTGATACTGATCATGAGAGAGGTTTCAAAGTTGAGCTGCAACCGTCCATCGGCATGGCGAATTTGATTCATTAGAATTAAAATAACAATGAGCGGGAGTAATAAAGCAGATGTTTTTTTTAACTTACTATTAAAAACAAAAGGATAATTACTTTTATGCCAAAGAAAAAAGGTTCCTAGACTGATTAAGGTAAAGGGAATTATATTTGGGCTGAGTATGCCATCTTTCAAATATTGCAGACTATTTAATGGCTCTCCGACAATAAAAAGAAATAGATCTTTATTTAAAAATTGGCGGAAATAGTAGAATAAAAATCCATTTAACAACAACAAAAGAGAGTAGGTAAGGCTCACACAGATTATTAGAAATTTCCTTAAAAATCCTTTAAAAGAATTAAGCAGAAATCCCATCCAAATCCAAAATAAAAATAAAATAATAATATCGACAAAGAATACTTTAAGGTCAAAACTCACCACCGGTGAGAAGCGATAGGAAATGATTGAAAAAAGTAGGGAGATAATGGGAAAGAGAACATAAGTTTTTATTTTATTTAATCTCATACCATTCTCCAGTTTCCAGATATTTACCCTTATCTACCATAGGAAATTATTGCTTACAATCACTCAATATTAAAAAGAAATAAATAATTATTTGACTTTTTATAAACTTTCAACAATAATCCCTGCTTTAACTGCATACTTTGGAGGATCTTTTGAAAAAATTCAGTTTTATA
>CAYFLR010000054.1:3900-9804 GCA_964343805.1 uncultured bacterium | reverse complement strand
CTTCTAACAACCCAAGTGGTTATTGCTGATGAGGATATCTGTGGAATTGGAACCCCCGTAAGACTCGGATCAAAATGTTATATAAATGGAGTGTGGGATTGGTGTCTCGATGAAAAATATGAAGAGTGTGATTGGTATGAAGATTTCTTCATGGGGGATGATGACATAGATTAATCCTTTTATTAAATTCCATCTCTTCCATTTTTTTATCATCACTGCTAAGATTTTATTTAAACTCAACTAAAAACTTTATTTAGAAATAGCGTGATGAATAATAGCCATAAATACATCCAATCCTTTATTGATCATACAAAGCAATCCATAGAAAACATGTTTGGTTTGGGTTTTGATGCCCCCCAGGATGATCAGGGCAAATTTCTTTTTGAAGAAAGTAAAGGAGTATCCACAAGTAAAACCGGCATTGTATCTATACCCTTTAATGGTCATATTTGTGGAGAGTATTATCTATTTTTCAATCCAGCAGAATGGCGGAACATAATCGAGGAGCTCTTTGCTGTGTCTCCCGAAGAACAAGATCTTTTGTTTCGCTCCTCTTTTAAAGAGTTACTCAATACTTCGGTGGGAGCAAGTATCCAAGCCTTTAAAGAAGACTTCCCTGATTTAACTTTTGCCAGTCCTCGTTTAATTTTTGGCGACATTGATTTTCCTAAAATCTACACTCTCAAAACAACTCTCACTTCAGACAGCTATGATTCAATTGAGTGTGCTTTATCCTTAGACTTAATGCAGCAGGACATTTCAGTCTTGTTAGATACGACTATCAAAGAAAAAGTTGAAGAGAGTTTAAAAGCAAAAAAAGCGGAAGCATCTATCGAATCAATTCTGGACAACATTGCTATTGGTATATTCAATATTAATTTAGAGGATGGTAAAATACTTCCTGGATGCTCCCAATCTTTGCAGCAAATCTTTGCCAAGGAGCTAAATGACATTGTTGGTCATTGCTTTTTAGAGGCTTGCCCAGAAGAACTTCAAAGGAATATTCCTGAGGAAATTATTAGTTGGTTTTCAAAACTGGAATCCACTCTCCAAATAGACCTAATTGAGTCATTCCCTAATCAATTGATGAAGGTTGAAGTCCCATTTAAAAACAGTGGATCAGAATTTGGAACGTACCTCTTTTCCTTCTCTTTTATAAAAGGAACTGGCTATCATCATCTGATGGTACTTATCAGCGATATTACTCTAGAGAAAGAGAGTGCAGCTAAAGAGATCGAACAACTTAGAATTGCCAATGAACTAGAAATGGCCCAATCAGCTCAAAAAGCCTTTTTTCCTGATAATGATATCACACATGATAGTTTTAATATTGCAGCCTATTATGCCCGTGCTTCTGAATGTGGTGGTGACTGGTGGAGCTATATCCACGACCAGAAAAGAAATATACTGGTTTTAATTATTGCCGACGTAACGGGACATGGACTGCATGCAGCTTTATTAACAGCAATAATTAAAGGGTGCACTGATGCTTTAGAGCTTTTTATGAGAGGTAATATTGATCGGTCTTTAAAAGCCGATGAATTACTGTCCATCTATCATACCTCACTATTTAACTCATTTCACTCCACCCTTTATATGTCTTCTTTAGTTTGTGTAATTGATTTATATAGTGGTCAGGTAGAATACGCCAATGGTGGTCACCCCAACGCCATCGTTATGAGACCGAAAGATAAGTCGGCAGATAATTCCTCCTTATCGTATAAAGATTTAGATATTAAACATCTGAAAGCAAAAGGGCCAATGCCCGGAACAAACTTTCAAACACCTTATGAAGTGGCAAAGTACTGTTTACGCCCCGGTGACAGTATAGTTTTATTCACAGATGGTGTTTATGAATGCGTTCGTGAGGACCAAAAAGAACTTGGCAAACGAAAATTCTGGCGTCTGTTAGCAAACTCTTACAATTCTTCCCCTAGAAAATTTGTTGATTCAACCATGGCAAAAGTAACGGAGTTTAGAGGGGGTTATCCACTTGAAGATGACATCACCTTTTTAATTTTCAAATTCAAGAGTAACTGAACCATAACAAAGGAAGATAAATATGCCGAAAGTACTCATAGCGGATGATGCTTTAATAATAAGAATGCAAATCAAAAACTTTTTTGAAAACACACTCAATTGGGAGCAAGTTTGGCTAGCTGAAGATGGAAACCAAGCAGTTGAACTTTATAAAGAGCATAAACCAGATCTCACAACTCTGGATCTCACTATGCCGAATAAAGATGGCATTGAAGCTTTAAGTGAAATCATTGATCATAATCCCTCAGCCAAGGTTATAGTGGTGAGTGCCATCAAAGATGCTGATAAAATTACCTCTGCCTTAGAAATCGGCGCCGCTGGCTATATAAAAAAACCACTGGCCTTCAAGAATGAGGAGTTTGTTGCATCCTTTAAAGAAGAAATTGAAGATGTCTTAGAAGAAAATTAGATTCTAACAATTTTAACAATTTTGACAAACTTGTCCCATTGTTTCCCAACTCCCTAACCATACAATATCATGTATGTTTACAAATTTATTAAGGGAATCCTCCTCTCAATACGAAGCCGAATTATAAGATATAATCTTTACCCTTTTGGGGGAGCTTATGAGTAATTTCAAAGTAAAAAATATTGATTTGGCATCTACTGGTAGAGAACTAATTGAAAAAACAATTGAAAATCTTCCTAAACTCAAAGATTACTATAAAAGCCTTCAGGGAACATACCCTCTCAGTGGTTTGAGAATCACTTTTAATGTTGACATAACATCTCTAAGTGGTGTCATGTCTTATTTTTGTTATAAATTAGGGGCTGAAGTTCGTGTTATGCCCTCATTAGACGGATTTATCAACAATGAGGTTGCTGCCTACTTGGCCCTAAATGCAATTCCTACCTTTGCATGGCCGAACCAAACTAAGGATGAGTTTCGCTGGAGCACGGAAAAAGCCCTGATTTTCAATCAAGGGGGATTCCCTCATATATTGATTGATTACGGAGAGCTTAAAGGCGAGTTATTTATTGAAAAAAGTGAAACAGACAAACTTGAGTGTCTAACAGAACATAAAGTGGAGCAGTTAATAAAGGAGCAAAAAAGTATTCAATCAAAACTAGAGAGTATGTCCTCTATAATTAAACAGATGGTTACCCTATTAAAAGAAGAAGGCGAAATCCTGCTGGGTGACACCAAAAACAATATGGAAGTGGCGTGTTACTTTTTATTAAGAAATATTCAGTTAAGTAGGCCAGACCCATTGGTATGCCATTGCTGTTCTGTTGTGATGCTGAGAGATCCCTTGTAAATTTTTAGTAGGTAATTTCCCTACACCCCTTAACAGGAAGGGTCTTTAAGCGTTAAACATTGTGCAAAACTAGGAAACTATGAGATAATTACTAAAATTTAATCTTACATTTAGTATGAGGTGGAAAGATGAGCGAGCAAGAAGTTGATGTAGCTGCGTTGCAAAAACAAGTAGAAGCACTAACCGAGCAAGTCAAAGAGCTATCAACCCAAGTCAACAAAGATAAACTCACCCTCATTGTATTGTCTGGTGATTTAGATAAGGCGCTCGCAGCTTTTATGATTGCAACTACTGCCGCCTCAATGGGGACTGAAGTCACTATGTTTTTTACCTTCTGGGGTGTTACTATTTTAAGAGATAAAAAAGCAAAACCTAAAGGTAAAAATTTTATCGAAAAGATGTTTGGCATGATGTTGGCCAAAGGGCCCAGTCAATTAAAGTTATCCAAAATGGAAATGGGAGGAATGGGAAGCACCATGATCAAAGGCATCATGAAGAAAAAGAATTCACCCTCTTTAGAGGAACTCATAGCCATTGCAGCAGAACTAGAGATTAATATTTGCCTCTGCGATACCACCCTTGGTTTGATGGGGATTAAACATGAAGAGATTATTGAGTATCCCGTATTAAGTGTCGTAGGAGCAGCCAAAATGCTTGAGGAATCAAGTGGAAGTTATTCTACTTTGTTTATTTAAATTGGGAGAAAAGTTATGGCGGAATTTGAATTAGATTGTAAGGGCTTAAGTTGCCCCATGCCCATAGTTAAAATATCTAAGCAGGTGAAACAGATGGGTGTGGGAGATACATTAAAAGTGTTCTGTAAAGATAATGCGTTTAAACCAGATGTAGAGGCTTGGTCTCGTAAAACTGGAAACAAAATAATTGAATTTGAAGCCACAGATGATTTTTTTGTGGTTCATATAGAGAAAACTAAAGAGTAAAATTGGAATGTAACCATGAATTCGGATCAATCCCCTGACCTACGGAAAGCGTTTAAAGCTTTAAAGGAAAGCTACTCTGAAACATCTCTTCATAATTTTGAAGAAATTTTCTTGCAATGGTTTGACAAAGTAGATCAACAAAGCAAAGCTTTAGCAGATGCTAATGTCAATTCCGCCTTATTAGTTGAAGAAGTGGAAACAGCGAATGAACTGCTTGAAAAATCGAAGGCAGAAATTTTAAACATTCTTAACGCGATTGATCAGGGCATTATTACCATCAACAGTGACCTAAGTATTAATGAACAACACTCCATTAAAGCGGAAGAGATCTTTGAGCACTAAGCTGAGTTCATGGACCTGCTCTCTCATGGACTTGATGGACTGCTCCATGGTGGAGCTTTGATTTCTAATTATTTCATTAATGCGTGAAAACTCCTGTTTTTTCATCTGGAAATACTGATAACCACTGTAAACACAGGTAATGAGAATCAGAAGTAGGCCAATAGAGGTGAGGAGCAGTTTATAACGATTTTCTAGATTTCTAGTTTGTTCAACCATCACTTATCCTATGGATTTATAATTAAAGGATAATACCTAATACATTTTAGATATTAATTAAATAGGATTTTGATTTAAGTAATCCTTAGAAATTCCGAAAAGCTAAATGTAACCATCCAATTAGGAATGAGCTATGAATCGATTAAATATCGGAATAATACCCTTAATTTTAATTACTTATCTGATTTTCGCCCTTTCCTGCGAAAAAGATCAATCCACCGTCAAAAATACGGGGGGAGGCTACCCCGATGGGATTGTTACCAAAGAGGGTTTAGTCAATGTTTTAAGTACTTTATCCTATAATCCTGACGATTTGTCCCTCCTTGAGATGGTCTATACCGAAGCGAAAAATATGCAGTCTAGTTTGGATGAAAGTACCGATGAGGGACGGTATATCAGTAAATCCATCTTAAAAATGGAGACTTTTAAGCACAATGTGGGACTCCTTTCCACTTGCAGTGCGAGTGAAGACCTCCAATTATCCCGAAAAGTCCTGTTAGGAGCTGGATCCATTGAAGTATTAGGTTATGAGCATCAAGACAGTCTGATTGAAAATGAACAAATCATGGATTTCTTGCGAGAAAGTGCCATCTTAAATAGTTTAGAAGTCAAATGGGCCGTAGATCAACTTGATGGAAAAAGTGGTTGTACTCTGATCTCTAACCTCGATTTCAGTTCTATTGATGAAGGAAAAATCAATGCCAGATGTGAACGATTTCTATCGGTCATAGAGCAAGACAGCCAAAGTGAAAAACCACTCTATCCAACCTATTCTACTCAAACCATTGCTTCCGAAATGCAAAGCTGGGTGGCCTTATTAAATAAGAAACTAGAAGGAATTAATACTCACTTAAACAGTATCGAAGTGAGAACCAAGGTACTTGGTCCTCTCCTCTCCCAAGGTGATGATGCCATAAAGAAAAAAGCCATAGCTCTTACCAAGGGAAGTTATCAAAGCTACCTGGATGCTTATACCGAATTCACCGCTACCACTTTAGGAAAATTAATTTATACCAAAGAGTTGATCAATACGGTGAAACCCATACAGGATTTAGGGGCGGTCTATTTCCATGTTGACCCGGCAGGCTATTATAAATTTCAATTTG
>CAYFLR010000054.1:0-3862 GCA_964343805.1 uncultured bacterium | reverse complement strand
AAAAATGCGGTCTACAACAGCTTAAGCGAAAGAACCGAACTGCTCATTAATAACGCAGTCACCTTGGGTGATTATATGCAGCAGTACCCAAACGCGGTGGGTCAGCTTATCATGAAAAATCCACAACTCACAAACAATGTTTGTGAACAAATTCAATTGGTGGAAGATCGTTATATAGCCGATAAACAGTTTAGAGAAGAGGTAGTGGCAGGGATTGATAAAGCAGGTCTCATCATCGGTTTTATACCGGTAGGAGGGCTTTTAGTTAAAGGCTTCTCTATGGTGGTAAAAAGTATAGCACTTCGTAAGCTTTCCCAACTGGTGATGAGCCGCACTATTTTAACCTTAGGTTCTGTAAGTGCATTAGCTGCCACCGGAACCAGTTACATGAAAATGCAAGCGGCCAGTGAATACGAACAGTTTTTACGCAACCTGCTGCTTTTTTCAGCCAAACATGAAACCTTTCAAAACTACGAATATCAACTTAAAGAAGCAATAGATAAGCTCAACGAAGAGATCATGTGGATGAGATTGGGAGGCCTCTTATCGGTAGTAGATGCGGTCACCCTCGGCTCAGAAATTTATAGATTGGTAAGGCAAGCTCGAACACCCCAAAAGGCTCTGACCGAGATCAGCCGAACCAGTCAGGTGGTTAGAAAATCAAGAACACGATGCAATGCAAGGTAAAATTATGAAATTAAATTGTATCTATTTATCAATTATAACTCTCTTGCTATCACTTAACATGGAAGCCGGTCCCTTAGATTGTACGATTGAGGCTTTGCGGGGAGAGAGTGTCCCTACTCCACCCACCGGTACGACCCCGACTCCAAGTTCTCCTATTGTTAAGGCTGCCAACAGTCAGGATGAAACCCTATTTGATAAAATCAGGCAAATTGATCTGGACTGGATGGAAGAACAGATGAAAAGACGAAGTGGGAGTAAAACCACCGGAGGAGTAGAATACGAACTCGGGACCGAACTTACCTCGGAGGTTAATTTATCCACCGCTCATATTGCCAAGGATCCGGAGGGGAATTTAGCCGTGGTAAAATGGTATGGCAAGAAAAAACGCTCAGCCGGTGTGACCCTTTCCGACCAAGAGATTGCCAATGCCTACAAAAGAGAGGTTCTTTTAACCAAAGCCTACGAAAAATTTGATATTCCAGTGACTCCCATTAAACATTTTGACGATGATTCCATGACCATTGTTAAAGCTTATTTACCTGGAGAAGAGGCCAATCCCTATTTACTCAGTGTTGACAATCAAAGATTATCCGATGGAGTGATGCGTCAATTAGATCAGCATATAGACAGCTTAAAGCAGAGAATGCAAGAACTTCATAGTGATGGACGTCTCACCACTTTTATGCGGGAAAATGGGATCTCGGATGAAGAGATGGCTTTTTTTACCGCGGCAGATATCCAAAGCCATAACTTTCGATTCGAATTCAGAGAGGATCGTACCATTTGGGTTGGGGTTTTGGATCCTTGATCCAGATTAAAACTTACAGCTAAAAAGACCAAGTGGGTTGGTATAAAGGGCAGAGCATTTAGATCTTGCTAATCTTTTTATTTGATCAATTTCATTGATAGTGGCAGAAATGGGAGCAAAAACCAGAGGAATTTGCTTGGTGGCGCTACGATATTTGGTAAGTAGTGATTTGACTCCCAAGGATCCTTGGCCATAATTTCTTATTTTATTAAAGTTTCGAGTAAAAGCAGCAATCATCTCTTTGTTTTGATAAATGGCTACATTCTCTAGTGTCTGAAATTCAGCATTATAAGACCAGTTATAAGAGCCACTATAAAGTTTGTTACCATCGACCACCATATACTTATGATGCATCTGCTTAGCATGGGGAAAATGCCACCTTATCATATAGTATTTGAGACGGACATCCATACCTGCTTGATGAGCCAATCTTGCAAAATGAATTCCGGTTTTATGACAGGTAAAAGCACTCTTACCAATGGCTAAACAACGATTCACTTTGCTAGACTCTTTCCTTTGTTTATACTTGGAGATATATTCTTGCCCATCCAAAACCATTTTCACGGTAACATCTCTTAAAGCAGCTCTTTTTAAAGCTTGAAAAAGGGGGTAAGATCGTAAGTGTCCTGTAGCGATGAGGATCTCTTTCTCAGCATTATCTATGGCTTCTATCAGAACCTGATCTAATTTACCGTATCCCAAATCGGAAGCAGCCAATTTATTCAAACGAACTTTCCCTCGATAAAGCCTAGGATAAAAATTTCCAGAAGTAAAAAGCGACACGTCACTGTTCTCATTCACCGGACCTCTGGGAAAATTGAGATGAACCGCGTCGTTATCGCCAAAAACAGGGTTGGAAACAAGGAGTAAGGATTCAAATTCATCAGCGAAGTCTCCAATCTGAGTCGCGCAAGATAAAGCATCGCAAACAACTAAGTTTTCATCATATTTTTTAGAACGAGGAGAGCCAGAAAAATTACCCGAGGAGTTGAGCAGCTGACTTCGCTCAGCATCATTTCCATCAATGATGGCAAATTTATGATGATTAATGACTGTGAGATAGCGTACCATCGCACCCTTTTCAAAAAGAGGCTGCATAAAGGATTTAACCGACTCTGTGTTCCCTTTATTTATCAGAATTCTGACCCTCACTCCTTCTTCCATTTTTTTAAGTAAGGTGGATCTAATTTTGGCAGAAGAAAAAGTATAAATTGCGATATCAATCGAACTGCGGGCCTTCATGAATTGGGTGATAGTTTCAGTCTCTAAGTCCACTTCAGGAGCAAAATGGCTGGTGATCTTAGCGAAAAGACTTTGAGTGGTGAATAATACTAGAATGATAGATAAAATTGTTGATTTCACTTGGCTTCTCCTGGCTTTTTGATGATTTTGGGAGAGTTAAATCTCTCACCCACCTGTGTACCTTAACGAGAAGAATTCAACAATTATATTATTGTTATAGTATCTATCTATTTTTTAGATTATTTATGAGTTGCTGGATTCTCAAATAAATTCTGATCCTCATAGATGGTATGTCCGATAAACCATTCAATGAGAAAATCAAATAGCCTTTCTGGTGAGGTCTGCCCTTCATACATCCGGCGAGTGTAATCTTTAAGTTCGGATAGCAGCTCTTTATGACGTTGCTTATGTTCTTCTAATTTGGGAGCTTTTTTAATAAAAGCGATATTTTCTTCTGAAGTAAAATGGAAATCGGCATATTTTAAAAGTTCGGCCATCAGATTCCGCTGAAGGGTCTTATCTTCCCAACCTTCTCCTTCCCTGATAACAGAACAAATCTGGGTCACTATAATTATCTCTAATGAGTGAAGCCTATTGCTGAAACTTCTGGGGTTTGAAAGAGCAATAAAATGGGAAAATAAGGTGTCATTTTCAGATGGAATTTAGTTCATTTACTGACCTCTTATAATCTTTGTGGCGGAGAAAAATATAGTGTAAATACTGTAGGATATAAATTAATAATTTCCCACTTTTTTTATTGCATTATAAGCTATTTTCTCATAGATTATTCGTTGCGAAGGAGGCCGCATGATTTCCCATAAGGCGAGAAAGTACACCAAAGGCAAGCCCCATCATGTGACGGTTAAAACTCATGTGCCGGGGGTTAACTTCAAGCACCCTAATTTAATTAAAAAAATCACCCACATCCTGAATTTACTTTCTAAGAAACCTGGAATTGCTCTATCAACCTATTGTATCTTGTCTAACCATATTCATTTGATTATCCAGTTTGACAAGGACACTGATCTAAGAAAACTCTCTAGGGATACCTTATTTGGAGATGCTATGCGGATGTTTGTTTCAGAGCTTAGTAGAACGGTCAACCGCTTTTACCGACGAAAAGGA
>CAYFLR010000053.1:4700-39752 GCA_964343805.1 uncultured bacterium | reverse complement strand
TTCACTTTATCAATTCTACTTTAAGAGATTTAAAATTCCTTCTCATCTAATAAAAAAAATGAAAATTTTTAGAACCTATTTAGGGGGAAAGATCGTCTTTAACCTTTTAAACGGTCAGACGATTATCAGAAACTTCAAAAGCCTAAGTACATATAGGTCCCTGGGCTTTTTTTCAAAAAAGCAATGTAAATTTTGCCTGGACCATTTGGGTAAAAACAGTGATATTAGTGTAGGGGATTTGTTTCTTAAGAAATATAAAACCCAAAAAATAAAGAGTTCTAGCCTTATAATTAGAAGTTCAATTGGGGAATACTTAATAAAAACTGAATCAAAAAAAGGCAATATTAAACTTTTCCCCCTTAAACCTTATGATATATTTCTTGCTCAAAAACGGATACTCTTGCCTACAAAATTCCTGAGAAGTAAGTATTACGCATTTCGACTCTTCAATTTCCATGTAAATCCTCGCTGGAAAAAAGGCACTTTTAGGATAGGTAGCTTTATCAGTACGTCTTTAATGTTACTTAATGAGAGAGCAGGAAAAAGTCCATTTGGCTTAAAGTTGCTTCACCATGTACATTACTTTTTTCTTTACCCCTATTTATTATTCATAAAATACTTAAATCATAGGTTAAAATAAAATTCTTATGAAAAAAACACCTAAATTTGCTACTTTTGCAGTCCCACTGTCAGGAAATAAAGGCTCAGCTAGTATGTTACTAGGCTTGTTAGACGCATTTAAAAAAGCCTCTATAAAAGCTTACTTTTCTATATATAGCTATTATCCTGAGCAAGATAAAAAACAACCACGAAATAACTCTGATATCGATATTTACCCTGGACACCCTATTCACATTTTCTTCAGGATTCTACCCGCAATTCTAACCCATCTATACTGCCCCTGGTTAGTTACAAAAAAGCAATTAAAACTTATTGAACCGCTAATTGGGTGTGATGCTGTGCTAGTCATTGGAGGAACAACCTTTGCCGATGAAATGACTTGGAAAGTACCTTGGAATATCTTAGCCATACTGCCAGGTCTTTTTCTAAAAAAACCTACACTACTACTCTCTCAAACTATAGGACCTTTTAATAATTTTTTTAATCGTATTGCTGCAAAAACAATCTTAAGAAAGTGCACCTGGATTCATGCCAGAGGCAAAACCAGCTTTAACCATTTAAAAACACTGGGAATTCCACAATCTTCTTATTGGCCAGACCTTTCTTTTTCTATGGCAGTATATGAACCAGAGTTCTATAAAAACGAAAGTAGAGTTCTAGCAGACGTGATCAGATTTTATCAATTAAATCATTCAAAAGTTGTAGTAGGAGTAGCACCAAATACTATTGTTCTCCAAAAATGTTATAAACACAAAATTGACTATATAAAAAGAATGCAGCAAAACATTTGCATTGTTTTGATTCCTCACAGCTATAGAAAAAACACAACGGCATCCCATAATAACGACAGATGGCTCTGTGAAGCCATAAGTCAGCCATTTTCTGAGAATTCGAGACTACTTTTTGTATCAGATGATTTGAGTAGTCAAGCCCTAAGATCAATTATAGGAGAGATGGATATACTTTTAGCAAGCCGATTTCACTCTATGATTTCAGCACTTTGTACTGGCGTTTTACCTGTAACTGTGGGCTGGGGAGATCAAAAGTATGTTGAAGTATTGAATGAATACTCTTTAGAAAAATTCTATTGCAGTTATAAAGAAATCAACTCTGTCTTGCTTAGCAAAACAATACAAAAAGCGTGCCACTCATATAAAGAATTTAAAGAGAAAATAATGAAAGTTAATGAAAAAACGTTAAAGCAGACAGACTGTATTCCCACAGAATTATTAAATATTATTAATCAATTTAGCAAATAACAACTCTTTACAAATAATTCGAAATAAGAATAGTAGATTTATCAAACTCTTAAATAACATGTTTACAAAAGAAGTATGATATTGTTAATTACGCTCAAGGAATCTTAGATCCGTTAAACTATCGTTGAGAGTTCAGAATTGATTAAAAAACTATTAGTGGTCTTTGGCACTCGGCCAGAATACATCAAACTCTATCCGTTAATCAAAAAAGCCCAAACAGCCTATCAAGACAAGTTCAAAGTTTCGGTTTGCTCCACCGGCCAACACCAGAGCCTTCTGGGCGACCTGCTTATCAACTTACCATGTAAGTTTGATTACGACCTGCAAATCATGAAAGAAAATCAGAGCCTCAATCAAATATGCTCGTCTCTTTTTTCAAAACTTCCCCAAGCATTTAAAGAGGTTAAACCTGATCTTGTTATTGTTCAAGGAGACACCAGTTCAGCAGCTATGACCGCCATTGCAGCCTTTAATCAACAAATACCAGTGGCCCATATTGAAGCCGGATTGCGTACCAATGATCGATTTAATCCCTACCCAGAAGAGATTAATCGTTCAATGATTTCTAGATTAGCAGACTATCATTTTGTTCCTACCGATTATAACAGGCTGAATTTAGAAAGAGAGAACTTAAAGTCAAGCATCTTTGTGGTGGGAAATACGGTTATTGACACCCTTCAAATCACTCTTCAAGAAAACAGTGCTCAAGATATCTACACTCAACTAAACCAAAATTTTAACAACAGTGAACTAGACCTAATCAAAGATAAGTATGTGGTGGTAACCACTCACCGTCGAGAATCTTTTGGAGTGGATCTAGAAAACATTTGTATGGCTATTTCCGAATTGGCTGAAATGAACCGAGATTTATGGTTTATTTTACCAGTGCATGAAAACCCAAACGTGAAATCAGTAATCTACTCAAAACTGCAAGGAACCCCCAATATCCTACTCATCCCCCCACAAAACTATTTAAACTTCAGCTTTCTACTCAAAAACGCCCATCTGATCCTCTCTGATTCAGGAGGCATTCAAGAAGAAGCCACTTTTCTAGGAAAAAGAGTTTTGGTGATGAGAAAGGTGACCGAGCGTCAAGAAGCCATTGAAGCCGGTATTAATATTTTGACAGGAACAAACAAAGAAAAGATCATCGAGCATTTCCAAACTCTCCATCAATCATTGAAAGATACTGATAACTCACGGGTTAATAACAGTCTTTATGGAGATGGACAGGCTTCAGAAAAGATTTTAGATAAACTCTCTAACCTTTTATAATTAAAAGAACATCTTAGTTGCATAAGTAAGTTGAATTAAGCTGAGTCTTCACCTCATAAATTTCGCTATTAAAGTTAACATAAGTATGACCGTGGAGCCCATTGACATAAACTTTAGACCCTATTTTCTTTAGAATTTCACGGGTTCTTTTGCTGCGGTCAGAACACCAAAGCTGCTTGGGAGATGGAACAAAACTGGCTTTAGGCTTTACTGTTTCAAAAAAGGAATTAACTGGCAGGTTTTCTGCACCATGGTGGGGAACTTTTAATATTTCGGCATACAAATGTTCTGGATACTTTTCTTCAAGCCATTTTGCAAAATTGCGATTCAGATCACCAGTAAATAATATCTTCACTCGATCAAAATACTCCAAAGTAGCGATAAAAGACATATCGTTTATGTCCTGATGAAAGGGAGCACTTCTCTCTTTAAAATGGAAAGACTTTTTTAAAACCAAATGCTCTGAAAATTTGAATTCTTGCCATTGATCATTACCAAAAATGGGGACTTGTTTTTTCTTTGCTAAGCTTTTGATCTTTTTCACTTGTTCAACTTTGCATCCCCAATACTCTCTCTTACAGAAAGCATCAGTAATTTCATCCATATATATTGCTTTTATTTTAATGTAGGTTTGAAGAAGGTGAATAAGCCCACCGTAATGATCAAAGTGTGGGTGGGTTATATAAATGGCATCCAAATGCCTGATCTTTCGTTTTTTTAAAAAGGGAAATAAAACCGTCCGAGAGCTTTCTACCGTGCCAGTATCAATTAAGATATGCTTTTGTTTGTTATCTGTTATGAAGTGAGCATCACCTTGGACCACAGTATTATTAACATTCACCATTACCCACGAATAAGTCGTAAGATAATCTTTCCCATTAACTATAATCTTAATTATCCGGGGTTCCAAAAAAGAGAGAATAACAAAGTAAATAAGGCAGGATATTAAAATGGAGCCCCAATTTGTCTTAGGCTGTGGCATGGTTGGTTCCTTCAATATAAATTAGCAAAAAGGATTATAATCTGTTTTGAAGAAATAGCTAGAGGATTTATTCTCTCTTGATTTTCCCTTACTATTCCGTATATTGGAGAGGTATAAAAATAATCTTGAGGACCAAGAGACTAACCGGAATTGACCGTTCCGCAATCGATAAGGAGAAAAGCTAACCATGAGAATCGTTGCAATAGGAGCACATCTTGATGATATTGAACTAGCCTGTGGAGGAACCATATTAAAAGCGGTAGACCATGGTCATGAAGTCTTTATGGTGGTCACTAGCGGTGGAGGATCTATCGGCTATGATGATACTGTCATCCGTACAGAAGATGAAGCCTTAAAAGAAGGAGAAGCCGCAGCAAAAATCTTAGGGGTAAAAGAATTAGTAAGATTAGACTTTCCTGATAAAAATGTCCCTTACAACTCAAACTTAGTTGAAGATATTGATAAATACACCAAAGATATAAAACCTGACTACATTTTCTCCCACTGGCCGTTTGACACCCATCAAGACCATAAAAACACTGCTCTTGCCTCTATCTCAGCCTGTCGATATTTTAACACGATACTTATGTTTGAACCCATAACCCCTTCAGGGCGTTCTTATATTGGTTTTCGCCCCCAAGCTTATGTTGACATGACACCCTATATTGATAAAAAGCTAGAATCTTTGAAATCTCATCAATCTCAATATAGAAAATACGGAGAAAGATGGTTAGAAGCAGTCAAGGCAAGAGCCAACCATCGAGGTTTTGAGATGGGAGTTAATTATGCTGAGGCCTTTGAAGTCATGCGACTTGAAGTGCAATTCTAAACTATGAAAACAATATGTAATATTGCAAAGAATATCTATCCAACCAACATCGAAAAACACACCCAAAATATGGAAACCTTTGATGGCTGGTTACGATATTGGGATAAGGTCATCATTATCGCCTCTTCTGTTGACAATAAGATGCACATCTCAACCCATGGCTCTATTATCGCTTACTTGATCCCAAGTCACCCGAATAAACTGGTGAACTATTTTGTATTCCTGCTAAGAGCTTTTCTCATTGTGGTAAAAGAACGGAAACAGATCACTCTTATTGATGGTAGTGAACCCACTTCAGGGGGAGTGGTGGCATTCTTTACCAAACTCATTCTACGTATCCCTTATATTTTAGAATTTCAAGGGCAATACTTTTCCTTAACCGTCAAAGAAATTGGTCTTTTAAGAAGGGTCGTAATGAAACCCCTTTTACTGCCTATTTGTTTTTTAGCAAGTGGCATAAGATGTGTATCTGACAATGTCAGATCAGATTTAGAACAATACCAGTTTATGAAGGCTAAACTTTATACTGTGCCTGCTAGATGCAACACCAAGATATTTACCCCAGAGAAATACATTCAGGCTCGTACAGATATTAGAAAAAAACTTCAAATAGATGAGGATGAACCTGTCCTACTCTTTGTAGGTCGTTTAGTTATATTTAAGGGGCTTAAATACCTAATCAATGCCTTTCCCCAATTAGTATCACAAATTCCTAAAGTCAAACTTGTCATCATAGGAGACGGTCCTCTAAATAATGAACTTCAAGAGCAAACCAATCGATTAGACATGGGCAATCACATTCTTTTCCTAGGGAGAGTGGATTTTAGCGAGATTCCAGCCTATCTATCCATTGCAGAAGTTTTTACCCTTCCATCCACCGATGAAGGGATGGGACGCGTGGTTTTAGAGGCAATGGCAATGAAAATACCTGTGACTTGTTCAGCAGTGGGTGGATTATTAGATATCATTGAGCATAAAAGAAATGGAATTTTCTTTGAATCAAGAAACGAGAAAGATATGGCAGAAAAACTGGCCTTAATTTTAAAAGATAATGATTTAAAAAGGACCATCACTGAAAATGCATTTAAAGAAGTAAAAGAAAAGTATGACTATGAAGTTTCCATCTCTCTGTTTAATAAAATGTTCAAGGAAATAGTGGAGTCTAAAAATGGGTGAAATTATTCTATCTATTCACCAACCTGAGCATCTTCCGTATATCGGCTATATAAACAAAGTTATGAATAGTGACATTTTTGTTCTATTAGATACTGTTCAATTTAAAAAGAATAATTATCAAAATCGTAACAAAATGATGTCCAACAATGGGGCTCACTGGCTAACTATTCCAGTTAAACTTGAAAAGCATTTGGAAACCACCATCAAAGACATTCAAATTGTCGATGGTTGGCAAAAAAAATACTTAAAGCACATTAAGTGCAACTACTCAAAGACAGATTACTTTACTGAAATTTACCCCTTTTTTGAGAATTTGTGTAATGACCAAGAAAGCCTCATCTCCTCTCTGAATTCTAAAATGCTAAACTGGATTTTAACCTATCTCGATGTCAAAACTAAAATAGTTAAATCCAGTGATTTACCCTCTTTCACCACTAAGAACACAGCGCTTTTAGTCGATATATGCAAACACCTGAAAGCCACAACCTATATTTCTGGTTTAGGCGGAAAAGATTATTTAGATGAGACAATATTCCGGTCAAATCAGATAGACTTAGTTTTTCAAGAGTTCAAGCACCCGGTTTATAAACAGCAAAAAACAAAAGAATTCATACCCTACTTATCTGTATTTGACCTGCTTTTTAATTACGGAAAGAACAGTCGATCAATCATTCAAGACACCTGGAAGATAAATCCATGAATATACTTAGAATTTCCAGATCTTACTTTCCAAGTGTTCATGGCACCTCGTTTCACATGTATGAACTCAACAAATTTTTAGTATCTAAGGGTCATCAAGTTTCTTATATCTGTCCCTTTTGGAAAACCATTCCTTCTCCATTCCGTTTAGACCAGATCAACCACCTAAAAATACCCTTTCAAAACTATTTTGAAGGCTTAGGTCCCAAACGAGCAGTCTATGGGAATAAACTCAGAATGCTCTTTTACTGGCTCAGCTGCTGTTATGGGGTTTTTAAAGCCCACCTAAAAACCAAAGTGCAATTGGTTCATATTCATGGGGAACTCATAGATCTCTTGGTTATCCCTTTTCTCTGCCGTTTTTTAAAGATTAGAATTCTCTTATCTATCCATGCTCGACTTCCAAAGACCTCTTTTTATCAGAGATTTATCAAGACTTTCCCCTATCTTTTGAAAAGTGCTGATTATTTTCACACTGTGAGCCAGCAAATCAAAGAGGATTTGATTGACTTAGGTATTCCATCTGAGAAAATTTTTGTGCAGAGTAGTGGAGTTAGTGAAGAGTTTTTTATAGATCTACCTGCAAAACTTGAAAACCTGCAAGATATAAAGAAAAACCTTATCTCTGTGGGCCGCTTGGAAGAGATGAAAGGATATGAATTTCTCGTTAAAGCAATGAATACCCCCTCCTTAAAAGAGCAGCAACTAAAAATTATTGGAGAGGGCACGCTGAAATCTTCACTTCTTAACTTAAAACAGGACAATACAGAATTAATTGGTGGCAAAACAAAAAAAGAGATCAGCTCTCTGTTAAATAAGTCTTTTATTTATCTATGCACATCAATTGACACCGGTGGCAATTCAGAAGGAATGTCCACCTCAGTATTAGAAGCGCTAGCTGCAGGTATGATCGTTATTTCCACTAAAGTTGGCGATCATAAAAGTTATCTTAAAAACATTCCTGCAGCATGGCTCATTGAACAGAAAAGTGAAGCAGCTATTTATGATGCTATTTTAAAAATCCAGAAGCTTTCTAATCAAGTCATTACAGAGAGACTGACAAATACCAGAACAATAATTAGTGAAAAAAAATGGTCACAGGTGTGCTCCAATATCTGTAGTAAATATAAAAGAATAGTTGAACAAAGGAGTTTAGAGTGAACAGGTGGATAAATCGAGTCGGTCGAAAAAAGAATGATGTAGACCTAAATCAGCTCAAACAGATCGGACAAAAATATCTCTCCACCAAAGAGATTAATACTCTTCCCAATCAATTTGCCTTCTTCCCCCGCAAACTAGCTTATATACACGAAAAGTATCAACTCAAACATAAAAAAGTATTGGACATAGGATCTGGATTGGGCAACTTCCTCATTCATTTTTCCAAAGACTCAAAGGGAATCGAGTTGGAAGAGAGTCGTTACTTATTTAGCCGGGAGCTGGGTTTAAATGCAGAAATGAAAAACATTGAAAAGGAGAAATGTAGCCCGGAAGATAAAGAGAGCTATGATGTCATATTCTGCTCCCATGTTATAGAACACCTCCAAGCTCCTCATCTTTTCCTTACCAAGTTGAAGGAGTACCTCAAAGAAGATGGAGTGTTAATAATTATTGCACCCGTTATGCCACTCAATCGTTTTTTTAACACATTGGGTAAAAAGATATACAATGTTGGAAAAGAATGGATAGGTCAAGACCATGAACATATACTCGGCTTTTCTAATATTTCTCTTTTATACACTGTACAGGCTGCTGGCTATAAAATTAAAGAGAATGGCACTTTCCTATTTAAATCAAGGTTTCTTTGTGCTGCCATGACCTTTTTAACTTCCTTAATCGGAGGGCAATCTTTTGTCATTGGGACAAAGGACCTCAATTGGAATGCAAACAACATCACATATTAAGACTCTTTGTTCACAGAAAAAAGATAAACAAACTCATCCTCATAAACCTTCTTAAAGAAGCTTTTTTCATGCAGAAAAAGATTTAGATTATGTTGTGGAACATTGTGATTGGGCAGGGCATGATGCCCCAGCCAGTGACGACTGGTGCTACCAACCCAACTAACTGGGATTACGACGCTTTTCCTTACTGCAATTAGACAATAAGCTTTATCATTCATACCTTTTATAAATAAGTGTGGATTTTTAATAAGTTGACTAAGTAGCTTAGGGGGTCGGTTAAATCTACTTCCTTCATACTTTATATTACTGAAACTCATGAGGGCCATATTTCCACTAGCATCTGATAAAACTCGACACCTTCCTTTTTTTAACCGGTCTTGCCAATCAGTATCTATAATATGCCTAATGGCACCATAATAAGCTCGAACGTCATACCAGTAGGGAACTCTATGAATAAAATGATAGAGCCGACCATAAGTGTTAGCATCATAAATGAACCCTACAAACATAATAAGGGCGATGGGTATCGGTTTAAGATATCGACTCCATGAAAATCCATGAATCAACACAAAATGACGATAAAGAAGAGCAGAAATTTTGTAAATACCAATGGCTAAAGGAAACCAATACAGAGAGCCATACAGAACCCTGTAAAAAAGATAGGGTGAGCGTAAAACGATTGATAACAGGTAGGTTGTGGGTGGGAAAAAGAGCATAATAAAGAAAGAAATGGATACGGTGGCTATGGCTTTTTCTGGCTTGGAAAACTTTTTACTAAACAAAATCCAGAGGGTGAAAAGGATTGATATATAACCAGGTAGCCCCAGGGTTAAATGAACCGGAGAGGTATGTAAATGAGAAAAATTTATAGGAAAAACTACTTTAAAACCGGCTGTATCAGGAGACCATACCGTCACAAATTGATTGGGTTTAATGGTATATTTTATCAAGTTGTTTTTAAAAAAGAAAAACCTCTCAATCAAGGCAACCACAGTTACCCCTGTTAAAAACCAGGTGCTTTTCAGTCGGTAAAAATAAGCAAGGCTTCTTCTATCATAGATGAGATACCACAGAAATGGCGAGATGGAAAAGGCTATGGCGATGTACATGGCTTCTTGCAGATGGATTTTGGCAGCCAAATAAAAAAGTAAGGGAAGCAGTAAAAGATAAAGCGCTTTGCGATTAAAATATAAATTGAGTAGGACTAAAAGAGCGTTTAAGTAGAATATATATGCCAAAAAGCCGGTAGAAAAATTATAATACCTAAAGTAAGAAAAAATATTAGTTCCAAAGAAGGCAAAGGTAGAAAGCAAAATGAAAAAAGCTTTAGCCCTGGATTGAGTAATGATGAATCCAATACGGAAAAACTCAAATGCTAACATTAAAATGGTTATGGCCTGCCAAAGATCATACTTTAGTAAAGAATCTTTGGGGCTATAGGTTAAAGCTAAATGATAGTAAAAGTAAGACACTTTTATGCGATACTCTCCGTAATAGATCTTGTAGAGATGGGCTAGGGGATCAGATGGAATTTCTAAATAGGCTCCAATATAGACTAAAAAAAACAGCAAACTAAGAAAAATCAAAGTCACTGGATTTAAAATCAGAGGAGGCAATTCCCTCCTATAATTAAAAAGAAGTGGTCCACCGATAAGGAAAAAGGAGTAGAAAATGATATTTTGAGCAATTGGAACAGAGACATACTGGTGTTGATATAACAAAAAGAGAAAGTAAATAGGAATGAATCCTAGAGCGAAAAAGGGGATATAAATTGGTTTAGTTGGAGAGATCCACTCAATTGCTCTAGAAATGAGCCACCCCATAAAATAGGGGAAGACTAAAAAAGAAATAATAGTTAAAAAGCTCATGGCATTTCTTTAATAAGTAAATAACAAAAGTAGTCTTTTGATACTTTGATTTTGTTATCAGAAGTAATAAAGTCTGGTTGAAAAGTTTTTAAAAAGCTCTTATCAGCAAGCTTATAACCAAATTTTTGATAGAATTTTATTGCTCGTAAATTATCAGTATTAACGAGCAGGGTAAATGGAGGGGTGCCTGATACTATTTTCTGCGCCACTGTGTGAAAACGTTCAATTAATACTTGCGAATATGAGGTTTCTCTATATTTCCTATCCACAGCAACCCGGTGAGTATGGATATAGCTATTGCTTTTTAAGCTTGCTACCCAAAAACCGACTGGGGTTTCATCTACAAATAAGACAAGACTTAAGCTCTGTTTCAAAGGGAGTTCATAAAGAAAATGCTTTTTTAGCCATTGTTCATTAGAATAGATTAGGCCCAATTCATTGAAGGTAGCCTGCTCAATGTCAAGCAGGTGAGGTAAGACAGAATCTAGATCGATCTCACTCCAATTTCTGGTGCGAATTTGAGTCATCCCAGACACCTTTAAATAAAAAACACCAGTATATTAACTTTGGGATTTTAAAAATTCTGCTGTATCGGCAATGATATCATCAAGCTTCTTGAGTGGGTTAAAACCGATCATCCGCTTGGCCTTGGCAATATCTGGTGTCCTCTGCTTCATATCTTCAAACCCCTTACCATAGACCTCTTCCAGAGGGATACATTTTACTTGAGAGGAAGAGCCGAACTTATCTATTATTTTTAAAGCAAGATCTTTAATAGTAATACTTTCAGGTTGTCCTAAATTGATGGTTTCACCATAGGCTTGTTTGCAATCGATTAACTTAGCTATGGCCGCTGCAATATCGTAAACATGTCCAAAGCATCTTGATTGGGACCCGTCTCCATGAACAATCAGGTCCTCATTATTTAAAGCGGCTTTAATAAATCGTGGTATCACCATTCCATAAACGCCAGTTTGCCTTGGCCCAACAGTATTAAAAAGCCTGACTACCGTTATAGGAAGTCTTCTTTCATTCCAGTAGGCATGAGCCAAGTATTCATCAATGGCCTTCGAGCAGGCATAGCTCCATCTGGCAATATGGGTTGGACCAAGTAGTAAATCATCATCCTCAGAAAAAGGGACTTTATGGCTTTTACCATATACTTCAGAAGTTGAAGTGATGATAACCCGCTTATTCTTAATGGCAGCATACTGCAAAACCAGTTCTGTGCCATAGATATTTGTTTCAATAGTTTGAACAGGTTTCTCAATGATAAGCTTTACCCCGACAGCCGCAGCTAAATGTAAAACCACGTCACATTTATCAATCATTTCTCTAAGAAGAGACTCATTGGTTATAGAGTCAATAACGTAGTGAAATCGAGGATTCTCTTTTAAATGTTCTATATTCTCAATGGAGCCTGTTGATAAATCATCAATGACATAGACATCGTGATCTTTAATTAATATATCGCTTAAATGGCTACCTATAAATCCAGCACCACCGGTGATAAGGATTTTCATTGATTACTCCTTTTGGCCAGATTGATGACCTTCGCTGTATAAATCTTTAAGAGAAACAATTCGATTGATCTTATTTACTTTGATAAAATTGTCAATATCTTCTTTGTTGTAAAATACTTTTAAACCATAGATTGAATCTGTAGACTGATTCTCTTCATTAATGTCCTGAGCATCACAGTAGAGTCCCACCGGTTTGAGTTTAAGATCATCAGAAATTCTAATTTTTTGTAAAGCTAATACGATGTCGTTTAAAGATGACTCTTTTACTATAACAGGAATCAGATTTTTCTTATGGATAACAACGTACTCTTTAAATAGACGTAAACCCATTCTAACACCTAAAATTAAAGCCCCAGTCAAAAGAACATCTAAGACAATGATAGCCCGGGAAAAATTGCCAATTTTATTAGCTATAACTAAATAAACAATAATGATGAGAATGGAAAGAGACATCCCTTTTAAAACCTTGAATACCTCCGGCACCCCAACATACTTCCAGTTTCCCTTATAAACTCCAGCCCACATAAAGCAGAACATCTTAATCGTAACAAAAGCCATAACTACACTGCCAAACTGAACAATCAAAGGTCCTGTGAACTTCTCTTCATATTTCAAAATATAGGCAATGAATAAACTTAAAAATAACAGGATAATATCAGTTAAAACCTCTAAGATTCTTCGCTTATACCTGAAAAGGATTTTGACAGGAAGGTTTTTAGGTTCTTCATCAAATATGTAACCCTTTTTCTTGTAAACCTTAATCTGTGACAAAGAAATGGCAAACAGAACAAACCCAACGATAAACAAAATGAAGGTTGCGATAGTCATATAAAAACTAAAGTACTTAATTGTAGCAAGAGATATCAGGCTAAGAATTAAACTAATGGTGATAAGAGTATTGACCGCCCTTCTTTCACTCAATCCAAATGCCACTAGCCGGTGAGATAGATGGTCTTTTCCGCCGTCAGTTATTTTTTTACCGTATAGAGTCCGCATAACTGATACATACAAGGTATCGAATACAGGCAGTGATAGAATTATAAGAGGAAGGGATATGGCAATTGCAAGATTAGACGTATGATGCCAGGTTCCTATAATGGTAAGAGATCCTAGAAAGAAGCCAATGAACTGACTACCACAATCACCCATAAAAATCTTGGCAGGGAATTTGTTATGCAGAAAAAACCCAAGTAATCCTGCCAAAGTCAACAAACTGAGCATAAATAAAAATTGATCACTTCGCATATAGGATACAATACAAAGCATTAAAGAGACTATTAATCCAATTCCCGAGGAGAGACCATCCATATTATCAAGGAGATTAAAAGCATTGGTAATAGTCATTATCCAGAGAAAAGTTAAAGGAAGAGCAATAATAGGAGAGGTAAAGAAAGCCACCTTTACCCCAAAGTAAGTCGCAATAGAAACCGCCAGAAGCTGACATATGATTTTAATATGAGGCTTTAAATTGTATATATCATCAATTAAACCACTGAGAAAAACTATAAAAGAACCAATTAACAACCCTAGATAGGGATTACTGCCCTGTTTAAATGAAAAGGAAAAGCCCGATTTAAATACAACATCGGTCAAAATGTATTTATTAGCTATTCCAACCATTAAAAAGGTGGCAAAAGCCAATATAACCATGACAAAGGAAATTCCACCAAAGAGGGCAGTGGGTTTTTTATGCCACCTGTCTTCCTTGGGTTGGGCAAGCAGATTATATTTATGACAAACAAATATGATGAGATAGTTTAAGGTGTATGAAACTAAAAATGATAGAACAAATATCGTTATAAGAGTGAAGATCAGAGTCATATTTCGCCTTAGCTACCAATACGATCAGTAGAATGTCTTCATAAAGTTGTAATTACCTTGGCACTCGCCTGTTAAAATTTCCCTTTTCTACCACAATATAATGTATTGTTCAACAAACTATGCCTGAGCTAGAAAAACACTTATTACTCGATTTTTAAAAGAAAAAAATATTTAAAAGTGCTAAAAAATGTACTACTCAAATATACATATGACGTCCATCAATCAGGATTTTGATTCATGAAGAAATTAAACAGTTTTAATAAATCCCAAACTCATATACGGCTTTTTGAAAACTCAGACTGCCAAAGCATTGCCTACAACGACGGCGACACCCCTGAAAACCGTATTTACGAAATCCTTCATCAAGCCAAGGATGTTTCCTGCAAATCGAAAGAATTGAAGCAATCAATAACAGACTGGCCCACTGAATATCACCTATCGACCACCAGACATAACTTACTTTCCCCGTTTGATCTGGGAAAGAACAAGAAAATCCTTGAATTAGGCTGCGGATGTGGAGCCATTACCCGTCAACTGGGAGAGATGGGACATGAAATTCATGCCGTTGAAGGATCAAAACGCCGTGCAACCATTACCGCAGAACGATGCCGTGATCTTGATAATGTAAAAGTATACAATGCCAATTATAATGAAATCGATTTTGATGAACAGTCCTATGACTTCATTACCCTGATCGGGGTTTTAGAGTATGCCTCCCTATTTTTGCCCGAACAACAAGGTGACCCTCTGACTGCCGCTCAGATGATTGTAAATCAACTTAAGAAAAAATTAAAACCCGATGGGACACTGATTATTGCCATTGAAAATAAGCTCGGAATCAAATATCTCTCAGGATGCACTGAAGACCATACGGGAATCGAGTTTGAAGGCATATTGGACTACCCCAATACCAAGGGGATTACCACCTTTACTAAAATTGAGCTCTCAAAGATCATTAAAAATGCAGAGCTAGAGAATATAAATTTCTTCTATCCCTTTCCCGATTATAAAATACCAGCGAATTTAGTAAGTGATACCTTTATAAACCAAAGCAATATGGAAGCTCTGCTAGAGATCCCCAGAGACTATATTAACCCACGAAAACACCGCTTTCCAGAGCCCCTATTTGCAAAATCACTTATTAAAGAACAGCAACTGGATCATTTCGCCAACTCCTTCTTGGTTTTTGCCTCCAACAGTAAGTTAGACCAACCTGACTTTGACCTAATACATTATAGTAATGCCAATCGCAAAGAGGGCTATCAACTTATTACTACCAAAAGCACTCTCAGCGATCAGGTACAAAGACAACATCGTTATACCTCCCCCATACCTGAGGAAAAGAGCCCGCTGCAACATATTGTCAGTGATGAAGCCTGGAAAACAGGGCAGCTATTATCAACCAAACTGCTAAAAGACTCTCTTAATCAAGGCTCTTTGGATGCTTTTTTTGATTCCGTAATAAAGTACTATAATTATATCCAAGAGTTTTCGAGAAATACTGATCAAAAGGGTCTCTTAGCTGATCTTATCTTCAATAATATTATTATTAATGAGAGTGGTGAATTTGATTACTTTGATCTTGAATGGAAAATCAAAGAACCTGGTAAGCTCCCATTCGACCTAAATCAATACATACTATTTCGAGCTCTTTTTAATTGGCTACTGCCCAACTCCCCCTTCCTCATTCATTTTCGAGAGAAACATAATTTAAATAATGTTCTCCAAGTGATTCAAAAGGGGTTTGAGAAATTAGAATTACTACTTCCTGAGAGCCTTCTGAATCAGTTCATCTCTTATGAAGCGGAACTGCAAGCTGAAATCAACTTTAATAAGTCTAAAGAGGATTTTATAACAGCGATTACCGGCTCTCTTAGCACCTCTTGGCCTAAGCACTCAGAAGAGTATATAGCTAAAATCGAAGAGCAAGAGACTCTTCTGCAAGAGCGCATGAATCTTATTACCGAACTGCAGGGGCAAGTTAGCCACTTTAGAGATATGCACTCTCATTTACAACAAGTTTATGCTGGATTAGAAGGTAATTTCTTTGAATTGCAAAACAGAGAACGCAACCTCGAAGAACACAATAAAGAACAACACAAACAGATTGTTGAACTCACCAACCAACAAAACAATCTCAATAATAAAATTGCAGGTAACCACCACCACATTCACCATATAGAAAGCCATAATCAACACTTGCAAGCCGAGCTTCAGAAAATACATCAATCCCGTGGCTGGAGATGGCTCACTCGCTACTACACCTTCATGAAATGGCTTTTACATTCGGGAGGTGTTCGTCTGGCTCTTCGCAGCTTTCTGCGAGACACTAAAAATCATGGTCCCTTGAAAGCCCTCAACTACTCCTATTTAAGAGCCACCAAACAGCCGGTTGTGGAAATCACACCAGAGATTAAACGAGACATTGAGCAATTTAATAAAAAGCCTTTAGTGAGTATCGTTGTTCCCGTTTATAATGTGGAACCAAAGTGGCTAATACTCGCCGTTCGCTCTATTAAAAATCAATTCTATCCTCATTGGGAACTCTGTTTAGTGGATGATGCCTCCCCTAATGAAGCCACCCGTAAAGCCCTTAAAAAGATCAGGGGACGCAGGATTAAGAAAAAATTTCTATCTAAAAATGGTGGAATTTCTACCGCTTCCAATGCGGCCCTTTCCATGTGTACCGGAGAATATGTAGCCCTCCTTGATCACGATGATGAATTGACCCCTGATGCCCTTTATAGAGTGGTTAAGGCCATTAATGAGCATGACCCTGACATCATGTACTCGGACGAAGATAAAATGACCCTCGACGGCCAGTGCCAGACAGCCTACTACAAGCCCGACTACACTCCAGACATGCTTCTTTCTCAAAACTATTTCTGCCACTTGACAGTGATAAAAAAATCTCTCATAGAACAAGTAGGTGGGTTTCGACCTGAGTATGATGGGTCACAAGATTACGATCTCTTTTTAAGAGCAGTGGAACAAACTCAAAAAATTCATCATATCCCCCATATTCTTTATCATTGGAGAATGATTCCGGGATCGACCGCCATGGACTTTGGGGAAAAGAGTTACCCCAATCAAAAGGCCAAAGAGGCGATTCAAGATGCCCTTAACAGGCGTAAAATAAAGGGTTTAGCTGATTTTGGTCCAGTTGCAGGTACATATGAAGTAAGAAGAGAGCTCCACTCAACTCCCCTCGTGAGTATTATTATTCCTTTTAAAGATAAACCGGAGTTTTTAGACACCTGTCTTGATTCCATCATCAAGAAGAGTTCTTATACGAATTATGAAGTGCTCTGCATCAATAACGGCAGTGTGGAACCGGCAACCAAGGATCTCATCAACCAATACAACAACCATCCCAAAATTCAATTTATCGATTACGATGTGCCATTTAACTTTTCCAAGATCAATAATTTTGCAGCGGATAAGGCTAAAGGTGAGCATCTTATTCTCCTAAATAATGACATTGAAATAATCTCTGAGGATTGGATAGAAGCCCTGCTTGAACACTCACAAAGAGAGGAAGTGGGTGTGGTGGGAGCCAAACTTTACTATCCCAATGACACCATTCAGCATGCTGGAGTGATTATCGGCGTAGGTGGAGTGGCGGGTCATTCCCATAAACATTTTAATCGAAGTGAGTTTGGATATTTCAATCGGGCCTCGATTATTCAAAACTTGTGTGCCTGCACAGCCGCTTGCTTTATGATCAAGAAAAAGCTCTTTCTAGAACTCGAAGGGCTTAACGAAAAAAATCTCAGTGTGGCTTTCAATGATATCGACTTCTGTCTGAGAGTTTATTATGCTGGCTATTTAAATGTTTTTACGCCACTTTGCGAAGCCTACCATCATGAATCTATTTCCAGGGGCTTTGATGATATGAATGAAAAAGTAAAAAAGCGCTTTGAAAGTGAAGTTCTTTATATGATGGATAAGCACAAAGAGATCCTGCAAAAGGGAGATCCCTATTACAATCCAAATTTAACTCTCGACCATGAGAACTTCCATGAAAGACAAGAATCTGATCAATTTAAGGTGGATATCAGATGATAAAGTTTGTCCGTGGTAGAATTAAATTCTTCTTCATGTTTATTCTTAATAATCTGACCGAACCCGGTTTGATTATTATTAAAAAACGTGAACTGCTTTTCTTCCTGCTCTTGTTTTGCTCATTTGTATTTGTTGTTTCCCAAAGAATTCACTACTCTTCACTTGAAATGTGGAATAGCTATGTTCCCTATGATGATAAAGAGAATAAATCAACCTCACTTATATGGGGAAATCCAAAACCGGTTAGGAGTGATGAGTGGCTGGCCACTGCCCCGGCCTCTTTAGCTGGTTATAAAAATATCCCCAAAGCAAAAAAAGATGTCTCTTTTGTAATTAGAAACTTTCAAAATCCATGGGACCTGCTCTTTCACTTTGATTTAGAAATCGGTTACTCTTATCACTGGAATTTTTTCCGCTTTGGTTCTTTCTTAGGATTTTTTCTGCTATTGATGCTCCTCACGCGCAGCGACTTTTATCTATCCATAGCAGGATCCCTCTTTCTATTCTTTTCTAGTTTCAATAGATGGTGGGACATTTCCACTCTCATGACGTACTTCAGCTTTACCCTGGTAGCCTCAATTTATTTTATATTTTCTCGCTCTAAGTGGTTTGTTTTACTTAGTTATGTCATGTTGCTTATTTTCGGTAAGCAGTTTGTCATGACTTTCTACCCGGCTTACCAAGTTCCTCTCAGTTGGCTCATGATCACTATTATAGCCGGTTTTTGGCTTGATCGAAAGCATCTACAACCCCACCGGCATCAGCTGAAATTAAAGTCCACCTTAATTGTCATAGCTGCTATAGGTTTAATTGCTCTGATTATCAACTGGTACATTCATAATAGCGAGTACCTAAGTCGCATCCTAAATACCGTTTACCCAGGTCGAAGAGTCTCCACTGGCGGTACATTTCCTTTGGAACGTCTTTTTTCAGGCTATTATGACATGTTTTATCATGCTGGCCAGTACCTCTGGCATAACATATGCGAAACCAGTGGTTTTATCCTTCTCTTTCCCATTGGGATTTTTATTTATGCAGTTAAACTGCTCAGAAACAGGAAAGAGATTCCCTATCTTCCTTTGTTGATGAGTGGCTACCTCATAATTCTCTCGATCTACTGTACAGTTGGCTTCCCAAAATGGTTGTCCTACCTCTCTCTATTTAGCTTTGTCCCCGCTTTTCGCTCAGTCATTGCCATTGGCTTTGCCAGTGTCATTTTCATTGCGGTACTCCAAAAAGATTATAAATACTTCAAACTCCCCTTTCTGGCTAATATCCTAATCTCTGGTCTTTCTGGTTGGCTTATTTTTCAATTTGGCGAGTCTTTAGTTAAAACCTTTCATATAAAATGGATCACCAACGATCAAATACTCTATGTTAGCCTACTTTATGGATTACTGATTTTGTTCCTACTCGAATTTAGACTTCGATGGCTATATTATGCCCTAGCATTAACCGCTGTCATTGTGCCAAGTTGGGAAGTGAATCCCATTGCCAAGGGATTAAATCCCATTTTAGATAAAAATATCGTAAAATTTATAATACCATTGGTAGAAAAAGATCCCGGTGCCCTTTGGGTGGCCTATGGGAACCATTTGATTCCTAGCTTGTTAAAAGCCACCAACGCCAATCTTTTTAATGGAGTCCGGTTCCCCCCCGATTTAGATAAACTCAGAGTTATCGATCCAAAACGAAAATTTAACCATGTTTATAACCGCTTTGCTCATATTACCATGCACCCTACGGATCTAGGCACCTTCAATTTTAAACTTGAGCAGGCCGATTCCTACACCCTCTTCATCCACCCTTGCTCCCCCAAGTTCCGTGAAATCGGAGTAAAGTATATTGTTATTCCCAACCACCCGGTCTACTACAACACAGCTCAAAATGACCTCTGTGGCATTAAAATTTTGACCCCAGACCCACTCAACACTTATTTAGTGATGAAGTACAGTGACGAAGTGACCCCAAGTCCATAATAACCCTAGCCTTTGCCCTTTTTCTATGTTAGTTGAGAGGTTATTAATAATTAGAATTGCTTAAGAAGTGTTATCTTTATGAAGATATTAATTATAATACCCGCTTTTAATGAAGCTGAGAATATTTCAAATTCTATTAGTGATATTCGTTCGATGGATTTTTTTAGCGAGAACTTTGATATTCTGGTCATTAATGATGGTTCTACAGATACAACGGGTGCAAAAGCTAGATCTACAGGTGTAAAAACGATTGATCTCCCTTACAATATGGGAATAGGAAACGCAGTACAGACAGGTTATAAATTCGCTAAAACTTATAATTATGACTACGCCTTCCAGTTTGATGCCGATGGACAACACCCTGCGGAATACATTGCCCCCATGTTAGTAAAGATCCAAAAAGAGGAAGCCTCCCTCATTATTGGATCCCGTTTTATTAATAATGAGGGATTTCAATCCAGTTTACCCAGACAAATAGGAATTCGTTTTTTTGGGTGGCTGATTAAAATGCTTACCGGTAAAACAATTACTGACGCCACTGCGGGTTTTCGAATAGTTGATCGCCAAGGAATTTCTCTATTAGCTAGTTACTACCCTGAGGATTATGCTGAACCAGAATGCATCATCTACTTTAACAAGTGCGGTTTAAAAGTTATTGAGTTCCCAGTTATCATGAAAGCTAGACAGGGAGGAGAATCCTCCATCGGCTTTTTGCGCAGTGTGTACTATATGCTGAAAGTGCCACTGGCTATGATCATCGGCTCTTTAAGAAATAAGTCCTCCTATAAATATGAGGAATAATTTAGCATAAGGCTTTGTCATGTTTCTCTTACAAATCACCGGCACTTTAACCTCTTTTTTCATCCTTTTAATCATTTTTGAACTCATCCGCAGGAAGAAAATTAAAGAGAAGTATGCCTTAGTTTGGATCGCCCTGTTTGTTAGTTTTATCGCTATCTGCCTTTATTTCCCCATTGTCGTTTGGGTGAGTGATCTACTAGGCATTCAAACTCCTTCAAATACCCTTTTCTTTCTAGGAATGATCTTCAGTCTGCTGATCATCTTAAGTTTAACGGTGATTGTCTCTATCTTATCCAACCGTATTCGTCTTTTAGCTCAAAAACTTGCTCTTTTAGAATTTGAGCTCAATCAATTAAAAGAAAAGTGATGCTATTATGAATACTCCTGCACGCCCAAAGTACAATCCTTTCGAAATATTGCTTAACACCCCGTGGAAGATTTTTGACTTTCTTTTTGCCCAGCTTATTAGACCTTTTCTTTATATCTACTTAAAACTCTGGGGAGTCAAAGGTGGCAAAGGGCTCCTCTCCTATGACTTTTTCACTGTACGCAAACACCGTAACTCCTCTTTTACCATTGGCCACCATGTGGAGTTAAGAAATAAATTCTCCAGCAATCCATTAGGAGTCCTTGGAAAGTGCTTTTTTACCACCTGGGAAGCCAAAGCCACTTTGAAAATTGGCAATCATGTGGGCATCACCGGCAGCTCAATTTGTGCTGCAGAGCGAATTGAAATCGGTGATAATACCATCATCGGCTCAGGCTGCACTATTGTAGATACGGATTTTCACCCCATCAGCGATGGAGAAAGACGCTATCAAACAGATGGCATAAAATCTTCACCGGTCATCATTGAAGAAAATGTCTTTATTGGCATGCACAGTATGATCTTAAAAGGGGTCAAAATCGGTAAAAACTCTGTTACTCAAGCAGGGAGTTTAGTAGTAAATGACATTCCAGCCAACTCTATTGCTGGAGGAAATCCTGCCAAAGTGATCAAAACGACTCAGACACATTCAGAAGGCTCCAGATGAAAATTCTCATTATTACCCCCTACTTCGCCCCTGCTTGGGCCTATGGTGGAATCCCTCGCATCTTATTTGAAATTGCAAAATATCTAACAAAGGTCGGCCATCAGGTGACAGTTTATACCACCAACGTCCATGATGAAAGCTCTGTGCAGCCTGACTTTGAAAAAGATATCGAGGGTATCTCTGTTAAGTATTTTCCCAACATCAGTAATACCCTCGCCTATAAGACCAAGATCTTTTTACCCAAAGATTTTAAAAGTTATCTCTACCAGCATGGGAAAGATTTTGATTATGCCATCATGAGTGATGCCCGAACCTACTTAAACGCTGTTGCCACTCCTTTTTTAATCAAGCATAACATTCCTTACTTCCATGCCGCTTATGGTTGCCTTCCTTTATCAGGAGGCATCATTAAGACCCTTATAAAAAATGTCTATGATTTTCTGTTCCTAAATAAGATGCTGGATAATGCTCAGGGATTTTTTGCCCAGACAGAACACGAAAGACAAGAATATTTGAAATTGGTTCCATCCAAAACTGAGCAGACACACATTGTCCCCCTGGCAATCGATGTGGATAAGTTTAAAAAACCCGCTGACCTAGTGGCTTTTTCAGAAAAACATAAATTAAAAGATCAAGATCAAGTTCTGCTCAGTGTGGGACGCATCCATCAGCTCAAAATAACTCCTTTGATGGTGGATGCGTTTAGCGAAGCATGTAAAAACAATCCCCATCTTAAGTGGATGCTGGTGGGACGAGATGATGGTTACTTAGATACGATTCAACAGAAAATCAAGATGCACCAACTGCAAGACCGTTTTATTTTTACCGGACCTCTCTATGAGCAAGATGTGGTGGCTGCCTATCAAAGAGCAGACTGTTTTTATCTCATTCCCTCTTTCTATGAGGAAACCTCTACCGCTAGCTTAGAAGCTCTCGCATGCGGCACTCCCAGTCTAGTTTCCTATCAATGTGACATTCCTTATTTAGAAGAGTTTTGCGCAGGACGAGTGGTTCATTATGAAAAAAATGAAATCATAAATGCCATTAATGAAATTCTAAGTAAGCCCAAAGATCACTACCCTCCCAAATGCGAGCAGTTAGTGGCAAGTCACTTTATCTGGGAGAAGGTGGGGGAGCAGATTCTTAAGTTGATGAAAAATCAGAGAGATTTGAAATAAAACGGGACAAATCCCCACAAAAAGTCCAGCATAACCTAACAATACCCCTACAGAAAATCCCTTAACACGGATAATCACCATAGCAAATAGTCCGTATTTTAGGAATATCACCCCTACAAAAGTTGCTCCAAATATGCTAGGCTTATATTATGAAACGAGAAACCATTGTAAAATTAATTGAATGGAAGCAAAAACCAGGTCGTAAGCCGCTCATTTTAAAAGGCGCAAGACAAGTTGGCAAAACTTATCTTTTAGAACAGTTTGGTAAAGAACACTATCTGGAAAAGGGGGGCAAGTACGTTTTGGCAGATTTTAAAGAAAATCCCCAGTTAACATCTGCATTTTCAACTCATAATCCCATCGAAATTTTAAAATATCTTCAGCTCGCACTGGGAGTCTCAATTGATATAAAAAAAGATTTACTCATATTAGATGAAATTCAAGAGTGTGAAGGAGCTATTTCCTCTTTAAAATATTTTCATAAGCAAATGCCAACTCTGGATATCATTGCAGCAGGATCTCACCTGGGGCTATTAAAAAATGAGGAGTCCTTTCCTATAGGCTATGTAAACTTTCTACCCATGTTTCCCATGTCTTTTACTGAGGTTTTAAAAAGGATTGATCCACTTTCCCATGAGCTCTATAGTGATCTAGATGTTAAAAACTTAAAAAAACCTATCAACTCTATTCTTCATCAAAAACTTTTAGAAATGCTAAGAATCTATTTTTTTACCGGTGGCTTACCTGAAGTTGTAAAAACCTTTGCCGATTTGTGCCCCAATAATTTAAATGAAGCATTGCAAGCAGCAAGAGAAATTCAACTTGAACTGGTGGAAGGATATAAAGCTGATTTTGTAAAATACAGTGGACTTGTTAATGCAGGTCATATACTTCATGTTTTTGAGGCAATTCCTTCTCAATTGGCAGAAGTTCAAGACGAGGAAGTAAAGAAGTTTCGTTTTAACAAAGTCATTCCTAAACGAAAGGGATTTGAATCAATAGTTGGACCATTGACTTGGTTAGAAAAATCTCGGCTTTGTATAAAAAGCCTTATTGCTGCAAAGTCTGGGATCCCTTTGGCCGGGCACTCTAAGGCCAACAAGTTCAAACTCTATATTTTTGATGTAGGATTATTAAATGCTATGTTGAGAGTAAATCCTGTGACGATTTTGCAGGATCAGCTAGGATCCTATAAAGGTTTTATAGCTGAAAACTTTGTAGCTCAGGAGCTTTTTGCACTATTTAATAGTCCTTTAAATGCTTGGCAAGAGGGTCGATCAGAAATTGAGTTTTTACTACCTCTAGACGATCAGATTATTCCCCTTGAAGTAAAGTCATCTCATCGAAGTCGTCGTGCTAAAAGTCTCGATGCCTATATTAATCGTTATCACCCTTCTCTAGCTTATAAACTCACCGGGCAAAACTTTGGTCTGGGACCAAGAGGAAAATTCGTTACCCTGCCACTTTATTGTTGTTCGAAGGTTTTCTCATCTCAATAAATAGTTAAAAAGAGTTATCATGGTACTATTACAAAGAAATTGTAGAGTGTTTTTAAACATATGTTTTTAACAACTTTCTGATATTGTATTTATATTTTTGACAATTTCCTCAATCCTTCACTTAAAAAATAAACCCTAGACAGAAAGACCCTAAAATATATAATACCCCCCTATGAAAATATCCATCGTCACTCCCAGCTTCAACCAAGCCCATTTCATTGAAAAGACCATCCAATCCATCTTAGCCCAGCAAGGGGAGTTTGAGATTGAATATATAGTGATGGATGGAGGATCTACTGATGGGACGATAGACATATTAAAGCGTTATGACGGACAGATAATATGGAAATCAGAGCCCGACAAAGGTCAATCCGATGCAATTAATAAAGGTCTAAAACTAGCAACTGGTGACGTTGTGGCCTACCTAAATTCAGATGACACCTATAAGCCAGACGCTTTTGCTAGAGTCATCCATCATTTCACATCGAACCCAGAATCCATGTGGGTATGCGGAAAATGTGACATCATGGATTTAGAAGAAAATGAGATCCGCCATTCCATCACTAAATATAAGAATTATTGGCTCGACAAAATGTCTAAGTATTGGTTTTTTGTGGAAAATTACATTAGTCAGCCGGCTGTGTTTTGGCGCAAAGCGGCTTTAGAAAAAGTGGGTTTTTTTGATGAAAACCACCATATGGTGATGGATTATCACTACTGGTGTCGACTTTGGACCCATTTTACCCCAGGGTATATTGACCATTACCTGGCCTCTTTTCGTTGGTACGAAACCAGTAAAAGTGGTTCCACCTACCATCAACAATTTTTAGATCAACTGGCTGTGGCCAAAGAGTATTCACCCTATAAAAGCGCCTTGTGGATTCATTATCTTAATTCATATAAGATTATAATAGCGTATAAATTGATGGGATTGGCTCGCAAAATATTTAAACCTTCGAGGTCCGCATGAGCAATTTTTTTAAAAGAAAAAATATTCTAATCACTGGTGGCTGTGGATTCATTGGCAGCAACCTCGCTATTCGTTTAGTGGAGCTTGGAGCAAAAGTCACTGTGATGGATAGCATGCTTCCACGTTCAGGAGGTAGTGTTTTCAATCTTGACCCTGTTAAAGATCAAATTCATGTAAATTTTTCTGATATGCGGGATGAGCACTGCCTGCCTTACATCACAAAAGACAAAGATCTTATCTTCAATATGGCGGGTCAAATTAGTCACTTAGATAGTATGAAAGCGCCTATGGCGGATTTGGATATTAACTGCCGAGCACAGCTCTCACTGCTTGAGACCTGCCGAGAGCACAATCCTAATGTAAAAATCGTGTATGCCTCCACTCGCCAAATCTATGGCCGACCTCAGGAGCTTCCTGTATCTGAAAGTCATATTATTGCCCCAGTAGATGTCAATGGTATCAATAAAGCAGCCGGAGAATGGTACCACACCCTTTACCACAATGTTTATGACATCTCCACCACTAGCCTAAGATTAACCAACACCTATGGTCCAAGACAAGCCATCGGCTTAAATAATCAAGGCTTTATTGGGGTCTTTATTCGTAAGGCCCTCTTAGGCGAAAAAATCTCCCTCTTTGGAACTGGCGAACAGTTACGTGACCTCAACTACGTAGATGATGTAATTGATGCCCTCTTACTTTGTGCTGAAAACCCCAAAGCCAAAGGTAAAATCTACAACCTGGGTCATCACAACCACTTCTCTCTAGCCAGTTTAGTGGATATTTTAGGAGAGTTAAAAGGAATTGAGGTTGAGAAGGTTCCCTTCCCAGAAGGCAAAGCTAAAATAGATATTGGTGATTATTACTCAGACTACTCTTTAATAAAAGAGGATCTAGGTTGGAAGCCAAAATATGATTTAAAAGAGGGATTAGCACAAACCTTAAATTACTTTAGCAATTCTCTTTCTAATTACTTATAGTTCCTTGCGTAATACCAGCATCCATTGAGTTAGAAAAATCGGCCAAAGCAGCTTAGAATCAATCACTTTTATTTTTTCAGGTAATATCTCAACTACCTCGTTCTTTTTTAATGGTTTTTCATCATGGAAAATCCATAATCCCAAAGATTCTGAAAGAAACCTTGTGATATTATAAAGAAATGTAGGAGTAGGAAATGAAATCACAGCAATTCCACCAGGTTTAAGTAATTGAAAGTGAGCTTTAACACACTTCTCCATTTGCTCTTTAGAAAAGTGTTCAATGAGCCCCACACTAAAGACCACATCAACGCTCAATTCAAGATTTAAATTGAGTACATCCATTTCATGCAATGACACATTGGATGTCTTGCATCGAAGTTTAAACTTGTCCAATCCCGTCCTATTATTATCTACAATATGATATATAGTTGGATTCAGCTCTTTTTGAATGCTGTTGAAAAAACAGGAGTTGGCCCCACCTAGCTCAGCCATAGATGGATTACCACCTGAAGGTTCATTTTGTTTTATAAAGTTAATTAGTTTGCTGGTAGTGTAGCGACGAGTCAAAGATGCTGTCTTATAAGGAAGATCATAATAAGCATCCCAATCAGTTTTATCTGTTGTATTATTCATATCTGTCCAAATTATAAACTTTTCTAAGAAGAAGGAACGTGTTTAGCCTTTGATCTACGAAAGATAAAGCTTCTTTGTATTGCAAAATTAGAGAAGAATAAAAACCCTTCTGTAGCCATTTTGGCTACCAATATATTTACACCGTAAAACCGGGATAATGCCTCAATTGATGAATATGAAATAAATGCCATAAAGATTACCAAACATAAATATTTCAAAAATGGCGTCAAAGAATTTTCTTTAAAACGAAAAACAAAACTCTTCACCAATAGGAAATTAAGACCCAATGCAAACGCCCGAGCAATATAAACCGAAAGAAGAGTATTGGAACTAAGTTTAAACACTATATAAAAAGCTAAATAGTCTAATACAGTAGAAATGACGGAAGTGAAAAAGAATCGAAGCAGAACAAAGTATATTTTAAAAGAATCTAGAACCGGATTAAAATGGGAAGACTCATTACCGGCAATATAGATTGTTTCAATAGGATGTTCTGCGATAGGAATATCATTATGCTTGGTCTTAAGCAGCATCTCCGTTTCATACTCATAGTTGTTAGATTTGATTTTTAAAAGAGCAGGTATAAATGACTTGGGAATAGCGCGTAAACCACTTTGAGTATCAGAAAGGGTGATTCCAGAAAAAAAGCGAAAAACGTATTTTGTTACTATATTGCCAAAAGCACTCCGAAAAGGAATTTTGGCAGAAAACTGACGTGCACCTAATATAAGACTACCAAAGTTCTTTTTGCTTTTTTCAGCGATAGCTTTAATATCCTCAGCCTTATGTTGACCATCTGCATCAGCTGTGATTACCGACCAAAGATTGGGGTAGTTACAATAAATATAGTTGAGGCCAGTTTTAAGTCCCGCTCCCTTTCCTAAATTTGTAGCATGAGGTAAGATAGTCACCTCATTATCTTGTTCGAGTTGATCAAAGATAGAATCTGAGTTTGCGTCACTTCCATCATTAATCACAACAATTTGATTAAAGTTTTGCTCTTTTAACTCACCTACCAACTTAAGAAGTTTCTCATCTGGATTGAATGCGGGAATAAGAATAACATGTTCCAAAATAATGACCTCTTTTTCTGAATCAATCTAAAGTTTTTTAAATTTGATTAAAGTATATCCAAATTTAGCAAAAACAACCTTAGACTTTTGTAGTTTATGTGGAAATTGTTGTTTTAATTGATCTACAAATTTATTTGGGATCAAAATAAAACGACCGATCCCATTTACAAAAAGCGGTTGTAAACGACCCAAATCATCAAATGAAACTTTTACTCTTTGGTTCTTAAACCCCGGTAATAAGTCCATTAGTGCATAATCGGAAATGACTTTACCAATGATATTTCCCTTACGCTTATTGTATATCAGTGCCTGATTTAAACTGGTATTAATCCTTAGAAAGCCGTTATTCAAAGCATTAATATCCTTAATCTGTCTCTTGTGCCAATAAATCCCTGGATATTTAATACTTACCGCAATAACAATACACAATAATATCCCCATTAAGATAACTGGGGAAATAGGTCTGGTTACTATAGAGAATACCCTTTTTAAAAAGAGTATGAAAAAGGTGGTCAATTTCTGCATATAAATTGCATATCTTGAAATAAGGGTGATCAGCATATCAAAACCACTAGCCGCTCCTAAACCAGCCAGCGGCACGGCCATCGAAAGATTTCGAAAGTCGTAACAGAAATAAAGACTCCATAATATGGTAAATGGCACTGTAATGAGTACAGCTATCATAGCGGTTGACAGTCTTAAAAGGCTAAAAAAGAGTAAAATGATCAAGATTTGATAATGATTTGATCCTATTTTATTTTTTAAATTCACTAATGAGCTTTTTTGCCTTTGAGCAGGAGTTGCCCCTTTATAAATTTCTTTAGTTACGTAAGACACTTCAGAGGTTGCATGACCAAGATAAATTTGAATACGCTTATAGATATACCAGGGACCGACAAGAACTAGAGTGACTAAAAATAAAAACACAAAGGATTTCTTGGCATTTAAACGGTAGCTTTTTAGACGGTTTTTAAACCAGAGCACCCCTAAAAATATGGGGATCATTGCAAATATAAAGAGCCCTGATTGCTTTGTTAAAGCAGAACCTGCAATAAATAAAATAGCTAAAAAAGTGTACTGCCATACTTCTCTTTTTTTATCCGTCTCATAGGCGACAACGAAGCAAACGATTCCTAAAAAGCCCATAAAGGTCACTGGTATATCCGCATAGCCAATTGTTAAAAGACCCATCTCATAAGTTTTGGGAAGAAGAAAACCAACCCCATAAATAGCAACAAAATAAAAAAGAGATCTCTTTTCAAAGGCAAGATCAAACAAAATGAGAAGCATGTAGAGGGTAAAAAGAGGAGTAATTGCCCGAGGAAACATCTGCAATTCTATCGTTTGCATAAAAATATAAGAGATAGACCAATTTGCAGTCAACAGCTGAGGATAGTTCCAAGTGTGAATGGGTAGTCTATTTAGCCCCCAGTCAACGGCCCAGCGATTCCAGCTCACCGCTGCATCCCAATGATGAAAAATTAAGCCTACCGAATTTTTTGCTAGAATTAGATACTCATAAAAGGTGGAAAGAGCAAAAAAGATAGCTCCTAATTTAATAGCAAAAAGAAGATGATTCATCCAGGAGTCGGCGGGAAGATCTTTACTCGGACCAAAGTACTCATTCCCAAACTTCTTAAAGTCATACAGATCATTTGTTTTTACAAAGAGATGAAGGGGGCGTGAGAGGGAAAACCATTTCAACTTAATCAGAAGAATGAGCTCCAATAAAAAGACAATATAAAATGTAGTGGGCAAATTGATTTTACAGACGGTAAAAAGAAAAACCAATTGATAATTAATTAAAAGACTGAGTCCAAAAGAGAAAACCAGTTTCTTTAGAAGACCTCTCACACTAAAATAATGAAGCAGCAGATAGCCCGGAAGAAAGGTAATTTGGATTAACGATAAAGCGCCTAAAAAAAAGGTGGTTTTTTCCATTGGCTCTATTTATTATTATTGATCTCCACTGTCAAGAAGGAAGGTACAAAACCCTTGCAATACATAGGTAAAAATAATATGTTCGGTGGTTAAACGATCTAATATTAACCTGGGAAACAGCAATGAAAACACAAGAACCCTGGTCATTTTGCATTATTACTGGGGGAGGTCCTTCTGAAGCCTTAAACAATTTAATAGAAAGCATCAGGTCTCAAAAAATTCCAAACTATGAAATTGTCATCGTGGGTGGAAACGAAATAAAAGCTGAAGACATTCGTCACTTCACCTTTGATGATTCACTGCGCAAAGGTTGGATTACTCGCAAGAAAAATATTGCCATGCAGCAGGCGAAGTATGAAAATCTCTGCATTATGCACGACTACCTTTATCTTATGGAAGGTTGGTATGAAGGTTATAACAGCCATGGCTACGATTGGCAGGTCAGTGTCACCCAAATTCTCAATTTAGATCTTACACGCTACCGAGATTGGTGTGTTGTTGATCATCCTGGAATTGGAATGGCCGTCATACCTTATGACACAAGATCTGACTTCATGTACATATCGGGAGCTTACTGGTGTGCCAAGAAATCTTTTATGGACCAATACCCATTAAATGAAAGACTACTATGGGGAGAAGGTGAAGACATTGAATGGTCTAAACGAGTAAGAAAAACCATTCAATTCGACCTCAATTTAGATTCCAGAGTCAAAATACAAAAACAGAAAGAGGTTGAAATACCAATCGTGGAAAATCTCCCTACAGCAGAGAAAAGTTTCAAAACCCGAACCAGAGAATTTGGCTCTTGGCTGGTTTTTCAATGTTTTCAAAACATATGGTGGAATCTACGAAAGGGGAACCATTGATTATCTTATCCCACCGAGGATTCTGGCAATCCTCTGAAGAAAAAAATAGCATAACGGCCTTTGAAAGATCCTTTCAGCAAGGGTTTGGTTTAGAAACTGACTTAAGAGATCAAGCTGGAAAGTTAGTCATCTCCCATGACCCGGCCTCTTCAGAATCTCTACCGGTTGATGACTTTTTTAAACTATACAATGAAATTAACCCAACCCTCCCTCTCGCCTTAAACATTAAAGCCGATGGTTTACAAAAGGAACTTACTAAGACCCTGAAGCAATATAAGGTAAGTAATTACTTCGTTTTTGATATGTCAGTCCCTGATGCCCTAATCTACACACGTGGGGACTTTAATGTCTTTACTCGTCAAAGTGAATATGAACAGCACCCCTCACTGTATCAAGAGTCAGAAGGTATATGGCTCGACGAATTTATCGATCATTGGATCGAAATAGAGACCATTGAAAAGCATCTCAAACAAAACAAAAAAGTTTGCATTGTATCACCAGAGCTGCACGGCAGAGAATATCAGAAAGAGTGGGATCATTATAGAATTGCAGAGAAACAATTGGGTCAAGACTCATTTATGTTATGCACCGATCTTCCTCACCTAGCAAAGGAGTTTTTTAATGCCTAAAATAAAAGCCATTCTATTTGATATGGATGGGGTATTGATTGAAGCCAAAGACTGGCACTATGAAGCCCTCAACAAAGCCCTTCAGCTATTTGGCATGGAAATTAGCCGCTATGATCACCTAGTCACCTATGATGGTTTACCCACTCGTAAAAAACTTGAAATGCTTACTTTAGAAAGAGGCTTACCCCGGGGCCTCCATGAATTTATTAACAAAATCAAGCAACAGTATACCTTAGAATATATATTTACCAACTGCCGACCCACTTTCCATCATGAGTACGCCTTAGCAAAACTTCGAAACGAAAACTATAATATGGCTGTTTGCTCTAACTCTATACGTCAAACTGTAGATATAATGATGGAAAAGTCCAAGCTTATAAAATACATTGACTTCTACCTATCCAATGAAGATGTAAACAAAAGCAAGCCTGACCCTGAAATGTATTCAACCGCTATAAATAGATTTGAGTTAGACCCTAAGGAGTGTCTAATCCTCGAAGATAATGACAACGGTATCAAGGCAGCATTAGCTAGTGGAGCACATCTCATGAAAATAGATACCATTTACGATGTTACTTATCATGGTATAAAAAGCCGATTAGCCGAGATTGAAGGAGGCAAATCATGATCAATATCCTTGTTCCATTGGGTGGTAAATCTGTCTTCTTTGACAGCAAAGAATATATCTATCCTAAGCCAATTATTGATATTGGCGGCAAACCAATGATTCAGCACACCATTGAAAATCTTAATCAAATTGAGGGCGAAAAACGATTTATATTTGTCGCCAGCACACAAGACTGCACTAAATTCCACCTAGATAACATTCTAAGGCTCCTAACAGACAATAACTGTGACATTATCCAACTTCCAAAAGATACAAAAGGAGCCGTTTGTAGTGCTTTGATGGCCATTGAGCATATCAATACTGACGACCAACTGATCATATCCAATGGGGATCAGATTGTAGAAGAAGACCTCAACCATGTTCTGTCCCACTTTAATGAAAGAAACATTGATGCCGGAACTATCTGCTTCGAATCGGTTCATCCTAAATGGTCTTTTGTCAGACTCGATGAGAATAATAAGATTGTACAAACTGCAGAAAAGCAGCCTATAAGTAAGTTTGCCATTGCCGGTTTCTATTACTTTAGAAAAGGTAAGGATTTTGTAGAAAGTGCTATGAGAACCATCGAAAAAGGAGCTGAGGTGAATGGACTCTATTTCATTGCACCCACACTTAATGAAATGGTGCTGGAAAATAGGAATCTAGAGATGTATTCCATCAAACCCCATCAATACATTAATTTCTATTCTCCGAAACGCATAGAAGATTATGAACAACAATTACGAAAAAGGAGCCACCACTCATGATTAATATTGTTATACCTATGGCCGGAGAAGGCAGTCGATTTGTAAAAGCAGGATATGAAAAGCCTAAGCCATTTATTGATGTAAAGGGTAAAACCATGGTGGCTCGAGTTTTAGAAAACTTAAACTACCCTGACGCCCGATACATCCTTATTGCTCGTAGTGACCATCTCAAAAAAGAGCCTGAATTGGCTGCTCAAATCGAAAAAGAGTACAATGCTACTTTTTTGACGGTTGACCAGCTTACAGAAGGAACGGTCTGTACAGTATTATTTGCTCGTAAATTGATTAATAATGACACCCCTTTAGTGATTGCGAATTCAGATCAAATTGTGGATATGAACATCGCTCATTTTATTGATGACTGCAAGGATCGCAAGCTTGATGGCTCCATTTTAACCTTTATTGACAAATACAAAGATCCAAAGTGGTCTTTTGCTAAAACCACCCCCGATGGCTTAGTTACTGAGGTAAAAGAAAAGGTAGCCATATCTGATATTGCTACCGTGGGCATTTATCTTTTTTCTCAAGGTCGATATTTTGTTGATGCTGCGGTGGATATGATTGCACGTAATGACCGGGTAAATAATGAGTTTTATACCTGCCCTACCTATAATTATGCCGTTGCCAATGATCAAAAGATCGGTGTCTACAATATTGACTTTGAACAAATGCATGGTTTAGGCACTCCGGATGACCTCAATCTTTACATGGAGAAGATTTAAACATGTATTGTATCGTCCCACTCGCAGGGCCAGACTTTACTAATCCCAAATACGGCATTAAGCCTCTTTTCAAGATCGATGGGATTCCCTTAGTTGAAAAAGCCCTCACTTCTAGGCATTGGTACCAAAACGGTGAACTCAAAAATGATCAGATTATCTTTGTTCTGAGAGAAGTTGCAGAGGCGAAAGAGGCAGAGGACTTCCTTAAAAGTAAGTTTCCTGGTTGCCAATTTGTAAAAATAGCTGATTTAACGAAAGGGGCACTCCTCTCCTCCTTAGCAGGAGCATCTCTCATCAAGGATTTCACTCAGCCTATCATTGTAGATCTCATTGACATGCTCTATAGCTCCACGCTCTCTCCGAGAGAAATCTTTCAAAAGGACACTCAAATTGGGGGCATTCTTCCTTACTTTAAGTCTGACAATGAAAAATACAGTTATTTGGAAATAATCGATAATCAAGTTACACAAGCTGTTGAAAAACGAGTAATTTCAGATAATGCCTCAGCCGGCACTTACTTTTTTAGAAACTTCCCCATCTTTCTCTCGGCAGTTAGCGATAGTGTAAAATTCGACAAACTCTATGCCTTTAAAAACAATCTCTTCTTATGCCCTGCGTTCAATGGCATTGTAAAACAATCCTTAAAAATAGAGGCCATTCCAGTGCAAGAAGTAGAGGAAGTGAGTTTATTTTTTAAATAGATCCCCTATTTAACAAAATTCTATACAAGCTACTGACCTTGTGATAACTTCCCACTTTATTTTAACCTTGTATTTTATTTGGAGACTTAATGAAAAATGTGGTGATCATTGGGGCAGGTCCAGCTGGACTGACAGCAGCCTATGAAATAATAAAAAACCCAGGATATAAAATTACCATCCTCGAAAAAACCACAGACATTGGCGGCATCTCCAAAACCGTCAATTACAAAGGCAACCGTATTGATATCGGTGGGCATCGCTTTTTTTCTAAATCTGATACAGTTATGGATTGGTGGAAGAATATTCTTCCACCTCAAGAGAAAGAAGGCTCTTCAGCGGAATCTGACAAAATAATGCTCCTTCGCAAGAGACTTTCTCGTATTTTCTTCCTGCGGAAGTTTTTTGATTATCCAATCAGTTTAAGCGTGGCTACTATTCAGAACCTTGGTTTAATCAATACTTTTAAAATAGGAATAAGCTACTTAATGGCTGTTTTCTTTAAAATTAAACCAGAGAAATCCCTTGAAGATTTTTTAATCAATCGATTTGGTAAAGAGTTGTACCTCACTTTTTTTAAAGATTACACTGAGAAAGTGTGGGGGGTTCCCTGCGATAAAATCAGCCCATCCTGGGGTGCTCAAAGAATCAAG
>CAYFLR010000053.1:3537-4690 GCA_964343805.1 uncultured bacterium | reverse complement strand
GTTTAGCATCTTTGAAAATCCAACTCCAGTCGCTTTTAAAGTCCAAAATCACATCTGAAAGCTCGGTAGAACAGAAGAAGACAGAGACCAGTCTCATCGAACGCTTTCTTTATCCCAAATATGGGCCCGGGCAGTTGTGGGAGGAAGTGGCTCGTATTGTGACTGAAAAAGAAGTAGATCTACATATGGAATGTGATGTTCGAGGCATCAAAGTAGATGGAACCACAGTCACCCATGTTTCTTATGTGACTAAAGAGGGTGAAACAAAAGAGATCCCCGCAGATTATGTATATTCTACCATGCCGGTTCAAGAACTTATTGCAGGCATTTCCCCCGCTCCTTCGGCTGATGTTCAAAAAGTCGCTGAAGGTCTCATGTATCGAGATTTTCTGACTGTAGGTCTGCTCTTAAAAAACCTCAAATCTTGCGATGGAAATCAAAATCAAGCGGCGAACAACCTCTTTCCCGATACCTGGATATATATTCAAGAAAGAGATGTTAAGCTCGGTCGACTTCAAATTTTTAATAATTGGAGCCCCTACCTGGTGAAAGATCCCAACCATGTATGGATCGGTCTAGAGTACTTTTGTCAAGAAGGTGATGAACTTTGGCAACTTCCCGACGATAAACTCGCTCAATTCGCAATCAAAGAACTTGCTAAAATCGATATAATTGAAGAGTCTGCTGTATTGGATCAAGTGGTGATTCGCATGCCCAAAACCTACCCGGCTTATTTTGGAACCTATGATCAGTTCCAAACCATTCAAGATTATACTAACCAGATTAAGAATCTCTATTTGATTGGTCGAAATGGAATGCACAGGTATAATAACCAAGACCATTCAATGTTAACAGCAATCACTGCAGTTAACAACATGACCAATAATATAACTGACAAAGATAACATCTGGAAAGTTAATGTGGAAGAGGAGTACCACGAATCCAAATAGGAATTGGCATGAATAAATCCCATACAAGCCATTCTCAAAGAGCTACCATTCTCATGACTGGTGCCAGTGGGCTTATTGGGAAAGAGCTACTCGACTTCCTCTTAAAAAAGTCTGAATTTGATTATCAAATCCTAGCCATCACCCGAAATGTAAATAGTCTTGAAAAATACCAGCATTCTATTCAGATCGAAGAAGGGGATCTT
>CAYFLR010000053.1:0-3527 GCA_964343805.1 uncultured bacterium | reverse complement strand
CTTCCTCTTCATTCATTGATTCCCTATTTCAAAAATACAATATCCGGTACGTTATTCACCTTGCAGCACTCATCTCTTTTGACCCCCAAGAACATGAGGCCATCAGAAAGACCAATGTTGTGGCCACCGAAAGACTCCTAGAAAAATCCCTGGCAGCTCAGGTTTTAAAATTTGTTTTCTTAAGCTCCTCCTCCACTATCGGCAAACAAACCATAACCAAACATCTACATACAGAGGAGGACTTTAATACTGAGGTAGCAGAAAACTACACCTATCCTCAATCTAAAATTCTAGGAGAACAAGCAGTCAAAATCTACCAGCAAAAAGGTCTCAACACCGTGGTTTTGAACCCCGCTTCTGTATTGGGACAATATGATCGCAGTGAAAGCACACAGGTGACAGTCAATCGAATCCATCAAGGCAAATACAAATTAGCTTTTCCAGGTGGAGTCTGTGTGGTGAGTGCTAAAAAGGTAGCAGAAGCAATTTGGACAGTTTTAATGAATCCCACTCCTTCCTTTCGCTATATCATCTCTGATCAAAATATCACCCATGGTGAATTTATTAACCAAATTGCACATGCTATGGGAAAAACCAGTAATCCCATCAGCATACCCCACTTTGTTTATTATTTACTTTTTCCGTTCCTTGCTCTTTTGCAGAAGAGCCTCTCGTTCTTTGGCAAGGATGTTCCGTATCTCAATTTGAATACCCTGAATGCTCTGTTTGGTTATAAATATTACTCTAATGAAAGAGCCTCCAAAGAATTAGGGATAAAGTTTAATAAAGACTTGGCATTTATGAATGAACCTTTTAAAGTCTTATCTAAAAAATACACTCAAAAATCTGATAGTTAATTATGAAGATTCTCATTATTTCCCATATGTACCCAAATCAGGCTCGTCCAGCCATGGGGGTATTTGTTCGTGAACAGGCTAAATATTTAGTCCAACATGCAGACATCACTATCGTCAGCCCTGTTCCCTATCTTCCCATTGATATAAAGGGGACATCTTATGTGGGATTCAAAGACATTCCATTGATCGATCATGAATCACATAAGGGTAAAACATGGAAAATCATTCGTCCTAAATATTTTACTGGTCCTCTAGCACTTGGCAGACAATTAGACCCCATCACACTCTACTTGAGTATCCGACTGAACCTTAAAGAACTCGATGATGATTACGATGTTATTCACTCTCATACTCCACTGCCCGACGGATACAGTGCTTTAAAGCTTTCTAAAAAATGGAACATTCCCTATGTCACCACATGGCACGGTTTTTATGAATATCACCACCATAAATTCACAAAGAAAATGATGGAAAAAGTTATTCATCATAGCCAGTCTGTGACCTATGACGGCACTTCACTTAAAAGAAGTATCAGCAATTATCAATGCGACTTTTCTAAATTCCAAATGATGGGCTATGGATCCTCCAAGCCCAACGAGGCAGTCCCAGACCTATCTAGTTCAGTGAAAGAATTCATCGGGCAAAGAGAAATGCTCCTAGTTGTAGGATTTTTAATTGAAAGAAAAGGCCATATATATGTCTTAAAAGCCCTAAAAGAATTAATCAAAAAGGGTCACCCAAATATTTGTTGTATTCTTATCGGAGAAGGAGCTGAAAAAGCCAAACTAGAATCTTATATAGAAGAGAATGATCTTACCAATCATGTATTGCTAGTAGGCAACGTAGAGCATCAACACTTATGGAGTTATTACCAAGCCTGCTCTATTTTCGTTCTGCCTTCTTGGGATGAGGCATTTGGAGTTGTTTATGTAGAAGCACTCTCACAGAAAAGACTGGTGATTGGTTGTCAAAATGAAGGACCCCAAGACATTATCCAAAATAAGAAAAATGGTTTCTTAGTTCCACCAAGAGATGAGAAAGCACTGGTTGAAGTTATATCTCCCCTTCTTGCCAACCCCAAAAAGAAAAAAGAGATGGAAGATACCATCGACCCCAGTCAATACACATGGGACAAAGTGGGAGAAAAACTCATGGCCATCCTAAGGAAAGCAATCCATCCGTAAGTTAATTTTATAAGGAATCTTCTATGCATATCTTCTTCGTTTGGTCCAGTATTGGCGAATATATTCATGAATGGCCTTTTGTTCATTTTGTTAATGAATTAGAAGAGCAAGGTCACACTTTTTACCTTTATAATCCCGCCAAAGAGATCGGACCTCATTTTAAACTGGAAGAAGTGCACGACTCGCTCTTAAGCCATCTGAAAAAAGCCCAAGAGAAAAAACCGTTTGACCTCTTTTTCTCACTTATCACCGATGAAATGATCCTCCCTGACACCATTTCAGAGATAAAAAAACAGGGAATTCCGACCGTTAATTTCAGTTGTGATAACATCGAAGTCCCCCATAACTTAAAAAAGACAGCTCCTTATTACGACCTCAACTGGATTCCTGAACCGGAAGCCATTCCGCTATATAAGAACACCTTTCAAGCGAAGGTATTTTACTCTCCCATGGCGGCAAACCCTTTAAACTTCAAACCTATGCCAGAGAGCAGTGAATCCATCAATGCCTCTTTCTGTGGTGCTAAATATGGATCGAGAGAGTATTATATTGCAGAACTTGCTAGAGCAGATATCCCTTTTAGTATCTACGGAAAAGGTTGGACGGCAGAGCAGAACTATAACATCAGTCCCACTTCTCACTTTTTAAAAAATTTGCAATCTAGCTTAAGGCATGTTTGGCTTTCCAGTACCCATCACTATGGTCGAGTCGGTTTAATTGCCTCTTTGAAAAAAGCCCTCTTTCCCTACACTATCTCTGATGAGATTATTAAGAAAATAGCCGCCCATTGCCATGGAGTGATCTCTTTTGAAGATATGATAGGACTTTATAGCAAATCAAAATTAACCCTCGGCTTCAATGAACGAGGAAACACCTTTGTTTTAGAAAAACCTCTCTTACAAATTCGCCTTAGAGATTTCGAAGCTCCCATGAGCGGTGCCTGTTATTTAATGTACCGCATACCTGAGATGCTTAATTATTTCGAAGAGGATAAAGAGATGCTTTTCTATGAAAGTTTAGAAGAGTTAAAAGATAAAATTAAGTTCTACAGTGCCGATGCCCAATCTGAAGTGCGCAACAAAATCCGTATAGCCGCCCTTGAACGAGCAACCAAAGAGCACACCTGGACAGAACGTTTCAACAAAATGCTCACCCACCTATGAGGCCTTTTTAAAAAACCTCTCTTGTAGCCAATTCCAAGCCAAAGTATAACCCAAGGATGCATAAATTATGAGATAAGGCATTAATGGAGCACGATAACGGGATTCTCCCTCTGGACCTGACTGAACAATAAATAATGCTAATAGGTATCCGGCCAGCATAAGGTGAGGCCAGATATCATCAATGGACCTCCATTTATATAGAATGAAGGAAAATAAGCACCCCAAATAAACCAACCCTAGGAGACTCAAGCTAAATAGTGAGATGAGAAAGTAAAAGGGGTTTTTAAAAATGTAGCGGATGGTTTCGATACGAAAAGGCAAAC
>CAYFLR010000052.1:18213-40909 GCA_964343805.1 uncultured bacterium | reverse complement strand
GGGCTTGGCGCCCCCCCGGTAATCGCTTTTTTTATCCCCTAATCATTCCGCAAAGCAAAATTTCACCCAAATTTTAATACTCCCTATGTGCTTAAAATGATAAGAATTTTCTAAAGACTTCAATTTTATTCATTCTCCTTACGAGAAGATCGTAAATACCCTTCAAGAATTTATAATAGCTACCCATGAGGTTTAACCATGGAAAAACAACATGTTGTCTTGACAAGCACGTTATTTTTACTCATTTTTTTAACCTATTTTTATCAAAATTGTGGAGAGCCAAATGTTTCTCATATTAAAAGTAAAAAAATAAATACCAAAGCAAAAAATAATGCTCAGAATTCAAGTGAAAATACTGATGGCAATAACGATGCTATTCAAAATCAAGATGCTGCCGACAAGCCAATGCCAATTTCAACATCTATTGAGTTAAGTCCATGTACGGAAGATAAGTGCCAATCTCAGGATTCAAAATATCCTTTGCAGATTGCCAAAGAAGGAAAAGATACAGGCGTTAATATCTGGTTGTTTTCTAAACTATATATGGAAATCATACCCTCACCGATTAAATATTTTCGCTCATTTATATGTGCAGGCGAGGACTTAGCTGTAGATACAACCCCACCTAAATCCATATTAGAAAAGGTTTGCCCGGAGAAAGATTTGTTCTCTATCATCTCATTTTGTTATGAAAAAAATGACAAAACCTGCCTAGACCCTATCCAACTCGGGGGTGAGCATAAATTTAGCGATAAAAATTTTCCCTTATTAAGTGTATTGGTCTACGGTTGTGATAAAGAGAATAAAGTTACCCAACATCGTTGGAGTTATGTTCCTCACGTTTCTACTGGATGGCTTGATTACAAGGGAGACAATCAAAGTGGCAGATTATCTATTCAAAAAAACTCAGGTACCCCAGGTAAATATTTTGAAGGACAAATTTCCATTACAGGGATTAAGCCATTCAAAACTTCTGTGGACTATAATGTCGACTTTGATGCCAAATTAAGAGCCCCACTATTTAATATGCAAACCACCCAGCTGACTGGATGTGATCGCTTATCCAATGAATTAGAATTGACTTCTAAATGGCAAGGCAAAGATGTTTTTATGACTGGTTTATTATATGATTATTGTTATGAACTTTTTCCCGATTATTGTAATAAAATAACTCTCACTGCCTCTAGAAAAGCGTCTAAAGTTGAGAAAGGAACCTGTGAAATAAATAGTATTGGCAGTCGAAAAGGGGTTCAAGTCATTTTTTCCCAAAACGATAAAACTGATGACGAGAAGTTTTACGCTGATAAGCGCTACCTAAAAGTTGATGAGTTAGATCCTTCTCAAAAAGACATTGAGATTGTAAACGAATTTGAGGATTGGCTTAAGGTTAAACCCAATGGATACTGTCAAAGTCTTAAAAAGGATTAATCGAGTAGAATCGGTTTTTCTGGTCGGGGTAGCAAGACTTTCTGCACCTTAACTAATAAATCCTCAACACTCCAAGGTTTCAGCAGCAATCCATCTACACCTAACTTGAGTGCCTCTTGAACTTCACTATCTTCTTCAGGCATTCCGGTAATTAGAATGATCGGGAGGTTGGGGTGTTTTTTCTTACTCCACTTTATAAATTCTAAACCCGTCATATGAGGCATTTTTAAATCAGTAAGAATTAAATCATAGGAACATTCATCCATTTTTAGCATGGCCTCTTTAGGCTGATGACTCACTGTTACTTCAAAACGCTCTGACAGGACATCTTGAACCAATTCAAGCAAATCTTCCTCATCCTCAATAACCAATATGGATCGTTTTTCAATAGAAGGAGCGCTCTCTACCAAAGAATCAAAGGGTTTATCCCCTTGGATAGTCATCTGTTTATTTTCATTTATAGCTATAGGAAATGAAATAGTAACAACAGTGCCCTCGTTCAATGCACTCTCTGCTTGTATAGTTCCTTTATATTTCTCTACAATTCCTGATGTGATTGACATTCCCAAACCGGTCCCTTTTCCCACATCTTTGGTGGTATAAAATGGGTCAAAAATTTGACCCAGTCGTTCCGGCTCCATCCCACTCGCGTTATCTTTTATGGTGATTACAACTTGAGACTCTATAACCCGCAAAGAAATGGATAACTCCTTATTTCGTGTATCCATAACTTCTTTGAAAGCATCTTGGGAATTTTGAACCATATTATGAAATATGGTCTCAAGCTCATTGCCATTGCATTCAATGAAAACAGGATGATCTGATAACTTAAGATATAAATTAATATTTTCTAGTTCTAGCTGTTTTCGATAGATGACCAAGGAACGATTAATGACCTCATTCACATCCACTCTATCTAATTGTCCTCTCCTAGATTTACGAGCATATTGCAGTAGACTCTTAATAATTAAAGACATTCTTTGAGAGTTATTTATAATCCGCTCGGCTCGCTCCTTAGTCTGGGGCTCCTTAGTCTGAGCCTGAATTCGTTCAGCAAAGCCAAGAATAGAGGACAGTGGATTATTCAACTCATGCGCAATCCCCGCAGCTAATGTTCCTATACCAGCAAGTTTAGAAGCCTGATTTAACTTTCTCTCATTTATTATAATCTCGTCTTGCAATCTTCGACTCAGGTTAGCATGAGAAATCAATAACCCTATCCCAAGTGCTCCAGATGGGTAGAGTAAAAAGCCAACTGGAGCAATCTTTAGTAATAGAACCATAGCTTTCTCCAGGGGAAAGAAAACAGGGATCCATATTTGAGCCTGGAAAGTGAGTAAAGCCCCCAGCAAAATTAAAGGAACTATTGGGTAGTCGGATTTCAACCATTTTTTATACCAAAAAAGGATCCCAACTCCTGCTCCTCCCATAATACCCAGACTTCCCAATAATACTAAATTTCCCCCCATAAAGATCCGAATAAGCGTTACTAGGCCTCCAGTAAACAACCCAGCCACCGGTCCATAAAAAGCTCCTGCAATTCCTACAATAAGAATTCTACCATCAATTTTCACTCCCGGAATTATTTCAACAGGCAGGGTCATTCCCACAAAGGCAATGAGGGCAAAGCTCCCTCCCACCGTCAATGGAAACATCCATCTTGATTTTTTAGGAATCAATGAAGAACAAAAGATGTGAATTAATGCCAGCGCCAAAAAGAGACAGATATTATGAGCCAACCCTTTTATGGCAATAATAAAATCACCCACTATAATTCCATATATATGTTTTTAGATATTGTAATAATAACAAGGTATTCCAAAGAAGACCTTAAGAAAAGCACATTTTTTCCGACGAGTTCACTGAGGCAGCTTGTCATTTTTAAAGGACGTAAATGAGAGTTTTTATTAGCTTTTTATCAATATTAGCACTTTGGGCATGCAAGACCCATACAGAAGCTCCTTCTGGGAACAAAGATGTGGGAGGAGCCACACTTTTTCATAATGATTGGTTTCAGGCAAAGAATGCTCTTTTTGACCCTCATAGCATCAGCCGTAAAACCTTTATGATTCAAATAGCCAAGTATAAGGATAATAATCCAGAGAACTACACCAGTAAAGAACATGGTAGCGGATTTCTCATTGATAAGAATGGCTATTTCATTACTAACTATCATGTACTAGAAAGTTGCATTAAAATCTTAAACAGAACCCATCCCTTGGATGTTTCTACCTGGAAAAGTCAAAAGTCGAGTCACCTGATTAAAGAAGTCCTAAAAAAGGCAGTTCTAAATAAAGAGCAACTTTGCCCTGGATATGCCGCAAGTTTTCGTGGCACTGCTCCTGCCGGTCCTAAGCAAGAGTATCAAGTTTCCATCGTATCCAACTATCCCCAGGAATACAGCTTAGACTTTGACGCAGTCATAGGGAAACTCACTCCCAAACGTAAAAACGAGTTTTCAGATTTTTTTCAGTTTAAAAGAAAAGAGATTATAAAAAGCAATGAATCGGTTTTTCTAGAAGACCTGGCTCTAGAAAATGCCACCTCCAGACATTTTTATCAAAAGGTCGAAGGCTCCATTTTATCCTCTACCCAAGGAAGAGTGTTCCTTGCCGGTTTTTCTACCTCTAAAAAATACCCCAAGGAGCACATAGCAGTTGAAGAACAACTTCAATCCACCCCCGTGAACGATTTTACTACCAAAGAGTTAAATTTTAGTACGGGTAAATTAGGTCGAATCACCACCACCGGTAACTATATTAGCTTTGCGAAGAGTATTGATGAAGGAGATTCAAGACTCATGATCACCACCAATGTGATTGATGCTCACAATGGGGCCAGTGGAGGCCCACTTTTTGAAAATAGTGCCCAGGAAAGCATTCTTGGAGTTATTAACATGATCGCCAAGGTCCCTAACACTCAGATTAATATGCTCACTACTTTTATCTCCGCCATTCGCATTTATGATCATTACTTTCAGATCACCGCGAATGACAATTTAAGACTATTGAAGGAGGGAGATTCTAACCCTAGCACCCGCCTTATTCTTTCAAAATACTTCGAGTGCTATAAGTCAAATTGCACTGATGTTATCTTTCCGCCCAACCCCGTAGGAACCCGAACCAAAAGTTCTAATAATCCATAAACACTTCAAGCGGTTTATTTCTTTGGGGATGCCTTAGTTTCGCCAAAGCTTTGGATTCTATCTGACGAATTCTTTCTCTGGTAACATTGAAGTTCTTACCCACTTCTTCCAGAGTGTAATCATCTTTTTCACCAACACCAAAACGCATACGCAGCACTTTCTCTTCTCTGCTGTTCAGCGTGGCTAAGATCTTATCTGTTTGCTCCCCTAAGCTGCGATCAACTAATATATCAATCGTGGACCGAGCAAATGGATCAACCAAGATATCTCCCACCACATTGTTATCCTCACTGCCTAATGGAGTTTCCATGGAAAGTGGCTCTTTTGCAATTTGAAAAACCTTTTTCACTTGATTAACACTCAAGCCAACTTCCTTACTTATTTGCTTAACAGTGGGTTCTTTTCCCATCTTCTGCACAAAGGTTCTTCTCATACGAACAATTCGGTTGAACCTTTCAACCATATGGACAGGAATACGGATGGTTCTAGATTGATCTGCTATTAATCTAGTTATGGCTTGTCTCACCCACCAATGAGCATAAGTGCTAAATTTACATCCTTTCCGAAATTCAAACTTATCAACAGCCCGCATCAGACCGATATTCCCCTCTTGAATGAGATCCAAAAGCGCTATCCCGTGGCCAATGTAGCGCTTGGCAATGCTCACCACCAATCGTAAATTGGCTTCTATGAGCTGATTCTTAGCCAGTTTGATCTTATGTAGAGTGCCGTCTAGTTTTTTCAAAAGTGTTCTTTTTTGCAGGTTAGGATTATGCACCTTTAATAGTCCAGCGGATTCAAAGGCCCCATCACTATTTAAGGCAGAAATCACTTTGTATATTATTTGTGGCTTAAGATTCATATCTTTGACCAGTTTAATCAACTCACGACGTCCCGATGACTTTTTAGCTAGCCTTTTAAACTTTCGAATAATTTTCGACAAGACTTCATCCACATCTTGCTCATCAGCTACTAAGCTATCTGTACCCATCACCACCTGCTCAGCTTTTAAAGCACCATAAGTGTACTCATCAAAAACTGTCAGAAAGAGATTGGTACCGAGAGCATTACCTAATAATATATCGATTAGCTCTAATTCACCCTCTTCCACCACTTGCGCCAGAGCAGTTTCATCTTCCTGGATAAAAGTGATGAGGTCCCAATCTGACGCAAATATATTTGAACGGCATCGTTCTGATAACGCCCTTTTACCTCTTCCACTTTCTCTTCCATTTTTTCTTCATCTATCGTTTCTTCTTCAATAACTACGGTTTTTTCATCTTGGTTGGCAGACTTGTGCTCGATCATATCCATAACTTCGGACATAGTATCCCCCCATATATTTAAAACTGTTACTTATTGTTTCAATTAACAAAACAAGATAACAATATCACACTTTAAAAAAATATTTAGTTAAATCAGAAGCAAATTGTCATTTAGAGCTAACAACTTGTTAGTCTGTGAGCAAATATTTTGAGGTTGAGGTAGTTTGTGAGATGACTCTGTGGTAGTATAAGGATATGACTTCATCTAAAATTTGCTTTCTAATACTGATCCTAGCTACTGCTTTCTGCTGGACACTTAATACCTTTGCCACAGAGTCTCCAACCGGCATGACACTTTATGTGGATTCTATCCTCCGAGAAAAAGGTAAGTCCCAAGGAGCCCTTCGCTTTGACTTAGGCCAAGTATCTCTCTCAGAATTATCCCAAATATCTTTGAAAAGTCCCAATGGAGTCGAACTCCTTCCCAGTAATGAAGTAAAATCAAAATTATGGGTTTTCGTCCCCAGAGGTCTTGATCATGAAACCACGGAGCTCTTTTTAAAAGAGGTCAAAGCGGAACTTAACAAACGATTTAACATCACCCGGGTCCGACTCAAAGTTTCCTACTTAGATGCTGCTAAAACTATCGACTCCATTACCGAATCCAATAATGAAATCCGCACCATCATTGCAAAAGAAAACGGAGAGAATAATACAGAGTTCCTTGGTAATGCAATGATCGATTATAACGATCGACAAATCAGCATACTGAGTCGTTGGAAAAAAGCCTGGGCTGACAAAATTGCAACCCTTAAGTGGAATCCCAAAAGCAGGGATATGATGATTGGAAGCTTACTGGGTTCAGGACGATCTATCCCCTCCACCAGTTATTGGCTTTCAGTGACAGGAACAAATCCATTTGGAATCACTCAATCCATAGTATCTATCTTGTTAGATCAGTTCTTTGCTCGCTATGCCAAAGTCTATAATGATTTTAAAGCAGACCACAAATTTCCCCTATGGAAAGAGAGTTCTATTGTTAGTTATTACAACCGCACTCTCTTTTTAAAAGCCCTGGTTGTTTCCCAGTTAACGACCCTAACCATCAGTTCAACTTATAGAACTCTTAGTTATCTCCATGACCCGATTTCAGTGGCCAGCCCACTCAGCTTTGAGTTTTTAGCCTCTTTTGCAGGAATCGGTCTGATTAACACCCCTTTAAGTGCAGCCTCTGCCATGGGAGTAAGAGCCCTTCACCGCAAAGGATATATTAGTGCCCGAACAGAGTTTTACCTCCTAAATGCTTTTGGACAAATGGCCACTCTCAATACCATATTATTAGGCAGTGGGAATATGGATCTCTTGCCCATTGGGCTTGCTATTGAATGGACATCACGTTCTTTACTTGCCTTAGCAGGAAAAGCCTTACCAACCAAAGGCAATCGTATTTACATTCTGCACCCCGCTATTAAACCTAAAGATAAAAAGGCTATTAGATACACCAATGGATTAAGAAAGTTGTTTTCTCAAAAAGATCTCGAACCGGAACGCTTCAGAGCCATTATGAGTGAGACCGAATATGACACTCACAGACTTAGCAAGCTGCAAAAAATTGGGAAAAAAGCGGTAGAACTCATGGGTAAAGTTAAAAGAGGCATCCCGATAGAAGCCTTTACCAATCGATGTAAGCAGATGGCCTACTTCTTCTATCATATTCCGTTTTAGAAAAACCTTTAAGATTCGATTCTTTCAAAGCGTACCGGCTTTTTAGGTAATTGGAAGTTTGTTTCTAGTTGATCCCAACTATGAGCTGTTTGGGATAGATCTTGAGTTTCCACTGAAAGACCAATCTCTTTAATAATGGTAGATACCTTGTCAGGCATGGCTGGCCAAAGCCAAGAAAAGCAAAGACGAATACCTTCAAGGGAGACCCGTAAAATAGTAGATACCCGCTCTTTTCCATTATCTTCTTTAATAACTTTCCAAGGCTCTTGGGCTCCAAAGTATTTATTTATCTGATCTGATAAACCAAAAATACTTTCCAGAGCTTTATGGTGCTCCCAAGAGTTAATATAAGACTTCACCTCTCCAGGGAGTTTCTCCGCCTGAGTTTTAATTTCAATATCTTCAGCGGTAAGAACATTCATGGGGGGTAAAGCCCCATCAAAGTATTTATTACATAAAGTAATGATCCTGGAATAGAGATTGCCAATGTTGTTAGCCAAATCTGCATTACACATATTTACAAAATCTTGATGAGAAAAGGAGGCATCCTTACCAAAACGCATGCCACGCAAGAGATAATATCTAAAAATATCAGTCCCATACTTATCACAATACTCTAAAGGGTCCACTTTAGTGCCAAATGATTTAGACATTTTGGCTTCATTGATGAGCCAATACCCGTGGACACAAACCTTATTAGGAAGAGAAGCTCCCATGGACATCAACATGGTGGGCCAATATATACAGTGCGGCTTCAATATATCTTTGGCAATCACATTATGGGAAACTGGCCAATAATCTTTAAACAGTTGACCATCTGGATAACCCAAAGCTGAAATATAGTTTATAAGTGCATCAAACCATACATAGGTCACATACTCTTTATCAAAAGGCAGCTCGACTCCCCAGGTTAAACGTGATCTAGGCCGAGAAATACATAGATCGGTTGGGTCTTGTTTGAGCATTCCTATAACTTCGTTTCGATAGCCTGCGGGAGTAATAAATTCGGGGTTTTTCTCAATATGCTCCTTCAGCTGATCCCAATATTTGCTCATTTTAAAGAAGTAATTTTTCTCTGAAATGACTTCTGGTTCCTGTTGATGAATAGGACACTTCCCCTCTTCCAGCTCATTATCGGTAAAAAAGGCTTCACAGCCCCGACAGTACTTCCCATCATACTCACCGAAGTAGATATCCCCTTGATCATAAACTTTCTGTAGAATCTGAGTTACTACATCTTTATGCCTTTTATCTGTTGTTCTTATAAAATCGTTATTCTCAGCAGATATTTTAGGTAAGAGATCCCTAAAAGATTGAGACACCTTATCTACAAACTCTTGAGGAGTTGTCTTTTGAGCTTCAGCAGATTTAGCAATCTTATCACCATGTTCATCGGTTCCAGTTAGGAAATAGGAGTTGTCACCCATGGCTTGATGCTCTCTTTTTATGAAATCACAAAGAACTGTTGTATAGGCATGCCCTAAATGGGGTTGGGCATTAACATAGTAAATAGGTGTTGTTAGGTAAAAGTTCTGTTTTGCTTGATCACTCATGAAAGACACCCTCGGTAGATTTAAGTATTACGTTTTACCATTGCTAGTAAGGAGCCATTATTACAACAAACCGGATTTAGATTCAATTTCATTGTTAAAGATTTTCATTTTTTTTCCGAAGTGTAACTAAGGCAAAAAGAATCGCACGGATGCGAGGAAAAAATATGAAGGGATTCATCAACAATAAAACATTTATCAAACCATTTAAAGGGTTTAGGCTAGCTACCCTTGTCCTTTTCTTTGGATTGGTCCATTGTTCTCATACCTATACAATTGAATCAAAACCATCTAAAGCTGATATTTTACTTTGGTCCAACAAAACAAAAACCCATACATTTGTCTCAAAATCTCCCCTAGCCCTAGGTAATGAAAATCGCCTCTCCAATGACAGCTACTACATGCTTAAATTCCAAAAAGAGGGCTTTAAATCAGTAGAAGTGATTGTCCCCGCAATCCCCTCATCTGATCAGACACTTAATATCAGTCTCAAAGCCATCAAGCTCAAAGAGTATCCTGAATCATTTAATCAGATTGCTAAAGATATGGTCCTGTTTCAATCGCTTATTTTTGCCAAGGAATACCATAAAGCTCATGATTTTGTAGAAAAAAAGGATGAGGTTTACGCCTTTTTAGCAACCTATCAGAAGCTTAAAGGAAACTTATTACTGATTGCTGGGCGTAAACAAGCAGCAAAAAACGCGTATTCACAAGCCAAGAGGCTTTTATACAACAATCAGGACGAGATTGATAAAATTGATAACCTTTTGAAGCTAATTAAATAGCTAGAGGACAAAATGGGCACCTATATAATCGGCTTAGCGGCAGCAACAGCAATTGTTGCTTACTCAATTCTAGGAGCTGCATCGAACATCGGCATCTATGCAGACCCCCTCTCTTTTATTGTGGTGGTGGGGGGAACCTTCTGTGCCATGCTTATAACCTATCCCATCTATGATGTTTCCACTCTACTAAAACTACTGGTCATCGCCTTTAGAAAGGAGGAGGATGACGCATCTAATATTGTAGGTGAACTAGTAGATATTGCAGACAAAAGCCGTGGAAATCCTGACTATTTTGGCAAAAAACTCACCGAAGTGGATGACTTCTTCTTAAAAGATGGTATCCAACTCCTCATTGATGGTTTTAACGAGGAAGATCTCCTAGAGATTATGTTTAGACGAACCCAGGTTCAAAAAGATAGAGAGTCCTCTCAAATATCCATGGCCAAAAACATGGGTAAATATCCCCCTGCTTTTGGAATGGTAGGAACACTTATTGGACTCGTTTCCCTGTTGGAACAAATCGGTGGAGCCTCAGGAGCCTCAAAAATTGGCCCTAGTATGGCTATTGCGTTGGTCACAACTCTTTATGGTTCCGTTGTAGCCAACTTTATATTTATTCCTATCGCTGACAATTTACAAAACCGAACCTACAGAACCATTGTGAAACGACAGATAGTGATTGATGGGATTCTGCTTATTAAAAAAGGAGAATCCCCTTTAATGCTGCAAGAAAAACTAAACTCTTACCTTCCTCCTGCGAATAGGAAAGATTTTCTCAACCTAGGAACAAGAGAGGGTGGCGAGCAACAGGCAGCATAGAAACAAAGGGTAATTAATATTTTATGGAATCGTTAAAGCGAAGCTCGAAACATTATATTCAAGGTGCTGAAGAGCCCCAAACCGAAGGGGACTCCCAAGGGTGGTTGATGACCTATGGGGATCTGATGACCCTGTTGCTTTGCTTTTTTATGCTCTTTTTTAACATGCAAGAACAAGAGAAAGAAAAGAGAAAAAAGAAAGAAAAAGATAAGAAAGATATGGTGACGGTGGAGCTCACCAAAGAACAGTTAGAATTGCTCAAGACCTTGGAAAAAATGAGCAAGGAGGAAATTCAAAAACTCAAAGAAAGAACCAAAAAAATTGATGAGAAAATTGAAAAACTAAAGAAACAAATGCCCATCGACAAAATAGCTAAGATTCTGGATGAGGCGTTAAAAAGAAGTGAAGAAATTAATAAAATGAAACAGCAAATTAAAGAGGTACTAGAACAAACCAAGCAGACCGCCGTGGTTAAAATCATCGAGCGGAAAGAGCATATGGAAATTGTTTTTCCCAATAAAACCTTCTTTAACTCTGGTACGGCAAAACTACTTCCTCTTGCCTATAAGATGTTCACCAAATTTGCCAATATGTTTGGCAAAATGAAATTCCCTGTGGACATCATGGTAGAGGGGCATACGGACTCTGACTATATTAAATCAAGAGTTTTCCCTTCCAACTGGGAGCTTTCTACTGCCAGAGCATCCGCGGTAGTCCGGCTTCTCATTTCACGGGGAATACCCTCTGAAAGACTTTCAGCCAAAGGATATGCGGATCAGAAACCTCTACTCCCAGAAATTGATCGAAAAGGGCGAAAAATCAGAAAGAACCAAGCTTACAATAGAAGAATCGTTCTTAGAATTACTAAGTTCCTAGATAAGAAAAAATATAAGAAACGAAAACGTCAGGCACCTGGAGTAAAAAAATGAAAACGTTTCGATGGAGATATACCCATTTAATTCAACTGATAACCCTGTTGGGTTTCATCTGTTGCATTTTCTCCCCCCCTCTCAACGCTTCTGTTATTGAACAGAAGCTAAAATATGAAGAGGCATTGGAGCAAAAAGCAGTTAGAGTGCTGCAACAACATTTAAATCCTGATGAATATCTTCTATATGTGAGCACGACCTATAATGACAATAAAATCAGACAGGATCTCCAGCCTGACCAAGCAACAGCAGCGGAAAAAGCAAACAATGCCGGAGGCGGCACTCGGGTTAAACTGCCTTTACTTCCATTTGATTTAGACAAAGAGGAACTTTCGAGATTCTTTGAAGAGAAAAAAGAAGAAGTGGCGGCAGGACCTTCAGCCCCCAAAGAGCTACTCGATCTCTCATCTTATATCCGAAGGATAACGGTTAACCTCATCTTTGATGAAAATGTTAATGAAGAGACCATCAGTCTGATTAGTGATGCTATTAAATCTATTCTCGGTTTCAGGCAAAATAGAGGAGATCAGTTCGTCGTCGAAAAGCAAAAACTCATTGGCCTGACTCCAGGAAAAATTAGTCAAAAAAATATGAGTTCCAAAAAACTCACTCTCTTGGATGCCCAACTCAAAGAGATTGATGTGAGACTCGGTGAAGTCAAAGACAATAAATCTGGTTTGGCCGGTGCAATTAGGGGAATTGAAATTCCCATCGCCTCTATCTTACTTTCCTTAACCTTTCTAGGTATCGGGATGCTTCTCTTTGTTGCTATGACTAGAAATGCTGGAAAGATGGTAACAGCTGTTAATTCCATTGGTTCCGCTTATATTCAGGGAAAAGAAAGAGAAGCGGAAGCTAGAGAGAGTAGCAGTGGCGACTCTGGTGGAATGGGAGCAATGGAAGAAGCAGACCAAGCCTCGACTCAAATTGGTGCCGCCAATATAGAAGGGGGCGGGGCAGGTACTGGCAACGATGAAGAAGCCATTAAAGAGCGAAACATCATCTTGGACAAAATCAAGAATTCTGCAGAAGAACAACCATTCATTGTGGCTAAGTATTTGAAAGACTTTTTCAACGATAAGAAAAATATTGTTAAAGCAGCAGCCGTTCTGGACTCGGTAGGACCAGAAATTTACAAAGACTTAATGAAGTTCTTTTCTCCTGTTGATGCCAAAAAGCTGGGTTCCTTCTTACAAAAGGAAGGAGCTATGGAAGACCTCAAGGCTATCCGCCATGAAGCATGTAGCGATCTCTATGGTAAGTTAGTAGCTGAAGAACTGTTAACCCCAGAGTTTCTGGCTGGATTAGACCCTTCTTTCTTATCTGAATACAATGACAATGACCTTGCAGCTTCATTAAAAGAGCGCTCTCCCGAAGAGATTGTCCAAGTATTTAGTGTTATAACTCCTGATAGAGCGGCTAAAATATATCAATTAATGGATGAAAAACAGGGAGCTATTGGAACTGTATTGAAAGATGTAGGTAAACTAGATGAATCGATCCTCAAAGGAGTCTTGGAATTCTTGAGAGGAAATCTAGAGAAACTAGAGTCTGATGAAACTCATAGTTTTGATCCCTCGATCTATCTAGCAAATATGCTTCGGCAATTGTCGACTGAAGAAGAAAATACCATTATGAACACCCTCTCTTCTGAAAAACAACTTCTCTCGGCAGTAAAAGAAAACTACATTGCTTACACTGACCTCGCAAAACTCGACCGCGAATTAGTCCGTATGATTATTTCTCCCCTGCCACCTAAACAAATCGCTAATCTACTGGTAGATACAAATGCCGAATTGACCGAAATTATCAAGTCCATCCTGCCCGAGAAAGTAAGACTGATTGCACTGGATGAATTAGAAGTTCTAAACAGGAATCTCATTCAGAAAAAACGTGCCCGTTTGGAAGCTAAGAAATTACAAACCACTATTATTAAGAATATTAATAACCTAATTGCCCAAGGTCTTGTGGACATTGAAGAAATCATCGGTAGTGAAGGAGGAAGTGACAGTAGTTCTGACTCTCCAGGAGCACAGAGTAATGCTGCATAAATGAGTTGCATCCACTCTAAAACATGATATATTCGCTCTGCCGTTTAATTGCACGCAAGGAGTATATCAATGGGCAGCTTTGATCGGTTAAGATTTCCAGACGCATGTAATATTATCATCCAAAACCAACAACAAGAAGTTCTGCTAGTGCAGATTAACTTCAAGAATGACCAATGGTATTTACCCGGTGGTATTGTTGAAAAAGGAGAATCCTCGTGGCAATCCGCTGAACGCCTTGCCAAAGAAGAAATGGGGCTTAATCTAAAAGTCAACAAGCTTATGGGCCTTTTCTACCGGCCAGAGAAAGACTCATACATCTTTATGTACCAAGCAACTTGTGATGATTTTGATTTCAAGTTTTCAGATGATGTTGCTAAACACGGCTTTTATAAGGTAGATAGTCTACCTTCAACCATGCCAAACGAGATAAAAAGCCGTCTAGTTGAGTCTTTGAAAGAGGGGGCTGTTACCATGCAATTGCAATCAACTAAAAGTGCTGATTAACACGCCTATTTACCTTTGCATACCAACAAAAAATTACTGGTGAGCTATGATCAGAACCTATTTATACCTTCCCCTACTTTTATGTTCATTAATTTCTTTGCTCTACATTTCATGCACGACGAGCAAATCAAATAATCGAACAAGCGAAGTTTCTATTGAAGAACTTACCGATATGGAAGATCCCCAGAAAGCCCAACAGGATATCCTGGGCGATATCGATGAACCCGATGAAGATAAACAGGCGGCTCCTAAACCACCTGAAAACAGTTTAGATCAACTCAGCAATGCCGCGCTATCCCAAACAAAAACTCCAGCTTCTCCCAGTGGTCGCTTTGAAGTTCGAAATGAACTCTACGAGACTCCTTGGCTAGATGTTCTACAAAGAGATAGTCGCCCCTTCCTCTCCACCGCGGAAGTAGAGGACAACCAAAGCTTTGGATCTCTTTCGGATATTAAAGAAGACGACTTTATCATTGAGAATCGTTTTATCAAAGTGGGTATATGTTCCATAAACAACGCTCCTCCCATGTTACCCAGCGGCGGCCACATCATCGATATAACCCCAGTTTTCAATTCCCAAGATGAACTTCGATCCATCCACCATTTGATCAAATTAAAGGGTAAAAGACACTTTATCAAATACACTAAAAGCAGCACCCAGCATGATCAAAACCAAGTCATAATACTAATTCAAGGTCATATCTTAAAAAAGCCCCATATAAAGATCACAACCCAATATGTTATCCAACGAAACAACGCTTACATCAGAATCTATACAACCATCGCAATGCCTGGAGACAAACTACCCAACAGCACCGATGTTGAGTTGGAAGAAAATATAATATGCCCAAACTGCACCTTTCATGTGGGCGACAATGATCACGAGGTGCAAAATTCTATCTCTGATGTCAATTCTCTAATGGCGTTATCGAATCAGACGACCTATCACTATCAAGCTGGAGAAAAGCCTTTTAGTATCGTCAAAAAAAATAGTGGTGCCATTTTAGTCGTTCCTTCTAACTCCGGACCGAAACCAAATAGTCTGGCTTTTTCTCGTCGTATTTGGGTGGGAGACGGATCTTTTTCCCCTCGCTTAATGAAACCCACATTCGGACAAATTACTGGATTTTTAAGACAGAAGAATGGTCGCCCCTTAGCCTTGTCCAATCTCCTCATAAAGAACTTCAACGGTAAATTACTTACCATTGCCAAGACAGATGAAGAAGGGTTTTTCAACTATCTATTACCCACTGGAGTCTATAAAATTCAATCAGACATGGTTTCAAATTCTCCTCAATCTCAAAGCACATTCCGAATCAACCCACTTTCTCGTACCGTTTTAAACCTAACTGTCCAAACCAGCACCATTCAGTTGAGTGTGTTTGACACAAAAAACCGACCTATTGCTTTTAAAGCTATGCTCGTTGGAAAAAAATCTACTCCCAATCCCCATTTGCATACCAGCTCAGGACTTGCATTCCAAAATCTAGTTTATGTTCCCAGTGGAGAAGCGGAAGTAGTTGTCCCCCCCGGAATTTATCGACTGATCATATCTCATGGAATGTTCTATTCTCATTGTGAAAACACCTTAGTTATTTCTTCTGGCAAGACCATTAGGCAAAAATGCCGATTGAAAAAAGAGGTAAAAAATCCCAAATACCAAACAATGGATCTCAGTTTATTTACCTCTCGCTCATTTTTCTCAGGAACCCCCATCGAAGATCTCTATGTCATGGCGGCCGCTGAGCAACTTAATTTGATCAGTTTTCCTGATATAGAGTATTCAGAAGAACACCAGCTCAGCCAACCACCGACCTTTCCAGAAATTTCCGAAGGAATTACCGTAGTTTCATCAAGGTTTGGTGTTTTTTCATTTTACCAATCAGACCTTTCTCGAAATGAAATTGCCGAATTCAAAAGTATTAAGAGCAGTAAAACTCTCAGCACTAGCCTACAAACATATCGCACTCAAAACCCCGATATTCTCATTGCCTACTCCCCCTATTCCCCCGTATTTAACAAAGACACCAACCTGATTAGTCCGTCGAGTGATATTTATACTCAAATAGATTTTCTCTTTATATTTCATCATCAGAATCCCACCGCCCAACCTTCATTCAAGCTTTGGCATGCTTTACTAAATCGAAACATTGACATTGTGCCTTTGGCATCTAGTCTTACATCTTCAGGAAATCCCCCTCCCGGACTCCCACTGACTATTTTTAACAACACTAAACCCCTCACCCTCATCAACCCCTATAAAACAGCCCCGGTTCCCTTCTCAAATAACAATAACGACAGTGTAAAAGAAGAGGAAGAGGATCCCATCACCCCCCTCTCCCAAATTGCCGAACGAAAAAACGTAACACTTTCAAATGGCCCGTTTATTGACTTAACAGTGAACAACCGAATTAAGCCAGGTGGAGTGGCTCTTATAAAAGATGGAGGCATCTCCGTTAAAATAAAAGTATCTGCTAGAAAATGGATGAGATTAAAGCAAATAAAAATAATCCTCAATGGAAAGACCTTTAGAAGAATTAACATTCCATCTACCCGCAGGGTATTTACCAAATCTCTCTTTCTTCCTTTGAAGGAAAATGGCTGGTTTTACGCCATCGTGGAAGGGGAACGTTTCAACATTCCACTGCTCGCAGGCAAAAACGATTTTCCTTTGAAACCCTTTGCATTCACCAACGCCATTTTTCTTGAAGCAGGGGAAATTGAACTCGAACAACAGGATTTATAACGTGCAAGCAATAATATTAGTAATAGACAGTCTTGGTATTGGAGAATTGCCCGATGCCCATGAATATGGTGACAAAGGATCAAACACTCTAGGACATATTTATGATGCCATTCCTAATGCTTCACTACCCCATTTAGAAAAGATGGGAATAAAAAAAGCATTACAACTCACCTCGCCAAACACTTCCACAGATTCTGAATCACTGAAAGGAAGTTACGGGGTCATGCGAGAATTATCTCCAGGCAAAGATACTACAACTGGACATTGGGAATTAGGAGGAATTATCCTCGAGAAAGCCTTTCAAACCTTTCCCCCTGCTTCTCCCTCATTCCCAGATGCCTTGATTAAAAATTTTTGCCAGAAAATCAACAAGGGCATTCTCGGCAATGAAGCAGCTTCAGGGACTGAAATCATCATGAGATTAGGTTCAGAACATCTGCAAACCGGGAAACCCATTGTTTACACTTCAGCCGATTCAGTTTTTCAAATAGCGGCTCATGAAGAGATAATTCCTATTACAGAACTGTACGATATGTGTGAAACAGCCAGAGAACTCTGCAATCCCTATCAGATAGCCAGGGTGATTGCGAGACCTTTTATTGGTTCACCCGGTAAATTTGAAAGAACAGCTCGGCGAAAAGACTTCAGCATTCCACTTCCCCAAAAAAGTATTCTTGACCACCTCAAGCAAAATGGAGTTAAGACCATTGGCGTTGGTAAAATAGGAAATATTTTTAATGAACAAGGTTTGACTGAAACTTTTCCTGAAAAGGGTAACCAAAAATGCTTAGAGAAGACCCTTCATTTACTCAATCACAAATCCAAAACTCCCACTTTTACTTTTGTAAACCTGGTAGACACAGATATGATTTATGGGCATCGAAGAGATGTAAATGGTTATTACCAAGAATTACAACATATTGATTCCTATATTCCCAAAATTAAAAAACTGCTAGCCCCTGATGATTTATTAATAATAACAGCGGACCATGGGTGTGACCCTACCTTTCGTGGAACTGACCATACCAGGGAATATGTCCCCTTATTGGTTTATCAAAAAACACAACCGCCAGCTAATCTAGGGGTTCGGAAAACCTTTGCAGATGTTGCCCAAAGTTTAACTCAATTTTTTAACACCCCTCCCATGCCCCATGGTGAGAGTTTTTTAAAATAGGAGAGGAACCTATGTTTTTACCTCAAGATATTATTGCCAAGAAACGAGATGGACACTCCCTTACCAAAAAAGAAATCCAGTTCTTTATTGATGGTGTGGTATCAGGCAATTTCACTGATTATCAGAGTTCCGCTCTGTTAATGGCTATTTTCTTTCAGGGGATGCAAACTGACGAAACAAAGTATTTAACTGAAATCATGATGAATTCAGGTACTATTATGGATTTATCATCTATTCCCGGACCGAAGGCGGATAAACATTCCACAGGTGGAGTCGGAGACAAAGTTTCTCTCATTCTTTCCCCCTTAGCTGCTGCATGTGATGTCAATGTTCCCATGATGAGCGGACGGGGCTTAGGTCATACAGGAGGAACCTTAGATAAACTAGAGTCAATTCCTGGCTTTAATGTAAACCTCAGTGAAGATGAATATAAAAATGCACTTAAATCTATAGGCTGCTCAATGATCGGACAAACATCCAACTTTGTTCCAGCCGATAAAAAACTCTACGCCCTCCGAGATGTGACGGCCACTGTTGAGTCCATCCCTCTCATTTGTGCCAGCATAATGAGTAAGAAATTAGCTGAAGGCATCGATTCCCTCGTACTTGATGTAAAGGTCGGGAATGGCGCCTTTATGAAAAACATGGATGATGCCAAGCAACTAGCCCAAATGATGGTAGCAACTGGAAAGGGGATGGGAAAACCGACCATCGCTCTTCTAACTGATATGAACCAACCCTTAGGTCTAACTGTTGGCAACTCTCTAGAAGTAATTGAGTCCATTCAGTGCCTTCAAGGTAAAGGTCCAAAAGATTTAATGGATATTACCTTGGAACTGACCTCTTGGATGGTCTACTTATCTAAGAAAGAAAAAACATTAGAGGAGAGTAGGATAAGAGTACAGAAGGCCTTAACTTCAGGACACGCACTCTCAAAATTGAGTGAACTTATCTCAATCCAGGGAGGAGACCCTAAAGTCATAGAGGATTTCTCCATTCTTCCCACTGCATCTTCGGTACGAGAATTTAGAGTTGATGATCAATTTCTATCTCAAAGAGGCAGCCAATCTGATGGCTTTATACATGAAGTACATGCTTTAAAAGTGGGAAAGGCGAGCCTTGTTCTGGGAGCAGGTAGAAGCAGCATGGATTCGGTTATTGATCATGCCGTAGGAATCAGTGCTATTACCAAAGTTGGCACCCCTGTTAAGAAGGGAGACCTCTTATGTAAAATCCATTACAATGATGAATCTTTATTACCCGCAGCTTTAGACTATTTAAACAAGGCTTTTACCATTAAACAAGAAAAGCCCGAGGCAGGAACCCAGATTTACCAAACCATTCAATAATTTTTTTAAAGGAACCCCTATGCAAAAAACCATTGAATATTTAAAAAAGCAGATCTCAGATTTTAAACCTCAAATTGGTGTGGTTTTAGGATCTGGCTTAGGATTTCTAGCTGATAAAATAGATGTAAAATTTCGTATTCCTTATGAAGATATTCCTGATTTCCCAGTTTCAACGGTCGAAGGTCATGCTGGTAATTTAGTTTTTGGAGTTGACGGTGGAAAGAATGTTGTTCTTATGCAAGGCCGTTTCCATGCTTATGAGGGATATTCTCTACAAGAGGTCACCTTTCCTATTAGAACCATGATAAAACTAGGAATCAAACAACTGATCGTAACCAACGCTTCAGGGGGAATTAATCCCGTTTTAAATCCAGGCACCCTTATGATTATTGAAGATCATATAAACTTCATGGGTAATAATCCTCTCATTGGTAAAAATGATGCTGATTTCGGTCCTCGCTTCCCAGACATGTCCCATGCTTATTCTCCAGCCCTCATTGAAATAGTCCAACAAACAGCATCAAAACTAAATATAGATCTGGCCATGGGAGTCTACCTCGGAACTCTAGGTCCCTCCTTTGAAACACCTGCTGAAATTAGAGCCTATAAAGCACTTGGAGCAGACGCTGTAGGCATGTCCACCGTTCCTGAATGTATTATTGCAAATCATGCCGGCATTGAAGTTTGTGGTATTTCATGCATAACTAATAAGGCAGCGGGTCTTTCCAAAAAGCCACTTTCTCATCAAGATGTAACAGATACTGCCAATAAGATTAAATTGACCTTTTCTCAACTGATTCGTGGAATCATTGCAAGTATCTAGACCAATCATTTTTCTACAAATCTGAGTCTTTGATCTATTCAAAAATTCACAACAAAAAAGAGGATTCCGGCTCTAAACCGAAATCCTCTTTTCAATTTTTAAAACAATTTAGATTCTAAGCTAGACTTAGAATTTAGCTTTTACACCAGTACCAACAACAGTGTATGCTTCAGCTGTTCCAGCAAATTTCTCGCCGTAGTTAACAACTTGTACATAGTACTTAGCAGCTTTGTTGAAGCTGTAGAATACGTTGAAGTCGATAGCCATTCCAGCATCGCCCATTTTGTCGCCCGCAGATGGGGTGAGGTAATCTAAACCAAAATTGATGTCGATTGGGTGTAATGCATTGTAAGAAGCACCAAACTTAACAGCTTGATCACCTTTGATCTTAGAGGTTTGTGGAGCTTGTGTGTACACTAACCAAACATTCATTTTTGGAGCTTTGTTCATGTACTTTAAGAAAGCTTGATAACCCATAGCTTGCTTAGCGCCCTTATCTGGATGATCAATGTAAAGATTCATTCCTGCTTCTAAGATAGGCATTTTGTACTTTAACTGTAAAGACATGTTAGTACCGATACCAGCATCTCTGTCATCTTCCATGGTATTAGCTTTAATATCTTCCCAGAATTGAAGACCATAGCTAAATCCACTCGCGTGAGCACCAGAGAATTCCATTTTTGGCTTGGTAGAAGGCTTAAAATGAGTCTTTGCAAAAAAGCTTGAATACCAACCATAGGTGCTATAAAAGCTAGTTTCGTGACCTAATTTCAACGCGAACATTGGATGAAATTTGTACTGAATCCATGCATCGTCAACCATTGAGCTTAAACCAGAACCTGAGTAATCGAGATTCCCTTTATCATCCAAAGCGCCCATTACTTTAAGGCCAGGATTTAGAGGATCGATTTGACAGAAAGCCTTAGTCTTGTCTGCCATGAATGTGAAGTGAAGATCCATCTTCTGGTGTTTGTAGCTCATGTTTGGCTTTGATTTTTTCGCACCACTACCTGTTTGGTAGAAAAAACCAGTGTAAAATTCAGCGCCCGCTTTGAAATCAGCAAAAAGACTTGTGCTAATAAAAGCACCCATTACTACCGCCGTTAACACTTTCAAAACCTTCATGTTCCCTCCTACAAAAAATTATTGGTTAAATTATAAAAAAGAAGGTCTAAATTATAAATTTTCTTTTTCTATGTATATTTGATTACCTAAGCATTATTAATAATTTCTTTACATTAGGCAAGACAAAATTAAAAAAAAAGAATGTAGGGGTTGTTACACGAAGGCTTTTTCCTTATATTATCAATAAGATACAAGAAGTTTAATAATATTAAAAAGATAGAAAAAACTAGGCAATAAATTCCCAGGCGACCCATTCACCTAGAATAATTTCAGACTTTGGCTTTAATTCAATAAAATCGAGCACCTGCTCTTTTTCTTCCCTTAAAATCCCGGAAACAATTACTACACCATCTTTTCGAAGTAATGAAAGTGACTTTTTCCATACCTTTTTCAGTTGACTCGATATCATATTTGCACAGATTAAATCATACTTGAAAGTCAACTCGTCTAAGCCATTGGTACCAAATTGAATGGAGCCACAACTATTTTCTGCAGCATTCTGTTTTGCTATTTCAATAGCTAATTCATCGATATCAATCCCTGTAATCAAGGAAACTCCTAACTTAGAAGCAAGAATAGATAGAATTCCAGAGCCCGTTCCCACATCCAAAAAGGATTCTACCTTATCCCTTTTGATGATGCCCTCCATCAATTGGAGGCACATTCGAGTTGTTTCATGTTCACCTGTTCCAAAGGCTTGCCCGGGATTAATTCGAATTGTAGTAACCCCCGGTTTAGATGGGACCTCTTCCCAGATAGGAATAATTTTCAAGGTAGGTGATATTTCTTGAACACTAAAATTCTTCTGCCAGACCCGATCCCATTGCTCTTGGCGCACAGAATCAATATTCTTATTTTCAATTAACTGTGTGTTTGTAGACTCAGTGTACTCTGTTAAAAATTTATCTAATTCATTCAGTTCTTCGGCAGTATTAAAGTAACAGGTAATTTCATCATTCTCCCCACAGTCTTTATATAAGTCCTTTTCAGGATCATCATATGGAAAGTCTACAAAAACTTCATGGCTTTTCTCTTCGAAAGAAGTGATTCCGAATTGAGTAAGTAGTGTCACAAATAGTTCGTAATTTTGAGGTTTAAAAAAATATGTTACTTTATAAAAAACCTGCTCGTTCACTCAATCCCCCGAATGTAGTTAAGCTCAAACAATCCATCTTCTGATCTAAACACCACGGCTAAATCGATTCTTACATCTTCAAAGCCCGTTAATCTTGAACTAGAAAGTGCAGCTATCCTTAAACGCCTCATTTTAGAAGATGT
>CAYFLR010000052.1:0-18203 GCA_964343805.1 uncultured bacterium | reverse complement strand
ATAAAAATAATAATTTGGCGATGAACTTTGACTCTTAACTTCTACTATTACACCCATTTTTTGTTTAGGATCTCGAGCTAGTATATCCACTTCAAAATACCGAGTCCGCCAGTTCCGAGCGACCACCTTTAACCCTTCTTTCGTCTGGCAATAATGGGCAACCAGTTCTTCTCCTTGGCGACCCAACTCTCTCGATTTTTTATAAGACAAATTCCTTAACTCCTTTAAAAGTTTTCCTATGAATCGGTGTGATGCCGTATTGGGCAATGGCCTTACGATGTGATGGGGTTCCATATCCTTTGTTAGAATTAAAATCGTATTCAGGATAGGCGTCATTCACATTGAACATCATAGAGTCACGCTCCACCTTAGCAATGATGGAAGCCGCGCCAATTGCAGTGCTCTTATCATCCCCCCCAATGATGGTTTCTTGATCAAAATCACTTTCTATTTTGAATTTACCATCAATTAATAAGAGGTCGGGAGTAATTTGACCGCAAACAGATTTAACAGCATTCTCCATTGCTAATAAAGCCGCTCTTAAGATATTGATTTGATCTACTGTATCCACATCAACAGTGTTTACTGAATAGGCTAAACAATGCTGTTTGATATAAGCAGAGAAACTTTCTCTCTTTTTAGCGGAAATTTTCTTAGAATCCCGAACTCCTGGATCAATAAAATGAGAGTTTATGGCTACCGCAGCTGCTGTAACACCGCCAGCTAAACATCCCCTTCCCACTTCATCAACCCCCACAATGATCGGATGTTTTTTAAGGTATTCTCTATCTAGTTCTTTCAACATTAGCTCCTTTTTTCCAAAATTGCCTGAACTCGCTCTAGATCTTGAGGAGTATCAATGGAAAGATGTGTCATCTGCTCTTTGATCAGTACGGAAATAGGAATTCCACTCTCCAATGCCCGCAGCTGTTCCAACTTTTCAATATGCTCTAAAATTGAATTAGAAGAAGCCGTTTCCACAAATGACTTCAGAGCTGATTTTTTAAAGCCATAAATTCCAACATGTTTGTAGTAAAACTCGGCACCATGAGGAATCGGAGATCGAGAAAAATAAAGGGCATTTCCTTTATGATCCAGCACCACTTTAACGCAGTTGGGATCATCAAAATCCGGATCCATCTCAGATCTCACTGCAATAGTGCCAATTTCCACCTCTTTCCTTTTCATAAACTGGGCAAATTCATCCACTAGGATTGGAGAAATGAGTGGTTCATCACCCTGAACATTGATAATTATATCTGCCTGACTCTGCTTTGAGGCTTCGAAAACTCTATCTGTACCAGATTTTAAATCCTCGGAAGTCATTACAGATTGCCCTCCAAAAGAAAGGACTTCAGCATAAATTCTTTTATCATCAGTGGCGACAATGACCTCATCCACATGAGTGGCCTTTTTTACATTCTCGTAAACCCACCTTATCATTGGTTTCCCTAATATAGGAATGAGTGGTTTACCAGGTAATCTAGTAGAGGCAAAACGAGCTGGAATTATTACACTAACCATTTAACCCTCAAAGCAATGAGTACAGTAAGAAGAAGGGTCATCCCCCGTTGAATCGAGCAACCCTTCAGTGGACAAAAAGGCTAAAGAATCCGCATCAATAAAACGCCTTATTTGTTCCAATTCATAATTATTAGCCATTAACTCTTTGCGGGTGGGAGTATCGACCCCATAATGACAGGAATTAATGATCATAGGCGAACTGATTCTTAAGTGCACCTCTTTAGCTCCAGAGTTTTTTACCATTTTTACAATTTTCTTTGAAGTGGTTCCCCTCACCAAGGAATCATCCACAACAACCACTCGTTGCCCTTTGAGGATTTCTCCTATTGGATGGAGCTTCACCTTAACTCCAAAATCTCGAATGGATTGCTGAGGTTCTATAAATGTTCTTCCTACATAATGATTTCTAATAATTCCCATTTCAAAGGGCAATCCAGCTTCTTGAGCATAACCAATCGCCGCGGGCACACCAGAATCAGGCACTGGAATAACGATATCTGCTTCCACCGGGCTATTCATGGCTAATTGCTTGCCAAACTTCTTTCTAATTTCATAGACATTGTGATTGAAGACGACACTGTCTGGACGAGATAAATAGATGTACTCAAAAATACAGTTCTTATTATATATCTCACTCTCCTGTTTAAAGATTTGCCGATCCATGTAACCATTATTATCTACGTGGAGGAGTTCTCCAGGTTTCACTTCTGATTCCATTTCCGCATCCATAATGTACAGAGCACATGTTTCGGATGAAAAAACATAGCCCTCCTTCATTTTGCCATAGACCAGTGGACGATAACCCTGAGGGTCTCGAGCCGCGAAAATCCCATCTTCAGTTAAAATCAAAAAAGAATAAGCGCCTTCAACTATAGACAGTGCATCTAAAATTTTGTCCTTAATGGATTTGGCTTTTGAACGAGCAATGAGATGTAAAATCACTTCAGTATCTGAACTGGTTTGAAAGATGGATCCCGTGTCTTCCAGTTCTCGTCGAATTTTGCTCGCGTTGGTTAAATTTCCATTATGGCAAATGGCAACACCACCAATGGCACAGTTAACAATCAGAGGCTGTACATTTAATAATTCACTGTTTCCTGTAGTAGAATAACGCACATGACCAATGGCCACATTGCCATGCAATTTATCAATTACATCTTGTCTAAAAATCTTAGAAACCAGCCCCATTTTCCGATGAGAAAGAATGCGCCCATTATGAAAAGTGGCAATACCCGCCCCTTCCTGCCCTCTGTGCTGTAGGGCATAAAGACCCAAATAGGTTAGATTAGCAGCATCTGGATGTCCCCAAACGCCAAAAACTCCGCACTCATCATTGATAAAACTATCTATCTTTACAACCGTCATTAGTTCCTCCGGTCTATAACTCTTGAAAAGAGAGTATCAACCCATTTGGTATAGCGATCTAAACTAAACACCTCATTAAGAACTTCATCATTCAGCTTTTGGCAAATGCGATCATCTTTCAACACAACCTCTTTAAAAGAGATCTTTCCATTCCAGGCCTTCATGGCATTTTCTTGTACCACTCGATAGGCTTCGTCTCTCAGCATTCCTTGATCGGTCATAGCCAACAGCAAAGTTTGAGAATAAAACAGGTCATAGGAACGACCTAAATTGGTGGCCACATTATCTTCAAAAATAACCAAATCTCTCACCATATTAGTGAAACGAACCAAAGCATAGTCCATTAAACTGGTGGTATCAGGAGCAATCACTCTTTCCACCGAAGAATGAGAGATATCTCTTTCATGCCAAAGAGGAATATTTTCAAGAGCTGCGTGAGAATTAGACCTTATAATTCGAGCAATTCCCGATAGGTTTTCACTACCGATTGGATTTTTCTTATGAGGCATGGCAGAAGATCCCTTTTGCCCTTTTGTAAAAGCCTCTTCCACTTCCAATACTTCTGTTCTATGCAGATGCCTTATTTCAACACAAAATCGCTCAATTGATGAGGCCATTATTGCAAGAGTTGAAAAGAATTCGGCGTGCACATCTCTTTGTATAATTTGAGTGGCGATTGGAAAAGGCTTAAGATTTAAAATTTCAAGAGCTCGTTGTTCAATGGCAGGAGAAATATTTACATAATTTCCCATGGGACCAGACAAGGTTCCCACTTTTAAATTTTCAATAGATTGCAATAGCCTTCGTTCATTTCTTAGCATCTCATCATACCAAGTAAGGAACTTAAGCCCCATGGTAATCGGTTCTCCATGAATTCCATGTGAGCGCCCCATGCAAACCAAATGCTTGTGTTTAATAGACTTCTCTTTCAAAACCTCAATGAGGGATTTAAGGTCATTCTGTATATATTCTGCTGATTCCAATAATAAAAGTGAAAGAGAGGTGTCTAGCACATCAGATGAAGTCATTCCCATATGAACAAAACGTGAATCCTCACCAATTCTTTCTTGAAGTACCGTCAGAAAGGCAATCACATCATGCTTACATACGGCCTCAATTTCATCCAAATGATCTATTTCTTCTTCCCAAACCAAATCACCCGCCTTTAATATGTTCTTAAAGGCAGACTCCGGAATTTCCCCATTCTCCATATAGGCTTGACAGGCTGCAAGCTCAACCCGAGTCCACACTCGGTAAATGTTAGGCCGGCTCCAAACTTTCTTCAGTTGTTCTCTTGTATAACGATCTAGCAAAACACTCTCCTTTATGGTAAAAGGTATTTTTAGCATTCACATACATGATTTGGTCGTGATAATCAATAATGTTCGGATCCATACCATGAAAATTCCAACCGGCAACTTTACTTGGATGATGTGTTTTAAATTTCTGCTGGGCAAAAGAGATCAGCGGTTTATCTCTATCATGGGTGTATTCTCTATTGTTGGAGTGGCAATTGGTGTATCATCAATGATGGTTATATTTAGCGTTATATCTGGATTTGAAAACACTTTTCAAAAGCAGATTCTAGGTGTCACCCCCCATATACTTATGCATAAATACCCCACCGGGATTGATGAGCTTAACCATACTACAGATATACTTTTAAACTTAGACCCTGAAATCATAGATGCCACACCATTTATTCTTTTTGAGACCATCATTCAGTCTAAATCTGCTCAGAAAGGTATTTTTATAAAAGGGGTTAAACCGGATGCCCTCAATTTAAAGAACTTTTTTAGCCCGCTTCTTTACAGTGGGAAGGTCTCTGAACTAAAAACCCAAAAACATACTGTTATCATTGGCTCTGAGTTAGCGGAAAAACTAAAGGTCAAAAAAGGTGATTCCGTTAAAATTATCCGCCCTCGTAGCTTCGCCACACACGCCGGTCAAGCAATGAAAGTGAAAACTTATGAAGTGGCCGGAGTATTTAAATCCGGGATATCCTACTCAGATTCAAAAATTGCACTGATGAGTTTAAATAATGCCCAAAGATTTTGGGGTAAGAAAAACAAAGTAACAGGCCTTGAAATCAGCCTCAACAACCCCAATAACGCAAGTCAAGTGATCCGAAAAATTGATCGGGCTTTCCCAGACTACCTCACTCGGGAATGGAAAAAAGTTCACCGTCCGATGTTCGAAGCGTTAAAAATTGAGAGAGCGGTGATGGCTCTTATCTGCATCATTATCATAATAGTTGCAGCCGTTAATATTGTAACTATGTTAGTGATGATCACCTTTGAAAAGCAACGACAAATCTCTATCCTAAAAGCACTAGGAGCCACTAAGTTTGCCATTATCAAGGTTTTCTTATCCATCGGCTTGGTGATTAGTTTTCTAGGAACCCTGTTGGGAATAGGGGGCGGCTTTGTCCTACTCTATGTACTTAAAACATACCCATTTATAGAATTGCCTGCAAGAACTTATCAGGTTTCAACACTCCCCGTCACCTATCTATTCTCTATTTATCCTCTGATTGCACTTTTTGCGGTTTTGCTTTGCGGAATAGCAACACTTTACCCATCTTTTCAGGCGGCTCGTGTTAGCCCTATCAGTGGCATTAAGGGAGCCCCAACTACGACTTAGGCGCTTTTCTTCTTTCTCCTCACTGGTGCTCTTCTGGCAGGTTTTGCAGTTTTCTTTTTAATGATCAACTCTTTCTTAGGTAAGTTAATTTTTAATTCGATACCACTCAAACCCTTTCTCACTCTATTTTGTAGGTCTTCTAAGCGACTCAATAGAATATCTAAATCTTGAACCGAGAAAAAGTTAATCCCCGACCATAGATTGGCTAACTTCGACTCAAAATAATCTTCTAAATCAGATCGTCCGCGACTAAATTTACTTTGGAACTCTTCTGATTTAATCAATGTTTTTAAACGAAGGAAGTCTCCTTCTAGCATCTCCATGACTGTTTTATATCTAACTCGTCCTTTATAACGATACTTGACCCCTCTTATGGATAAAAGTTTGGCAGAAGTTCGTAGATCTTTCTCTATTGACTGTAAAGTATCTTTTATTTTTGCATATCTGCGTAAGATCTTAATGGGGATTTTAACTTCTAGAAAGTTTAACTTATTAATCAAAGACTTCATGAGCCGCTCCCACTCTATGCCTGAATCCTCAGAACTTTTTAAAAACCTTAATTAATTTATGGGGCTATAATTATTACCCACCACCAAATAGTAAAAGTCTTGATCCCGGTTGAGGCTTCTCATATATGCTGCTCCCCAACCCATGGGAAAATACTTCAACACTACTAAATTATATCGTACTTCTACTCCAATACTTGAAACAATTTTAGTAAGCTCAGGTTTTTTATTCCAGGCGGATCCAAAATCCATAAATCCATGACCTGTTAAGTGACGACTAAATAAATACCATCCGCCAAAGTTCTTAAAAATAGGATGTAACATCTGATCTATCTGTAAAGAACCTACGTAAGCATGCAAGCCTTGTATGACTCCGAAGGGCTGACCTCTCACAGCAAATAGACCATCCACCCCACCAATAGAGAGAAATTCACCATAAACCTTCCTCTCTGCTTCGGTGGGACTATATTTTAGTAGGCTTCCAAATTTATTATTAAGTTTTAAAGTTGAATAAGGTGGATAAAGTGGAAAGTATAGGGTCAACTCATTGATCCAAGAATACATAAGCTCATGAGATCCATCTAATTTAGCGGCCTCTTCAGGATCTAAAATGGTCTTCTGCACTTTGATTACAGTATTAAAATTTATGCCAGAATAAGGTTCAACAGAAATAGGGGTCCGATAACCAAAGGAGGTATCGTAGATTCCACCAATCGCCAGAGAAACCACATGCCCCCGGTATATTGCTTCCTGGGAGTTGGCAAACTTTTTTGAATTTCCCATTATTTCATCTGGTTTAATAACTTGGAGTCCGACCCTAGCAAAGACCCCCGTAGAATATGTATTTCGATCAAATTCCCAGGATATGGTGCTATTAAAAACTTGTGTATAGGTCCAATAATTCCAATCGGGAGATGCCTGGTTTAAAACATCAAATTCTACCCCTTCATTCCCCTCTATAAAATACCCTCGGTATTTCACAGTGTCACCACTTAAAGAGAAGGATATTTCAGGAAAATGGGCTGAATAGATATAATCCGCCTCATAAATAGGTCGATGCCAAAAAGACTCCTTATAATCACCTATTTTAATAGGAGCAAAAGAGATGAGGTAGTTGTGACGTTTGAGAGGGTCTTCACCCGCTATAGTAAACCCATAAAACTGCTTATTATAACCAGACTCCCCCAAAACAAAGAATGGAAACCATCCCGTAGGAAATAAATAATTCAGAGCCTCATAAGGTTGCACTAAGATATTGTCACTCTGCTCTAGTTCTTTTTCAACCTCAGCTAAATCCACCCCAGCAGAGGTGGAGTCCACAGACATTGCCATTCTAGGTTTAATCTTCAAGGAAATAGGCTTAAACCATCGATGGGGTTGATATCTCATCCTAGCTATATTGTATCCATTTGATCCGTAAACAGTGAAATAAATCCACCTATTAGAGACATCTACATGGGGGAAAAAAGCTCCCTCCATCAAATGAGATATCTGATAAACTTTATCCTGCTTAACATCATAGGCATAAATATTGTGAATTCCCGTCCTGTCTGAAATAAAAAGAATGGCTCTCCCATCAGGCGAATAAGAAGGAAAAGAGCAATTCCCAGAAAATGGTAGAACCCTTTCCTTCTGAGTTTCTAGATCGAACTGATACAAACTCAATGTTAACTTTTCATCCTTGCGGGCCGCATAGATGATGCTTTTATTATCAGGCGCAAAGCGAGGATTGTAATAAGAATCGAACAGACTCTTATTATGAGTTAAATTCTTAACCGTTTTACTTCCTAAGTCATAAAATAGAACGTTTTGAACCCCTTCTCCCAAACTCACAAAAACGAGGCTTTTTCCATCTGGTGATATGGAGGGATGACGATAACGTTTCCTTTCGAAAAGGGTTCTTTGTTCTCTAGATTCTAAATTTAAAATTTTAATACTTTGATATGATTGATTATTTACCCGATCAATTTCAGCAAAGTACAAACTAGTCTTATGACGAGAGAGGTGTGTATCAGCTAAATTATCTAGGTTAAGAATTGGACTCACATCTCCATTTTGGTCTTGTCCAACTAATTTACGATCCTCCTTCGCATTACTTCTAAAATAAAGAAATGAGTCTCCATGAAAAACAAAATCACTTTTCCCATTTCCCTCATTATTTGTAAGTTGAATATAAGAAGTGAGGGGAGCGGCCTTTTTGATTTTCTCAATTTTTTCTTTCTGCTCTTTTTGAAGACTGGCTACCATCTCGTAATAATTACTTACAAAATCATCCCTCCCAAACTCACTGGAATTAAAAAGGTTATATGTAAAGGGAGGCCGTCCTCCAAATTTTTCTACTAAACCCCACAGCACCTCATCACCATATTTATGTGCTAAATACTGAATAGCAATCCCCCCCCACACATAAATGGAGTTACCCCTCGGCCAAATAATACTCTCCTTATGAAGATCGGAAATACTCGGAATTTGCCCGGTTAGCACCGCAACTCGATAATACATTTCAAATTCACTACTTTTGAGTCGTCCCAAAGGAGTATGACGAGTCTCCTCATAGACAGCTAATCCTTCTAAAAACCAATCGGGCAAAGAGTGATTCGGAGGAGCAATCAATAATGAAGTACCTAGAGCAGGGGTCACCCTACCAAAAACGCTATCCATAAATGAGTAAAATCCACTTGTTGTCGCCAAGGTATAAATATGAGTCATTTCATGAACCAGTAGCTCTTCAATCCAATTCCTATAGCTACCTAGATCTTCCTCTAAATTGGGTTGGGGTATGACAATAGAGATTTCATCTTGTGGAAAGACAATAGCAAAGCCATTGGCTCGATCGGTATTATCCATAAAGCGGATATGAGTTTTCATTTTAAGTTCAATCTTGAAATCCTGATCTAGCTTCTCTCTCATCTGTTCAACAAACACAGATGTCCACTTGCCAAGAGGGGTCAGTTTTTCGGGAAAATGAATGTAGAAATGAGGGGTCTCAATGGTTTTCCAATGGACAGTAATATCGTACATGCTTTCAGCATAAACAGGAGTCAGAAGGCTCACTATTAGAATTAAGCCCCAAAAGAAAAGTCCTATTCGTTGCCTCAACCCATTCATATTTTCTCTCCTAGCTCACCCAATCTAGCTTCTCTGTTGGAAAGCTAAAATGGATTCAGCTAAAGACAAGAACTTAGAAACACTCAACTTTTCTGCTCGCCACTGTAGGTCTATTTTACTTGGTAAATATCTATTAATATACTGATTAATTTCGTCATTATCTTTAAATAGCTTCTTCAAAGCATTTTTCAATGTTTTTCTTCGTTGTTGAAATCCAGCCCTGACTATCTGGTCAAAGCACTCAGCAAGCAGAGGGGAATTAAAGGCAAACTCATTCGGAGTGAGGCGAACAACACTGGAGGTCACTTTAGGAGGAGGAGAAAAACTGGTGTTTTTTATATCAAAGGATTTCTTACAATGGGCATGAAGACCACAAACTATAGAAAGACGCCCATAACTTTTTGAGCCCTCTGCAGAAACAATACGATCAGCAACCTCTTTCTGAGTCATAGCCCATATATCGGAAAACAGCTGTTTGTGCTCTAATAACTTAACTATAATTGTAGTGGCAATATTGTAAGGGAGGTTTCCCACAACTTTGATAGGATCATCTATCTGTATTGATTGAATTGCCTCGTTCAAATCCACCTTTAACACATCTCCATGTATTAGTTGAAAATTCTGACCATAATTGGCAAACCTTTCCGGTAAGAATTTAGCCAAGGCAGAGTCATATTCAATGGCTAATACTTTGACTCCGAGCTCCAAGAGATCCTCGGTTAAAAATCCGAGACCGGGCCCTATTTCTAAAACCCATTCACCGGGTTTTAAATCAAATCGACTGACCATTTTGCCAATAACCGAATGAGAGGTGAGAAAGTTCTGACCAAGTGACTTCTTTGGTCTCACCTGCGCTTTTTTCATGACCTGTTTATAATAGTGTTGGTCCTTAATAGCCTTCTCCTGCTCTATTGGTAGAGACTGCCTCAAAGCTATAATTGTTGAAGGAATCAGGGTTTTTTTGAAAGAGCTTTTCACCAAGATAGGCTACCATGGCTGCATTATCAGTGCTATTGATGGGATCTGGAAAAAAGACCGAAAGATCATTTTTATCAGCTACTTCTTTAAATTGAGACCTTAAATACCCATTACAAGATACACCACCCACCACCGTGATCTGCTTTATACCTGTTTCATTAGCAGCTTCTAGAGACCTTCTTATTAAAAGTTCTGTTGCTGAAGCTTGAAACCCTGCACATAAATCTTTGATCTCTGTTTCGTTAAGATCCCTTTTTAAGTTTCTTTTTAAATAGATAATTGCCGTCTTAAGTCCACTAAAGCTAAAATTCCGCCCACTATTTCCTTTCATGATCTTGGGAATATTAAAAGTCTTAGGATTAGCCCCTCTGGCAAGTTTCTCCACAATGGGGCCACCGGGATAGCCTAAATCAAATAGTTTGGCAACCTTATCAAATGCCTCGCCCACAGCATCATCTAGCGTTTGACCATATAGCTTTAATCTATGATAGTCTTCTACCACATAGAGGTTCGTGTGCCCGCCTGAAACAACGAGAGATAAAAAGGGAAACTTTAGGTCTTTCGAGGTCTCTTCATTAAGAAAAACCGAAAAAACATGAGCGTTAAGGTGATTGACAGGAACAATAGGCTTATTTAGAGAATAAGCTATTCCTTTTGCAAAATTAACTCCGACTAAAAGCGCCCCGATTAATCCAGGCACTTTAGTTACTGCGACCACATCGATATCTTTTGAATCAACCTTAGCCTGAGTTAATGCTTTTTCATATACGATGGGCAGATTAACCATATGTTTACGAGCAGCCAACTCGGGTATGACACCCCCGAAGTTTTTATGATCTTTGATCTGAGATGATACTACATTGGAAAGGATTCCTCGCTCGGAGTCCAAAACACTCACAGCAGTCTCATCGCAGGATGTTTCAATTCCTATAATTTTCATAAGATTAAATCACTTAATGATGAATGGAGAGTTATTTCTTCTTTTTTGTCAATCGGGAAAGTTTCTTTTGAACCTCTCCGCGATATTTAGAACGGCTGTACTTTTTCAGAAATTCACTGAAGTAAATTTTAGCCATATTTTTATCACCAAGGATCCTGTAACAATCACCCATTCTCATTTGAGAAACCGGTGCAAAAACACTTTTGGTGAACTTTTCAAGAACTTGATTAAAACTGAGTGCTGCAGAGCGATAATCCTTTAAACGATAATGACTTTCTGCTTTTAAATACAGAATCTCATCCATAGACCTGAATGAACTATGCTTTTTATCAAAGTCATATAAAAGTTGAACTACCCTCTTATAGTTTTTTCTTTGAAACTCAGCCCGAGCCTTTTTGTAGGTGACTTGAGGCGGCTCGCTCTTCTTTTTAGCAACGGGTATTTTTTTCGGTTTAGGAGTTGGGGCTGAAGCTACTCGTCCCGAAGAGACCAAGTTATTTAAATCGGTTAGCTCTTTTTCAATCTGCCTTAACCGCACATCAATATCTCTATCTAATTTAATCCTTACCTCTTCCATTTCCCCCTTCATATACTCCACAGAGGATCTTGAAACTTGGAGATTAGATCTGGCACTATTTAATAAAGTCCGGGCTTCTGTAGATGCCTTTTCAAGGTAGGATAATTTACTTTCACGTTTTTGAAATTTCTGCTCTAAATGAGAAACTCGATTTCTTAACTTCCAAATCTGCTCTTTTAATGCCGCTTCTTTACGGGCAGAAAAACAGCCGGTAAGCGTTAATCCTAATAATAAAACCAAGCAGAATTTCATTCCCCCACCTCTTAACAATTCGCTTATACAATGATTAAACTATTCGCCGCTCTCGCCTTCAGCAGGAGCTTCAGCGGCTCCCTCAGCGCCTTCACCTTCACCTGCAGGTGCCGCTATATCCATTTGGGTTGATTCATCAACAGAAATCATTTCAACCTTCTTCACATTCTCTTTATACTTAAACACTACACCAATCAAGGCTTTTGCAACCGGAACCGGCTTTGTATTTATTTTCATTATAACATTATTAGACAACTCTCCATTAACTTTTACATACCCCGGCTGTAAAACAGGTTTATTCTCCTTTGCTGTATCCAACTTTGCCTTCATAACATTTAACTGAGCCTCAACAGCTTCCTGCTTTCTTTTCAATTCTTCTAACTTTTCTTCTTTGTCTTGAGAGCCAATTTTAATAGATTTATCATATTTTACTGTTTTTATCTCTTTACGGATCTCACCATAATTATTTTCCAGATCTTCTAACATGGCAGTTATATCTTTTAATTCTGACTCATAGGAAAAATCAATACCCGCATGAATCTCAGTGGTATTCCCATCGTGTATACCTAGATTCTCACACTCTAAAGCTCTGCATTCAATAATTCCACCTCTTACAATTCCCTTTCCCTCTTCACAACGAGCAATTCCACCACACTGTAAATGACTGTTAATAACAGATTCCATAACTACAATATCACCAGGAGTTCTAACTGTAGAATTCTCAATAAATCCAGCTTGAACCCCCATTCCAGCCCTTATTCGCCCTGTTTTACCGGTAACAATACCATTGTCTACAATAACTCTACCGCCCGCCAAAACCGTTCCATTTTGCACAAAACCATTAACTTGCACATCACCTGAAGCTTCTGCTGTGGCACCACTATCAACATTACCTGTAACAACTAAATTTCCATCAAAATTAATATCTCCAGTTTTAAAATTGAGGTCACCTTCTACCACATAAGCTTGGTTAATAGTGACGGTGCCCCCCTCTATAACAGGTATTCCATCAAATCTAGAAATAAACATATTCCGATCAGCACTAAAGATGACTCCTTCACCAGCTTGCACTTCGACCTGCTTACCATCATTTGCAGGAATGGTCTCCCCTAGTAGATTTGTACCTGGAACTCCTTTGGTGGCCTCTATAACTCGTAGAAAAGCATGACCCTTACGAACTAAATTAGAATGCTGCCGGGCCCTCATATCTACCGTTCCATCTTCCCGCTTGACCATTTTATTTTTAGCTTTCTTATAAATATGATCTAATGAGGCATCTTCTCCATGAACCGGCTTAACTCCCCGACACACAATATAATCTGGGGGTAGTTTCTGGCCATTATTAACCATTTCAAACGCAGCTTTTACATTGACCTCTGCTTGTGGTAATCCCTCAACAATTGACATCTCCGTTAACTGTGCTAATACATTTTCGAATCCAATTTTGGGAATGGAGCCTTTAGCCTGAACTAAATCAGTTAGATAAAGCACCATCTTGTCGGTTGATAAGCTCAGCTTTATTACACCCTCTTCGTTCTCTTCCCCTTTTAATCCTAAAATCTGTACCTCTATATCATTTCTTCCGATAGCCTCTTCTATCTGTTCCAAGATTTCTCGTGGCTGCATTCGATAGTTTCCACCCTCACCATTGTCTACTAACTCTTTTCCCTTTTCCTTAATCTTTGTGATTAAATCTGAAACATTTTTCTGTTCAATGAAAGGTTTTAAGTTCTTGATAAGAACGTTAACCTCAAAGAGATCTTTATCAAAACGCAGCTCATAAGCTCCGATAATCTCTTTATTAACAAGACTCTTTTTCTTCTTAACTACCTTTTCTTGCTTTGGCTTTTTAGCGAGATCATGGGCTTTCTTCTTCTCGTCTAGAAAATGAGAACTTTCGGATTGAACTTTTACGAGGAAATCTTCTTCAAACTTCACTTCGCCATCCATATGCAGCACTGGGTTATGAAGATCAAACTGTACTTTAGCAAAGGGCATTTTCTTAATTTTGCTAGGATTAAATCGCGCTCTCCGCAAAAAGTCCATCACTTTATCTGGTAGAAAACTGATATTACCAAAAGGATACAGCTTTCTCATCTGTTCTATGTGAAGTCTTAATTCCGCCTTAAGGGAATCCATGAATTCATTGGGAGTCAACCTTTTATCGGAGGTAACTCTGGAAACATAATAGGTCTCTTTTAAATCATGATCCAAAACCAGACCATGCTGTCCTTTTAACACCCCGCGAGCAAGAACAACTGGCACTGAAACGGAACCAATCTTCTTAGCATAGTGAAAAACATAGCGTATTAAATCTTCAAATACGACATATTCTACCGCCTCTCCACTTTTTTTAAGAGCTTTGCACTTTCCATGTATTTTGCCTAACAGCTCTTTTCTTGTCTCGTCGGCGGCCTCTTTGTCCTTGATAATAAGGCGATTCAATTTAAACACACGAAGGCGATTATCAAAAACTAACCCAATGGTGTTTTTAAGCTCCTCTTCAGCTTTTCGACTACGATAACCCATATTTAGCCTAAATCATCTTCCTATAAAAACCTGTATCCTCAGAACTTTTTGAAAGGCTGGTGCCAATCAAAAAGTTCTGAGGATACAGGATAAAAAACAAAGCGCTCTTGCCCTCATCTCGGAATTATAACCGATTTCTTTAGGAAATACTGTTATTTGGCTTAAAAAAATTGTTTTAGGTGAAAAAAACTCTCTTTGATTTGATTAATAAAATAGATAAAAATATTAAGAATGGGCTTCCAGCCAAGTGTTACCCGATTCAATATTCACTGTAAGAGGTACATTTAAAGGGTAAGCGGACTCCATTGCGTCTTTAACCATTAGAGAAACTTGATCTATTTCAGATCTACTTACTTCAAAAACCAGCTCATCATGAATCTGAAGTATCATTGAACTTCTATAGGATTCCAAAAGACTATCTATTTTGATCATGGCGAGCTTAATGATTTCTGCAGCAGTTCCTTGAATTGCTGAATTAACCACCATCCTCTCCGCATTAGACCTTTGAAGCTTATTTTGACTATCAAGCCCTTTAATAAAACGCTTTCTACCCATTAATGTGGTAGAAAACCCACACTCTCTGGCCTTTTCAATAGATTCATTCACAAAACCTTTAATACTACCGAACTGTTCAAAGTACTGCTCAATAAAGTTAGCGGCTTCTTTCCGGGAAATACCAATCTCTTCTGACAAGCCAAAAGGAGTCTGACCATATATAATTCCAAAGTTTATTGCCTTAGCTTGTCTTCGCATTTCTGAAGTAACAGCCTCTTCAGAAACGCCATTAACTTGAGCAGCAGTCCAACGATGAATGTCTTTATTACAGGAAAAGGCGTCTTGCATTCCCTCATCCTTAGTACAATGAGCTAATACTCTGAGTTCAATTTGTGAATAGTCGGCAGCAATGATTAGGCTGTCCTTTTTAGCAACAAAACAATTTCTGACTCTTTGCCCCTCGGCTGAACGAATGGGTATATTTTGTAAATTTGGTTTTAAACTGCTTAAACGTCCAGTTCCTGTTCCAATTTGGTTGAATGTAGTATGTATCCTCTTAGTTACAGGATGAATAAATTTCTGTAGTGGGTCAACATAGGTAGATTTAAGCTTATCTATAAAACGAAATCGGATTATCTCAGCTGGCAGATCATGTTTAGATGCCAATTTATTTAAAACATCCGTATCAGTTGAGTAACCTGTCTTTGTTTTTTTGACGGGAGGCAGCTCTAATTTTTCAAATAGAATTTTACTCAGCTGTTTAGGGGATTGGATATTAAACTCTTCACCTGCTAGTTGGTAGATTCTTGATGAAAGTTGCTCTTTTACACTCTTCAGGTAAACCGAATATTCCTTTAACTCATCAAGATCAACAACGATTCCCTTTGACTCCATGACATAGAGCACTAAAGTTAATGGCAGCTCTATTTTGCTGTAAATATTCCAAAGTTCTTGATTAACTAATTCTTGCTTTAGTATAGGAAACAGCTGACAAATTTGCCAAGAGCTATAGTCTACAGCAGGTAGATCTGGAAATAATTCCATCTGCCCACTGGTGTCCGGTTTTTGATAAGAGAACTGAAAATGATCCGCATAAATCTTTGTCAGCAGCTCCAAATCATCCTTTTTCCTATCCGGATCTAATAGATGGGCCATTAACTTAATATCATGAAATGGAGTGGTAAGTTGTTCCTCCAGTTTCTCTGATTTTATACCTAAGGCCCACAAAGAAGACTTCAAATCAAATCCAACCTTATATAGGTTTTCGTTTTTCAACAATTTGATCAGTTCCTTCTTAAACTTTCCTCCTAGTCTCTTATTGACCAAGGAAAAATTACAGGTAAAGAAAGTTTTATCGGAAAATAATACAGAACAGGTGGTAATCTTACTATTCGCAGGATCTGCACCTTCTACTGTCATTGAAAAATAAAACCCTTCCACATTTTTACTTGCTTCAATAAAGCAATCTAGATCACTCCCGTTTTCAATTTTATTTTCACTTATGGTAATCGATTCTCTGTCACTGACAGTGGGACGGTTTTCCTCGAAGTCACTCGGAAATGGGGCTTCATTGGAAGGAGGTAGAGATTGAACAAACCTATTTTTCAACCGAGGTGTTTCTAAATCTTCTAATTTTTGAATAAGTTGAGGAGTGAGGGATAAATCCAGCTCTAATTCTTGATCGGAACATTCGAAAGGAACATTCTTATCTAATACAACCAGGGTACGACTTAAAAGAGCTTTGTCCTTTTCTTTCTCTAGGTTTTCTTTTAATTTTCCTTTTAATTCAGCAATATTTTCATATATCCCTTCAAGAGTGCCATAGCTTTCTAGAAGAGTGGAGGCTCTTTTTTTACCTACTCCAAAAACACCTGGTATATTGTCGGATGAGTCCCCTTGAATGGCCAGAAAATCGATCACCTGATTGGGCTTAACTCCTAACTTCTTAACAACCTCTTCTTCTCTTATTTCCAGCTCGTTCTTTAAATCATACATAGAGACATTTTCATTAACTAGCTGCATTAAATCTTTGTCACTACTTAAGATCACACAATCATGAGTAGATTGAAATTGATCAACAACCGTCGCGATAATATCATCAGCTTCAAAACCTGGAACTTCAACTTGCTTGATTCCTAATAGATCCAGTAGTTCTTTCACATAGGGAAACTGTTCACTTAAATCATCAGGACATTTCATACGATTGGCTTTATATTCAGCGTAGAGATCATTCCTAAAGGACTTTTGAGGATGATCACAGGCAACTATAAACAAATGGGGTTCTTGCTTCCGAATATACTTAAATAGGATGTTAAAAACCCCTACAACAGCACCAACAGACTGACCTTTTGAGTTATTCATGGAGGGAAGCGCATAATACGCCCTGTAAACCAGATGACTTAAATCTAGTATGTGTAATTTTTGTTTCATTTTTTGATTTTTATTTGAATTGGTTATAGTTTTTCAAGTCTTTGTACCATGATATAGGGGATCCCCATGGGACCAGTAACCACTTTGCCAAGCACTTGAATTTTCTGATTTTTGATATCCGGTAATTCTCTTATAAATTCTGTGGTATTACAAATAACCAGACCTGTTTTGTCTTTTAACTCAAGATAAGTTTCTTCTTTATCCACATGGGTGACCAGGCCTTTGACGCAAATTGGCTTCCGGGTATATGAGGCAGGTCTGAAATGAATATTTCTAATGGGGACACATGAGCTTGAATCAAATAATTTTACTGGAATTCCCTTTTCACAACCTGTGATAAGGGAAGTAAGAATGAATATGAAGGGGAAAAGTAACTTTTGCAGCAACTCTTAATTCTCTTTTGCGCTCTCTTGTGCTTCCGCATCAGCTTTCATGCGCTTTTCTTCCATAACTTTCTTTCGATCATCAATGAAAGTATTACCAATGTATTCAATAGCTGCCATATCAGCATTATCGCCTTGTCTCCAGCCGAGCTTTACAATGCGAGTATAACCACCAAGGCGATCTTTGTAACGTACAGCTAGTTCACTAAATAGTTTATCAACGGCTTCTTTGGTAAATATAACGCTCAAGGCTTGTCTGCGAGATGCTAAAGTGTTTTTCTTGCCTAAGGTGATCATGCGATCAGCTAGTTTTCTAAGTTCTTTAGCTTTTTCCACTGTGGTTACAATCCTCTCACTTTGAATTAAAGAGGTAACCATATTTCTCATCATCGCTTTACGATGGGCAGTGCTCTTGCCAAATCTTCTATTTGCAGATTTCAAGTGTCTCATTTTCTTTCCTTCTTAAATATCTA
>CAYFLR010000051.1:36790-41778 GCA_964343805.1 uncultured bacterium | reverse complement strand
CTCAGAATCAGCTGTGTTAGCTTCAAAAATCTCATCCAATCCGTACTATGTTCGTACTGTTTTGGCTGAGATTTTCTCGCTGCCTTGCTGATGCCCATTTCCGTTAGCAAATTCTCAGAATCAGCTGTGTTAGCTTCAAAAATCTCATCCAATCCGTACTATGTTCGTGCTGTCTACCATTTTGATTGGACGACAATAGTTTTAGTGACGGTGGCTGCAACACTATTTTCGTAGTATACGGTAAAGGTAATGGGGATTTCTCTTCCTATAAGTGACTTCCGACGAAGAGCATATTTAAATTCCAACTCTTGACTAGCACCGCTGGCGAGTGCTGAGACACTGGCGGTGGGAGTGTAGTTTCGTACTCCTTCTATTTCTGGCATATGCATGGTCACATGAAAGCCTTTTTGCGAGTGAGCGGCGGTATTATTACTAACAACCATCCTAATGGTGTGACGGTATCCCCATTTGGGTTTGAGGTTGAGAGTATTGAAACTGAGGTTGGTGGTAATATGAAGTTTGGTACTTATAGAACTGCGTATGGTTTCGGTAACACCATCAGGCATATAAGCAGTTACTTTAAAGGTAACCTGTTCAGCAAAAACGGTGGTCCATTTTATTTTTCCTAAACCAACTCGCAGGATATTACCCATAGAATTTGCTGGGATAGGAGCAATTTTAATGGTGGAGCTATCCACGGTTGCGTTACCAGTCACAGCTTCAAAGCGGACATAGGCATGACCAAACTCAGAGTCTTGTTCACCATGGTTAGCAATTTGGAGATTTAAATAGAGATCATCACCAGCAATAAAGCTACCATCGGGTGTGGTCTTTCGTACTTTGGAGATTGATACCTTTTGTAGGCGTAAAACAGGATTGTTTTGAAAGTAAGCGTTTTCTGCTAATTTACCCGCTTTACATTCCTCTCTTTTAGCTTGGGCGAGAAACTTTTGATATCCCGCTGCCTTTCCTTCGGTATAGCCTTGATGGATAGACTCACTGGCTCCAATCGCATCAAACTTTTGATAGGTTAATGGGTAGGATTGATCGTACCCTTCTTGCCAGCGTTCTTCTTGGTATTTTACAAATCCATCTTCTTTGCCCACCAGATAGGCTTCTGGTTTAGAGAGGCGATATGATTTTCTAAAGGAAAGCTCATAATTATGTTTATAACCCACTTGATAGCTTTCCTGGCAAGCAGTTACAAAGTCGATATAGTCTGCTTGACAATCTGCTTGATTCAGATCGATGCTTACTTTTATTTGTAGAGAATCCATATCAAAGCTGGTCTCTGCAGGGAGATCATTAATCTGGTTTTGCAAGTTATTTATGTTATTTTTGGTCAAGGAAATCGCAGCTTCATTGGCTTCATCTGCAGAGTAATCTGCTACTGTTGCGCCACTAAAAGGGGGTTGATAAGGAGTGTCAATAACACTGGGGTGACCTTGACCTTGATGGTCTTGATTGTTAATGGTTATTTCTCTATCTGGAGTCATGGAAAGGAGATCTCTTTTTTGCTCAGCCCGGCATTCAAAATAAGAAGTTTGGTGGGCGATGGTATAGGCATTTTTTCGCCCCTCTTTGAGGCCTTCAGCAAAGCCTGCTTCATAATTAGCAGGGGTGGTGGTGCCATGGCTATAGCCTTCTTCTTCGCCTTTAGATAGGCCATCTAGTAAGCCCTTACGGTATCCGAAAAGTTTTCCTTCTACCTTGCCGACTTCAAAACCTTCATCATATCCCGCTTTTTCACCGGTATTGGATCCTGGCTCTGTTCCATCTTGCCATCCATTTTTATCTCCTTGCTCTCTTCCTCTTGTTTGGGCGGCAAGTTTTTCACGATCATAATTGGATTTAATTCTAAGGTAGTCATTCCACTTTGCTAGGGTGATATCTTCAGCAATATTTGCATCATCATCTGCTATTTGGAATGCTGCCCAGGCTTTTGTCGCATCATCTCGACGTGTTTTTAAGAGGATTCTCAGCTCTTCGTTACGATCTTCTTTTGTACTTATTAGTTCATTCAGTTCTCTAATTCTAAATTGATAATTATTGATAGTGTTATCATTATCTATGATGGATAGTTCCAACTGGCTGTTTTCTTCCGCTAGGTTTTCATTTGTTGTTATGAGAAAATTAATACGATCAGTTAAGTCCGCTCTTGCTGCTAACAGAGAGTCTAATTCTTCTCTTTTAAAATTGGCATCAGCAATGGCGTTACTTAATCGCCCTTCTACTAGTTTTTTGCGGGCTTTAAGCAGTCCTAGTTGTTGATACTGGCCTTCAATTTCTTCATTAATGGAATCGAGGTTTTGCTCTTGCCCTGGCAAGGTTTGCTCAAGGCTGCTTTTTTCTCTACTATGTGAGTTTATTGATGCACTCAAATTAGCCACTCTATTTCTCAACTTGGTTATTCGATCATTGACTTGCTGAAGAGTGTTTATAGTTGGATTTTTTTCATCAGCAATAATGCCATCACGCACCGCTATTTTTTGATCTATGTTTGCTTGCAAGCTAAAAATGGTGCTTTTAATGTTGGCGATGAGTTGATTAGTGTTTGATAGTCTCAGCTCAATATCGCCCTTTGAGGCTTTATGGGTTTCCAATGTGGTTTTATCTGTCTGTATGATCTTGTTTAGTTGGCTAATCTTGTTGGTTTTGGCAGTGACGGCACTCTCGTTTTCACTTTTTAAAGTAGGTATTGCCGCAATTCGATTACCGACTTTAACCAGTTGATTCCGTAGTTTTGTTAGAGCTTTGGTCTCGGTTGAGATGAGAGTGGCTAATGCAGAAATTTTTTCACTCTTTTTCGTCTTATTCTCTTGTAAGGTGGTGAGCTGCTGCTTTAAAGCGGCTATTTTGGTGGCTTTGTCTGGATCATCACTGGCTTCTAACTGAGCTATCCGTGCCTGTTTTTTGGCGATTTTATTTTCAATAGCTGGAAGTTGTCCCTCTAGAGTTGTTTTTAGATTTGTTTTTTCATTAATCAGATTTTCTTTGGTGGAGATCTTACCTTCTATATTTATTTTACGAGTCTTGAGGTTGGTGAGCTCGTTACCTAGGTCTGCTACTTTCTGATTATGATTTTGGATCTGTTGTTCTAGCGAACTTATCTGGTTCTGGTTGGCGGCTATTTGTTCTCTGATAGTTTTAATCTTTTGCTTAATGGCAGCTTGCTCACCTTGAATTTGTTTTTTGAGGTTCTGAGCTGCAGCCAGTTCGCTTTGACTTGATTTTTTTGAGCGTCGGAGGCTTTGAATTTCACTTTTAATCTGTGCAATTCTATCTTCAATGTCGCTGAGTTTGTAAGAGAGATTTTGGGCTCGTTTTTCAACTTTAGCTAAACGACTACTTTTATTATTATAGAGAGTTTTTAGATCTATTAATTCGACTCGCAGAGTTTCGATTTGAGCCAGGGTATTGTTTAAAGCTTGCTCGTAACCTGCAAATTCCTTTTCGCTCTCGTCTATTTCATTTATGAGCCGCGTAATATTATTCTTTACTCTTTCAAGTCTTTGCCCAATACGATCTCTTTTCGTTACGGAGTAATTGTATTCCTCTTTTGCATAGCTAATATTGCTATCTATATCTATTGCTTCGATTTCAATATCTGCCTTTTTATTGTTATTTCTAACGATAGCTGCACTGTTACTGATGGTGGATTGTTTGTGTCTCTCATTGGCTCTTTGCAGCCTTGGAATCTCTCGCTCCATATACTGAATATTGGCAGCAGAGTTATTAATGGTTGTGATATTATTTTGGATACTTTTCTCAAGACCATCAATATTGCTATCTATATCTTGAGCAATGGATTTAAGGTGATTTGTGGTACTTCTTTTTTCATCGGAGATACTCTTTTTTTGTAAGTAGGCTTGATGATATTTATTAAAGTCAACGTAATCGGGAATCATCGGGGTGTTATCTGCAAGCAGGACAAAGGGAGTGAAAATGAAGAAGATGATTGATGATATGAAAGTTTTAGACATGATTGACTCCTTGATGCAAAGAGAGGTTTCGGCAATTTTTGATCTACTGATACCAGTAAATCGTTCTATCTATATAGTGGATTTGAGGTAAAAAGTCAATTTAAAGTATTGGAATTAATATTTAAAAGCGGTAAATTTATGAAAAAATATAATATTAATTTATAATAAGTATAAAGTGAGCTTGGGCTAAAAAGCATCAAACTTGGCAGCCCTCAGACGTTAGACTTCAGGCGTCAGATTTCTGACTTAGCTGACAGCAGATTGCATACTCGCTGGATTTTACAGGGAGTCGGATAATTCATCCACCATTTCAGTGAATAGGGTTAAAGCGGTTTGAATGGGTTCTGGAGATGTCATATCAACCCCAGCGTCTTTTAGCTGTTCCAGTGGGAATTTGCTGCCACCTGAGTGGAGGAATCCCATGTAATCGCTGAGCTCTTGGTCTCCACCTTTCAATACTCGCTCGGAAAGAGCAATTGCAGCTGATAGACCTGTTGCATATTTATAGACATAAAAGGCGGAGTAGAAGTGAGGAATACGAAGGCCTTCCAGGTCAGAATCTTCACCTAAACTGACATTAGGTCCAAAGTATTTAGCTAAAATACCACGGTAGAGACTGCGAATAGAGTCTACAGTTAGGGGCTCATTGCGTTCAGCCATGGCATGAGTTTGGTGCTCAAACTCAGCGAACATATGGTTCCAACAATGGAGTCGATTCGCTTGTTGGTCAGATAATTCTTAAGATGAGTATCTTTGGCTTCATTCATCAAATGGTGATGCAGTAGCTGCTCATTAAAGGTGGAAGCCACTTCGGCTACAAAAATGGTGTAATTATAGTGTTGGTAGGGATTGCTTTTTGCACTGAAGTAAGAGTGCATAGAGTGTCCCGCTTCATGGGCCATGGTGAAAACATCGTCAAGAACGTTCTCTTTGTAGTTGAGTAGAATGTAAGGCTCGCCAAAGAATGAACCTGCAGAAAAAGCACCTGAGGTTTTTCCTTTGTTT
>CAYFLR010000051.1:33229-36780 GCA_964343805.1 uncultured bacterium | reverse complement strand
TTCATAGCGATCGACCCAAGTTCCAAGTAGTCCTTTGCGGAGAATCTCACAGTATTCTGATTTAAGCGGCGCAAGTGACTTCATAACAAGGTCTACCGCCTCTTCATAGGTATGATGCATCTTAATATCAGAAACCAAAGGCACTTTGGTGTCATAGATATGAAAGTCATCGAGTTTAAGAACTCTTTTGCGTAAGTCATAATATTTATGCAGTGCTGGTAGGTTTTTATGCACTACTTCAATGAGATTATCATAGACAGAGAGAGGAACATCATCCCGAAAAAGACTGGCAGAACGAGCAGACTCGAAGGATCGCACTTTTGCCTGGAAGATGTCATGTTTGACACTGCCATTATAAAGTGACACCAGGGTATTTTTATGATCGGCAAAATTCTTTAGAAATTGCTCATAAGAGGTTTTTCTAATGTCACGGTTAGGGTTTTGTAAAAAGGCGGAAATGGTAGATTGGGTGAGAGGCGTGGGGCCCTGCTCAGTATCCACCATGCCAAAATCCATATCCATATTAGTTAGGGCTGAAAAGGCTTGATTAGGAGAATCAGAAAACTCTGATTGCATAGCCAATATCTTCTCTTCTTTTTCACTTAAAACATGAGGTTTATAACGTAAAATTTTGCGTAGATATATGGAATATTCAGAAATTTCAGGAGTTTTGAGGTATTCTTCCATCTTATCATCAGGTATTGACTGGATTTCAGGGATGGAAAAACTAAATAGAGCCTCAGATTGGCTGACAATTTGGGTAAACCTTGCTTGCCTACCTTGACTGTCACTATTAGTTCCGTCTTCAGCGACTCTCAAAAATGCATAGTAGCCGAGCCGTTCGGCAAGTTGATCGTTTTCTAGGCGAAATTTCAGAAATTTATGTAAATGAGAGGCACTTTGACCGAGGGTTCCACGAAAAGCTTCAATTTCTTTTGATTGCTCACTAAAATCTTGGAAACTCTTTTCCCAGGTTTCATCATTAGGGAAAAGGGCAGTCAATTGCCAACAATCTTCAGCGGATAGCTGTGAACGGGTGGGGATAGTGTTTTCTTGGTTTTTACTCATTATTTCTCCTTTTGGGTGACAAATCACCGATAGTTGCATCTCTATCTTTAGAGGTTTATCGAACGGTGTGCAACAAGGAAATGGTGTTTTGTTATTTTAAATTATGTTAAAGTTACAATAACCTATAAATGTGAATTGAGGAGGCGACAATGATTTTTAGAAGTAATGGGCAAAAAGGCTATAGGTTAATGGGAATTTCGTTATTTTTTATCATGTTGATGGCTTTGGCTTGGGCTTGTTCTGAAGACCAAGAGAAAAATTCCTGTGATGCGGCTTGTTTAAAGAAGAAAAAGGAGGAGGCTGATGCCGCTAAAAAGAAGAAGGAACAAGAAGAGACTCTCAAGAAAAATACCGCAGCTATGAATAGTTTTATTGATAAATTGCCGGGTACTTGGAAAATAGCCTGTGATGCTACAACTTATACTTACAACAACAAAAAAGAAACTCGCTCACTGAGTGATCAGTTAGTGATTAGTAAATCAGGTTCTACCGCCATTAAGTGGACAGCTATATACAAAGAGTATGATAAAGAAGGTTGTCAAGGCACTCCAATGTATGAAATCCATAGTGGGGGCAGTGTGACTTTTACACCTACCAAGCATAAAAGTGCTGCCCGCAACACTGTAGAAACCAAAATTACCTCCTTTAAACTTAAAAATATCACCAGTAAGCAGCTCAATATGTTTAAAAAAGAGTGTAAAGATGTCGTTCAAGGAGAGTGGAAAAAAGAAGAGACGACTCTAAAGCCCAATGTATCCTGTCCAGGGATTGGCTATACCACCTCTATAACTGGAACCATGGGTGTTTCGGGATCTCAATTGACCTACTTTGACTCTACCTACAAAAAATAAGGAAATTTAAATAAAATGGTGCGAGAAAAGAGGGCTATTTTAAGCCACCTTGGAAGTGGGATCAGGATGGGCTTTATTAAGCTCTTCCGTGATGGTTTCAATGAGTTTTTTCTTGGGTATAGGCTTACGTAGAGTCACAGCTTCAAGATGATCTAGTTCTGGGTCTTCTATACCAGTCAAGAATATGAATGGAACGTCTGCCACATGTTCTCTTACTTTATGATAGAAATCAATACCAGACATCATTGGCATTACAACATCACAGAGCACAAGATCTACATGGTTGCCTTCGGTAATATACTTTAATGCTGGTTTGGGATTATTAAAAGTGGTGGCCACAAAGTCCTTATCTAATATGCGAGGAACCAATTTTAAGAAATCTTGGTTGTCATCAATGACCAGCAGTTTAGGCTTGGTACTCATTTATCCTCCCTTAATAAATTTCTAACTCCCTTTCGGTTGTTTAACCTTGGACTTTACATAAAATATGTGCTTTTAGCCTAAAATATTAAATATATAGGCAAAAAATCCTTGGTCCGGTGCTAGAATCCAGTTGTTATCGAGGAATTGCAGTTACTTTATTCTATCAGTTCTTGGGCCTGAGGTCAAAGGCAGGTGCTAATTCATATGCTTTAATATTTCTTCAAATGTGGCAGGAACTCGAAGGATAATAGAGCTAGATTGCGAATTTTGCAAGGCATTTTTTATGGCTGACCAAATTGAGGTGCCAAGAACAAAGGGAGGCTCTCCCACCGCTTTACTGCGTTTGAGAGATATTTTGTTATCTGGATTGGAAATTAAATCAATATTAAACTCTTTGGGAGTATCCATAATGGCAGGTATTTTATAGGTAGAAGGAGAAAGAGTTTGTAAGACCCCTTGATCATTATAAAAAAGCTCTTCCATGGTGATCCAGCCAAGAGATTGTATAAAGGCTCCAGCTATCTGTCCCTTATCCAAGCCTGGATTAAGTGATTCACCGAGATCCATTATAATATCTGCTCGAGGAACGCATACTTCACCAGTGAACCTATCAATTGAGACTTCACATACACTAGCTCCACATGTGTAGTACATAAATGGGCGCCCTTGTCCTTTAGATCGGTCAAGGTAAATATCTGGAATTCGATAGTGAGCAAACTCACTCAAGCTAATCCTATTTTGATAACTGCTATTTATGAGATCTACCCAGCTGATTTGTTGCTCTCTGTTATGGATGTTAGTGATGGTTCCATCTTTAAATTCCAGCTCGCAATTGGCTGGTGGAGGAGTGTCTTTGATTTCAAATTGTGCCTCGTTGTTGCCCGCTTGATAAAGCTGATAAAAGCAGGAAGTCAGTCTTTTCTTTAATTTACTACAGGCTTCTAAGGTTGCAGCACCATTAATGTCAGCTCCACTGGAAGCAGCTGTTGGTGAAGTATTGGCGTTGCTGCGGGTGGAAGTGGGTAATACTCTAACTTTATCATAGGGCAAACCAAACTCATCTGCCACTATTTGCTGCATTTTGGTATTAACCCCTTGTCCCATCTCAATGGCACCGGTAGATAGTTGTACAGATCCATCAAGTAAGCAGCTCACGAGAGCATTACCCTGATTTAGAAAACGACTGGTAAAGGAAATTCCAAACTTAAC
>CAYFLR010000051.1:31680-33219 GCA_964343805.1 uncultured bacterium | reverse complement strand
GTATGAGTGAGATCCCTCTCAGTATGAGCGGATCTTTTTTATTTTGTTTGGCAATGGATTTAAGTCTTTCGCGGTAGTCACTGCTCTTTTCTAATTTCTTAATCAATTTGTGCAGAGTATTATTTTTAACTTTTTGGTTATAAGGAGTCAGGTTTCGTTTGGATATGCCATAGAGGTTTCGTTTGCGGATGGTGAGTGGATCCTTTTTTAGAAAGAAGGCTATCTCTTCCACGACGTTTTCCATTGCCATGATACCTTGAGGTGCTCCAAAACCACGAAAGGCAGTGTTGGGAGCGATATTCGTCCGACAGATCTTACGCGTTATTTGAACGTGAGGAAGATAGTAGGCATTATCGCTATGAAGAATAGCTCTTTCCATAATTGCAGTAGAAAGATCCGCATAGGCCCCACCATTGGCAAATAGTTCTACTTTGAGTCCTTCGATTTTTCCTGTGGCATCAAAAGCGACTTGAGAAAGAATATGGAAGGGGTGTCTTTTGCCTGTAGTGAGGATATCATCCTCTCTGTCTAAAACTACACGTGCCGGCTGGTTGGTTTTATAGGAGACCAGCGCACTCATGAGGGCAAAATGGGTGCTTTGTGACTCTTTTCCTCCAAAACCTCCACCCAAACGAGTGACTTGGCAGATAATATGATTTTGATCAATTCCCAGCATATGAGCCACTTCATGCTGAACTTCAGTGGGGTGTTGGGTAGATGAATAGATATTGAAGCAACCTTCTTCTGGGTAACAGAGAGCCGCTTGGGATTCTAAATAAAAATGCTCTTGTCCTCCCACCTTCATTTCGCAAGAAAGAGTGTGAGGGGCTCTTTGAAAAACTTCATCAAGAGAGCCTCTTTTTATTTCGCAGGGATTTCCCATGAATTGCTGCGCTACTTTGGCTTGTTCTATACTCAGGATGGGAGACAGAGGGGTGATCTCTAGTTTAATAAGCTTTTTAGCTTTTTTCACTGCGGCAAGGGAGTTCCCAGCAACTAAGGCAATGGGTTCCCCTGCAAATTCACAAAGGTCTTCTACTAAAAAGGGTTGATCTTTAAAAATGGCGCCAAAACGATTCGCACCTGGGATGTCTTTGGCGGTGTAGATCCCCACAATTCCCTCAACTTTGAGGGCCTCTTCCATCTCAATTTTTTCTAGCTTGCCATGAGCAACCGGGCTGCCAATAAACCCAACAAAGACTTCATTGCTTCCCGGAACTATGTCATCAATGTACTTTGAAACACCGGTTAAATGAGAGGCTGAAGAATCATGAGTGGGGTAGATCTTAGTTATTTTTTTCATTTTGAACTTCTAAAAAATATTTAATGATTGAGTTGCCAACTAATTTCTGCCTTGTGGTTTTGCTGCCTCTAAAGTCGGATAAGGGATGCACCTCTTCTGAGGCGATCTTTCCAGCTTCTTTAAAAGTAGCCAATTTAAATGGCTTTCCTTTCAAGTAGTTCTCAGTTTGGGGTATTCTTACTACTTTTTCTGCCACTCCCCCCAACGCGATGCGAGCTAGCTTGATTTTGCCACTC
>CAYFLR010000051.1:19862-31670 GCA_964343805.1 uncultured bacterium | reverse complement strand
TTTGAGTGGTGATAGCCGCAGAGAAAGTAGAAATATCCAAGGTTTTCCTTTTACTTACTTTATAGCACTTAGTTTGCAAGTGAGGTGCGAGTGGGATTTTAATGGAGTGGATGATTTCATCCTGCTTAAGCTCCGTCTGTTTATAGCCTGTATAAAAATCTGAAAGTGCAATTGATCTTTTTCCTTCCGGGCTCCATAAGATGAGCTGAGAGTTCATAATCATCAGGAAGGGCATGGTATCACCTATAGGAGAGGCATTTGCAATGTTTCCTCCTAAAGTGGCAATGTTCTTTATCTGGGGAGATGCAAATCGAGTGAGCATTTGATGAAAGGCTGGGAATATTTTTTTACTGAAATTTTCTAGTTCGGAGAGGGTCACTTCGGCACCGATCAGAGCGTGATCGGTATTTAGCTCTATCGCCTGAAGCTCTGCTATTTTATTGAGGGAAACTGGTTCCATAGGAACCAAATCTCTCTTATTCTTAAGAACTCCTAGATCTGTAGCCCCACTAATAAAACAGGGCTCTTTAAGTTGCTTTAAAAGGCTTTGGAGCTGGTTGAGATTTGTAGGTATGTTTAGGTTCTGTTCCTCCGTTATAAGACCCACTTCATCCTTAGTAGAGGATCTAAGGTCGTCACTTATTTTCTCTGGAGGGTAAACGGTATTGAGCGGAATATAGTCACGAGGATTGAGCTCTTTTCCTCCTTCAATTATACTTTTATAACCAGTGCATCGACAGAGATTTCCGGTGAGTGAATAGCGGATATCATCGGCTCCAATATTCTTCTTTTGTTCGAAGAGTTCTGTTAATGAGAGGACAATTCCAGGGGTACAAAAACCACATTGTGTTCCATGGTTTTTACTTAAGGAACTTTGAATGGGGGTGAGCTCGGGATAGTTGCTGATCCCCTCAATGGTAATTACATGGGTTCCATCAGTTAAAAAGGTTGGGACAATGCATGAATTTACAGCTTTGTATGAAATGGTGCTAGAGGAACTTTTTAAAGGAGTCCCCAACAGCACTGTACAAGCTCCACAATCCCCCTCTTCACAAGCAATTTTTACCCCTTTTTGGGAAGCTCTGTTTCTTAAGAATTGAGCCAAGGGCATTGTGGCATTTTCTCCAGTGACCTTTTGGGGAGAACCGTTGAGATAAAAATAGATATAGTTTCTCATAAATTCTAACTCTCACTTTCTCCATCGTCACCAATAGAACCAACTGGACAGGCTGATAGTGCTTCTTCTACTTTATCTTTTTCTTCTTGACTTGCAGGTTGTTTATAGACAAATGAGAGATTGTCATCAGAGAGTTTAAAGTTATTTGGAGCAATCATACTGCAAGAATCACAGGCTATACAGTCACTATCTGTGTAGTAGGCTCCGTCAACATTTTGAGGGTTCTTCTTCTCTTTAATTGCCATATCCATCTCCTTAATATTGCACTTCAAAACCAACAACTATTTTTAACATGCTTCTATGCAAAAGTAAATTATCGCCGGTGTCTAATCACCCATTTATCTTTGATAAGGACTTTGTGGGTTAAAAGGCTTGTACCTATAAAAGAATATGGGTATAACAGCACACCTGATGAGCAACGAAAGTAGAAAACTAAAAATCTTCCCTTTACGGCAAATCACTCGGCGTATTTATGATATTTTGAATGAATACACGGTCAAACAGTTTTGGGTGCAGGGTAATCTGGTGGTGTCGGCAGGAGCTGGAATTCGTGGAGGGCATTTTTATGCTGAACTTGTGGACTATGAGCAAGGGAAGCAAATTGCAAAACTGAGGGTGACCATTTGGAAATCTCAGTTAAATAAAATCATCAAGAAGCTAAAAGCCGCTGGGGTTGAAAACCCATTAAACAATAATTCTGAAGTTTGTATGTTGGCCTCCATAAGATACCATGAACTCTATGGAGTCGGACTACAGATTTTTGATGTAGACCCCTACTTTGGCGAAGATGAAATTGAGCGGAAACGGCGGGAAATAATAGAGACCCTTACCAAAGAAGGGCTGCTAAAGAAAAACACACTTCTCCCCTTACCTTCGGTACCCCTTAGAATTGGACTCATTTCTAGTAATGAGTCGGCGGCCTTTAAAGACTTTTCGCAAACACTTTTTTCCTCGCACTATAGTTTTAAGATATTTTTCGCACCTGCTCAGATGCAGGGAGAGCTGGCAGAGGAAAGTGTTTTAAGGTCTATAAAAAAGCTACAAGAGTTTCCACTCGATGTTCTTTGTATTGTCAGAGGGGGAGGGTCCACTCTAGATTTAGCCTGGTTAGATAATTTAAAGATAGCTAAAAGTATTGCCCAGTCTTCTCTTCCAATCCTTGTAGGTATCGGGCATGAAATTGATCGGGGTGTATTAGATGTGGTTGCAAATAGGTCCTATAAAACCCCTACAGCTGTAGCAGAAGGCTTGGTACAGATTCTTTCTGATCAAGAACTCAATATGGATAATTCTCTCTATCGTTTGAAAGATGGAGTGGAGCGCACTTTGGTACTGCATCAAAGAGGACTTAAAACCTGGGTAGGCTACTTATCTCGGAGTATGCCAGCCTATCTTTCCAAGGAGATAGCTGAGTTTAAGAATATGGAAAATCGAGTGGAACATAGTTTCAAAACTTTTACCAAACAAATCGAAAGTGATCTTCAGTTGATTTCGAATCAAGTGAAAGATTCCATTTTTCATCATATACGGAGGGGGCAGGAGATACTTAATCACTGGGATCAGAAACTCAAAGAGGCGGGGTACAAAATTGTATTTGAAAAGGAACGGCTAAAAAATGGAAGCGCGCAATTAGGCCATAAACTAAAAATGTTCTTTCGAGTAGAGCATGGAAGTTTATTGGCTTTATTAAAGCGGTTTAATATGGCTCGTTTTTTGACTCCAATTACCATAGAACGTAATAATCTGCGTCAATGGTCACGCATCCTAAAGTCCAACGATCCTCAAAGTATTTTAAATCGAGGATACAGTATATCCAAGCGGAAGCAAGGGGGAGTGATTAAAAATCCGAAAGAGTTAAAAAAGGGAGAAAAAATAGTCACACAGGTGGCCGAAGGGCAATTTGAAAGTGAAGTCGTTCCAAATTAAGAGGAGCTTATGGCAACAAAGACGACCAAGAAAAAAGAAAAATTAAGTTATGAGGACAAAAGCAAAAGATTAGAAGAGATACTTGAAAGATTAGATAATTCAGAAATAGGAATGGATCAATTGGCCACAGAAGCTAAAGAAGCAGGACAATTGATTATCAGTATGCGAAAAACACTTAGTTCCACTCAGAAAGAGTTAGTGGATGTTTTTAAAGATATAGATCAGCAAAGGGAAGAGCTGGAAAAAGAGGGGCATGGTTTTTAATCTGGTTTTTGGATCATGTGTAAGGCCATGAACTTGGCGTAAAGCTTGATGGGATTCCATCTTTTTCCCCGACCTTTTACTTTAAATCTCAGCCGCTGTTTTATTTGTTCGATTCGGTTTATCAACACGGCCCAAAAGTGGGTGGGGTTCTTTTTAAAAAACTCTCTATCAATCACCAAATTAGACTCTAGATCGGCTTTCACTTGCCTAATAGTACCTAGGTGAACATAACCTTTTTTTAAAACATAGGAGATGGAATTTGCTAGCTGAGAAGGGCTATAGTCAAAGGATTCCACTAGTTGTCTTCCCACATTGATGACTGTCTGATGGGAGACTAAATTATTTTGAAAAAGATGTATGGCGGCCTCAAAATAATTATGAACCAAAATACAGTGAGGGAATTGTGCCATCAGTTTTAACTCGGTGGGAGTGTGCTCCTTCACTAATAAAATATAAAAAGGCTGGACTTTTTTGAAGAAGGGCATTGGAATGTGACGAATTTGATCTAGAATATAATCTACTTCAGGTGAGAGAAGTTCCAGCTGGTTGAGTACCTTTTGCAATCTCTCTCCACTCAATTGACCGCTAATAATCTGGTTATAAACGGAGTAGACCAGGATATCGCTTTCCCTGCTATCGCCAAAAAATATCTCTTTTGCATGGGCAAACTGAAAATAGTTTTTATTATTTAGGATGGCGGAAAGTTTATATCCGAGTTGATGTTTGAGCTGTTTAAATTGACCCTTTCTGATGTTATAAAGCTGATTTTTAAAAATGGTGCCGGCAAAATCGATCCCATCCAACTCCATTTTCTTTTCTATAACACCGCGCAGTTGATTGGGAGAGGCGGAAACAAAAAAGATATAATTATTCTGGTCAGGCAAAGGTGTGCCTTTTTGCAGTCCTTTTAATAGCGCGGCAGAACCTGGTACATTCTTCTTATCCCAAGCGGTTTCCCAAGGGATCTTTAGCAGCTCTCCTAACTTATCAAACTTGGTATCCAGGTAAGTTTTATCAATATCCCAACAGTACACCATGCCATTAAATACAACGGGTATAGGGGTTTTAAAATGAGCATTGATCAGCCTGTGGGGATGATACTCATTTATAGAGACATCTTTTTGATTGGACATGTTTTTATAATATGACAGCGGTTAGTAAATGTAAACTACTCATGATACAATGGATGAATTAAACTTAAATTTAAATACTTGGGAGAATATATGATTGGGTTTCTTAAGATTTCATTTACTCTTTTATCATTCAACCTTTTTGGATTATTAAATGCTTCTTCTGTATATGATCAGGGTTATACTAGCATGAAAAAGTATCGGGTGACTGTGGATGCGGGAGAGTCGGTATTACTTAGATCTTATTATTTTGGGACTCCCTGTTCCATCGAGGGTATGAGAGGTTTTATGATTGATAAAACTGGGCGTCATAAAATAGTCCTTTTTCTGGGGGATGCCGGAAAATCTAGAAGTGATTGTAGAGAAGGAGAGGAAACCGTAGAAACTTCGGCAGAGGTCTCTTTTCGAAATCCCAGTTCCACTCGAGTCTATATCGAAGTCTTTCATCCAGACTATGCAGAATTTGAGGTTCGTTAAGGCTATAAGGTGGATTTAGTGGCTTGGGAATTATCCAGTTGTTCTTTTTCCTTTGAGTCGCTGGTATTGAATATGTATTGAGTCATTTTCCCATTACCATCGAAGGTGAAAATTAAATCTTTGGTCGCCGGCTTTCCAAACATAGTGAGATTATAGTAGAGATAAGTCCAGGTCAGTTTTCCATTGTTCAGGCCCACACGGTAGGGTTCACCCAGCTTCTTAGAAATGTCAAATTTGGTAGTTTTATAGGGGGAAAGACCGCGTAATGAGCTGATGGGAAAGGGTTTTCCGATTGTTATGCAGCTGGTTAACAATAAGGGAGCGAGTAATAGAGTCAGGCTCATTTTATTTAAGTAATTCTTCATGGGTAATCCTCAGTCTAAGGTATATTTTTTGATACTTTCAAAGGCTTCTTTGTTGCCTGGATCAACGGATCTTGCTTTTCGCCAGTTAGTGAGAGCTTCAGGAATTCGTTTTTCGGCTAGCAATATCTTTCCTTTGAGTAGATAAAACTGGGGGATATTGGGGGCCATTTCAATTCCTTTGTCGGTTGCCTTTAAGGCCATATTATAATTCTGTTTCTCGATCAAGTCTTTCGTCTTCGCCAGTTGAGCAAAAATGGCGGCCAAGTTATTAGTAGGAGCTGGTGCTTGTTCAGGGGGCAGTTTAACAAAAAGGTGACTATCTGTTTTTAAATGAGAAAGAGCGGGTATGGTGTAGAGTTTGGTTTGATATCCTTTTTTAATAATATAGATATCAAGTTCTTCAGCCTCTTCAAATGTCTCCTCTGTGAGGGTAAAGGGAGTCACCCCTAAGGTTGTATCACTAGGGAAAAGGATTTTTACCTCTGCTTCCGGTGGATCACTTTTTATTGTTAGGGTAGAGGTGGTGCAACTATTTGAAATTACAGGTAGTAAGAGTAGTACTAAATGAAAGAGCTGTTTGAGCATAGATTTTATCCTCTATTTAATAAATGATAAGCTAGTTTACACTATCTCTTAGATGTTTTATCATATCTATATCACCAATCTCTTTTAGACACTGGATATTTTAAAATGATAAAAAAAATAAGTATAGCAAAATCTTTATTTGTTTTCATGGTGTTACCATTATGTGCAACATCCTTATTTGCTTCTGAACCAATGCCGGTAGGAGGACAGTGTTATCCTCTTTTAAGAGAATACCTACTCCCTGAGATTGGTGAGAAGTGGGAGTCACTGAAACCTGCTTTTGATCAGCTTACACCAGCTGAGCAAGCCCGTTATGTAGGTTATATGAAGGGGTTTAAAGGTCGCGAGATCTCATTCAACCTTTTTCAGCCAGTAGAAACTATGGTTTGGATATATAATAAAGCCAGAAAATCCAGGATTGCTGAGCATAAATATGAATTATTTAACTTCTTATTAGATGGTCAAAAAGTTACAGACCTTTCAATCAAGGCCTTTACTCCAGGAGCCCGTCTGTCTACTTTGGAAAAAAGAGCTCTTATTTTCATGGTAGAACGTAATTATTGGTATAACGTTGAATGGAAAACGGCTACCCTCACTGGTATTTTATTTAAAAGTGTAGCCTTTTGGAAGTGGTTACCCATGTTAAGATCTAGTAAGGATTCACCTTTTGCACAGATTTATCTTAAAGGGAACATGCCTTTAAGGTCGATTTTTGGACCTGCTAAAATCAAACATCAGTCTTATACGCGTTTAGCTGATCTCTTAGAGAACCTCCCAGCCAAAGAGGAGGTAATTAGAAATCTGGATCAAACTATAAAGACCCTGGAATCAAGTGAAAATCAGGGGTATTTTGTAGAACAAAGGATATTAAATTTAAAACTGTTGAAAACCTCGTTGGACATTAGCCCTAAGGAACGTCAGCAACTGCAGTCTGAGCTTAATAAGGTTTTACAAGGGCAATCCTTTGGTTATGCCAAGGCGGTCTTATTGGAAACCTTTCCTAACCTGTTGAAGCTTCCTCTAAAAATGAATGATCGCATTATGATGAGTATGTGGGTTTTCGCTCTTGCCTCAGCAGGCATCGTGGCCACAGTGGACTTTCTTGCTCCTGAAGAAGAAGTAGAGCCGGTGATAGAACCTTTGATGGGAGGGGATGTCAGTGGTGGCAGTGAGTTATCAAGGGTTGAGAGAGGAATTATTGAAAGATTAGGCAATGCCGCAGGTAATACCAATTCAAATGATTGAAATTAAATAAAAATCCCTAGAATTTTTAAATTAAATAAAATAAAATTGATAAAATAACAAATCTATGTTATACCCTTCTTGGTGTTGCAGTTTCTCTGCATAACAATTGGTTATTAAATCTCATCTTTAAGGAATTAATTATGATCCGTTTGCTTTTGGGATTGTCTTTTCTAACTCTAAGTTTTTATTCACAAAATTTAAACGCTTCTGATTATCAATTCGAGTACAGCTGTAAAACAGCAGGAACCTGGACCCAGAGCGCCTTAGAGCAAGCTGGTAAACTCCTTAATGTGATCGAGAGATTAAGGGAAAATGAAAATTGCAGTGGGGTAGAGAGTTTTCTGATTGAGCTCACCAATGCTCAAAATAGCTTGCAAGAGATGGCCAATAATGAAGAGGTGATCAAGTCTCAAGCCACTGAACAACAAAAAAGTTATGTAAATAGCATAATAAACACAGATATGAACGCTATAGGGGTTAACCCTGCCAGTGTGCTTAATTTAGCTGCAGGTCTACATATGGACTCTGCTATAGAACAAATGGCTGGCTTTGCTGGAAGAATGCAAAAGTCATTTATCGATCCCATGAAAATAAATAGTCAATCCCCTGTTTATACCCAACAAATGAATGATATTGTAAACTCTGCAATGAGTGTCCTACCTAAACTTGAGACCTGTTTAGTCAATGCACCAAATCAAGCGATTGCTGCAGTTTCAGCTATTCTCCGACTTTCATCAAATATTCTCACCTCGGGTGCTGCGGATGGCGCTAGTAAGTTGAGTAACGTAATTGCTAATGTGGTTTCTTTCTTGAGGAATAGTAAATTTGCCAGAGTAACCAGGCAGCTTAATCAAAATGAGTTGTGGGGATCCATTTCATGTGCTTTGGAAAGTACCACCCAGAGTTATTGTTCTGCGAAAGATAGCATAAAGTTACTCAATTGGAGTATTGCAGAAATGCAGCCGGAGCAGAGTGCAGAAGCCGCTAATAATATTACCAGTCAGCATCCCATTGCCGGTTATTATGTTCTCATAAGAAATGTTCCTACTATCACAGAATGGTTACTCAAAGTTCAGTTTGGTGTGAACCCCAAATTGGTGACCGACTCTGAATTTAAGAATAATGTGTGGAAAACCACAACGGCTATGATTGAAAGTACCAACTTACTCCTCGGTCGTCTTAATGAAGCTCGTCTTACCGTTAATTTATTGGCTGATGACGTGGCTAAAAAATCAGAGCTTTTCAAGCTCATTATGGGTCTTTCAGATACTATGAAATCTGCTGTTTTTACCAGTGGATCCAGTATGATTAACTTTTTTACCACCTCTATGCCTGCCAACTTACTTCCGCTTTATTTAATCGGAATTGATATCAAAGATGTTCCTCCAGAAGTAAAGCCCAACGCTGAAGGTAAATTTGTAATGCCAGTTGATGGTTGGATTCAAAATATGGGTGACTATCGTCCTATGTTTAATGACCCTACTATGCTTCTTGATACCGTAGAGAATCGATTGACTATTTTAATCCAAAGCTCACTGAAAGAAACCAGTAAATTCTTTATTCAAAGGTTGATTGTAGATAAGCCCAACTTAGTGGGAGAAGCTTATGTTCATAACTCTCTCCATACATCAGTAGTAAATAGTCTTTATTTTGTTTCCGAATATTTAGTACAGCTTCGTGACCGTATTGAAAGATCCAAATTTGGTCACTTTCAGATGCTGCCTATTATTGATGATACTCGCACTAAGATCGATGGTATTTTAAAAGCTTTTGACACCGTTTTAACTCCTGATGCAATAAAGGACTCTACTACAACTGAACAAGCCCGCATCATTATTGAAACTGTTTATGATAACTTTAATGTTCTTTTACAAAGAGATAGTTTTCTTACCAATCGAATGGCCACCTTAGTTTTTTATGATTATTACTTACAAATTGCTGAGGGAGTCAATTTTGGAGATTATGAAGAGGATTTACTCATTGTCTCTAATAATGAGATGATCAAAAGAATGATTCATGTGCATCAAACGGAACCTGCAGTAAATAGAGAAGACTTTCAAACTGCTATGGCTTTGAATCGTCGAAATTTAGATGCCTTAGAAGATCTCTTTCGAGACAACTTTTTTGAATTCCTACAAACCATGGATGATGAATCTGTTGGAAGACCCATTTGGCGTCAAAATGTAAGAGTTTTAAGGCGAGTTAATGAAAACGTTCCTTGGTATATAAGGTACACTCCCTTAGCCTATATTTATCAATTGGGAGATTACTTTTTTGGTAACTCATATAAATACCGAATTGAAACCAATAATCCTTTTAACCCTCGATATGTAAGAAGAGATAATGACCATGGCTCTTTTGTTAATCTACGAAACCGCGTCTGTATTCAACTTCTAGCATTTCAACGCCCAGGTATTTTTAATGAGTTTTGCTCCAAAGCTATGCTGGCGTCTCCTTTTTATATCAATGGAAAGAAAGCTAAACATTTAGAATATCTAAATATCCATTTTAAAAATTACAGTAAAATAGATCAGAGTAAAACCTCCGATCAAAGAATTTGTGCCTATCGTGATTATCTAAGAAGAAACAATGTTTACTGGTTGACATTGCAAAGAGAGAGAGCGCAAAAAAGTCGAGTGAATCGAGTAATCAACTCTAATCCTACTTCAGGGAATAACACTTATTAAAAAACGGCTCCCAAATCGAGCCCTAGGGCAGAAAGTTCTTCCGAGGTGGTGTAGATATCATATGTATCAGGGTTTAAATGAACACCATTATTTTGCATCAGTGTGAAGAGTTGATGATCCGCCCATAAACCTATTTGAAATTTTTTAAAAGCGAAAGCCAATCTTCCACCCACTTTTAGCAAACTGGGATCTTTGTAAACAATATCCCTTCCATTTTTTTCATTGGTATGGTTGATATACTCTTTATCCCAGCTCACTTCAAAGTTATTGACCACCGGGTAATAGAACCAGGTATCTACAATAAATCGGCCCCCAAAATTAAATTGGCTTCGAATCCCGGGAGTGAAAAAGCTTTGAAATGAGATATCTTTCATAAGGCTATTGCTCTTGGTGAGAGCTTCGGCGCTGAAAGAAATATCATGGGTATGATAAGGGGAGAGCTGAAGCATGATACCACCATGACTGGTGGCTCCCAGCTTGATAGGCCATCTAAAGATAAATGACGTCATCAAGTCGGTGAAGCTTCCTTGTACAGGGATCTCTTCTCCACCAGTCCCACTACTGGACTTTAAGAGCGATGAGTGGGCATAACTATCAAAAACCATTTTACTGAGAGTGAGCTTACTTTCCACCTGCAAACCAATCATCTGGGCCCATTTCTTTTGACTGTTTAAAAGAAATGGGTAGAAGTCCACTGCTATGCGCATTAAAATGGCCGTTTTATTTTCGATATCATGAACAGAAACATCGGCCTCTCCGTTTTCTATTTGATCTTTGGATGGGGGCTTATAGCATGATTCACAACGATCACGACGAAATTCAAATCCATTCATATAGCTCATGCCGCTGCCAATTGCTAAGTGAAAAGAGGGTTGCTTGTTAGTTGATGGTAAGGGCTTTTTTTTCTGGGTTTTTCGGGGTGAAGGAAGAACTTTGGCAATTTGCTGTCTGTTTCCCTTCTTCTGCTGTGACGGAGGAGAAAAAGGAGGGGGAGGGGCTTTGACTTTTGGTGGAGAGGGAGGTGGTGTTCCTTTTTTTACTCCCACCCAATAACCGATAAGAAACTTAACATGTCTTTTCAATCGTGTAATGCGGGCTCTACTTTGTTTGCGGGCCATTTTTTCGATTTTGACTCGCCCCACTGCTCTGCTTTTGGTTCGAACCTTTTTGCCTTTGATCAGAATGGGGCGATTCGGTTCAAAAATAAGGAGCTGGTCTCCTACATTGAGGCCATGGAGAGCTCCTTTATTAATAACAATTCTCTTGGTTTTCCTGAAGTGTTTGACAATAATAGCGTGTTCGGCCTTTAGCAGAGGGCTGAATAGAGTCATTATAATGAAGTAAAAAAGGAGTTTGGTTTTCATTGTCTATTTCTCTGAGGATCCAAGTTTAATTGGTTAAGCGCATAGATTAAACCTAAAAAGACCCAAAATACATTGGTAACGCCCACAATGTTATCATTGATTACACCAGCGAGCAAATAATTGGCTATTCCTGCCCAAAGACCCAACTGGACCCAGTGTCTTGGATTTGGTTTCCTCTCTTTAGTTAAGCCCCTCATGCTGATTATGAGAATATACCCCCACAGACTAAGAAGAGCTAAGAGAGAGAGCCAACCACTGGCATGTACAATCTGGAAATACATATTGTGAGGTTTTGCTAGTTTATGAATTGACCTATGTCGTTTTTTTAAAATTTTTATTGGATCAACTTGAGGATACTCTAAGGGGAAATGGCCAGGACCATCTCCTAGCCAGAATTTATTTTTAAGGAGAGGCCAGGTTTTGAACCAAATGTAGTTTCGACCAGAAAAAAGACTGACCCCTTTTCTTATTTCACTCTCTCTTGTTTGTGGGAGAGAGTAGAGTTGGTCTTTTTCAAATATTTTAAATCCTTGAGAAGTCATGGCGAAATCTATGGAGTAGTTATAATAAAGTAGAGTAAATCCTTTC
>CAYFLR010000051.1:0-19852 GCA_964343805.1 uncultured bacterium | reverse complement strand
AACATAGGGCGTTGCCACAGTTTAATTTGATAGGCATGGTAGGAAGGATCTAAAAAAGTTATATGATAATTACTATTGCGTAGGGCTAGAGCATCTCCGTTACACTTTTTTAAATGAAGACCATGGTCCCTAGTTTGCGCCATCAGGCAGTGGGAATGAGGTAGGTCAATGATCAAAGAATTTCCTTTGGTATAAATATCATTATTTTCCTCTGGTTTTTCCTTGTTTTGGGGGCTCTTTAAGTTGTTCCAGAGACGTGAGAAGTCTCCTTTTATACTGGTAATGCGGAAGCTTCCTTTAAAGCCTGGCATTTGAATCAGTAAGAAAATAAGAGTAACAACTGAGATCAGAGAGAAAAGAGCTCTCGAAATAGATAGGGTCTTCCAGTAAAGAGCCATGCTGCCAATAATTAGGTAACCAAGTAGTGAGGCGACCACTCCCCCTCGACTATGGGAGGCAGCTAGCAGCCCTAAAAAAAGAGCTGTTATAATAACAAAAAGAACTCTTTGTTTCCTAGCCTCCAGTCCAATAACTAAACACAGAGGAAGAGGAATTATCATTGCGGCATAGGAGCCTATAAAGTTATCAAAACCCAGAGTAGAAGTGACTGGAGGGGTGATTTTTAGATGAGATAGATAATGGGGAAGACCGAGAAAGTATTTCTGAATAAAAGGATCATTGAGAGGGTTTAAACCCCATCCTTGAAAGATCCCTAAAGCGCTAATAATGATTGCGCTTAATCCGGTTGGAAGAAGTATAAAAGATACATCTTTTGGGTTTTTAATTGTCATCCCCATCAAAAGGAAAATCAGAAGATAGGAGCACCCTACCCATAGTCCCTGGTAAATGGTTGGAAAACCATAGAGTGCTAAAGCAGGGTATTGGGCATTGAGACTAGATAAAAAGAGCAGAATGGTGAAGATGGTAAGAGGTGTAAGTACGATCACAGAAGGGAGCTTTTTCTTTATAAAAAGGTATCCAGCAATACAAAATAAAGCAATGCCTCCTGATACTATCGTCCACATGGATTTATAAAAAGCAAAGAGGTCCACATCCAGTTTCCAATTATGGAAGGCGCCTGGTAAAAAGGAGTTAAGGCTCACCTCGCGGTAAGAAACAATGAGTGGAATGATAGCCGCAAATACTATGATACAAGAAAGGGAAAGCCTCCTCAGAATTTTTGGTAACACTTCGCTCATGGATTATTGAGAGGGAGCAAAGTAAATAGGAGTTTGAAAAGGATAGTTGGTTACCGGAATTTCTACCCCGATCACTTCATAGTAGGCACCTGTTTGAACCGTGGTGCCACTTGATAAGCATGTATTCCCGTCCACGTCCCATACTGATTTAATGTTCACAGGAGATTGAAAAGAAACCGAGTTGACACCGATAAAATTCTTATTACCCTTCATAAAGAGGGAGTTTTTAGAAGGGTTTACTTTCAAAAAGCAAGTGCCACTGCAGCCTGATTGATCAAAATAGCATTGGTCTTCACGATATATGTTTGTTCCCGCAAAGGTACCAGATGCTGTTTGAGCGCACCAGCTTCCTTCACACATACTGCCACGAAAAGTCCCATCTGTGACATCAAATTTCCCAAATTTATTACTGGGTGAACTGCCGTCATTGAGGTTAATTACAAAATCTGGCCACTCTCCATAAGACACAATTCCCAGCTGTTCATTGCTAGCACTAAAAAGAGCCGTACCTCCCCCTCCACTTGATCCGGAGGTTCCTTGAGGTCCAGCTGGACCAGTAGCACCGGTGGCTCCATCAGCTCCCGCGGGGCCTGCAGGACCTGCAGGGCCACTGGGTCCGGTGAGATCGATTTCTTCCCATGTTTCTGTAGTGCAGGAGAGTAATTTTTTTGTGTCCTCAATATAAACGATATGTCCGGTGGTTCTCTTCTCACATGGATAAAGTTCCTCTTCCATTAAGAGCATGCGAATGCCTTTGAAAGAGGAGGTGGCTTTTTGGGCATCTTCTTTATCGATAAAAATTGCCTGAAAGGTCCCAAAGCGGAAAATTCCAAACCGAATGTAAGATTTATTTACCAGTTCTACCGGATAGATGATCTCTTTTTTTCCATTTAGATAGTGGGCTAGTACGGCTAAATTCTCAACTGTTCGACTAATAATCTCAGTCCCTACTAAAGAAATGAGTGGCTCATTAAAGGGGAGGGTGACATTGATTTCCTCGGCAGAGATAATATCCTCTCCGTTTTCAGGAATCATCAAAACAGCAGGACCGGCTTCGTTAACCTCATATTCTTGATAGTCATCGAAAATGGGATCGGTGCTTTCTATAAGTATATCGATGTCTTCAGTGAAACTGTCGTTGGCAATTTCTAGTTTGATGGTGCCTACATCCTCGATCTCCTCTTCCACCACCACATCTTCTTTGGCAGAAATGGTCTTCACTACTTTGGAAGGGAGAGCGGCGCCCACCATTGTCTGGGCCACAACTTTGATTCTGCGAGTTTTTGGGTTATCTGCACATTGACTAAAAATATATAGCAATAACACTAGCTTTACTAGATGTGACATAGAGTCTCCCATTCTAGGTGATGGTACTTTGCTTTATTATAATATAAAAAGTCCACCGATGCTATCTGAGAGGGGCTAAATACTGGATTTATCGAGCTCTTTTCTGTGCGAGAAGGAGGAAAGCCGGGGGAGCATTAGAGGAATCGAAATGTCCAGCTTCCAGCAGCTTTATTTTAAAAAAGGGCTCTGTAAGAGTTATAATTTCAGTTGCGGTCATGATGGGGGGGCCTTCTTCTCTATGTGGACAATCAGCTGAGCCGATGATACTGAAGTAGTAGCCATCGGCTTCTAAATTAAGATAGATTTTTTCTATGACCTTACTCTTATCATGAAACCTTTCTATGGAGTGGAGACATCCTCGATCAAATACAAAACTATAAGGTCCTATCGGGATATCATCTTTTATCAGATCTAATTGTTGAAACTTGCATAACTCGTCTTTGTTTTTTTTATTCGCCATATCTATTGCTTGAGAAACCAAGTCGACAGCGGTTACTTGAAATCCCTGCTCTGCTAGCCAGACTGCATTGGTTCCAGTGCCACATCCAAGTTCAAAAGTATTGCAGGGTTTGATTTGAAAGCGAGATAAGATGTTCTCTAAATTTTGATCAAATTTTCCTGTGTCCCAGGGGATTTCTCCCTGGGCGTATCTTTCATGCATGCTCACTTTTTTCATTTGATGACTCTTTTGAGATGGGGAAGCTGATGATAAATTGGGTTCCCTGATTTAATTCACTTTCGGTTTGAATTGTCCCTTTCATACTTTTTAAAATTTCAATTATGATACCCATTCCTAACCCAGTGCCTTTACCTTCAGGTTTAGTAGTGAAAAAGGGGATGTAAAGACGGCTTAAGGTCTCATCTGACATACCGATCCCATTATCTATAAAAAGAAGTTCAAGGGTCTCATCTTCAAGGTTAGCAGATGTTTTAATAATGATCTTTTTATCAGGGCTCTCTTTTTCCATAATCGCATCAATGGCATTGGAGAGTAGGTTTTGCATTATACTTTCCACTTGTCCGGGATATCCCCAAATGCGAGGAAGATGATCTGAAAGATCAATCTCTAATTCGATTCCACGCTGTTGGATGGAGCGTTCTATTAGTAGCAGAGACTTCTTGATGGAATCGTTGAGGTGGATTTGTTCTTTTTTTAATTCAGTTTTGGTGCGGACAGTGGTTATTAAATTTTGACTGATCTCTTTAATGCGTCTTGCATATTGATCGATCAGTTCGATCTTGGTTTGCTCCTCCTCTTTAAAGTTCTGCTTAACTTTAAAAAGCTGACGGGAGTAGCCCAGTAGCATAGTTAGAGGATTGCTTATATCATGAGCGATATTGGAAGCCAGAGTTCCGACTGTGGCTAGTTTGGCAGTATGACTAAACTGAGCTTGCATATCCTCTTTATCGCTTTGATGTCTCTTACGCATAAGGAGCATGGTGATTGCATCGCTGATTGATTTTAAAAACAATTTTTCGTCACTATCAAAAGAGTGCCCTTTTTTAACGTGTAATTTAAAAACTCCGAGAAGTTCATCGTTGAGTTGACAGGGTATACAGCAGTGTTCATGGGATACTGTATCCCCCTCATTCAAGAAGGTTTTATCCATGGTACAACATTGATTGATTATCTGTGTTGGATCGGTTGTATTAGGGCAGAGGCAATTCTCAAGCTCAACCCCATCGCATTCTGGTTGTTGAAACTCTGAGGTAAACCGACAGCAAGCTAGTTTGAGGTATTTCTCTTCTTCATCTACTAGATATATAGAAGCCTGAGGAAGAAATTGTGGAAGATGAGAATGGGTGAATATATCCAAAATATCTTCAAACAATTTGTTCAAAGGAGCTTCTTCTAAGGTTTTGTTGAGAATCCGATTGATGACTTTCTGCCTTGCTAAAAGGATGTGGGTGTGGTTTTCAGCGAGCACTTGAGAGGTAATATCCCGCAGGATAAAGTAAAACTGAGTTTCAAGATCTTCCGTCCGATTCTCAATAAGATTTAAGGACACCGATATATTGCCAGAGTTGGTGGCAAACTGTGTTTTTATGGGAGTGTTTAAATGGGAACTATTCATAAATGAGTTTTGTTGCTCGCTACTCAGATTCAAAAAGCTAAAAATGGATTGACCTAAAATTTGTGGTGTCTCTAGCTTTGTGGAAGAAGTGACTTTGTAATTCACATCTAAGATGTTTCCTTCTTTGTCAGTGGAAAAGATCATATCTCCAGCTTCTGAAATGAGTTTATCCAGTTTATTTTCGCTGGCTTCTGCTATTTTTGTAAGGGAGTTAATTTTATTGAGAATCCCCTCTTGAACTAGGGCTTGATATATAAAGTAGATAGACACGAGTTTTAGAAAATGACCTGCTTGAACGGCAAAAGCCTTGGGGCCATGATAAAGGGTGAATAAGAGTTCTGCAGCAATAGTAAAACAGATCGCAATAATAATGTTTTTCTTAATGCTTTTATCATCTGCTCTTCGATAGAACTCTATGGTAAATACCAAAACGGCACAAAGAAGTAGCTCGGTACCTATCTTAAAGGAAGTGAGCCCCGAGCCAGGGATAAAAACAGTGGGGAAAAAGGAGAAAAAATAGATAGAAACAGAGCCCAGTCCAAAGATAGCAAAGAACAGCCAGAAAACCTGATCAATCTGTTTTTTAGTGAATTGCTGGCTATAGAGGAGGAAGCCACCACCTAGTAAGGTTAAAGTCTCTAAAAACCGAGCCACTATCCAAAATTGCACTGAAACATTGGTGGTTCCATTTTGAAAAATACCCATACCTTCAAAAGTGAGTGCATGGAGGAGATCTAAATTGGAAACCCAAAAATAACCATAAGCAGTGAGACGAAAAAAAGGCTTAGCTGCTACTTGGGGGATGGAAAAGACTAAGAGTAAAATAGTATAGCCAAGCAGAACACTTAAAATTTCTACCGAGGTATGAAAAAAGAGTTTATTGTTCAATTGGGCTATGCTCAGGGTGATGAGTACGCCAAAAAGGATGATCCATTTAATATAAGAGTTTTGGATATTGGTTAGTGAGAGACGAAAAGCTCTGGTAAATGTTGAATCCATCCATTTATATCCATAAATAAAAATGTTTGGCCCATTATACACCTTTTCATAGTTAATTAAATACTTAATAATGAACTGATCTATCTCGTGACAGTGGTATTTCGAGGGAACTCTCTTGATCGAACAGGGTTAGTTGGACATCTTGCCCCCCTTTAAAGGCAAAGGTTCTAACTTTCATTGGGCTGCTGCTGGATTTAAGAGGGTGAGGCGTTTCAATTTCATAGATTTTCAAGTGATAGAGCTGATCTTGAACTTGGTTCAGCTGATAACTTCCTTTAGAGTTTTCTGTCTTAACTTGGTTGTGACATTCTTTGTCTTCATATTTAATCAATTCTAACTCATAGCTCCCACTGTTTTCTCGGTGAGCTTGAAAGTGAAAATGAATTCGAAGGTAATAGAGGGTCTCTTCATCCTCTTCACCCACAAGCGGCATACAGGAGTTGATCCAGGTCCCATCTAGAACCTCTGTGGTTGTGCGAGTGATTTGGTAGCTGGTGTTGATAGGTTCTGCAGTTGCTTGAAGAGGGCTGACTGGTAAAGTATTCACTGAATCATGAGAGGGGTTATTTGGTGCTCCACAAGAGGATAGCAAAAAGAGCAGAACCCATAATCTCTTTTTTATTCGTCGGAGAAAAACCACGACAGGGAATACTAATAAGAGAAAAAAGGTTATGTTGTTTATGGAGGCTCCGTCTGAACTATGAATCGAACAACCACCTGGGACAGATCCATACAATCGATTGTTTTCCAAATTTACTAAGTACTCATCGAGGGGAGTGGGCTGAGCTTTCACTCCATTGCAAAGATATGTTTCATCCTCTCTTTCTTCTCTTAAATCAATATCACAATATTTATCAGCAACAATAGCCAGTGAACAGACTTTAGGGAGATCTAATTCTTGCCAAATTTGACATTGATTTTGGGCAATTTCTCTTGCCACTTCAGGCATCCCGTGGTTCTCTAAATCCGTAAGGATTTTTCTTAAGGCAAAGTCTGCGGAAATATTGAGAGCGTTATCTTTGTTAAATAAATTAAATCCCAAGCCAATGAGTCCTCCTCTATGATCTTCTCCTTGTGGAGAATTGAAAAGAGATCCTTTTAAATGTGAAGTGGCGGGGATGAGTTTGGTATAGGGTTGAGGATCGAATTGGTGGGATGCCATGAGACCATTTGTAATTTTTACATCCTCTTCACCGCTTGCTTCATAGTTAAAGGAAAAGAGGGGAGAGTGCGACGCGGGAAGAAAAGCGAGAGGGGTGAAAACCTGATCTGAAAACCCCAACTCTTTCACTTGATCGTAGTGAACTCTTTTCAGGGTATAGTTTAATGAGGATCCCTGTTTAAAGGTTCCATTAAAAATGTCACTGATGGCTAAGCCGTTTTGGTTTGCTTCTTGAATATAATATGTAGGGATAGAAGCCCCTTTATAACTTTCAGCAGTAATTATGGGAACCTTTCCCTGGCATTTGTCTTTAGTAAGGGTTTGATGAATGACAATGTGATCACTGATGAAATAGGCTATTTCCGTGTCTTTTTTAGTTCTTTTTTTTCTTTTGTAGGAACTAAAGCAAAGGCGGTGCTGTCTTCACTACATACAGACATAATATCCCCACTCCGATAGGGAATGGATTTTTTAATTTTTGGATGCCTGCGAATACTGTTCTGCCAACAATGATCAAAGTTGGCCACATGCAACATCTCGTGCATTAAAGTTCCGGTCCAAGCGGAAATGCTCCGCCTGTTTCGGTTTTTATTGAGTTGAATCAGATTTCCCGAGCGGCTAGCTACAGTGACATCTAGAGTCGCTTCATAATCTCGGATACTTACTTCCACATGAGTCTTTGCTATAAAGGCTGCCAACTCTTTTGAACTGGTTATATTTTCTTTTAAAAGAAGGCTTCGACAGGAAATATCGGTAAAGGGAATTTCGCTGATGCCTTGATAAAAGCGAGGAGATGCCAAGGTACTTTCCAGTTGCTCTAAAGCCTTAGGGATTTTTTCTTTTAAGATAGGATCTTCTATTTGGTAGTCAATAATTTTAAAAGTGAAGTGCTGATTGTTGGGAAGACCTATAATGGTATTTTGTTTATTTTCTTGGGTGATTGTTCTTTCGGTTTTCCAAAAGGTTAATCTTTCTTCAATCGGGACCTCTTCCACACTGGTGGCCAGCTTGGTTTGTTCATCTGTGGGTGTTGGTCGTATGAATCCAAGGCTTTCCAGGTGAAGCATGAAGAGGTACCGACATTCATCGTCATAATTCTGCATGAGATTAAATTTAAATTGACACTCCAAAGCTTTTCTCTTTTTAAACTCCAGGCAGGTTAAAGATTCTGGTGCCTGAAGGCAATCCGAAAGCTCTGCCTCAAGTTCTTCATTATTGACTAATTGGAAGGTTGAATTGGTGGAAGTAGGGATCTCCCAGTTTAGAAACAAGATTCCTCGCCGGGTTTTTTCATAGTCGCTGAGGAGGGTTGCCTCGTAATCAAGGTTTTTCGTCTGGGTTGAGTTTTTTCCACAACTAACGAGCAGAAAGATTATATAAAGCGCAGCTATTATAAAAAGCAGATCTGAGAGCTTCAACGTGAGTTCCCCCTAAAATTTAAAATTACCACCCTGGTGGCCCTCTTATCGGCATTTGAAATTGAAACTTTAGAACTTTTTAAAATAATGGGGGTGAGAGCTGCTAAATACGTTCTTCAATAAACTTTCGGGCTCCCCTTATGGGAGAAGATGGGGGTTTGGCCAGCACTCTTTTGTGCTTCTTATAACCGAGCTTGCGATAAAACTCTTCATTTTCTAGATTTGAGGTGAGCAGGATGGTGTGATTTTCTAGTTTTTTTTCTAGTTGAATCATGATCTTCCTACCTAAACCTTGCTTTTGAAATTGAGGATGGACTGCCAAATCAAAGATGGCTCCGTAGTGCTCTCCATCTGAAGTGGCTCGACCCACACCCACGATTGTACTTTTTTTATATGCAATGCAGGTGACAGCGCTATTTTTAAAGGATCTTTGTAGCTTAGCTAGATCTCTTTTATCAACATTAACAAGACGGTACAGCTCTTGTAATTGTTTCCAATCGAGGTTTTTAAGAGAAAAATCATATTTAATAGGTGAATTGGGATTCATAACCAGGAGTACAACCTATTTTTTGTCTGAAGACAAGTTGGAAGTAACTTAATCTGCGGGATTATTTAGCATTAGAATTTTTTAATTCTCTTCTAATTCTGTATTAACCTTTTTTTGTTAGATTCCAACTTAACAGATTTGTTTGCGTTTTCTAATTTTTAAGAGGAATATTATGTTTAAAAGAAATTTGCTACTTGGACTTACTCTTTTATTTTTATTGTCAGCCTCCTTGTCGGCTGCCCCTATTTTTTCAGACTGGTCTATAAAAGGTATAATTAATACTACCGGGAAGGATCTGATTAGATATGAAGCAGCAGATCATGTGACAAAAGGGGAAATCTTAACCGTGCCTGCAGGAGCTCGTATTCCTATTGAAATAGACGTGTCAGGCGATATTTTTAAGATGGATGATACTGCTGTTTTTTATATAAGAGCTCAGAAAACCTTTTTCATCAAAGCCACTCGATCAAAAATTTTATTCAGTCACAATCAAAAGGATTGGCTTTCCTTAAAAGATTTTGCTCAAGGAAATCTAGCTGCTGGTCTGGGACAATCAGAGCATGGTCTTTCCGGTTTTATTAATCTACATGCCGACTTTGAGAGACATCGTTAATGTCGCATTTTCTTATTCATCAGCCACTTGCTCAACAATGGATAGATCAATATCCAATTCAGCAGCTATTTGCTGGTGGCTGGTACCAGTATCCAGAAGAGCCTGAATACTTAGGCGCAGGGATGCGCTAATTTCGGTACTGCTATTAGTGGTACTGGAATTATTACTATTGCTGTTTTCCACAAAATCACTTTCCTCTTTTGCTACATCATCAGCATTATCTCTTAACCTGATATTACCGATGGCTGCAATAAAGTCCTGCCCCGCTCCTAAAATGGACAACTTGGTTACTTTCACTGGCTTGGTTAATACTTTCGTTCCCAGCGGATCTTTTCGGTTTTCATTATTTAAAACATCGAGTGCAATGTGATTCCATTTTAATTTGGTTACGGTGGTAACGTTTTTCAACTTGGATTCTAAATGAACATCGTACATAAAACCATGAATCCAGTTTTCTTTGTTCCCGTATTCATCTTCATATTCCAAGTTAACTTTGATAGGCATGGTTCCTGTTTTGTCTGTTCCCCAATCTGGATTGGTCTGATTATGGATACAGATCCAAACATCCATTGACAGAACTAGAGTTTCAAAGTCAGATATATCTTCATTGATCTCTTGGGAAATAGAGAGTTGATCATTTCCCCAGAGGTTGCTACTTCTTTCCCAAGAAACATATCCTTCTCCTTCTTCCATCTCACAGGTTGTCTCTTCAGTGTAGTTCTGCTTGTTCCACCAATCTTGTTGTTGGTATTCATAAGAGCACTCTTGTTGCTCCCAGTTTTCTAAGTCAGTTAAGTAACCATTTTTGAGGAGACTATTTTCCATTTTCCTAGCTTTAAGAGCTGGGATTGAAGGGCAGTTGTAATCTCTTTTTTTAGGGTTGTAAGTGGCTGCTGTGCCACTGCTTGAAGAACTGCTACCGCTTGATGAATATCCTATTATGTACTGCTCAGAATACTCTTCACTTACGTTTTCTGTTTCTACCTCTCCGCCAAAAGTATTCGAAAGACCCTCTGTAAAAGAACCTTTACTTTTTACTGGAGCGATACCAAAAAACTTGAGTGCCATACTATGTGTAATACGGACTGGCTCACTGTATACATTTGACTCTCGAGTGGGTGTGGTTCCATCCGTGGTGTAGTAAATAGTGCTGCCTCCAATGGAAGGGGTGAGGGTGACGTTTATACTGCCAGTATAGCTACCAGATTCAGGGTTGGCTGTGATGGAGAGTTCATCTTCTTTATTGGAGCAGCTCATCCACATGATAGACATGAGAATAACTGTTATTATCCAAGTGTTTTTTTCGAGTAAAGGGTTTATTGAGGGTAATGATGCTCTCATAGAAGACTCCAGTGCATAGATTGATGCAATAAAAAGGGGGGTAATCATTTAGATCGAACACCTTTTTGGAATCTTAAATTAATCAAAATAATATAATGATTACCAGTGGTTGAATGGTGCTTAGGGGAAGACCTTGAACATGCAAAGTCTAGAATTTCCATTAAGTAATTCCACAATTCTAACAGTTTTTCTAATTATATTCGATTTGTCTAACTATCTAATATTTTAACTTTAACTTTTCAAATTGGAGTTATTCCTAGATTTTGACGATGAGCGGTACATAATTAAGATTGGAAATGCAATGAGGTGACTATGTCTAAACGTACATGGGTGATGAATGGCTCTATCCTATTTCTCACTCTTTTTTTAACGCTTTATCAAAATTGTGGAGATAATCGAAAAATAATGCGGCCATCCAGCGTAAAGAGTGGACCCCAAACCTTACAGAAACCAAACTCTACCCCAGATGCCTCTGGTCAGAAGGGCTCCCAAAGTCGACTTGGAGGTACTAATCAACCCGAAAAAACAGAGGATGAGATAGCCCAAAAGGTCAATCCCCATGATGAAAAAACAATCTTAAAAAATACCACAAAGCCTATCACCCCTGATCCTGACCAACAGACAGTGGATTGCGGATTGGCTTGGGTTAATTTTGTTAAGGGCAAAGAGGTAGGGCAGAAGAAGACCTACAAATATGAAACAAAAATGTACAGTGCTCTGCAAGGGCAGTGGGTGGCTACTATCAGCTTTACCACAACTTACACTATTTTAGAGGTGGGGGACGATTATTTCAAAGAGGAGACCATAACCGAAGATAATAATAGCAATCCTTTAGGTATGCTGGCAGATCAAAATACTCTGAACGCCTACCAAGCTTTAGGTATTATCCAAGCCCCTGAAAAAAAAGAGCCTGTCACAGAGGTTGTAGAATACAAAGAGTCAGAGGTCATCGCCAATTGTAAGAAATTTAAAGGCTGGGCGCAAAACGGTTTGAATTCACCGGGAATGACGATGGATCAAATAGATGTTGAAGTGCGTGATGAACAGGTCACTGTTCCTGCCGGGACCTATCAATGTAAATATTCCGAAAGTGATTCTGGGGGAGAGGTGGGAGCTGATGGAGCAAAAATCAAAGCAGATATAAAGATTAAACATTGGTTTCATGAAAAATATGGTACTTTAAAGATGGTCAGTGAATCTCTGAATGAGGATAATTTTATGATCCCAGAGGGAGAGGATATCCCTGATGAGATGAGAAAGGGACAAACTATTTCTACTAACCTATTGATAGAAGTGAATTTTTAAGTGGTCAACAACCGGCGCGGTGGTAAACGGTGTATTTACCATACGAAATTAGGAGCAGAATCTTGCGGCCGGCGAGGCTGCCCCTTTAATTGGGGAAGAGCCTGGCTGGGATGGGCTAGGCGCCCCCGTCGGACTCGACACCTCAAGTAAACCAGTGCTTTCATCCCACCCACAAAAAAACCCTCCTTGCTGGTGCAAGAAGGGTTTTTAGATGGCTGGGATGGGAGGACTCGAACCTCCGAATGCAAGAATCAAAATCTTGTGTCTTACCACTTGACGACATCCCAGACATCTCGTTAGGTTTTCATCCCTAACTATTTATAATTATACCGTTTCATTTTTCGTTTGCAAGAGAAATGTTCTTTTATGGTTCCATTTTTTTAAGAAGTTTTAAATAACTTGCATCGGTAGACAGAAAAAGCGTCGTATCTTTACGGATGAGAGACTTGGCAGTCTCTAGAGTCTTTAAAAAGGTATAAAATTCATGGTTGTTATTGTAGGCATCGGCGTAAATCTTTGCTGCTTTGGCATCTGCGGAACCTTTAATTTCTTCGGCTTTTCTATAAGCTTCTGATTCGATTCTCTTTAACTCTCGATCCATTTTACCCAAAATTTCTGATTTTGCACCTAAACCGGTGGATTTGAACTGTTGGGCTATCCTGGTTCTTTCTGAGATCATTCTTTCATAAACTTTTTGCCTTACGGTAGATTCATAGTTAACTCGTTTTATTTTAATATCAATGAGTTCGATACCATATTGTTTTACCGTTTTGTTAGCTTTGTTAAAGATCTCTTGTGAGAGGTGCTCTCTACCATAGGCGATGGCCTCTATTTTAGTTTCTGTTTGTTTTCCAAGGACTGTTGTGGCTTTTGAGTCCACCTGCTTTTCCATAATGTCGTTACTATTTCTAACGGATTCTACCAAGTTATATTTAGCAATGGCATTTCGGGTTTCTCCATCGATAACATCGTCCAAACGAGATTGGGCTCCTGTTTCATTTCTTACTGTTTGATAGAATTTGAGAACATCTACTATTTGCCATCTAGCGGTGGTGTCAATTCGGATATATTTTTTATCTTTGGTGGGAACTTGGTTGGGTTCTCCATCCCATTCCAAAATTCGTTTATCAAAATATTTGACCACTTGGACGATCGGCAATTTAAAATGAAGACCTGCATCCCTAATAGGTCCACCTACGGGTTTACCAAATTGGAGTAAGAGCGCTTGCTGATATTCATTGATGATAAAGGTGGATGAGCTGACTGCTATGTAAAGAACAACTAAAGTTATCATACTTGTGGGTAATAATTTCATCTTATTTTCCTCCTACTACGCCAGGGTTCATTTGTAAGTAGGGAACAATGGTTTTGACTTGAGGGTCAACCACATAGAGTTTGTCTACTTTTTCAAAGGTGCTGCTGATATTTTCTAGATAAAGTCGCTGTGCTGTAATTTTGGGTGCATTTTTATACGCCTTATAAATCTCTAAAAAGCGGTTGGTTTCACCATAGGCATTGTTCACACGTTCAATGGCGTAACCTTCTGCCTCTTGAACAACTTTCTTTGCCTTACCTTTGGCCATTGGAATAACTTTGTTATATTGCTGCCAACCTTCGTTGATAAGTTGATCCTGCTCTTGAATAGCCTCGTTCACCATATTGAAAGAGGCTCGTACTTTTTTGGGTGGATCCACATCTTTTAGAATGACATTAGTCACCGTTACACCAAAATCATACTCATTGAAAGTTTGTTGGATAATAACTTTTACTTTATCCGCTGCAATTGATCTTCCACTGGTGATCATATCAGTGACACTATGGTCTCCCACCACCATTCTCATGGTTGATTCGGTGATATCTCTAATAGTTTTTTCTACATTACGCAGTTTAAATAAAAACTTATACGGATCAGATACTTTGTACTGCACACTCCAGGAGACTTCAGCTACGTTTAGATCTCCGGTGAGCATATGAGACTCATATTGGTATCCCTCTTTGGAATAGGAGGTATTGATTCCAGCTCTCAAAGTACGATAGCCAAATTCAGCTTTTCTAATTGTGGTGTACTGCACTTTGATAACTCGGTCAATTCCGAGAGGGAGCTTAAAGTGGAGACCGGGTCCAGTGGTGTCTACATATTTTCCAAAACGAAGAAGAACTCCAGCTTCTTCAGGGTTGATGGTGTAGTAACTAGACATGACTGCGAACAGTAATACAAAAACAAGTGCTATTCCCCCCATTGCATAAGGAGAGGGTGGTTTTATGGCCGGTTGTTGATTGGTCATAGTAATTCCTTCTTTAGATTAAACAGAATGATCATCATGAAGGGAATTACTAGGTATTAAAAGAGGTTTTGTCAACCAAAAAAAAGGCAAGGTCTTCACTGACCCTGCCTTTTAAATTTTTCAAAGATTATTAAGCGCTTGTTCCTCTAATAATTGTGCTTAATAAGTGAAATCTTTTTTTTAGCTGTAGTCCTTTTTGGACATTTGTTTAAGTTCATCCATGACTTGGTTAATCTTACGAATGGTTGTTCTAATTCTTTCCATTCTTTCCAAAACTTGCTTAGATGAATTACTTGACTGTAAGGCTTCCTCGGTCTCTGCATCCTGCAAATGACTTTGGTAATGAGCCTTTGGCACATGTTGAACTTCATCTAAAGTCTTCTTTCTTCTAAAAGCATCTAAAGAAAGAACATTTCTATCTAGTGGTCCCTCACCTTGGTACATATTGCCCTCCAAAAAATGTGGCACGGTTAATTAAATAAAACTCTTCTCTATTTAATCTTGTACTTCCGTAACACACTCTGATTATTGGCTTTGCGTGCTTTAGCTACTTTATCAGCTGAAGCAGAATTTTTTGACATAACTTCGGTAAACAGTCTTTTAATTCGGGCCTCTTGGCCAACATCAGACTGTTCTTTTTCTACCTTTGGTACCTCAGGTAAGTCTGGTGGGGCTTTTGGCGACCTTGCTTTGAAAAGGCTGATAATATTCGACTGAGTCTTCATATGTCCTCCCTCTCTGTTTAAGGGTTTATGTTGATTCTTCATCATCCCTATAATTTCAATTCTGAAGACTCATTTTCCATTGAGCCGTCACTAACCATATAAGCAAGAGCAATGCCAGGAAAGAAAATTTTCCTTATATATTCTTTTTTTCTATTAATCAAGTTAAAACAAAAGGTTATTATTAGGTTTAAAAATGACCCAAGTGAAAAGGGAAGTGACACTTTAGTAATAATTGTATAAAAGATTGACAAACTGTCTAAAAATTAGACAAAAATGGGTAAAGTGGGGAGGTTATGAAATCAAAACTATTGTGTCCTATTTGTAAAACGAAAACTGGGTGGCATGAGAATCCTTTCCGTCCATTTTGCAGCAAGAGATGTCAGTTAATTGATTTAGGCAAATGGGTGGATGAGGACTACAAAGTTCCGGAAAAGGAATCCTAATATAGTTAAATATATTGGTGATGTCTGAGGTTTATAATTGATTAGCTTAATTGGAAGTGGCTGTGTCTTTATAGAGTTCCTTAATCCGTGATTTAACCTCTGCTTTGGGGTTACAGGCTCTTCCATCATTAATCGTGACATTGTAGTAAAGGGCCTTGATCCGTTCCACATCTTTGGGCGAAAGGACTCTTTTGGTCTTATTAAACCCTGTTTCCATTTTGGGATTCATCACGGATAGTTTATCTTCTTCATATGATATGTGTTGGAGTCCAAGTAAGTGCCCAATTTCATGGAGCGCAAGAGACTGGATATCCACATAGACGGAATCATCTTTTCCAGTGCCGGGTTTATTACTTTGGTTCTTTGTATCCATAAAACTGTATAGCTGAGCATTGAAGCGAATATCAGCCTTAGAAATACGCTCCTTATCACTGGGATCATTCTCCCAAACCGTTGTAGCTAATACGGTTGAGCCTTTATTTGTAGTTTCTTCCCAATTATAATCAAAGTAAAGCCCCATTATTTGGTCATTGAGTGTATTGTAAAGGTCATCTGGAGATTCTAATGATGCATCAGTTGACTTTTCATCCTCTTTATAAGGAATAAATATCCTGCCGCTAAGGCAAACTGCAGACTCCCAGGTTTGCATGGCAAGTTCAAATTGATATTTTAAATTATCTGGTACGTTGGGACCAAACTTAAATCGAATAGGCAGAGACCCTTTCCATCCTTTGGAAGAGTGAACGCCATCAATATTTGTCCCGTGGATAGTTTTTAAATTGCTTTGTCTACCTAGGGTGTTTGGATCATCCAAGGGTGAGCTAAGATTAGTATTATTATTTTGAGTTGTCTTAGGTTTTGAGAGGATGCGAGAATTTTTGGTAGGAGTGTTGTCACATCCTGTCATGGTAATGAGAGAAAACCAGCAGATCGCGGTAATAATTGAAAACAGTTTGTTTGGCATAGCCCATCTCCTAATTATTGTCCCGAAAGACGTTTAGTTCTACGGGGTTGGCTTTGCACTGTCCTTATCATTTCGCGTTGGAGGTGGAATTTTCACTACATCTGTTTCAACGCTAATGGCAAAGTTTTCTACTCCATTCTTACGAATAAAGTCTATAATGGAAACGACTTCTCCATGTCGTGCACCCTCATCAGCACTAATAATAGCTTGTAAAGATTTTTTATTAGTACTTTTGTTATCAATAAATTCTTTAATATGGTCTCTATCAGAGATCTTTCCATTAAGAAAAATCTGTCCTTTTTTAGTAAGAACAATCAAGAAGTCATTTTTCCCTTTAGTGACATCTGCTGAAGCTGCTTTGGGTAGTTGAACTTGGATGGATTTCTGGGCAATGTAATTTGCCGTCACCATAAAAATTATTAATAATACTAAAGTGATATCTACCAAAGGAGTGACATTGATTCCCCCAATGATTCCTTCTTCATCTTCGCTGGGGCCGTGGCTCATTTTTTCCTCATATATTAATTTTACCTTCACCTATTTAGCTTAAATAGTATACCAGACTCTTAGTACTTTCCTAGAAAAATTACTATTCTGAATGCCGGATGTGAAGGGGCAATTCCTGCTAATTTACTCGTTTCTAACAATTTACTATTGGGTCCTTTTCCCTCTTGATAGACGGAAGTATGGGTGGCCCAGAGGTAGGATCCAACAAGACCAAAGCCAAAAAAGGAGGTCATATTTAATCTCACCATAAAGTTGGGTTCAAAAAGGAAGAGGTCTCCCTTAATATGAAAATAGGTCGCACTGGTACTGGTTGTGTTAATAGAATTGTACCTATTATACTCATAAGTACCGTAGCCAATCATATTACTCACACTGAGGCCAAAGAGGGTAGAGCTTACAAACTCATAACCAAAGATAAACCCTCCATAATTAAGACGGTAGGTGACTTTATTTCCATTGCTGGTCTGTTCGGTAGATCCTGACCATCCAGCTCCTCCAAAGCTTACACCCTTATTGTTTATATAGCCTTCTCCTCCATTAAAAAGCATAAATTGTTCATTAAAGGTCGGAGGCTCTGAGTCTGCAAACTGTTTATTGACATTCGTATTAATAACTTTCGCCAAGCTGGATGTGGCGTACTTAAATGAAGGTCCGCCCCCCACTCCGCTTCCTTTTTGAGCAAAGAGAGAGGTGTTTTGTAAGATTAGAACTGTCATTATGACCAATATAGGGTGTTTATACTTCATGTTATTATCCACCTTTACTTATTCGATATACCTTTCGGTCAGTTAGGCCTGAAAGTTTAGTTCTAAATAAAGAAAAGTGAATTTTGCTAGAATGTTAGGCGGATAAAATTAGAAAAAATAGTTGAGTGCCAGGCTAAAAGACATGAGATTTCTGGTGACTTCAACTTCGGACATTCCTTTTTTCTCTTGGAACATTCGAGTTATGTAGTCTAGGCGAATAGAATAGGTGGAGTTAAAATAGATGTTCTCTCCTAGTCCCCAGGTGATGGCATATTTGTCATCTTGATCGGTCTTTAATAAACTCACTCCACCTAAAAGAAATAGTTCAAAGTGAAGCTTATTGTTAAACATGACATCCAATTTGCCTCGCATAGGCACATAAGCTGCGGTTAAATCTGCATAAAGGCTAATATAGTTCAGTTTAGGCTCTAGGTTAGTGATACCTGAATTATTTCCTAGTTTTTTATTTAGTTCAGCTAGGGCTTTTTTATCGGCATTATCCTCAGATTGCACCCAACCAAAATTTGTAAAGGCGGCAAGCGTGGGGGTAAAGTGAAAACTGAGTTGAGCTCCATAAATACATAACTTTCATTTAGGAATGTTCCCCAAAAGGCTCCCACTTGGACGCCAAAATACTTAGATTCAAAAAAATTAGGTTGTTTATCTAATTTAATGGGGGGAGGGGCTTTGGATGTGGTTTTGGTTGCTGGTGCTTTCGAGCCAGGTTTAGCATTAGAGTTTCTCGGTTTTCGCGCTTTCCTTCTTTGCTTCTTGCGGTAGTGCTCTTTCCAGTTTTTGCCAGCAGGCTTTCTCTTGGCTACTGCTTTTTTCTTGCTGGTGGAGGTAGTTTTAGCTCTTGCTTGGGCAAGTAAGGGAGACAGCGATGAGAGGAGGGGCAAATTTAAGAAACAAAAAAGGATTAAAAATAATAAAGGGCGCATAAATCCTCTGCTTTTTGAGTAGTTAAGCCTTAATTTTATCTTTTTTGCCGGTTGGTTGCAAAAAAATAATCCATAAAACAGCTTGTTAGATCAAAAAATCCTAATTTTTTCAGACCTACTTTCAGCCAGTTATCATTACTTATGTATTATGTACCCTCCAAAATTTAATTTTTTGAACTTTTCGACCGATTGTAAAGTAATAGGAGAAGAATGAGTTTAATTGCGGTGGAGAGGTTTGCCCCAAATGGATAAGCTGCTTATATTCAGCTTGGTTTTTTCAATGATGATTTTGGCTTGTACCAGATCTTCTGCGTGGGATATGGATGCGACCAACAACGATAATGATTCATCATCATCTACTACTACCACCAGTACTCCTTCGAGTGCCACCACCATCCCAACTTCTACTCCTGCGAGCACTACCACCACAACCTCTTCAAATAACAATAACACTAGTACCACTAGTAATACTAATAACAACAGCAATACGGATAATAACAGTACTCCTAACGCAGTAAATGATTCCTATACCCAAGCTGTCAACGTAGGCGTCGCCCGCAGTGTGCTCACCAATGACACTGATGCAGATAGTGATACACTCACTATATCAGCAGTGACAGATCCCTCCAACGGAACCGTAGTTAATAATGGAGATGGGACTTTAACCTATACCCCAAAAAATAACTACACAGGAGTGGATACTTTTACCTACACCGTGAGTGATGGTAAGGGAGCAACAGATACTGCAACAGTTACCATAACCATCGCAGCTGCTTCCTTAGCCTTCAACAATCCAACTCAAGCCTCCAATGTGGCTTATTTATCCTCCTCACAGTTTACGTTTACACTTACAAACTCAGGTTATACCGGGGCAACTGCTCTATCATTTACCGCTCTCTCTGATTCAACACTGAGTGTAGTGGGCTCTGCTTGTGGAGGAGCTACCACTTTAGCTGCTGGTGCCAGTTGTTCTGTTACTTTACAGTTTTCATCCTTAGGCGTAGATACTCATACGGATACCTTAGAAGTGACCTATCATAATGGTGTAGCTGCTGGGCAGACGGCTTCTAGGGCTATAAGCGTAACAGGAACATATGCAAGTGTGACACTAGCTGAAATCTATTCCGGCAATGGGGATTGGAATGATTATGTGGATTATAATGGCAATGGTGATTGGTATGGACAGGCCAATACAGCCTGTAACAGTGCTACTTCCACTGCCTGTATTCATGGAG
>CAYFLR010000050.1:38695-42480 GCA_964343805.1 uncultured bacterium | reverse complement strand
GTCTTTGGTGTGCAATGATTGCCGCCTTTCTTTCAAAAAGTTCTGAGGATCCAAGATCTATATTAAAGATTCGGAGGGTTGGATTTTTCCTTGAGGATTTTTAATTCGCCCCTCTGTAAACCATTGATAACCAAGGAATCCAAATATGAGCTAGCCGTTAAATGAAAGGTATCTAAGCTTTAGAGATGAAAAAAGAGTGATAACCCCCCGTAATAGGAGGATATTGTCACATTTGAAAAATGAAATTGGTGATTCTTCAAAATTTTATAACGATAGTGTTGACCTCCATAGAGCCGAATGTTGGCAAATTCTATAAAAGCCTCTCCCTTATAGGTGTAATATTGTGTAATAGTTGGCTTTGTCCCGGAAAACGAACTTTTTAAAAGGGCATTATCCCCTCCATAGGCAGGCAAAGAATAGAGATAGTTAAAGTGACCTGTCACTCCAATAAAGGGTAAGAAATAGAGGGTCAATTCTGCCCCCGGTCCATAGGCGGAATATTTCTCTAAATAGTAATCCTCATCACCTTGAGCGTTAGTATAAGCTAACTTCTCCAAGTTAAATTCAACATGCAGCTTCAAAGTCATTTCAAAGTCTTGGGAGTCGCTTCCCATCATACGGAATTTGGCATCTAAGCCCTGACTACTCAATATTGAAGATTTATAGACCCCCTCCGTTTTTAACACCTCACCTTTACTTACATTACCTGATTTAAACAAAACAGAGGAGAGAGTTTTGCTTTGATAAAATAGGAAAACCCCTACATCAAAATCATAGATCCGACCAGTGGTAGATTCTCGCAGAAGATTATTAAAATAGACCCCCGCATCAATACGGCCTGTGTTTAAACCATGGAGGTTGTAGTTTTTTCCCAAAAGAGTCAACTTGCCAGACTCCTGATGGTAGGAGGCTGAAAATGAAAGCTCAGGGTCAACCACATTACTTTTTTTATTACGGGTCTCTTTGGGTGTTTCTACCGCCCTTCCCAATATTTTCTCTAACAGTTCGGCATTCATTTCAGCATTTAATTCAAGATGAAAAAAATAAAGTAGAACTCCGAATAGAATAAAAACTGTCTTAAAAAATGCTCTCATATTTCTAGAATAGAATACCATTGTAGTTTTGACAAGCCCCTTCAATTTCAAACATAATCAATATAAAGAAAATTCCTGACTCCCCTCAAATCCATCACAATAGAGTTCCACGTGCATTTTAGCTCCCTCAAAAGAGCTAAATGGAAGGGCAAATAATATTTCATTCACACCAGGCAGAACTATTTGACCTGGTTTTGCCCGAAAACGAAATTTCATAAAATTCTGTCGATGACTGCCAATGAACTCTTTTATATTCCATAATCCATCAGTGGATTTCTCAATTATTTTCTTATTCAAAAGAACCTGATTGCCCTTAATAAGAGCAGGAAAAATATTTATCAATATATGAGTATGAAGTGCAGGAGCATTTCCTTTATTCTTAATTAAAACTCTAAGCTGAGAAGGGCTCCTTACCTTAATGACATCAATTGATAGATCAGGTGACTTACGATATCGGAAAAGAGCACTGACCAAGGAATGAGGGGCAGGATTGCTCGATTCTCCATGTCGAAAGTAATAAGATCTATTATTCACCACTTGATGAGGAGGGGTTAAACTCTGTTCGATAAAAATAAGCATGATCCCCAGAGGTTTCTCAGATTCATGATCCATTTCAACCAATTCAATACTAAACTCTGTTTTGGGCTCTACACAAGTTGCCAGTGCCCTTTGCAAATGCTGAAGATTGATTTGACCCAGATCAAAATTATTTAAACTAAATTTAGGATCACCATAGCGTTCTTCTTTTATACCGATCGCAAGTAACCCACCAGAAGTATTTGCAAAAGCGGATACATGTTTAGCCAATTCATTGCGAACCCGATCGAGGCTAAAACGTCCTTTATTGTCAATGATCTTACCCACATCTTTGGCATCAAATTGGCTTCCTTCATCACCTATCTTGTTGATATATTCTAAGAATTTATTCAAATCGGTGCTATTAACTGAACGATTTTCAATCACCGCTTCTTTGAAAAAAAGATCCTTGATCCGCGACATTTTGAATTCCTTAAATAATATCTCTTGAAAAGGCTTTAGTGTGACTATTATACTATAGGTTTGTAATATCCGTATACCCGGATATAAGGAGGAGTAAAAAATGGGTCGAATTAACAAAGAAGAATTGGATAATCAACAAGAAGTCACAATAAATTTACCGACTTGGCTAATTGAAGCAGTCGATAAAGAGGCTAAAAGAAGAGATGTTTCGCGTGAAACTTTAATTAGGGTCTGGTTAGTGGATCGACTGGTGGCTCCAAGAAGGCCTGATGTTTAGACCTCCACAACCACCCGTTTTTACAAGTAAATTCGCTTTTTCTTAAGTTCCTGCCAAATATCCCGATAGGGGAGACATACAAACAACACGGACAGTGCAATAAATCTTTAATTTCAAGGATTTATTGGAGTGCCCGGATCGCAAGGAGGATCCATATGGCTAGTAAGATGAATCGCACCCAAAAAGAAAGTTACATCATCGGTCAAATGTCAGTAGAAATGGCTCAATTGAAAGGTGAAGAGTATTCTGTGAAATTAAACTGTTTACTTAGTAAATCACAAAATACCAGAGAAGCGGCCATTGCTATTCATTCGAACCTATGCAATTTCCAAAACAAGGATCGTATTGATATAGAATCATTTATAAGCGGTGTCGAGTTTGCACTCAACCGAAAAAACAAAGCCTTATTAAGAAAAAAGCCCTGTCCATCTTGATAGATTCTAGCCCACTTAATTCAAGGCACTCCCTCTTTCTAACAAATTGACAAAGCATTAAAATTCCTCCATCATATTCATATCATAACCTTCAAATATAATGTTTATAAGGAGACCTTGATATGAAATTGACAACCCTTGGTTCGCTCTTTTTTTTAGTATTAGCACCCCTGGTTCTCACCTATTGTGATGGGGACTCTGCCAAACCTGCAGCCTGTGTGGCGGGAAAAGACTGTACCTGTACGGGAACTGCCCAATGTAATCTTACCTGCCCCACGGGAGGAAGCTGCAACTTCACTTGCCCAAAGGATGGAAAATGTAACTTCACCTGCAAGGATGGGGGATGCAGTGTCAAAGCAGATAGTGCTAATTCTGTCGTATTAGACTGCCCCGGAGGAAGCTGTAATCTTAATTGCAGTGGGGCTCAAAGCTGTGAAATTAAATCTTGTACCAAAGGAAACTGCGCCCAAAATTGCTTAGGAGCCAAAACTTGTAAGAACAGCTGCCAGGAAAAAAACTGTACCACCAGTGGCGGTACATCAGTTGATGACGCAATAAGCGAAGCAATGGAATCAGAAGGTGATGCCGGCGTGGATAGCTCAAAAAAACCAGCCAATGCCAAAGTAACTAGCAAAAAGGTATCCAACCCCTATCAAACCTCCTCTGTCTCTGAGGAACGACACTCACCTAGCAAGGTTCATGGTGTGGTTTCAGAAGATCCTGATGATGAGCATATTATTCAAGATGATTGGTCTGTTATGCTGGTTAAAGGAGAAGGTCGAACTGCCTCAACCCAAGAGAACTATGTCACTCCATGGCATTCTGGAATTATCGGATGTGCCGGAGTATCCCTAAAAGGGCAGGGAACCATCAGCAGTTACAATTCTGATACTGATTCTGATAAATTAGGGAATGGAGATATTATCACCGTCTTCGATGAGGCTCATATCGTACTCCAAAATCAATCTGATCTGGTAGGAA
>CAYFLR010000050.1:23908-38685 GCA_964343805.1 uncultured bacterium | reverse complement strand
CAGGGAGCAAAGAGTAATGTCACCGCCTCAGGACAAAGTGATATTGGAACTGAGGAGCAACCTGCCTATGTGAGAGCAACAGGAACAATTACTACAACTGAGCAGGCCTCCATTACAGGTGAAGCATTTGAAGGACAAGATGCTATCAAGACCACCACTAACTGTGACCCTCTCGGGTTAGCTGAAGTTTTCAAAGAGGTTAAACCCACTTCTGCTCCCACAGCAGCCTTTGTTTACCCGGAAGATGATGAATACCTCTACGCTGATCGCTATAACTACAAAGGGTTCACCCTCGATGGGCAAAATGACCTTGACCTCAAAGCAAATCCAGATGGAAAGAAGGAATTTATTATCTATGTAGATGGAGATTTTAAAGTATCAGGGCAAGCAGAACTGAAGATCGACAAAGGAGTGAAAGTCTCAATCTATGTAACAGGTAAGGTAACCATTGATGGTCAAGCTGATATTATAGTGCCCGGAGATCCTGAAGACTTTGTTATTATTTCAAATTATCCCTCAGCTAGCGGAATCAACTTTGGAGGCCAATCTGAATCAAGGGCGATTTTATATGCACCTCTCACTGATGTTTCTTTAAGTGGACAAAGCGACTTTAGAGGGGCGGTTCGAGGAAAAACAGTCAGTCTAGAAGGACAATCTGATTTTTATTTTGATGAAATCCTAAAAGCAGTGGTTCAATTAGATGACAATAACAATTTAGCTCAAGAGTATATAAGAGACGATGACGACAAAACCGTCACCGATGACGATGATAACAGCAACAGTAATTAAACCAATGTAAAGCTATAATGATTGACAACCGGGAATAGGGGCAAGCACAGGCTGCCCTCGCACTCGGTGTTTCCCCACAATATCTTGGCCAAACTGATGAAAGAAGCTGAATGTCATATAAAAGAATCCATGATAGCCAGTTTTAGTGGACCAACTATTTTTTAATATGAGCAAACCCTGCTCTTTTTTCAATAGCTGGGCCAGCCGAGAATTCAATCTCCATTCCAACCGTTCATTATCAGATTGAAAAGAACGGTGGGGAATCCCCCTTTTTATAAAGTCAGTTAGTGCCTTAACTCCATCTTTTTTTAAAACTTCATACATGGTGACCATTTCATCAAATTCATCTTTAGCTAAGAAGCCAAGCTGGTGAGATTGAGGATTAACAAGGTCTTGATACCTAAGATAACCAATCACAATCATATTATGCCCCACTGCATTTTCACTTTTGAAATCATCTTGCTTGATGAAAAATGGATTATAGGGGCTGCGAGTTTTGTCTAATTGAGTGCCTATTAACAAAGTGGAACGAGAATCTAAAATAGATAAAGTTTTCCTAAGGACCTGAGACCAATTTCGACCCACAAAGGGATTAAAACGCATGCACTGAAAGTAATCAGAGATTTTGAATTTGATACACTTAGAGGCAAATTCTACTGGAGAAACAGGAAGCTGATATTCATTCTCTGGAGCCATGCTAAAACAGGGGACATTTTGCACTCTGGGAACCACACTTTTTGGGTTTTTAGAAGCAATCTTTACAGGGATTGTCACCGTATTTGGAGAGGGGCCAAGGAACTTCTCCTGCTCAATATAAGTTTGCAGCTGTCGTTGAGATCTTTGCTCACGAATTTTTCTTTGAAATTCGTTAAATCCATCGCTTAAAAAAACAAGCTGTTTGTTATGGGCAATAGATTGATAAGGGTAGCTGCTTTCTGGCAAAATTCCATATTGATCCAGAGCCTGCATGGATCTCCCAGCATCACCACCAGAAAAATCCCTTGTCTTAAGTATTAATGATCTAATTTGATATCTTTCAGCTAAGTCTATAGATATGCCTGACTCTAAGTAGTAATTACTCTCCACTAAACCCATAGCACCAAAGCTAGCACAAGAGCCAAGTGAGCCTTGATCTCTTATAACCAATCCATCTCCCTTCCAAGATATATTCTTGATAAAAGACGGATTTTCATTTTTACCACAATAGGTTAAAACAGGTATTAAAGATAAAATAATCCAAAAATACTTCACAGACTCCTCCTCCGAAATATCTTATAGCCTATTTTTGATATTTTATCAATTTTTTATATAAGATAAATATAATATACTAAATATACATTCAATATCATTAGTTTAAATTGCCAACAGAATGTCTCGTAATAGAATAACTGTTTTCACTCGAACTTAGCCCAGAAGAAGCGCTTTGCACTTTGTGCGATCTTTGCTGTTTTAATTTATCTTCTAATATTCTAGACACCAAAACGAATTCTTTTTCCAGCCCTTCAATGAGCGGCACCAAAGACGATTCAAAATCTATAGGTTTCATATTTTGAATGGTGTTACTGATTTCGGAAAGCCGAACCGCTCCTATGAATGAGGTGGATGATTTAATATTTTGAGCTAATCTCTCCACTTCATCTAAATCCTTCTGCTCCACAGCCTTATAGAGCCCTTTTATATAGTCTGGAATAGTTTTAATAAAGTCAGTGACCAGTTGATTTACAAAAGGGTCAGCACTGCGCAATTGAATATCTTTGAGATTATTGAAAACTCGATCATCCAAATGAAGGCAAGCAGAAGATTGAGTTACCGAATTGATTTGATTATCCATACCCATCATGGGTTTAGCAAATCGAGCAGGTATCCAATTGGTTAATATAGATTGAACTTCCGGTAAATAAAAAGGCTTTTTAAGATAATCATTCATCCCCGCATTAAGACAATCATCTATAATACCAGGCAAATCATCTGCAGTTATGGCAATAATCGGAGTTTTTATATGAGTGGTGGCCTTTTTTATCTTTCGAATTTGACGGGTAGTTTCAAATCCATCTATTCCAGGCATACGACAATCCATTAAAATCAAATCATAAACATGGGATTCCACCAATTCAACTGCTTCATAACCGTTGTTGGTAAGATCTAGATCTAATTTAAAATTCTGCAACATGGCCTCTATGACCATCAAATTGATTTCATCATCATCCACCACCAGAACTCTAACTCCTGGATAAGTTTTCAAACCATGTTCTTCAACCGTTAAATGATGAGTTTGCATCTTAGAGGCACTGAAAAGAGTCGAACGATCGGCTGTCTTAAAGGGAATAGTTGTCCAAAAGGTAACTTTTGAATTCATTTGATAATCAAAACCAAGGTCTCCCCCTAAAGCCTCTGACAAGGAACGACACATGGCTAAGCCCACTCCGTTTCTCTCTTGCTCTTGCATATTTTCAAAATGATAAAAAGGATCAAAAATGTGGGTTAGATCTAATTTACTTAACCCGCTTCGTGTATCAGTGAGAGAAAACTTAAGTATCATTTGATCAATGGATTGCCTTTCTCTAGTTACTTTCAAGGAGATGCTTCCATTTTTTGTACTGTGAGAGACTTGCCAAAGTAGGCAGTGGAGAATTTTCTCTAAGAGACGAGGATCACCAGTCAAATTTACCGGGACATTGTCATCAACTACAAAATCGTATACCAGAGCCTTCACCTGCAGAACAGCTTCAAATTTCTTAGCTAGATTGATCAACAGATTTTGTAAGCTAAATATACTTTTCTCTACATTCAGAGAATGAGTATCTAGCTGGCTCCACATCGACACATCTGTCGTCAATAAAGAGAGAAGATCGACAGATTTATCCATCATCTCTGATAGCTCGATCTGCTTTGCTGATTGAGCAAATTGCTTAAAGAGTTGAGAGGCACCTTGCACACCATTCAATGTATTTTTCAAATAATCAGATAGGTTAGAAATAAAAAGGGCTTTGGATTCATTGGCAGTCTTTAATTGGTTATGAGCCATACAATTTACACAGGCGTTTTTTATGGCCGGGACTAAAAGGGAGAGATCGTTTAATTGGTTGGGTATGATCTCTTCATCCTCTATATATAAAATACCAATCATTTTTTGTTTATGAGTGAGTGGTAAACAATAAATTTGAGGGGAAGAGTGATTAGAAAATATAAATTGCCCGGTTTGAAAAACCTTTCCAACAACACTGTTATCAATATTGGCTTTATCTAAGGGTTGAGATAATAATTTCTTGCTTAATCCATTGACGGTGGCAGTGGCTAAAATTTTTAACTGACGATCTTGGAGAACTATAAAGGAAACTCGCCTAACGTTGGTCCAATTGAGGACACTATTGACTATTTTGGGAAATAGTTTTTCTCTGTCGAGCAATGATAATAGCCTTAGCTGCACATTGGCTAAATCACACTTTTTTGATTCGATGGACACACCTTGATAATCATATTCCTTTTTCATAATCCCTCGATCATAAAATACACTGGTTGATATATTCAGCTATTTAACTATGAAAAGGTTGAGATCTTTTTAAGAAAAATTAAAGAATTCTTTACAAGGTGAAAAAAGGTTAACGGGATGCTCGGATAGACCTCCTCCCATCCCATCTTTATTTTAGCGATAGAAAAGCATGTCTGTAAAATTAGGTAATTCACGCAATCGTGCAGGAATAATTTCTTCTAACTGATTACACCCACTCACAATATCTCTGTTTAAAGAGGGGAGTGAACGAACCATTTCCTCCACCCTAGTTTCCATATCCCAGCTTTCAATTTTCCTTAGTCGCTCTTCCAACTCTTTTAAATCGCGACGTAAAGGAGTTAAGATTTGTTCTAATTCCATTAGGAGTTCTCTCTCTAAAGAGGCATCCAACCCCATATCCCGCTGATCTCTCATTAAGTTCAACAGCTCACTTTTATAAGAAAGCCCCATAGGAATGATGGTTTGATTGACCATTGAGGCCAGAGTTTTGTATTCAATCTCCAATTTCATGCCATAAGATTCATGTAATACATTGTAGCGACTCTGAAGCTCCACCTCCCCCATCACACCAACATTCTGTATAAACGCGGTAGACTCTTTATCTTTTAAAACTTTCAGTGCATCATAAGTGGTTCTCAAGTTGGGCAGCCCTCGGCTTTCTGCTTCATGCATCCACTCTTCACTGTAGCCATCTCCATCGAAGATAATGGGTTTGGCGTGATTGATCCACTTTTCCATAACAAAAAGCATCGCCTCTTGAATGCTCTTTCCAGACTGCTGCTGCTCCATGATGATAGTATTGGTCTCCTCTAGAACTTCAGCAACAGCTGCATTAAGAATAGAAAGAGGAAATCCGATGGCCTGAGAAGACCCCACCGCTCTGAACTCAAATCGGTTACCTATAAATGCAAAAGGAGAAGTCCTGTTTCGATCAACGGCATCATGAGCTAATGGACTTAATTGATCTACACCCAAGTCAAGAATTTGCTTATCGATGATCATTTCCGCTACCTACAACGGAAACTCTTAACATATCAGCATGGCGATATACCGCCTCAACAATGACTGCTACCATTGTTAAAAAACGATAGTTATCTATGGCTGAATAACCAGGCTGCAGAAGATTCATACCGGTATTATCAGAAAGTGACCAATTCAAATGTTTTCCACTTCCATTGACTCCAGCAAAAGGTTTTTCATGCAAAAGAGCCACTAGATCATGACGCTGGGCTACCTTGTTCAAAAAAGTCATCATCAACTGGTTTTGATCAGCAGCTAAATTGGCATCCGTAAAAAGTGGGGCCACCTCAAATTGTCCAGGTGCCACTTCATTATGCCTGGTTTTTATGGGAATACCCAATCTAAGGAGTTCAACATCTAACTCTTGCATAAAGGAGAGGATTCGCTCTGGAACTGTTCCAAAATAGTGATCACTTAATTGCTGGTTTTTAATAGGATTCGAACCAAAAAGTGTTCGACCAGTCATAACCAGATCAGGCCTTGAATAATAAAAGGCTTTATCTACTAAAAAATACTCCTGTTCAGCACCGCAGCTCACATGGACATGTTCAACACCTTCTTTGCCTGTCAACTTTAGAAACTCAGTGGCAACTGAATCAATCTTTGACACACTACGGAGTAAAGGAGTTTTGATATCAAGTGAATTTAAATGGTAACTAGTAAATGCCGTGGGAATACAGAGAATTTTTCCATTTACTCCCTCTTCCAAAAACATTGGAGAGGTTAAATCCCAAGAAGTATAACCTCTCGCTTCAAAGGTTGCCCTTACTCCACCATGAGGAAAAGAGGAGGCATCGGGCTCTCCTTGCATCAGTTGATTCGCACTTAACCTTGCAATGGGTTGCAATCTATCTTTATCTGAAAAATCGATAAAAGAGTCATGCTTTTCCGCGGTTTTTCCGGTTAAAGGTTGAAACCAATGGCAAAAGTGAGTGGCTCCTCGGCTAGTGGCCCACTCAGTTACTGCACCGGCAATAACCATGGCCTGCTCTCGTGTCAACTGCCTTGAAGAATAGGGAATACGCATGATCTGTTTTCTAATCTCCTCGGGAATAGACTCAGCAGTCTTGAGATTAAAAACATTTTCCCCATAGATTTGACTCACGGTTTTATAATGAGTATGAGCCTCTTCATTCATATTAATACGACGCTCTTCACGATGAACGGCAATATTAATTGCATCTTTCCTAGAAATACCAGACATACAAATCACTCCTTTGATTTATGCTATTTTTTTTCTAAATTTGTAAATGATCTGGTGGGGGTTAATAGCACATTGAGGTAAAGATGACTATAAGTTAATTAAATCCTAACATTATTCAATGCGCTAACATTTATCGGTTAGTGCTTATGAAGGTCTTTGTGCATGATTTTACGAGTTTCATTGAGTCGCTCATCCGCAGATAGATGTGAGAAACGCTCGTTGATATTTCTATCATCCTCGGCATACAGCTTATTAGAAATAAACTCAATAACAGAGGATGGAAATATCTCATCAGCTTCATAATAGTTTCGATCATTGAGCAGGAAGTCAGCTGATTCAGCGCAACTTTTTGGTAACTGCCTTAAACCAGTTGCATCATACTTCTTATTAAAGACGTTGTTTACCACATGAAGACCCTCTGCTAATTCCAAACTATCGTCGGAGGTCAATCCGTCCTTACTTGCAAGAGTGATGGCAGCTAGGAGAAGATGAATATAAGCAGATCCATCAGGGCTACGAAGTTCAACCGTCTGCCTTGAACCCTTAGTGGGGTTATATCCCTTTACCTGATTTGGATTTACTTTAACTCCTAAATCTAATGCATTTGCCCAGCCCAGAGGAACCCTAATTAAAGCAGATCTATTAAACTCAGACCAACAAATCTGAGTTGGCGCCTCTTGGTTAGTTACCAACCTTAAATAAGCACTGGATACAGAGTTACCAAAAGCACTAATAGAAGGGGCATATTTACATAGACCACCAATTAATTTCTTAGCCACCGCACTTAATTTCCCAGTCTCAGTGGTCATCGCATTTTTACCTTTGCGAGAGACTTCTAAATGTATATGTAATCCATTTCCTGCAATACCCTCTTCTAATTTAGGAGTAAAAGTGGCAGAACATCCCCACTTATAGGCGATGTTTCTAATAATCCATTTACCAAGAACTAAGAACATCGCCATTTCTTCAACTGGGCAGGGTAAAAATTCAATCTCATATTGTTCACAGCATTTACCTTTGATTTCCAAATCGATGGATTTAAGCCGATTAATATAACCCACTTCTGAATGAGCATATTTTACCGCCCCAGTGAGGGTTGAAATCACATTCATGATCTCACTGATAATATCCCTTCTTTTAACAAAAGGAGTGGATTGATGATAACCACCTTGTTGAATTCCTGCAAAGAGTGAATTGCTCTTATCGTAAATAATATAGAATTCTAGCTCGCCTAAAGCATTCAAAGTGCAGTTGGTGGCCTTCTTAAATTCTTCATGAGCTTTAAACAGAATATTATCTGGAGTAAAGGAGGCAGGGGCTCCATCCTTATCCAAGAAGCTGCACATAATACCCATGGTATTTGCTTCAAAGGGGGATACAAATGCAGTTTTATAAATAGGAACAATATAAAGGTCACTAACCGACACATCTAAAATACCCTTAAAGATACTACTTCCGTCTATCCGCTCCCCTTGAGCCAAAATTAATTCGGCATATTCGATATTATTAACGGGAACTTTAAGCTCCTGAAGACGTCCATCTAATCCAATATAATGAAGGTTGATTTGCTTAATTCCAGATTCTGTAATAACCCAAAGTAGGTCTTCACGTTGGAAATCTTCTTTCTTTTTATTTAAGAGAGATTCCATTGAGCGAACATTAAAGTGGGGAAAATTTTGAGTCGACATTTTTACCTCCTTCCAAAGTGTTTTTTACCCATATCTTATTTCGCAAACTGAGTCACGCCAATATTGACATTGCTTTCAGATAATTTTTCTCTTAGAATAATTGGCAGCAAGAACATACAATATTTTTATTATTCAACCCCAGGAGTAAATTATGATCAAATTTCGACTTTTACTCTTCTTTTTCTTCATCTCTATCATCACCCCCTCTCTTTCCGCATTCCAACACCCCAGAGGATGCTATCTCCTCGTATCCCGTGTTCCCACTTTGGTTGGCCCTTATAAAAAGATTCCGATGGATGCACAAATCTGTGTCAAAGAAGGCCCCTTAAAACCCTATAACAATGAAGGAAGAGTGTTTACCGGTGAATTCTGGTTAGAGATCACACATAAAGGAATTCATATTGAGACCTATCATCTTGGGGTGGCAGTGAAAGAGCGAATTTTACATTATGCTTCCACTTCCTATGCAGAGTCACCCATTGAACTTGATTGGGATGATAATATCAGTCCCGGCTCCTTTTTCTTACAGTTTTTAATAACTAAAAAAGAGAACCAGGATGGTGAAATTGGAATGCTCCGACATCGAAAAGGGTCTTGGTTATTAAAAAAACTTCCTTAAGACAACACAGAGGATGTGCGTTTTAGGATGACAATGAATTGGCTAACGAAAACGTACAGCCTCAAGGCGACGAGAAAATATTGAAAAGACAGTACTCAAATGTACGGATTTGAAAATATTTTCGAAGTTAACGCAGAGGATGTGCGTTTTAGGACGCCAATTAGCATTCTCCTAGGTAGGCATTCTTAACCTTTTCATCGGCAAGTAGATTTGAAGCACTGTCTTCAAGGGTAATGGTTCCCGTTTCCATCACATACCCCCTATGGGCAATTTTTAAGGCCGCATAGGCATTTTGCTCGACTAATAGCACAGTCACTCCATTTTGATTGATCTCTTTAATCGCTTCAAAGATAGTCTGTACTAAGATAGGTGCAATACCCAAAGAGGGTTCATCCAATAGCAGTAATTCAGGTTTAGTCATAAAAGCACGAGAGATGGCTAGCATTTGCTGCTCACCACCGGAAAGAGTTCCGGCTAATTGTTTTTCTCGTTCTTTTAAGCGAGGAAAAAGATGATAGACATATTCAAAGTCCTTTAGGATTTCGGCATCATCTTTTCTTAGGTAAGCACCCATTTCTAGATTTTCTTTGACTGTCAAATCAGGGAAAACCAGACGTCCCTCTGGTGCATGAGCGATTCCTTTAGCCACAATATTGTAAGCAGGCACTCCAAGTAGAGATTGGTTTTTAAATTGAATGGAACCTTTTTTGGATTTCAATAAGCCTGATATGGCCCTTAAGGTGGTGGTCTTGCCAGAACCGTTGGCTCCCAATATGGTAACAATCTCACCCTGATTCACCTTCAAGTTAATACTCTTTAAAGCGTGAATCGCTCCGTAATAAACATGAACATCATTTAATTCTAATAAGGTATTTGCTTCATTCATACTTTTATTCTTCTGTGGCTCCAAGATAGGCTTCTATCACTAAGGGGTTGCATCTAATAGCTGCAGGGTCACCCTCAGCTATTTTTTTACCGTAATCAACCACCGCAATTCTTTCACAAACCTTCATGACTAAATTCATATCGTGTTCAATCAAAAAGACCACAATTTTAAATTCATCTCGAATCCATCTAATCAGCTCGGTGAGCTCTGCTGTTTCATTGGGGTTCATCCCAGCAGCCGGTTCATCTAAGAGAAGGAGTTGAGGCTCGGTAGCTAATGCACGAGCAATTTCTAATCGGCGCTGTTGTCCGTAGGGCAAACTCCCTGCTATCTTTTCATATTCTCCATCTAGTTTAAAAATCTTGAGCAGTTCCATCGCGCGATCTCGGGCCTTTTTTTCCTCGGCTTTCATTTTTCCAGTTCTAAAGATGGAATCAAAAAGATTGTAATTGGTTTTATAATGACTGGCGATGCGAATGTTATCTAACACAGATAGATCTCTGAATAGTCGGATATTCTGAAAGGTTCTGGCAATTCCTTTTTGAGTGATAATATCAGGACGCAATCCCAGAATACTTTCTCCCTGTAGATCTATGCTACCCGCAGTGGGAGCATAAACCCCAGTCACCATATTGAAAATAGTGGTTTTACCAGCACCATTCGGCCCGATTAAACCAATCAATTCTTGTTCACCAATAGTAAGATCAAAGTTATCAACTGCAACTAAACCGCCAAATTTAATAGTGAGATGATCTATTTTTAATACTGTTTTGGTCATGATCTAAACGGCCCCCTTCTTCTTACTTTTTGCAAAAAGAAAGGTAAACTCTTTCTTCCCTAGAATACCTGTGGGTCGCCACAGCATCAGCAGAATAAGCAACATAGAGTAAACCACCATTCTCCATTGAGAAATGGTATCTCCTAAGAAGCGCAGTAATTCAGGTAATATAGTTAGAATTATAGCTCCTATAATGGCACCCGAGATGGAACCAAGACCACCTAAAATCACCATCAATAAAATAATCACACTCCATAAAAAGGTAAAGCCATTGGGGTGAATAAATTGATGAGCATGAGCATAGAGAGAACCAGCGATTCCAGCAAATCCCGCTCCAATAATGAAAGCCATGGTTTTATACTTTAAAACATAAATCCCCATACTCTCGGCTGCGATTTCATCTTCTCGAATACTAATGATGGCTCGCCCATGAGTGGATCTAGTAATATTGGCTATCACAAAAATGGTAATAGCCACCCAAAGGTAAACCCAAAAGAGATTGCTATAATGAGGGATATTGGTAAAACCACGTGGCCCCCCCACCACATCCATATTAATTATCACAATACGAATAATCTCACCGAACCCGAGGGTAGCAATCGCTAAATAATCCCCTCTCAATCTAAGACAAGGAACTCCCACCAATACCCCAGCAAAGGCGGCAGAAATAAAACTTACCATACAGGCAAGAAATAGATTAACAAAACCCGGAAAGGGAAGTTGAGTAAAGACTGAAAAAGCCGCCCCTGTATAGGCTCCAATGGCCCAAAACCCTGCATGACCCAGAGAGAATTGACCACATGATCCATTGATCAGATTAAGACTCACCGCAAGTATGATGAAAATCCCTGAGTTTAATGCTAAATAGGCTATATAATCCAAAACTTAAACCTTTTCTCGTGTATTTTTGCCTAACAGACCGCTGGGCTTTATAAGTAAAATTAAAATTAAAATACCAAAGGCAATGGCATCTCGATAGGTGCTTTCCCAAAAACCCGTTACCAGGTTTTCTGCAATACCCAGCACAAAACCACCTAAAGCTGCTCCGGGTATGATACCAATCCCACCAAGTACAGCTGCAACAAAAGCTTTAAGCCCAGGAATAAGCCCCATCATGGGCTCAATAGTATTATAATACATACCTACCATGACCCCAGCAGCCCCCGCTAAACAAGCACCTATAAAAAAGGTCAGGGAGATGATGCGCTCAGTGTTAATTCCCATGAGCATAGCAGCATCTTTATTAAAACTGGTAGCTCTCATAGCCTTGCCCACCTTGGTTGACTTTACCAGCCATCGCAAAGCAAACATCAAGATAATTGTAATGCAAAAAATGATGATCTGGGTTTTGGTGATCATCAATTCACCCAAGAAATAGGTATTGTCTTCGTAAGGCTTGGGAAAAGCCTTAGGCTCTGCTCCAATGGTGATCTGTCCAAAGTTCTGTAGAAACAGGGAGACTCCAAGAGCAGTGATGAGAGCTGCTATTCTCCCGGCATGCCGAATGGGTTTGTAGACTAATTTTTCAACCACAACGGCCAGTAGTCCCGCCCCTGCCATAGCCATCAAGAGGGCAAGCCAAAGAGGCATAGACAAAATGCTGATGGAATAAAAACCAATAAAAGCTCCTACCATATAGAATTCACCATGGGCAAAGTTGATCAATCTTATGATCCCGTAGACCATGGTGTATCCTAAAGCAACTAGGGCATATATACTTCCCTGGGCAATTCCGTTGATAAGATATTGCCCAAGGTCATAAAAGAAATAGACAAGCTCTTCTGACATTTAAGAAACCTTTAGATTTTAAGGATTGACCTTCTGAGCAAAAACATTTCCTTTTTTGGTTGTTTCAAGAACCACGGCACTCTTCACCGCATTTCTTCCACTATTTAAAGTGATATTACCGGTAATACCTTGAAAGTTTCTAGTGGAGTTGATGGCATCCTTAATGGATTTAGGATCATTCACATTTTTAGCTCTTCGTAGAGCATCTGCTAACACCAACACAGCATCATAACCTAATGCGGCCATAGCGCCTGGAGAGGATTTAAACTCTTTGGTGTAATTTTTTACAAAGCTCTGAACGAGAGGATCTGTATCTCCAGCAGAAAAATGAGAACTGATATAATTGCCCTTTAAAGCAATGTTCCCTGCAAGCTCAGGAAGCTTAGCTGAATCCCAACCATCTCCACCTAAGAAAGGAAGGGAGATTCTCATCTGTTTAGCTTGATTTAAAATCAGCCCTACTTCGGTATAATATCCTGGTAAAAAGACCATATCTGGCTTTGCTCGCTGAACCCTTTTTAGAAGACTTCTAAAATCAGTGTCTTTTTGTTGATAGGCATACTTCTTCTTGAGGACGGTTCCACCCATTTCAGTAAACTTACGCTCAAAAACTTCTGCTAAGCCTTTTGAATAGTCACTAGACGCATCAATGATAATAGCAGCCTTTTTCTTCTTTAGAGTCTCTCTGGCAAATTTCGCCATAACCACCCCTTGAAAGGCATCAGTGAAACAGATACGGCTGACAAATTCACCTGTTTGAGTGACCTTCTCATTAGTAGAAGCTGGCGTTAGAAGAGGAACTCCCGCTTTTTGAGCAATAGGAGCTTGTGCGAGTGTGTTACTACTGGCAACAGAACCTAAAATGGCTTTAACTCCATCTACTTTGATAAGTTTAGTTACCGCATTAGCAGAATCCATTGGTTCACCCTTATTATCTTCAAGGATGAGCTCTAATTTATGCCCTTTGATCCCTTTTTTATTTATTTCTCTCAGGGCCATTTTTATGCCATTCATGCTTTCCTGGCCATAGGTAGCAATGGGACCAGTCATAGGAAAAACCGCTCCCACTTTAATTGATTTAGCTTGCAAAGTTATTGTAAATAAACCTAAGAAAAGAAACGAAATAGCCAACATGCTTGTTGTAATTGTACGTAACATTATCGAACCTCCATTATTATGATCAAAACAGGTTACCACTTATCTCAAATAAACTTGCTCTCATCAACGATTTATTATCCCCCTCAGGGAATCTCTTAAAATAATTTCAATCGCTTAAAATGTTAATACAAATTTATAATTCTCCTCTTTTTTTTAAATCTTAATATGATAAAGCAGAATAAGCTTGAAGTTGCGAAAGAAGTTTTGGAGAACAACATGAGCTTCACCTCAAAATTTTTCGCCCTAACATTTGTGACCGTTCTATTTTCTAGTCAACTACAGGCTTTCAACGCCTACTATCTCTACAACAAAAATGGAACAGATATTTGGGCCATTGAATGTGCCGATGGAACACTTCACAGCTATGCTGGGAGTGCCGGAGGACTTTCTACCGTAGGGCCAGCACTTTGTGAAGGACACGGGGGAGTTATGAATCCTAATAATGATACTATTAGGCCTACTCTAAAGTGTAAAACTATCAAACAGGGAGGCCCTCGACCTCGCCCCGTACGCCCGTTACCACAGGGCTAAAAATTTCCCCCTACCTAAGGAGGACCCTCCTCCTTAGGTGCTTTATATCTTTCCTTATTTGCTGAATTTTATTAAAATAATGAAATGCAAAATTTCTCTTTAAAACAAATTGTTGTCACCCTCTATTTGGTTGCTAACACCATTCTATTGATTACCACGGTAAGCATCAGCTACAAAAGTAATAATGATCGAGTCTTTGATAGCTTTAAAAACAATTTAGTTTCCATTAACAAACTATTTAATTTGGAATTGGATGGGGATGCTCATTTTATTAGCGGACTTGCTGATACTGTGGCGAACAATAAGGACATCCAAAATCATTGGCTTAATAAGGATCGAAAAAAGCTTTATGAAGCTAGCCTCCCCCTCTACTTAGATTATAATAAAAAGTATAAAATAACCCATTTTTACTTTCACCGTCTCGACAAGATCTGCTTCCTAAGAACTCACAATCGAGATCGAAATGGAGACTTAATTAACCGTCATACTCTTAAAACCGCTGTTGAAACTAACAAACTATCTTATGGTATTGAATTAGGGGTTTTTGGAACTTTTACTCTAAGAATCGTGCTCCCCTGGCATATTGATGGTAAGCTGGAAGGCTATATAGAGCTCGGAGAAGAAATTGAACACCTCACTCCAAAACTAAAATCGGTGGCTCAGGCTGAGATTGTTTTCACCATTTTTAAAGATCTTCTTAACAAAGAAAAATGGGAAGAAGGGCAAAGGATGCTCAGCCAAGAGAAAACCAATTGGGACTTTCTCGATAAAAGCGCTATCGTCGGTTTCACAAGCTCCCGTTTTT
>CAYFLR010000050.1:0-23898 GCA_964343805.1 uncultured bacterium | reverse complement strand
TTGACAGAATCAAAACAATGGGTCTTAAATCGAATGCAATTCAAAGGTTTAAAATTAAAAACGACACCTATATTTTAGGTAGTGTTCCCCTTATGGATGTATCTCAAAAGTTAAATGGTCAAATCTGGGTCATCAAGAACTTTACTTCTCATTATCAAGCGGCCTTTCATCAGGTACTGACTCTATCAGGGCTCTTTTTACTAGTAAGTACCCTTGTTTTTATTGTTTTTTATGCTGTATTCAATCGACTGGAAAAAGAGAAAACAAAACTACAAAATCAAATGTTCAACACGGCAAAACTTGCCTCATTGGGCACTTTAGGCTCTGGTATCGCTCATGAACTTAACAATCCTTTGACCATCATCCATGGCAACGCCTTTCAAATTGCCAAGTCTTGTAAAAATCCAGATAAATTCAAAGCTGACCGCATTGAGAAAAAGGCCCAGAAACTCTTACTTCATGCCAATCGTATGAAGAAACTGATCAGTTTTTTCAAGGATTTCTGTTTTCAAGATATTGAAGCAGAGATAGAAGAGGTAAATATTTCAGCTTTGATAGGCGACGCTTTTACCGTTATCAATCGACGGTTAAAAAAGCACCAAATTGAACTTAATCTCAAATTTGATGATGATTTACCCTCTGTCCAAATAACCAAGAACCCAGTGGGCCTCCTCATCCAGAACATTCTCATTAACGCCCTAGAGGCCATATTACGATCAGATAATCGACCCGGCCACCTTAATGTCAAAGCTTTTACCAAGAGTTCTCAGCTGTGGATTCAATTTGAGGACAATGGCGATGGGATTCCTCCAGAAAATCTAGACCGAATCTTCGAGCCCTTTTATTCTACCAAGGAGGTGGGTGACGGCATGGGAATGGGCTTATCACTGGCCAAACAATTAATGGGTGATCATCATGGTGAAATAAATATAAATTCAACTCTAGGCAAAGGTACCGTTATTATATTACAATTCCCTCTAAACAGACCCAAGGAGACTCTTAAGTCATGATTAATAAATCCAATTACTACGTTATGGTCGTTGATGATGAAGAAGATATCTTAGACATGCTCCAAGAGATCATTGAAGAGTTAGGATTTAACGTTGTCACCGCTCCCAATGGAGAAAAGGCATGGGAACTCATTTTAACCAAAAAATATAACATTTTTTTAGTTCTTTCTGATGTAAAAATGCCTCATATGGACGGAGTAACCCTTCTTCAAAAAATCAAAAAGGACATCCCAGAAATTCCTGTAGTTATGATCATGTCCGGGTATTCCGATGTTTCTCCTAAAGAGGTATTGGAGATGGGTAGCCTGGCCTTTTTTCATAAACCTTTTGATGAAGAAAAGATGGAAGAAGTTATCAATAAGGTTTTTGACCAATATACCACCGGAAAAACCATCTCCCTTTCTTAGGTCGGCATCTCTATTTCAAATTTCATTCCCCCATTTTCCCGTAGATTGGCGCTGATTTTTCCTCCATGAGCTACTACAATTTTTTGGCAAATGGATAAACCTAGGCCCGAACCACCCATTTCACGGCTTCGACTTCGATCTTCACGGAAAAAGGGCTCAAAGATTTTTTCTAAATAGGCTTTCTCGACTCCTAACCCCCGGTCTAAAACTTTACATACAAAGTGATTGCCTTGCTTAAATGCTTGAAGTTGGATAGGAGAGGTTGAATTTCCATATTTTACGGCATTATTCAACAAATTGAGAATAACTCTTCTAAAATATGTCGGATCAATCATTAGAATTCCCATATTTTGAATATCAATATCAATTGCAATATTAGAATTGAGGACTGTAAAACGATTGATCGTATCATTAAAAAAAGCTACCCCATCCACCTCTTTCTTTTTTATAAAGGGATCGTGATGACTGGCCTGATCGAGGCGTGAAGTTAAGAGAATATCTTCAATTAAGTTATCTAACTCAGTTATGTCTTCTGTAATGCCCTTCAGATGATCTCGCAATTTTTTTCTATTATCTTCCTCTTCACAAAGCTCCAATGCCACTCGCATTCGAGACAAAGGAGTTCTTAATTCATGAGAAATACAGCGCAATAAATCTCTTTCAGATTCCAATGAATTTTGCAACCGACTGGCCATCAAGTCCATGCTATCTGCTAACAGTAAAACTTCTGATTTTCCTTCTTTGGAAGGAGTAAAATTATTCCTGGCGCTCAAATCTCCTTGACCCAATCTAGATGCTGTAGAAGCCATAGATTTAAGTGGGCGAGATAGACTCCGAGCAAAGGGAATCGGCATTAAAAAGAGGAGTAAAATTATCCCTAAAAAAATGGACACCAATGATACTCCATGTTTTCCTCGACCCACTCTAACCAGTAAATATCCACCTTGATCACCATTGATAGGTAATACCACTTGTAAACTCCGATCCCGGTGAAAAAAGGTCTTCTTAATCAGATTATTAATTTCTTTTGACCCTAAGGGAGAGGGGACTTTTTGGCCAATTCCCATAACTAACGACCCATCTCTTTTATAATGAGCAAAGTGGATATTAAACAGCTCATGAAGTTCATATAACTTCTTCTTTAATTTCTTGGGTTGTTGTCTGTATTGGTCTACATAGTCCTTTAAGAGCAATGCAAACTTTTTAGGTGTGTGATGCCAGGGAGGGTCTGACTCAACAAATCGGAATATCAGTAAAGACACCAATACTACCGAGACCAACAGAAAGATTCCATAAAGATAGACTTTCCAGAAAAGGCCCAGTTTTGAAATAAAGAGGTTCATGCTAGTGATCCTGCTTAAATATATAGCCCATACCCCTGACGGTTCGAATCATTTGGGGTTTTTTAGGATCATCTCCCAATTTTTTTCTTAACCTTGAGATATGAACATCAATGGCTCGGTCAAATGATTCTTCCCCACCCGGATTTGCAATATCCATAAGTTGCTCTCGACTTAATATTCGACCAGCACTATCAGCCAGGGCATAAAGCAATCTGAATTCATGAGCTGTAAGATCAACCAAAGTATCTTCCAACCAAGCCTCACAGGACTGAGGGCAAAGGCGCAAATTGCCTATTTCCACGATATCTCCCACCGGCCCTGCATTTTTTCGATAGCGTCTCACGACAGCTCTAATTCTTGCTAACAATTCTCGGGGGGAAAAGGGTTTTGTTATATAGTCATCAGCCCCAAACTCCAAACCTAAGACCCGATCTGCTTCCTCACCTTTGGCAGTAATCATGATTATGGGGGTATCTTTCTTCTCACGGAGTCTGCGGCAAATTTCCATTCCATCCATTTCAGGAAGCATCAGATCTAATAAGATGGCATCAAATTGATGATTCAATGCCACCTTCAACCCAACTAAACCACTGGATTCAGACGACACCAAGAGTCCTTGTTGCTCTAAATAGTCAGAGGTCAACCTAGCTAACTTAGTGTCATCTTCCACCAATAGAATATGGATATTATCGACTGTTGTATTCATAGGCTATGATTGTGTCATCAAGACTATTCACCCGTCAAGTGGGACTTTGCTTTTTCATAAATAGCGGCTCTTTGTTCGGGACTGAGGCTTTCATTAAGTAGAAACAACTCATCCAAAATCTTCTTATGAATGGCTTTTTTGGCACTCATATGCTCTTCTAGAATAGTTTCCATCTTTGACTTATCTAATGTATTGGTCTTAAAGGCCTCCAATATTTCTGTATGCTCTTTCTTAAATAAAGCATGTTGTTTTTTAATTAAAGCCACCACTTCATTCTTTGCCCCAATCACCTGTTGCTTTTGAGATTCTGTAGCGTCTATTTTTTCTAGTACATCGTTGGTCTTCCAAGTAATTAACTTATCAATTCGCCCATCTTTTAACCAAAAACCTCTTTTCTTATGACAGCCAGTAAACAAGGCACTAAAAACTAAGATCGTTCCGGTAACTACTAAAATTGATTTACGGTATTTCATCATTTACTCCTTTAAAAAGATTTATTTCTTCAACTACTTCAATTATAGAATTTTGCTTTTTCTCTATTTTTTCTGAATTGTGAAGAAATATTAAGCCCACTTCTTTTCAGTAAGCAAAAGTGACCACCCAGTTTAAACCCCCTGTTACTGCATGGTTTTTTATGAAAAAAAGAACTGAACTTAAAGCAGGGAACGCTCCCTTTTTTTATAGGAGAATAAAATGAAATATCTAACCAAAAAGTTTTTAAGCCTCTTCTTTGTATATTGGATGTTTAGCTTAAACATCTTACTTGCTATCGGCAACCCCTGGTCAGCCCCTTATGAGCATATGCGAGTCTTGGAGCGTCAGGCATCTTTAAATCTGGATAACTTTCAGCCTCAAACCGGTATTTGGGTCACCGAAAGAAATAGCCAAGGTGCGGCAATTCGAGGAGCGATCCGTCTTTTAGTGGATAATAAAAATTCGCGAATTGCATTTCTATCCCCCTTAAACAACTGGGGAAAATCATTATCAGAACAGGATTGGCTTATCCCCGACAAGGATGGTCTTTACCATACAGGGAACATACCTCTTTACCACAAAATGGAGTACCGTCTGTTGATAGCGGATGAAGAACACCCCAAAGGCTTTCAAGTCATTGACCCCAACTCTTTTTCTTACTCTGTCAATTCACCATTTTTAAATTCGCGCTTTTGGGATTTTAATCGCCCGGGAGCTTACCAACTTAAAAACAGAGTTCCCGACCTTCGAAAAAAAGCTATGGTGATCGCAGAGACTGACGTTTATGCCCTGGTAGCCAAATATCAGGGAGGCCCAAAAGATGTGAGAAATACTTTTCGTTTCACCGCCGAATCAGGAGTCATCTCTAAAATCAAAGCAATGGGATACAATGCTATTGAGTTTCTACCTTTTAGTGCCAGCCTGGACTCACTAGCATGGCAATTTCGCTATCAGGTTTTTGGTCTTTGGGCCCCTGATCCAAAATTTGGTACCCCTGAAGATTTTATGCACATGATTGACCAGTTTAACGGGGCAGGAATTCAAGTTATTATGGATGCGGTCATAGGTCATTATCCTTTTCAGGGAAATGAAGGAGTTCGCTCCTTAGCTGAAATCGGCCCTTCCCGGTGGAAAAAAGCCGATGGACGCAACCTTTTTGGTCAAGATAAGAGTCCTTGGAACACCTACCGATATGATTATGAAAACCCCTATATCAGACAATATCTGGTGGATGCTCAACTCTTTATGATGAAACAATATGGAATAGGAGGGATTCGCTTCGATAATTATGATGGGGTTCGATTTCATGGAGGAGGAGTTGATTTTCTGATTGAACTCACCGAAGAGATTCGCAAGTATCGCCCCGAAGCGACCCTCATTGCCGAAATGTTCTATGGTGAGAATGCCGTACTCCGACGCCTAGATGAAGGTGGATTAGGTATTAACTATCGGACTCATTCTGATCTTTTTGATTTTGTAAAAGACAATCTCAAGGGCCCAACCGAACATATCAATATGCTCATGTTACAAGAGGCTCTCCGCAACCCTTGGTCCTGGCAAGAAGCTCCCAGAGTTCACTATTTAACCAATCATGATGAAGCCGCTAATGGAAGAAATGGAGCCACTGGCTCTTACCCCGTCTCCTTGATTAGTGGAGGAGAGTACTATGAAGTGGGTAAAATAAATTCCTGGGCCTCACTTATGTTGTTTTCAGGAGGAGCCTATTTAGATATGCCTCAAATGAGAATGATGCAGCACGGTTCTTTTTCAAATAATCCAGCCATCGACTGGAATCAATTAAATCACAATAGAGCGGCTCAAAGGGTGAACCATTGGCTGGCAGATGCCAGTAAATACATTCAAAGAAATGAAGCTTTCGCCTTCTTTAATGCCCACTATAATATTGAGAACCATACAGACTATGATGGCAAAGTCATTTCCTTAGCCCGTTATAATTACCAGAATCAAAAAAGAACCTATGTGCTCATCAATTTAGGCCATCACGCTTACGATCATTATCGCTTTGGTATAGAAGGTTCTGGAAGATATTATATTGTTCTTGACAGCGATAGCGTATACTATGGAGGAACAAATCGTCTGGGCCACGTCCAATCCCAAGGTCACATTGATTCAGATAACTACGGAGAGCATGAAAAACCCTACTCTTTAGTCGTTCCCCACCTAGCTCCCTATGGTGTTGTCGTATTTGAACAGCAATAGAAAAAGACCGGACCAATATGTTATAATTTTGGAATACTTTGAATATAATATTGGTAGAGGATTCTTATGAGCTTTAAAGATTTCCAAGAAGGTAAAACCTCCCGTACTCGAGAAGAGAGAAAAGAAACATCACCTAGGGTAGATCTTTTTACCGGCAATGAACTCTATATCCAACAGCGAAAAGAATGGGTTGAAATTTTTACCGATTTTGAAACCGCAAATCAATATCGTGTTATGAACCCTGATAAAGACGAAATCGGCATCATAGCAGAGCGAAAGGGGGGGCTTCTCACTACATTGTTAAGGATGTTTTTAAGAGCTCATCGCAGTCTCACCCTCGATGTCTATGACTCAGAAGGCAAACATATTCTAGAAATAACCCGACCTTTCTACTTTTTTTGGTCTGAACTCACTGTCAAAAAACCCAAGGGTCCTATTATTGGGATGGTTCGCCGGAGGTTCTCTCTCCTTTCAAAAAAGTTCACCCTCTATAAAAGCAGTGAAACGGAATTTGCTTACATCAAGAGCTTTATTTGGAAACTCTGGACATTTCCTCTCTTCGATATGCAGGATAGAGAAAGAGGCGGCATTAGTAAAAAATGGGGAGGTTTACTCAAGGAGGTTTTTACCGATTCAGATACCTTTCAAATCCAATATGACTCCAAATGGACAAAGGATCAAAAGATGGTGATCTTTGGAGCGGCCATGAGTATCGACCTCGATTATTTTGAAGAAAATAACAATTAAGATTGGAAAGGAACCTATGCGTAAACTATTTTTTTCTATCGCCTTCTTGGTACTTAACCTCTGTAACACTTCGTTTGCAAAGTCTTTTAAATCGGACCCGGTTTGGATCATCACCGACCAACAGGCGGCCACCAAAATTCAATCTCAATTTAATTCCGAGAAAATATCCAGAAACAAAGAGTTGGTTCTGTTAAAAATGGATCAACAAGAACTCAAATCTCTCACCGCTTTTATGCATCAATGGTTTCACCGCTGTGCTGGATATACCAATTATAATAGTGAAGCAGAAGCACTTGATGCACTAGAAAATAATAAGAGTGAGGAAGGCATCCAAAAAACAGAAATTGAGTATCAAATCAAACATGATGAAGTGGTTTTTAATCTTCTATCAAAGGTAGATACTCTAAGACTAAAGGAATTTATAGCGCATTTTTCATCCTATCCAGACCGGACCTATGATACGGAATCTGGACAAGCCTCTCAACATTGGCTTTTTGATAAATGGCAGGAACTCACCCTCGTAAATAGACCTGATATTACCGTAAATTTGATTAATCATAATTGGCTGCAACCTACGATAGAACTTGTTATTCAGGGAAAGATCACACCTGAAAAAGAAATAGTAATTGGAGGCCATGGTGACTCTATTAATATTTGGGGAATTGGAGCACCCGGAGCCGATGATAATGCCACGGGCATCGCTATCATTAATGAAATTATTCACATCATAGTGAATGAAAATTTTGAACCTTCATCCACTCTCAGGTTTTACTCCTATGCTGCTGAAGAAGTAGGTCTCAGGGGATCTAGACATGTGGCCCAAAAATTAAAAGCAGATGAAAGAGAGATCATTGGGGCTCTTCAGCTGGACATGGCTGGATTCCATGGTTCTGAAGAAGACATTGTCCTTATTTCCGACTATACTAATATTGCTCAAAATAACTTTCTATCCCAGCTTATTGAGCATTATTTACAGTTGAGCTGGACCTTTGAAGCATGTGGTTATGCCTGTTCAGACCATGCATCATGGAACGCACAAGGTTATGCGGCTTCATTTCCGTTTGAAGCAACAATTCATGAAATAAATCCCTACATCCACACCACCCAAGACACCTTGGAAAAACTTGATCATAGTGTTGAGCATGTTGAAAAGTTTGTCAAACTGGCATTGGCTTATATGGTGGAGATGAGCCTTTAATCCAAACAGCTACTTACTAGAGAAATCAATTCATCAGGGTCAGAGAAAGGCTTGGCTAAATAAGCTTTTGCCCCATGAGCAAGGGCATGCTGTATGTCAGCTTCTTTGGGGTCAAAACCGGACATAATAACTACCGGAGTATTTGATTGAAACTCCTTGGTGGCAAATAAAATATCAAGCCCAGAGGCTGTTGGCATTTTCATATCGGTTAATACCAAGTCAAAGTTTTGTTTCTTTATTAGCTCAATGGCCTCCATTGGGTCATTTTTGGCGGTCACTGTATAATGTTCCTCTAAAAAGGCCTCTACCACATCGGTAACATCCTCTTCGTCATCCACCGTGAGAACATGCTTTTCTTGCGGAACTGTTTGACTTTCTTCACCCTTCGACAATTGTTGATCGTCTGTTTCTTCATCCCTAGCCTCAGCTCGACGATCCAAGGGGAAGTGTAAAATAAACTTGGATCCCTCTCCAGGGTCACTCTCTAAAACAATGGTGGCTTTATGTTGGGCTAAAATATTCTTAGAAATAGACATTCCAAGCCCCGTCCCTTCTCCCTGTTTTTTGGTTGTGAAAAAGGGATCAAAGACCCGAGCTTTTATTTCCAGAGGAATTCCGTTCGCATTATCTTGATATATAACTTGTACTTTCCCATCAACAAAATTGGTTTCTATAGATATGACTTTGTTTCGATTATCCGTAATATCTTTGAATGAGTCTTGACTATTGGTGATCAAGTTCTGAAACACACTCTCTAACTGTTGATCGTCTCCCCAAATAGAATGAAGGGCATCATTAAAAGAGAGGTTGATAGATATATTTTGCAAAGTAATATTTGACTGAAGCATCTCTATAGCATTGTTGATGGGAGTTGAAAGAGATATTTTTTTCCAGTCTTCTCTTTTACTTTTGCGTGAAAAACTTCTTAAATGATCTATAATCGACTTCATGCGCAGAGAAGCTTTTAAGACCTTCTCTAACTTCGGGAAGGAAGAGGTACTATCTTTATGTTCTTTTTCCAATAGATGAACGTTTCCAATAATGGACGTCAGTGGATTGTTTAACTCATGAGCCACTCCGGAAGCTAGGGTTCCAATGGATGCCAATTTTGCAGATTGAATAAGCTCGGCTTGCAGTAAATTTCTCTCGTCTTGGGCTTGCTGTATTTTGGTTTCCGACTGCTTTCTCTCAATAATACCCGCTAGACAATCGGCAATCGCCTGTAAAAAGTTCACCTCTTTTTCATTCTTTTGATGATGAGCACCCACATAGACATTTAAGACCCCCAAAAGCATTTCGGATGAAATGATAGGAATACAGTAATGACCATGATCTTCAATACCATCGAAGGTTACTGAGTGACGTTCATCAATGTGAGCTGAAAAAATGACTTTTTTCTCTTCTGCGGCTTGCCCACAAAGACATTGACCATATTTTATAATTGCGCATTTACTGTGCAAAGGCTCAGCTAACCGTCGATAAGTGCTCAAAATAATTTCGTCTTTATAGGGGTCTTTCAAAAATATGGATCCTTTAGGTTTAAAATCCATCAATGGAGTGGTAAGAATGGTATCCAAAGACTCCTCTAAGAGCTGATCTAATGGCTGTTTTTTGAGCGAGGTTTGCAGGAGTGAATAGAGTATTTTATTGAGCTCTCTACTAAAATCAGACTTCAGTAAGGAATCCCTTTTCTCAATCATTTTAATAAGGAACCGGTATCCCCAAAATATAAAAATTTGCCCTAAAATAATCAATAACATGCAGATGGCAAAAGAATTCCTCTTATCCTCTAATAATAAATATTCATATCTATCTAAAGACAGGGTAAGACTAATACCCCCCCTAATATCTCCCACCTTATAGCCTTGCTTTCCATGACACTTTAAACAACTCTCTTTGGTAATAAGAGGCTTCATCAACCTTAAGTATTCGCCCCCTTCTTGTTGCTCTACTTCAACAAACTCTTGTGAAGCATCTTTATTTTTTTCAAACTTTTTAAGAACTTTTGCTTCCCAATCATCAGGTTTATTAATCGGATTTGTCAGCTTTTGACTGGTCAAATGCCCCCTTATTCCATCTACCCTATTAAAATCGGACATCATTTGTCTGAGAATATATGCTGGGTTCATTAAAGTGAGGCGTTTGCCTGAAGGAGTTATGACATCTCTTTCATTTACATCTTTTAAATAGGGATTGGCAGGAGTATCTCTCGTTTCTGGCACATAGACCCCTCCATGCTGAGCTGACCAAAACCTTAAAGCTAAATCTTTATTTATATTGGTTCTGGCAACCGCTGTAACCCATTCACGATGATGTCTATTGTGATCTCTAAATAAAACAAACAATAGTAGAAGGCAAAGTAACAGCCATCCCCCACTTATCAATAGAGCCCATTTCTTTATAGCCACTTGATTTTCTGAATTTATTTTTGATTCCATAGCACTATTTTTTCATAGTTTACAGAATAAAAAAAGAGGGAACTTCCTAAAAAAAAATCGCCCACTTTATAGGCATCTTTTCAAAAAATAAGCGCCCACATTGTAGGCGGCCCAGCTACTACCCACATCAACCTCCCTGTAATTTCAAATTGTTATAATCTGGACCCATTCTTGCTTGTTATTTTGACAGGGAAAAGTTTGAAAACACTGCCAAGGCTGAATTCGATTGAAGGTAATTAGAGGAGCACCTACCTTCAAAATTCTAAAGAACCTACATATTCTTTTCCCTTCACTCGTATCTTTTTTTAAAGGGGGAAAGTATGGGAAAAGAATGTGTTTTTAGAATCATTTTAACGAGTCTTATTTTTCTATTTAACTGCAGCACACTCACTCTTATTGCAAAAGAACGAAGATCCTCCTTAGAGGTTACAAAAACAGGAAGAGGTTTTATTGAAGCCTTTGGACGTTGTAAGATAATGGGAATTGAGGGGCAAAAAGAGTTACTCACCAGATACACCAGTTTCGGATTTCATCTAGGGATTCATAGAGTATCTAAAAGAGAAGATAATAAAACATCTAACGAAATACCTCTCCTTCTCGGCTTCAATTTCGATGGATCCATAATTCGTAACAACTCTTTTTTAAGACCTTACGCCTCATTTGGTCTCACCTGGTACAATGATTTACCCCAAAGCGAACACATTCTCTTTACTCCAGGAGGAGGGGTCGAATTAAATTTTGATAATATCAGTATTCGACTCTCTATTTATGCCCGAATTAATCGTGATCAAATGGGGTTTATAAATAAGAAAGATTTTGCCTACCCAGGACTCTCTATTGGTAGCAAGCCTCCGGCGAGTAGTTAAGATTGCTTTAAAAGAAACGACATGACATAATTATTACTTCTTCATTACAATTAAAAAAAGGGGTAATTATGTATAAAAATGTCATCCTTTATATCACGGTAGTGTTCTTCCTGGTATTTTTTGCATGTAAACAGAGAGCTGAAGAAAAAACTCGAATCCTAGCCTCTCCCTCTTCTGATACAAATCTAGTCTTTGATATTAAAAGTATTCCTACCGTTTCTCTTTCTAACAAAGTATTTGCATCTGTTCCCTTCATTTCCCGCTATACCGGTGAAGGAGATTGGAATGGCACTTTAGCTATGAATATCAACTATCAACCTATTGTCCTCCTAAGAAATCAACTCGAAAAGCTTCCTTATAAATGGGGACCTTTAAAGTTTTTTAAAGGATGGGACCCCAAGGGAGAAGCACACATCACTACCATTACCCCGGTTGAATATCAAAATTGCATGTGGAGTGAAAAAAGAGGGTTAAACTTTATTCATATGAATGAAATAAATCAAATCGCCCAGAAATTAAAAATCCAAAATTCAGATTTGGTTATTGTGGGTATTGGAAGTGGTCAAAAGAATAATTTCAAAGGTCGAGAAGGAATGCAAGACCAAACCTTCTTCATCATTGTAGAATCTAATAATTTGTTAAAAATAAGAAAGGAAATCTATCAGATATACAAAGACAACGGGGGGGATGAGCAGTGTTGGAAGCCCGAACACTTTTATCCTCATATTACTGTGGGTTTTACCCACCGTGATATCCATGAACCTGATGTTTTTAAAAACAAAGTCCACTCCCTTGATAATCGCGTCCTTTTAACTTTTTCCCGATAGGTGATAATGAGATGAAATCATTCCTTTCGATAATCTTGCTGTTCTTACTCTTTAATTGTAATGATTCCACTTCAAATAATGAAAAAGAGGAAGAAGAGCAAAGTGATTCCACTCCCAAATTAGAAAAAAGAACCATGAAATATGATCCCGAAACCGGCTTCATTTCAGATATGGCCTATCTAGAAAATCATCAAGATCTGCCTGAATGTAAGGAGGCAAATGAAAATGCCATTTATTGGGTGGATACCGAAGAGTCTTTTTATGCATGCTCTAACAAAGCTTGGATGGTCATTATGCAAAATAATTTCCACACTCGTTTCAATAAGGAAATTTATGTGCAAGTCCAAGATGCCAAAGGAGAAGAGATTGGCTATACAACTCGTTCCTCTTTTAAAGCGGTTGAAGCCGGAAAAAAACATATCCTGTTAGAAGGTAATCTAAATCCTATCTTTCTTGATGTGACAACAGGCCATATCGATCCCGAATTTGCCATTTGTCATTATGACAACACTGAGTGTGAAGGAGATTGCCTTCTTCCCATTAACCTTATTTCCCATATAGAATCTAAAGTGGCTGAGGGAATAAATGGCAAACTCTATTCTATTTACTTTTCTCTAGAAAAAAAAGAAATAGCTCCCCTTTCAAGAGTTCGTGCTATCACAGATCAAGATAATAAGTTTATATCGAATTGTGAAGTTCTCTCATCTGCTGAAATCCAAGAATTCTCTATCGTTGAGGATATGGAAGAGGAAAACTACCCTTTTGAACTTCCTTTAACATTTAAAAACTTTTCCCAAGAGCCTACATTTCAATCTTTAGAAGATTAATTAAAGGTTCTTTATCATATCAAAGTAACCGGTATAAAAAGAGATAATTTGATAACCAATAGCAATAATGATAATGATTTTTATGATCATTGGAAACCAGAAGGCCAAGGATTTTAGGTCTTTTTGGAGGTCATCTGCCATCTGAGATAGAACCACATTCAGCTGATCTTCCAGCTTTCCAGTTTCTTCACCCACCTGCCACATTTCAATTACCTCATCGGGTATTATAGACGATTTACAAAGCCCGGCAGTCAAAGGATTTCCACGATTCACCGCACTCTGCCCTAAAACGAATGCCTTTTTAATCCTACTTAATTTAGGCACCTTGATTAAGTATTTCATGGCTCTTTTTATATCGACACCAGCTTGCATCATGATCAAATAACTGAAGATGGCACGATAAAGATCAAAGTGAATGGCAATTCTTCGGGTTAATGGAACCAGCCCCATCAAAGTCTCAAGTAAAGGAGAGTGAGTGGGTTGAGCCTGGCGAGCAAGATAATGTTTTTTTACTAAGAAATTAATAAAATAAACAGGAGCTAAAACTCCCCCTACTTTTAAACAGTATATAAAAAATGAGTACTGATCTCCTAACCATCCTGGTAAGGGAAATATCAAGGCCCCCGCATGAATCAAAAAAAGAGGATAAGTAAATCGTCCCTTTATCTCTTTCAACAGCTTTGACTCTTGATCCATTTGCCCCACAAGCATTTTTAACACAACAGCCAAATTCCCAGAGGCTTCAGCTGCTTTGATCATCATGAGCTCATTTGGATGATAGGTTGGATCTATCTTTTTGATAGCATCTGCTAAATTCTTGCCCTTTTGAATCTGTTCTCTAACATTTAAAATAAAAGCTCTTAATGACGTAGCCTTAATGTTGGCGGCTTTTTCTAATGCCTGTAGAATAGGAATTCCCGCATCCAATAGGGTTGCTAACTTATTGTAGAGAAAGATTCTATCTTTTAATGAAATATTTTTCATAAATTAGTTGTTAGTGCCTTCCATCATTTGATGAATTTTGGAAACATATCCAAGGGTTTCTTCTGAACGCCATCTTCTTACATGCTCAGCAGTTTTGGAAATATTAATCCATAAATTTTCATCTAAATTGTGGGCCTTAGTGACTTTTTGAGCTCGAATGATATTACCAAATCCCGCATTATAACTACCAAACATAAAGCTCATTTTGTCATGGAAAGGTCTCTCTTTCTTCCATTTAATAAAAAGCTGACGATCATAATAAATTCCCGCAGCGATATTCCATCTGGGATCATCAATGCTTACAAAGGTGGGATTTTTACCTTGGATCTCTTTGAAGGTCCGGGGCATAATTTGCATAATTCCTTTGGCATTCACCCAACTTCTTGCCCGATGATTCAAATTTGATTCGGCTATGGCCTGTGCTTTAAACCACTTCCAGTCAAATCCTGGACCAAAATATCTCTTAGAGTACTTTTTAAAATATACGTCATATTTAGTAGACCAATGAGGAGAGGTAACCTTAGGCATCAAGTCCCTGCCAATTATTTGCTTCATAAAGATAAATAAGAAGAACAAGATGTAAAATTTCATAATCTAATTCATTCCCAAACCCACAACCAACCCGATCGCTATTCCAACTCCGATAAATATCCCCATCACGACCATCCCCACAGCCCGATTGTCTTTTGCTAGCTCTTCGGAAGTATTGAAAACAGTGATTTTATCCAGCAGTTTAAAGCCTAAATACATAAATATTAAGGTAATAATTCCACCCAATATGGCATAAACAAAATTGGCAATCACCGCTTGTACTTGCATATCTCCTCCTTAATCCAGATTATAACTTCGAAATCCTAACACAGGAACCCCTCCTTAGCCCACAAATTTTTAAACCTCCTTAGGCTTAGAAATTCCAATAGATTTTCTTAAAAAAAGGAAATTTTAGGGCGTTTATTTAAGTAAAAATGAAAAGGTCCGAACTAATGGAACAGCGGAGCAGATGCTGAATTTACGAAGAGAGGTAACACCATGAAACAACTACTTATTATATTAACAATTCTCACATTTCAACTTTCATGCACTGGAGTGATTTCCTCAGAAAATGATAACAATAACGACAATCAAACTCCACCCCAGCCAGACATTGTAGAAAAAGTAACTAAAACCGTGACTGGCATCGCAAAAGAGTGCGGGGTTTCCAGAGTTGAAGATTTAGCTAAGAAAAATAGTTTCTCCAGAAAATGCCGGGCAGCCATCCAAGATCTCCTACCTAAATCAGTGGACAATTTGCAATCAGCTTTCATTAATTTGGGAAGCCAGAAAGAGGAAACCTCCACTCATATCTATTTTAGTTCTTTAAATTCCGATAAGGAACCGCCGGTTAATCTCTCAAACTCAAATAACTTTACCCTTAGTCTACATACAGACACAGATACTATCACACTGGATCCTGCAGATTTCTCCATTTCTCATGTTCAAAATAACCAAGATGTACTCATTTCTATCTCTACCGTACTCGACTATAGTGGCAGTATGTTTGATAAAGATATTGATGTGTCGGTTGAAATATTCCAAGATCTATTTACTGCAACCTCTTTCACATCAGTTTTTGAAAGCAATCACCTGATATTTTCCGATACCGTGATTACCGATTTTGATTTCGTTGCCAGCGATGAAGGATTAGCTGATAAACTGCAACGAAATAATGAAATATCCCGCACTAGCACAGCTCTTTTTGACGGGATAGGTGAAGGGCTAAATAGCCTCATTAACAAAACCACCCCCCTAAAAGTACTCATTGTTGCTACCGATGGAGGAGAAAACAGCAGTACCCTATTTACTGATAAATCAGAGCTTTTTAGTCTAGCCCAAAAAGAACATATTCCAATTGTAATCATAGGCAGCTTGCTATCAGATGTGAAATTTATGAAGGAGGTGGCCAAAGAAACGGGAGGTATCTATTTCTATGGACGCAGTTTAAGGAATATTAAAGCTCATTTAAAACCACTTGCGAATCTATTTCGGTCTGTCCACAAAGTAACCATCAATAAAAAAATAGATCGTGGGCATATTGTCAAAATCCATAATGGAGAAAAAACCATTGAATTAGAAATTGAGTAATTCTTTAGGTGTCAAACTGTATAACATCTTCCAAGAAGTCATTTATAAATGGAGGCATGGTGTGGTAATTCAAGGTAGAGAAATAAATCCACTCCTCCTGCCCACCACCTATTTCCAAAGCATGTAAACCCTGCTCTTCTATGTAATTCCCCTTCGGAATTATTGATACTCCTAGATTTCTTTTTACTAAATCGAGAGTCGTATTGAAAGCATTCACTGAAATTGAATGGGCCGGAATTGCAATGTTTAATTTTTTATAAACCTTTAAATAGGGTTCATAAACTATGAGACGCTCTTTTATTAAATCTGCTTTTGAGAGAGGTTGCTGACTGACCCATACCAACTGATCTTGATACAACCTCCTAGAGGTAATAAGAGCATCATCCATAAAAACATTAGAAATGACCAGGTCAATTCCTCCACTCCTCAGCTGTTTAGCTAAAAGGTGGCCTCGACCTATAGTAATTTTAATATTTAACTTTCGATATTTTGGATGCTCTAAAATAGCACCAATTTTTGATTCATAAATGTTTTGCATACAGCCAATGCGGAGCAATTTATCTTTAAATACTGGAAAGGTTGAGTGCAGCCAACTATCAAAAGTCTGCAAATTATTGAAAAGCAACTGACCTTCACTGGTTAAAGTCACATTATGTGGACTTCTAATAAAGAGCTCTACTTTCATATTGTGTTCTAGCAATTTAATTTGCCGACTCACCGCAGATGGCGCAATGCGAAGTTGTTTTGCTGCCTTAGAAAAATTGAGCTGCTCTGCAACCACTAAAAACACTGGAAAGTAATTGTAATAATTCATAGTTCTAATTATTAGAATATTTAATACTTTTTATTCTATTTCCTATAATACCACACTTCCGTTATAAGAGCAGCCAGGAGGTGATGATATGTACAAATTAATGACACTACTAACCGTTTTATTTCTTTCACAGATAATCTATGCCAGCGCTCCCCTTAGTTTAGAAGAGGTGAGTTCTCCAAAAAATTTATGCAAACAAAATCAATACTTTTTAAGTGATTATGATGGATTCGAAGTTGTATCCTGTATAAATGGGGAAGTGGAACTCTCTCTCAGCACATCATTCCAAAGTATTCCCACCGTCTATAAAGCCAAATACACTACAGATTCCCATGTATGCACCTACCGAATCATTAAGGTATTTGCAAATAAGTTTACAGACCCACAGACTGGTGCCATTTACCTTTCAAAGGCAGGCTGGACAACGAGTGGGTATCCAAGTTGTATCTCTCTACCCAAATGATTCTCAATTTGTTAACCGTAATTAATATTTTTTTATAATATTATTTGACTTTTTACCAACTACTAAGTTATAAGCATTGCCCGGAAGGTTATTGTTTCAACACCCACAACACTGAAGGAGAAATCCCATGTCTTTTCCAGTTTTTAGCACTTTATTAATCAGCTTATTTCTGAGCTTTACCACTCTATCCGCCGAGGTAACCGACCAAGACCTCGCCGATATGTCCAAAGTTTTCACCACTGAAATTAATGCCCCTGAAAATACCTGTTTAAATAGCATTAACCCCAAGCTGCGTTATGTAAAACGCGTCATTAAAAGATCCCTATTCAAAAGAGATCGTTACTATGAGTGTAGTTTTCAATTAAACCTCCAAGATGAAAGTGGTGATCAAGAAGGTTCTGTTCTCCTTTCCGTTGGAGAAGATTTTCATAGCGTCGATTGGCCAAAGTTTTTAACTTACTATGAAAGAAGTCTTATTGCCCCCGGATCCTTTGGTGTGATGGCTCTCCATTTTCTAGTTAATCAATCCTATAGACAAAAAACACGACTTTACCAAAGAATTATCTGCAGTGAGAAACAATTGCAGATTATGGATGAGTACAGCCAAGCCAATCGCCTCTGCCCCCGTAGTAATTTGGGTTCAACTCGTAATCTGATTCAAGAGCGAATCGATGGTTATAAAAATAAATTAGCTGAAATTGAAGCTGCTGAAAACGCTTGTAGATATGATGGTTTTGGCCACAACCCTTGTGAAGATTAAGCCATTAATGCTTCTAGATGACAGATAACCGATTCAGCTAGGGCATCTAGATCATAGCCCCCCTCTAAGAAGGATATAATACGACCCTCTGCAGAAACAGAGTTTTCCACAATGAGCTTTATAATCTCTTTATAAGAATTGGATGTCAGATTGAGACCCGCAAGAGGGTCCATCTGGTGAGCATCAAACCCACTGGACAATAGAATTACCTCTGGAGCAAAGTCATTTATTGTGGGAATAACTTTGTTTTCCATTTGCTCCATAAATTTCTCATTTCCTGTTCCAGCAGGTAAAGGAATGTTTAAATTAAACCCCTCACCCTCACCCTGGCCTTTTTCAGAATCTAAACCTGTTCCTGGAAAATTAGGATATTGATGCAGACTTATATAATAAACACTACTATCTGAGTAAAAGCAGTGTTCTGTGCCATTCCCATGATGCACATCATAATCTAAAATGAGTACCTTTTTTATGCCATGCTTTTGTTGTAAATAACGAGCGGTCAGTGCCACATTATTAAAAAGACAAAAGCCCATCGCATGATCGTATTCCGCATGATGCCCGGGAGGTCTCACCGCACAAAAGGCTCGATCAAAATCTCCACTCATAATTTTATCGGCAGCCGTTAAGCCTGCTCCCGCTGCGTACAGAGCTGCATCCAAAGACTTGGGAGAAATGACTGTATCCATAGAGTCTAAAAACATCATGCTCTTACTAATGGTATCTGCAATTCGATCCATATAGTTTGGATCATGGGCCAAGGAGATCTCCTCTTTGGTTGCCATGCGAGGAGATACCTGCTCAATTTTATCTTTTTGATCAAAATCAGCTAAAGCTTTATTAATGGAAATCAACCTATTTTTATTTTCAGGATGCTCCCTGGTTTCATGCTCTAAAAAGATTTCATGAAAGAGATAGAGTAATTTATTCTTCATAAGGATCCCCTCTTTAGCCTATATCATGTAAGCTGGAACTCTCTTGAAAAAGATGAATAGCATGTTCTATGTTTTCCCTGTTATCAGCATTCAAAAGTGGCTCTATATCATCGATAATTTTAGCCACCGAATGAGTGTCATTCGACGCCAAGATAAGCGGTATCCCCGCATCGACGGCTCTAGAAATTACACTTGAAGGAGGAATAATATTATTGGTTAAAACCACTCCAGCAATTTGGCTTTCGATGGCTGCTAAAATAATGTCACTGCGATCTCCACTGGTAATTACCAAAGAGTCGGGGGTTTGAAAGTATTTCTTTTTTAGCACTTCATTTACCGACATGGCTCCAATAAAAATCTTTTCCACTTCACGATTGAGCAGGTCTTCGCCGGCAAGAACTTTTCCCATGAGAGTATCTACTACCAACCTTAAGGAGATTCTATCTAACTGTTTAGAAAAGGGAATCATACCTAGAATGTTAAACTTAAAACCATTTAGTTGTTCTCCATAACTCTCTTTAAAATCTTCCAGCTCTTTGACTTTGTTAATGATCACGCCAGCAATTGCATCTTGATCCATTTCATTTTGAATGTAGTAGAGCTGATCTAATATTTCTTCATGTTCTCCCGCAACCACCACTATCAGTTTGGCATCGGTTTTCTTGGCCAAGGCCAACGGAGAAACATTAACTGAAGCACCAAAGTAGGGATTGCCCCCGCCTTCAATGAAAATATATTCTGATTGCTTTTCCGCCTCACTAAAAAGCTCATTCAGTTTTTGAATGATACTTTCATTATCATACATATAGCGGAGTTTAGATTGCTCAAAACCGAGGGTCACATCTTCAGGTTGTTCAGTGCATTCTAAATGCCTGGTCACCACTGAGGCGTCGTAATCCCAAAGCCTTTTCTTTTTATAGAGGAGTCGATCACCAATGGGTTTATAGTAGGAACAGGGCTTTCCTAATATTTTTGCCATGGACAGAATAGAGGTGGTCTTTCCAACATTGTTTTTTAGAGAAAGAAATAAAAATCGCTTGCTCATTTTAAGCTCCTTATATCTAGCCTTGAATTAAAATCCGTGCGTCCACCGCTTTGATCCCATCACCCTCTTCGTAGGCGATGAGAGGATTTAATTCAATATCGGTAATAAGTTCACACTGGTTGATCATGGTAGAAATTCGGTAGATCACATCAACCACTCCATTAATATCTTTTTGTTCCTCTCCTCGAACTCCTAACAGGAGGGGATAGGTATTTATAGAACGGATCATCTTAGATATTTCTGATTTAGAAGTAGGCAATCCTCTAAATGATATATCCTTTAATACCTCCACATAAATACCACCCAATCCGAACATCACGATGGGGCCAAAGACTTCATCTTTTCTCCCCCCCACAATGGTTTCCAGTCCAGGCTGCACCATTTCACACACCTCGATTCCAGTAATATAGGCATCTGATTTGTATTGTTTACAGCTATGGAGAATCGATTGATAGGCATCAAGAACCTCTTTTTTATCTTGCAGATCGAGAGCTATTCCTCCCGCATCACTCTTATGAATAATGTCTTTTGAGACTACCTTCAAGACAACCGGATAGCCAATTTCATCTGCAAATTGAACGGCATCTTTGACCGTTTTTGCCACCTTACTTTTTGGAATAGTAATTCCGGCAAGGTTCATTACCTCTCGTGCTTCACCCGCTAGTAAGAAGTTTCTCCCCTCTTTTTTAACCTCTTCTAGAATCGTATTAATTTCTGCAACCGGCACACTGTCTTTAGTATTTCCTACCGTAGCAGGATGGGATTGATGACGGTAGTTTTTATATTTTTCGCCGAGACAGCTAATAGCCTCATAAACATCTGTATAGATTGGAACCCCTTCTTTTTTGAGATCCATAATACTTTGCTCTAAAGCCTCTCCGCCAAAAAAGGAGTAAACCACCGTTTTATCTTTTCCATGTTTTTTATGAATTTCGCTAAAAACCTCCTTAAAGGTTTGGGCGTTCAGCATGGCAGTTTCACAGCCTAAGCAGATAATGGAATGAATTTCTGGGTGTTTAAATGCCTCGCCAATGGAGTTCTTGTAATCAGCAATGGTGGCTCCACCAGTGATATCCACCGGATTTTTAACCGATCCAAAGTCAGGCACCGAGGTAGAAAAGGCCTCTTTAAGGGTGTCCTGATTATCGAATAAATTAATATCATAAAGCTCACAGGCATCTGCTGCCAGCACTCCGATTCCTCCCCCATTGGTGATAATCACACAGTTTTCACCTTGAGGAGCTGGAGCACTTGATAGATATTTAGCCCAATTGAGAGCCTCTTGAATACTGGTGGCACGGTGAACACCACATTGATTCATAATATCTGAAAATACTTCATCCGCCCCTGCTAAAGATCCGGTATGAGATGCGGCAGCCAAAGCCCCTCGTGCTGAACGACCCGATTTAATAACAATGACAGGTTTAAGAGCAGAGGCACGGTTCAACACCGAAACCAAGCGCCTCCCCTTTTTGATTCCTTCAATATACATCAGGATCACTTTGGTAGATTCATCCTCCATCAAATACTCTACTAGATCAGCCTCATCAATATCTGATTTATCTCCCACCGATACGACTGCGGAAAGACCAATTTTCTCCACCTGAGTTTTCCCAATCATGGCAATACCCAAAGCTCCACTTTGAGTAATAATAGCCACACTTCCCGGGGTTACGTCTTTGGGTCCAAAAGTGGCATTCATCCTGGCCCCAGCACAGTAAATACCAAAAATATTGGGACCTAAAACTCGCATCCCATATTTATCCGCTAGGGCAAGAATTTCGTTTTCCTCTTTTAAATTTCCAACTTCTGAAAAACCTGAAGTGATAATAGAGAGAAATTTAACCCCTTTCTTGCCACACTCCTCCACCGCCTTTACCACAAACTTGGCAGGAATGGTTATTGTGGCGAGATCCACCGGCCCTGCTATTTCTCCTATAGAAGCATAGGCCTTGCGACCAAGAATTTCTCCCCCTTTGGGGTTCACCGGATAAACCTCTCCTTCGTAGCCATTGGAGATTATATTATCCACAATGCTGTATCCAATTTTCCCTTTTTTACCGGAAGCACCAATCACGGCAATCCCCCGCGGAGAAAAAAGATACTTAATTTGAGCGTCTTTTGCTGTCATACATTACCTCGAAATGTGAGTTGCAATTTGCAGGTGGAGGGATCATCCATCACACTGTGGTGACTCTCTTCAAATCCCGCTTTCTCAAACAAATGCAACATGGGTGTATTGTGTCTCAATACTTCAGCTGTAAATCCTAAAAGACCTTTTTTCCTAGCTAAGAATACTAAATAGTTGAGCAGTTCACCACCAATTCCTTGCTCCTGCTCATCATCCCTTACTACAAAAGCCACTTCCGCAGTATGAGAGGGCAAATGAATTCCATATTGACCCACTCCTAAAATGGTCTCTTTATTATGCTGTTTACTGATAGCTAAAATTACCATCTCCTTGGTGTAGTCTATGATTACAAAGTCTTGGAGTCTCTCATGGGGCATATCTTTGCGAGTAGAAATAAACCGAGTGTAGAGACTCTCATCAGAGAGTGAGTAAAAGAACTCTTTGAGCAGAGGTTCATCTTTCATTCTCACCGGTCTAAAAAAGATCTCCACTCCTTTTTTAGTGGTTCTAAAACTCTCTATCTCTTCGGGGTATTCTCCCTTCTTACCCGGTATAAAAGCCTGATCTTGAAAAATTAGGTTTCTTTTCTTGGCCTCTTGAATCAAGCCTGGCCTGAATTTAGGGTGAGCAATGGAAATGAGTTCCATGGCTCTTTCTCTGATGTTTTTGTTATGCAAGTAGGCAATTCCATACTCGGTAACAATATAGTGCACATCTCCTCTAATCAGAGATATCCCTGTCCCTTCACTCATCTGAGGAACAATCCGAGAAAGCTCTCCTCCCTCAGCAGTGGATTGCAAGGTCAAAATGGTTTTACCTCTTTTGGCGAGAACGGCTCCCCGCATAAAATCCGCTTGCCCCCCAATACTACTATAGAAAGAGCTCCCTATGGATTCGGCAGTGGCCTGCCCGGTTAAATCAATTTGCAACGCACTATTAATGGCCACCATATTTTTATGTTTGGCAATATTTAAAGGGTTATTAGTAATATCAATGGGTCTAAATTGAATGGCTGGATTATCATGAAGGTATTCGTAAGTAGACCGACTCCCCATGCAAAAGGCGGCTACCGTTTTACCATGATTCACGGTTTTTCGGGTATTATCCACCACCCCCTGTTTCATCAGTTCCACAATTCCATCGGATATGAGCTCAGTATGAACCCCTAAGTGTTTTTTCCCTTTTAAATTTTTAACTACGGCATTGGGTAGATTTCCATAACCCACTTGAATGGTATCTCCATCCTCCACTATGCGAGGCACATCCTCTCCTATTTTGTCAATGGCCTCATTGGATGGAGGAGAGGCAAACTCGAGGAGTTCCTCATCTTGAACCACTACCATATCAATATCATCTAGGTGGATAAAACTATCTCCATGAACTCGGGGCATCTTTGAGTTCACTTGCGCTACTATCACCTTGGCCACCTGACAGGCGGATTTGACAATGTCTACACTGATTCCCAAACTCACATGACCATGATCATCCGGTAATGAAACTTGGATAAAAGCAATATCGATAGGAACCATTTTCTTACGAAATAGGTCGGGCACCTCGGAAAGAAATATGGGAGTATAGTCTG
>CAYFLR010000049.1:41757-43219 GCA_964343805.1 uncultured bacterium | reverse complement strand
GCGTGGGATTCTTCTACAGTAAGGAAGTATTAATTTTGAAAGATTTGCTAACTCCGCCCTGAACGGCGGAGATTAAGCAAGAAAGATACTGTAGGTGTCAAACACCCACAGTATCAGTTGGTAATAATAAATCAGTGTTCATCCACAGCTGGTTTCACATCTGTAAATATGATCTTAGCATTCTTCATTGAAATTCCCCAGAAGGATCCAATGCCATTTGCTCCTACTAGATCATTAAAGACATGATTTCCTTTTTCTACTTTGTCTTTAGGATCAGCAATCCACATTAAGAGATGTCCATCCGCTTCTTTATTATGCATATCCAAGCGCAGAGTAACCAACTCTCTGATCCGAGGATTAAGAGAATCTTCAAATTCATAACTAATGTCATCGTCAATCTCAGCATGTTGGGCAATCAATCTAGTAACTGGTGTTTCATCGCTTTTTCTTTCAACTCTGACGGTGATGCCCCCATTCAAATCTTTGTCTGAATACATATGAATGGCAACATAGCCCCCTAATTCCACTGCAAACTGCACTATAAAATGCTGGTTTGATTGAGTGGATACTAGGGGAGTATTAAAGATGAAAGAACCGCTGCCATGAATTTCATTTTCTTTAAAGGCAAGATTATTGTCTGCAGAGCCGATAAGATGAAATTTACTAGGAGTGGGTTGATCATTAACTGTATTGGAATCTGAATTACTGTTTTCACTCCCCACACAAGAAACAAAAGCTAAAGCTAGGAAGGTAAACAGAACACTTTTTCTTAAAGCAAGTTTTAGTTTTAATGTTTTCATTTCAAACCTCTAATGGCAATCAATCTCACCACTTTCATAGGTATGAAAATGACAAATATACTCAACTTCACTGGAATCGTTTAAATGAAATTCAACCTTTGAACCCACTCGACGACCAGGACGAGCATGGGTATCTTCCACAATACTTGCAATGATCTGCTCACGGTCTTCATCATGGAGACACTCTTGTTCATCATGTCCATCTGCTATACATAAATTACATTCAGCTACTTCGATGGAAAGAGCCATTTCTTCACTACCTTGAAGGAATTTACCAGGTTGACCTGGGCGACCTAATAAGCCCACACATTGACCATCTTCGATTACCAAACCTTCTCCTTCATGATCATGTCCATGTTCATCACCATGCTCATGCTCATGCTCATGATCACCTGAAGCGTAAACTGGGCTTATTGAATATAGAAGAGCAACAATGATGGATAAAAATAGTGTTTTTGATAGTTTCATTAAAATCTCCTTGTAAATTTTTTAAAGTTAATACTACGATTATGAATTAAGACTTGAGGAACAAGTCCACGAAAAAGAATATAAAATTAATCTTAAACAGCCTAAAACATATAAGGGCTTTGGGGTTCCTTTACTTTTTGAATGGTTGCCTTTTTTAAAACAGGTATATTTAAATTTTGTAACTTTTTTAAACT
>CAYFLR010000049.1:34814-41747 GCA_964343805.1 uncultured bacterium | reverse complement strand
GAAGATTCCACTCACCTCCACCCATGTATCATTCTTAAAAGGTGGTAAATTCTGTGTTTCGGCTAATACGGCATAAGCTCGAGCATCCGCAGTACAGCAGCTAACACTAAAGCGAAAAATTTCAACCGTATTTTTTTCTAATCCTTTATAATCCTTTAGACGATTTTTACTTAACATCCCCACAATCTTTATAGATTTATCCACATATTTCATAGGAGCTTGATGAAGATGGTTAATAGTAATATCTGTATATGAGCCAGAAGATGGGCTACTACTTTCAATATTGGACAAGAAAGAGTTTTTTAGAAACACCTCCGGTTTTCCCTTTTGTATAGTCTCTGTAACTAGGTTCACTGAAGGGAGACCAACGGATCGTTTTCTATAAGCGTAGGAATCTAAAGTGACATCTTGAGCATTGAATAAGTAAAGCAATGGAACAATAAAAATGAGAAATTGGAGCTTTTGACCAAGCATAAATGGCTTATTTTCTATATCTAATAAATTTGCAATGAACATCATGATTAAAATAAATAGACCACCAGCTAAAACCCAACCAAATACGGGGCTTAAGTATTTGGTGTAATTACCAGTATAAAAAATTATTGAGATAGCTAAGATCCAGAACAATAAAATAAGAATGTCCCACCAACGCTCAGAAAAATCTTTTACAAATCGCATTACAAACCTCCTACCAACTCAAGGGCAACAGCAATAGTAGAAACAGTGATTAAAATAGTAGAGGATAAGGCAACGATGGCTCGTTTACGAAAAAGACTTTGATACATGAGGAGCAATTTCAGATCAAATATGGGTCCAGTGATCATAAATGCCATCTGGGCAGATAAGGGAATTAATCCAACAAATGATGCCGCTATAAAGGCATCAGCCTCGGAACAGAGATTGAGTAATACAGCCAAGGAAATCATCAGAAAAGAAGGCAATACCGGTTGATCGCCGAAGGAAAGAAAAACACTCCGGTCAACATAAGTCTGTGCCAATGCAGCCAAAAAAGCACCAATGATCAAATAATGAGCCACCCCAATAAAATCTTCAGAACCGTAACGGAAAACGCCCATTAGACCAAAGGGATTCATTTTCATCATGATCATGATGATGATGGTGATGATGATGATGATGGTGATGATGATGGTGATGGTGTCCATGGTGGTCATGATGATCACAACTTTCTTGATGACCATGATTGTCACAGTTCTCATGATGCTCATGGTGTTCATGTTTGTCGAGGTGACCATGGTTGAAAGAGCACTCTATTTCAGCCCCTTCATAAATGTGCTTACGAAGCATCTGCTCTCGGCTAAAGACTCTTCCCAGAAATAAGGCTATAAAAATAGCTATCACATACCCCAAACCAAGCCGCATGAAAGCTATTTGCCAATTAAAGTTATAGGCCATGGCAGTGGACAAACCGACTATAGGATTTACAATGGGTCCTCCTAACAAGTAGGCAATAGCTGCAGCTGGGGGCAGACCTTTACGAATGGACCTTGATACGATAGGGACAATGGCACACTCGCAGACCGGAAAGACCATTCCAAGAGCTCCCGTTACCATCACAGCCTTCCAACCTTTTTTGGGCAGTAGACTCATCATCCGATCACGGCTTACAAAAACTTCAATTATCCCCCCCACCAGAGAGCCTAAAAGCATAAATGGAATAGCCTCTAATAACAAACTTGCAAACATCACCGAAAGGGTAGGGATAGAGGATCCATTTGGATTGGATAGAATCAAACCATAAGCAATGATTACAAATAGGGATAGAGATAAGAGACCCATTTTTCTAAAAAGGTCATCCACACCTTTATTTTCAAGTTTTATTTTAAATACTTCTTGAGACATTTTTTTTCCGATTGATAAGGAATTGAATTAAACTGATCAAAAACCAACAGAAACTCACAAGTACAATGGTGGCTCCGGTTGCGGTGGAAGCCCAATCTTGGGCAGAAATCATGAGCCCGGCTACGGCGGAAGTGATACTGACAAGCAGTGCCCACCACACTAAACTTCCTGCCGAACTGGCAAAATTTCTAGCGGTGGCCGCAGGAACAATTAACATGGCTGTCACTAATAACACTCCAACAGCTCGGACAGAAAAAATAACCAGGAGTGATAATAGAGCGGCGTAGATGTATTGATAAGCAGCAACTCTTATTTTCTGAGTGGCCGCTAGAACTGGATTCATACCGATGGCCAGCAATCGATTATAACTGTAAGCCTGAAAAAGGATCAAAACCACAAAGAGCAAAAACATAAGATATATGTCGTTGTCACTGAGCGTAAGAATATCGCCATAGAGCCACCTTTGCATATCTCTAGCTATACCTCGCTCTCGGCTCACCATAGCAATACCAAAGGCAATAACTGCCGAGAAAAAAACGCCAATAATGGTATCTGTTGATAAACTGCTCCTCCTTTGAGTCACCACGATGATTAATCCCATAATTAGGGCAAAAGCGGGCATGGTAAACCTGGGATCGATCATTAGTAATAAACCTATGGCGACCCCGGTAAAGGCTGAGTGACTGGTGGCATCAGCAAAAAACGCCATGCGAAAATTGACCACCTGCAAACCCATCACGGCTACCATGGGGGCCAAAAGTAGTATTCCAACCATGGCCGTCTGCATAAATTTTAGTTGCATAAATTCAAATGGAAATAGGTAGGCAATCAGATCATATAAAAAAGTTAGCTCAGGCAAAGATAGCCTCCTAATCACATTGACACGGAGTAACGTTGGGTAATGGATGAGTTAAAGCTTTACGATTCACAAGTCCCATATGAAGTCCAAATAAATCCATCAGTATATCTTCAGTTAACACTTCCTTTGGAGGTCCTTCTTTTATAAGTTTTCGATTGAGGCAGATAACATGGGTGGCATGATGAGTAATGAGAGAAAGATCATGGGTCACCATAAGTTGAGTGAAGCCTCTTTTATGACGCAATTCTTCTAAAAGCTCGCAGAAGATATAATCTCCATGCACATCAACACCGGCAGCAGGCTCGTCTAGCACAAGCAAATCGGGGTCTTGCCATAAGGACAAAGCTAAAAGCACGCGCTGCATTTCTCCTCCGGAAAGAGTGCCTACTTTCTGGCTGGCTAAGTTATCAGCTTTGACGGCAACCAGCAGTTCCATTGCAGAATGACGGAAATCCGCATTGATACCAAACCAGAGAGGTAAACGCTGTTTCCACATCACCATAAATTCGATGACGGTAATAGGAAGACCACGATCAAACTGCAATTTCTGTGGAACATAGCCAATTTTTGGCTTCTTTTTAGTTTTACCATTTTTAATTTCAATGGTTCCTTGATAGGGCAGTTGACCTAATAAAGCCATCAAAAGAGTGGTTTTTCCTGCACCGTTGGGACCAATAATAGCGGTACTGCTTCCCTTAGGCACCTGGGCCGAAAAATCATTAATTATAGGACAACCTTGTAATTGAACCTTTAAATTTTTAAAGGTAACTTGTACGCCATTAAGCGAATGTGGGTCGATCATATTTATTTTGTTCCCAATGTCTTTTGCAAAACATCCATATTTTTACGCATTACTTTTTCAAAGTAATTCATTGGGGCATTTTTAGGACCCGTAGCCACTGGATCTAGCTCGGCTAGTTTGACTCCCGTTTCCCTGGCCAATGTTTTTCCAACCTTAGCAGAATATTGAGGTTCAGTATAGATGGCTCCCGCTTTTTCTTTCTTGATCACTTTAACCAGTTGGGCCATTTCAGATGCCGAAGGTTCTGCACCATGAGCTGTAAGTACGGCTACGATTTCGAGTCCAATGTCACGAGCTAAGTAATCAAATATCCCATGAGGCTGAACGATTTTTTTATTCTTAAGACGTTTTCCTAAGGCGGACATGTCATCTGCAAGCTGATTCATTTTCTTTGCATAGGATTGGGCATTTTTAAAATAAGTTCCTGCACCTGCTGGATCAATTTTTGAGAGTTCAGCGGCGAGATTCATGGCTAATTTAGCCGTCATGCGAGGACTAGCAAAAAGATGAGGGTTGGTCCCTTCATGATGGTGATCGTGATCATCATGGTCACCATGCTTGTCATGGTCCTTTTCGTGATCATCGTGATCTTTACCATGCTTGTCATGTTCATCATCGTGTTCATCATGCTCTTTACCATGCTTATCATGGCCCTTTTCATGATCATCATGATCCTTGTCGTGCTTATCATGATCATCATGGTCTTTGTCATGTTTACCATGGTCATCATGATGTTCGTCATGATCTTCCTCTTTTGAAAATTCAAGAGTCTCTTTAATACCAGCAGAACTATCGATGATATGGATATTGGGATTTTCTTTTTTTATGGGTGCACCGAGGAATTCTTCCAGACCCAATCCATTGATAATGAGGGCATTGGCCTTGACGAGTTTTTTCATATCCTGGGGAGTCAAAGCATAATCATGGGGACAACCCATCTGACTCGGAATCATGAGTTGGACTTTGAGATGGGGACTATCTTGAGTGATATTTCGGACAATCTGGTAAATGGGAAAGGTTGAAACTAAAATATTCTTCACTGCTTTGGTCTTTTTTGCTGATATTGGAAAATTTAAGAATCAAAATGCAATTAAAAGGATGAATAATTGATACCATTTTTTAGTCATACTTCTGTCTCCTGAAATTCGAAAAGTTGCAAATGCAATTACATTTGCAATTAGATTATCAGTTAAAGAGTTCTTGTCAAGCTTATTGCAAAATTATTTGCAATAATCAAAATTATGATCTATATTTTTCTTAAGGAGGTTGAGGTTTGAAACGTAATACCACACAAAGACTGGCCATAGAAAAGGCTTTTGAGGATCAAAAAAGACCTTTAAAGATTGAAGAGATTCTCGAATATAGCCGTCAATACGTAGAAAATCTAAACCAATCCACCATCTATCGTAATCTTAAAAGCTTAATTAAAGATGGTTTTATTAAGAAAATTCAACACCCCACTTTAGGGGCTCTTTTTGAACGAACAGGCAAATCCCACCACCATCATTTTCACTGCCGTAAATGTGACAAGGCCTATGAACTCCCCGGCTGTGCTTTAAAAAAAGATTCCGTTGCACCCAAAGGATATGTTGTGGAAGCCCATGAGATTTTTCTTTTTGGGGTTTGTCCCGCTTGTACTTGAGAGACTATTTCCTTTTCAAAGTAACCATCATTTATCTATCCTGGATCCTCATAACCCCAAAAAGGTGATTCATTTCGCCTCCATTATTTGAAATACTTAATTCCAACACGACTCACATAAGAATCCCTTATCTATTTGAAATTAAATTATAAAAATAATTAATTTACCTCTTTACAAATTGGATTTTTCGCATTACATAACGTAGCTAAATATGACGGATCAAAATGTAAAAATCCCTAACTCACACAGTTTCTCAAATAATTACTGCATGTTATTCGAAAAACGGTGTTTACTGGGTATTCAGGTTACACACTTAAGTGAAAGTCAAATTTAGAAAGGAGAAAATTATGAAGAAACTATTATTATTACTCTCTATGCTCACTCTTTGGAGCTCAGTTGCAGTAGCTGATTTGCCAGATGTAGACAACAAAGATTTAAAAGATCTTAAATATGGAAAGCTGGCTAAAGAAGTTGTTTATCCACTTTTCAAAGACTTAGTGGATGAGTTAGAAGACTTTGATAGAGATACCTTACCCCATGAAGCTAAAGGTCTTAGAAAACAATTGGGTAATTTCAGAGGATATATCGATCTTTTCGTGTATGCCTACGAAGATCAAAATGAATTGGTAAAATTAAGAGATGACCTAGATCAAGGTTATGAATACATGGGAGATTTCAAAGACCTTTTTGACATCCAAGGTGTAAGTGCAGACGATGCAGACTATGATGATGATGAAGTAAAAGATGCTAATAAGCTGGTCCGTAGATGGTTAGATGACTTTCTAAAAAACTCTAATTTAAGAGATCTTAAAGATCTTCTTAGAAATCCTAACAATAGAATTGTTGATGTAGATAAAGATGAACTATCTCGTTTTTACTGGGGCGGAGTTGATAAGAAGCCTTTAAATCGTCTCAAAGGAATTGAAAATATCTCTCGTTTAGCAAAAGAACTCCTCAAGCTGGCTGAAGACGATTACGAAGGAGTTCAAGATGTTGAAGATATTGTAGATCATGATGATGCTGAAGCTTTCCATGATTTTCGTAAGAGAGTTCGCTCTGTTTTAAAAATCGTTGGCTATTTTCCTCACATTGTTGATGATAGAAGAAACAAAGTAGAAGATGCTTATGACACTTTGGTTACTCTTGTAAGTAAGTATGGTGAAGTTAACGATAGAATCACTGCCTACTATAAATACCAAAGACAAGGTAAAAATAGAAAAGCCCGCCGAGCTAAAAATGACGCTGAAGAACTCTTTGAAGAGTTAAATGAATGGCAAGAAAGAAAAGACATTGATGAGGAAGTTGAAACTTTCTTGGATGCTTTGCTTTAATTAAAAAGTAATTAAGTCTCTTTAAACCAGGTTTTCTTGCGGTTAAATACCATAAAGTTTTGGGATTGTGAGGAGACCTGGTTCTCTTTTGAAGAACTCCCCCCCATAAATGCGTGGGATTCTTCTACAGTAAGGAAGTATTAATTTTGAAAGATTTGCTAACTCCACCCTGAACGGCGGATATTGCGCAAATCGCCTGTTCACACTCACTCTCTTAAAAAAACTAAAACCTCCTCAAAAATCTAATTCACCCAAAAATATTATTAATAATATTACAACTTTTAACCAAAAAATAGATAATTTTAGACATTTATGCTATACAGACTTCAGTGCAAAACAGAGGAGAAAAATATGCGCTATATTCTATTCATAACCATGCTTTTGATGTCGAAACAAATATTTGCAATGATGCCACCATGTTACAGCAAAACCGTAATGG
>CAYFLR010000049.1:33976-34804 GCA_964343805.1 uncultured bacterium | reverse complement strand
TTAGAATGAAAGACCAGTGCGTTCCTATCGATGTCACTGTCACATGGGAAGAAAATTACTACCTTATGGAGCATGATCACTACACGAGAACCTACTCTCACCGATTTGCAGGAGAACTTTGGTATAAAACAGATGAGAAAGTAATGGCTTTTGCCGCAAACCCCATGGGTTATGCGGGAGAAGAGATGTTGTATTTTCACACTGCGTACGGAGAGGCATGCAATAGCAGTTATAATGATGAATGTCATAAATGGACACCCTACCCACCAAACTCTGCCAAGCTTAAAAATAATATGGGAAGTTATGGTGGCAGTGTACAATGGCATTACCCACAAGTTCCAGATGGTGATGAGGATTCTATTCTTTATATAGAAGCAGCTGATTTTGCTTTCTATGACACTGACAACACCAAGGGCTGGGATCCCGATGTGACAGAGATTAACAATCCCCTCCTCTCTCCCTTCAATTATGACGACATACTTACAGCAGTTAAAAGACGAATCTCCTATGAAGGAAGTATTGTTTTTAATCACAATAATCTGATGAATGACACCACTTATGTGAGTGGGAATGTCAGAGTTAAGATTGATCCCTTCCCATCTTGTCCAAAACTGAAAATTACTTCTCCAAAAACTAAGAGTAAACATGAGTTTTCCAAAGATAAAATAGGAAAACTAGAAATCATCGCAAAGATAAACGATAGCTTTCCAAATGAATATGTGGAAAATTTAGTCTGGGATGTTCAAGAAAAAGAGGGATCAGAGCTCACTGTAAGACAAATGGAAGCAGGAAGAAGCATTCACATAACTTACAAAAAACTGCCTAGAC
>CAYFLR010000049.1:30207-33966 GCA_964343805.1 uncultured bacterium | reverse complement strand
GTTCTTTTGGCCCAACCCCTATTAAAGTATCTGCCTATACCAATAGCAAATGTGGAACTTTAAAAGATACCGTTAAACCGAATCTGTTTTTCCCAAGAGATGAAAAAAATAATCCTCTTGGCAATGTTCCCAACTGGTTTTACTACTGGTTACAAACCAAAGCTGGATATGGCGCCAAAATGGGTAAAGATGTAAGATATATGGGGCTAGACGGACTCTGTAAAAATAAAGGTGATAATTGGTTAGGCTATTATCCATTAGAGCAAAATGGAAAATACATCAAAGGTGGAAGCTTCGTATATATATGTGATTTTAACAAAGATGATCTGGAATTCACTCTTGGTGGCAGAGTAAACAAATCAAAAATTTTTAAAGGAATTGACACTTTTGCCAACGTTTTAAAGCATGAACTTCTTCACCGTGATCATTGGGTCAATTGGTGGAATGATTATGGTGGCTGGCCAACCGATGGCAAAGTTCCTCATGATATTCTTGGAGAAGAGGTTGTTGATGGAGACCTCGATCGAATTCCAGATGATCATGAGTGGAATCAAGGTCTCGGTTATACCGTAGGCAATACCTATACCCATTCAGATCCTTCCCCAAAAGATATGTTTGATGAACATCACTTAACCTACTGGACCGCTGAAAAATGGGAACTCGAATCGGCTAAAAATGAAGATTGGGCTAACCCCGGTCAGAACTGGGGTTTTTCCTGGTAATCAACACTCATCTCATTGATTATTCACAATATTTATATTTTTTTTATATTTTCTATATTTTCAATATATATTTTTCATATTTTAATAATAATTATTGACAAATTCCAAAATATTTTGTAGTAATATCCAATCTATTGCCTTGCCATGGGGCTGTAATTTGTAGACAAAACTTAATTGATATTTGAAAGATGCACTAAGAACTCATTCTTCACGCTGTGAGCATAAACTGCATTTGGTATAGCTATGTTCTTTTGGGTTGGTTTGAAGTTCTAAAATGTAGCTTATTTATAGGGTTTATTATGAAAAACTACCAAAGTTACACATCTAAAGTACTTTTCTTATCCACTTTTGCTTTAATATTATTCACCTATCCGATTCATAAGGCTTTTTCTTGTGAAACCAACTATCGAAGCGAAATCTATCATCCAGAATTAACCGGTTTCGATAAACATGAAATTTCTCCTAATTCCTATAAAATTGAAGTATTTCATGATTATGATGAAAATGATCCCAACTTAATGCATTATTTTAAAATAAAGTCAAAATCTAAAAACTCCTATGAACGATGTCGTATTTGTTTTAGTCCAACCAATGAGGGTGTATTTGAAACAAATGAGGTGTGTAAAGAAGATTTTTCTTTTGATCATCAATTGTCTTTTATCTATGCAAAAGAACTCAGAGACTTTTTTTCCGATATACGCTGGTCATTTAGACCCAAACTATCTTTAAAACCGACTCTTACATGCGAATATATCCGACCTGGAAAGGCACCAAAAGCCCTCCCATTTAGTGAAAAAGAATTTACTGCCATTACCGATTCTCTAATGAAGTTTCTAGATGATGCCCAAATAAAAGAGACCCGGGGAGAAAAATGTTTTGCAGGTGAATGGGGCAGCTCCATGTACATCCGATCTCGTTTTTTCACCATTTCTTTGACCCTTGGACCCCAAGGCAAATGGGCTTACGATTCCAACTGCTTTGAAACTTTGGAAACCCACAATATTTTGGCTCAACTCTACTTAGAATATGGGAAAGAGAATCCCTCTTTTAACAAAATTCCGGCTCTTTTAGACCGATCCATTGAAAAAATATCAAGGTGTAAAGGGGAATATGGATTTGGATTTTGGCCAGAAACCACAGTGGATGAAAAATGGCAAGATGAAAGAACACCCTCAAGAATGAGAGGTCCCATCTTATTTAAATATTTAAAAAAGTGGGCTCGCTTACAAGCCAATGTGACAGATGATTCAGATGATACTGCTTTGGCCCATTTAGCCTATGATTTATATGATAAAGTTCGTTTAGCTACTAATCAAGACAATCCCTATAAAAACCATTTAGATGATCTGCCCGGGTTAGGTGATGTGGTTTCTGAACACCGTGTAGATGGGTCTTATTTTCAAGGTGCTTTTGGTACTTGGTTTGGAAAAAGTAGTTCCACTTTTTGGGCACTGGGTGATGTTAATAGAGTGATTCCTCTAAATAATCAAGTTGTAGACTGCGTTGTCAATGCAAGAATATTAGGTAATCTTGATAAACTGGGTCAATACGAAGGAACCGAAGGGGTTCAAGAGGCATGTGATTATCTGAATAGACAAGTAAGAGAGAGAGCACAAAGCAGATGCGGAGCCTACTACCCTAATAAATACTCTTTACACCATATGATCGGTCTTATGGATGAAAGAGTCAGAACTTCCTGCTTGCATGAAGAATCATTAAAAACACTCATTAATGATATTGAAAAAAGTCAATTAACTGACGGTTCTTGGGAGACATATAGGATTTATAAAGACGATGTTATCCAAACAACCGCCAATGCACTATCTGCCTATATAAGGCTTCTTAACTTAGACACAACCCCTCCCACTTTAAAACAAAAAGAAGTTCTATCCTTAGGTCTTCGCTTTTTATGGAATTATAGAATTGAATTAGATGAAAGAACGATCTTTTGGCCTGCTGGACATCATTTCGCGGGGGGACCTGTGAGCCCAACCGATCCAACAGATCTAAGATATAAAATGGTTAGAGGTTCTCAAGGCCTTAGACATCGACTGATTTGGAAATCGACAGGCTATACCAATGCAGTCATCCTGGATCTATTTCAACGCTCCAAATCAATATTACTAGGTAACAACTAAAGCAATGCTTAAAATAAATAGGGGAATCAGTATGAGGTTAGTGCCAATATTTTTAGTGGGTTTGATCTGTTTGTTGATGAGTTTAATTCACACCCAACCTCTTTCAGCTTCATCTTTTTTAATGAAACGGAAGATCCAGGCTGATTTTGAAGTTAATAAAAACCTAAAAGACTTAGATTATTTTTTAAAGATATACCGTGTCCGAGATATCAAGCGGACCTCCCTCTTTGGTCCAATGGCAGATTTTGAAGGTAAGGATAGCCACCGTGTTCTCTTTACTAAGGCAGCCTTTCCCGTAAACAAAACCTTAGATCAATTGACAGAGGAATTTTTCTTAGATCAAGATATTATTAAAAAGGTGATGGCCGTGAGCCAAATTACCCCTTGCCCAGAAGAACAAAATTGTTTTGATCTCGTCAAAGAAGCTGGTTTGAAAACTGTCAACTTTCAAGCAAGAGTCATCATTCACCATATTTCGAATGATGAAAATGCCGTCAGAAACATGGCAGCTGAACTGGCGCAGGTAAATAACCTTACTTTTGCAGCCACTCCCGTTTTGATCACCGAGCAAACTATAACCAATTACGATAAAGTTTTTTTAGAAGGCACAGCTTGGAACGTTTATTATCTTGATGAAAATGATAATATGTTTGTGGTGAGTACCAGCCTACTTCAGTTCAATGAAGCATCCATCAGAAATGACCTCAATTTTGTAGAGCGTTGGGGAATGGTTAAATTCCTCAAAAGAGAAATGGTTCAGTCTATGAAATATGGTTTTAGATTCCATCAATAAGATAAAACCGATTATTTAGCGTTAACAATATAACCTGGCATAACTGGCATGTATTGAAAGGTCACTCCGAGGGTTTTAGCCCCATGAAGTGAAGCAATTAGATATC
>CAYFLR010000049.1:23444-30097 GCA_964343805.1 uncultured bacterium | reverse complement strand
TAATTCAGTGAGCCGAGTGTCCTTTTCTTCTTTTTTACTTTCTTCGGAAGATATTAGTTTTGAATTCTTCCCTTCCCACCCCATACATTCATAATATTTTTCCGTCCCCTCTTTGGTTTTAGCATAGGTTATTTCTTCTTCACTCACCTTACCATCGCCATTCCGATCCAGGCATTTGTCCGATTCGGCACTATCTTTCCCTTTCTTGTCCTTAGAATCCCTATATTGAGGCAGTCCGGCATCCACTCCAATGGAATAGGAGATGTTATTCCCATTTTGATAAGGTACACTCACCCCCCAACCGGTGGGCAATCCTTGCTGCCAAAAGAGCTTCCAATCGGTCCAAGATCCCATTGAGAATTTCCAGGCATAGGCCTCTCCATGGTTATAGATAGACCCATCAGTAACATCTATCACAGGCTGACCCGGCCAATAATTCATCTTCAGATACTTACTGTTAAAAAAGCTAGCAAAACCATCATAGGAAAAAGCCACAATACCTGCCAAATTAAAATAAAAATCGGCAATAGGGTCGATGTTTCCATGGTGATTAGTACCCGCCTCCACCAGTTCATTCATGGTCTGGGCAGCAGCCATTGATAAGGCTCCCAATAACTTAGGATAGGGATAGTCATGAGCATGGAAATATTCACTCAGTTTACGTGATACCATGCCCTCTCCCGCAAAGTGGAGTCCTAAATTAGGAGCCCAAGCCCCAGCCAAAATACTTCCATTGGCAAAGGGGATAAATTCGCGAGAAAAGAAGTTCCATGTGCCGTATTCTCTAATGAGTTCTGGCTGATTCGCGAGACTCTTCCAAATGGCCTTACCCTGCTTGGCATAATCCACATCAAAAACACTGGCAGGATAGTTAAAACGGCCCATCAAAACGCCACCAACATTAAAAAAGACATTATAAAAGCCAAACTGAGATTCACTTCCGTAGTCTTGTTCATAATAGAAAAAATAGTTCATGGTAGCAGATTGCTCGGAGGTTTTGATCTCTGGAATATCTTTTTCTACAAAATTGTTATTATTGGAATTTAGGGCAATAAGAGTTGGGGAGATGGTCATTACGAACATAAAAGAAATTAGGAATAATAATGATATTTGCATCAGTCACTCATGAGTTGTTCCGGATTTATAAATTCTATTTTTTGTATCGGTATCTTATAAATTTTATTGAATAATGGCAGGAACTAAGCACCTGTATTACTCCGTTATTACAAATAATTTTATTTTTTTCTGATCATTACTAAGGTTTTCCACCATAACTATCGAATAAGATAGGAAGAGTTAATCTAGGGAGGTTAGTATGTCTAATATTTTACATATTATATTGCTTATTTTATCTATTAGTATTTGTTTTTCCTGTGAAAAAGCTGAAGAAGAGCAGCCAGAATTAAGTGAAGACAATACCAATTCAAATCAAAGTCAAACCGCAGATAAAGAAGTGGAAAATCGTCATATTGCCCAAGAGGTCAAAGTAGAGAGCTATAGCTTAGAAGTAGAAGGAAATGAGAGCGCTCAATGTCAAATTAAAGGTCGATCAGGCAAAGTTCTTGGAGAGGGGAGTCCACCTAATATTGAATATTCGATCACATCAGAAAAGCAATTGACCATAACCTGTGGAGAACATACCACTTCATTTATTGCTGGGACCACCAAAGTTAAAATTAATGAACAAGTTAGCCAAACTTTTAGCTTAGTTTCTGATCAGCAGTATACACCAGGTATAGAATTCATCATCAAGGCAGTTCAAGACTTAGAATCTATTGATGAAAATAAAGTATCAGCAGAAACAAAAGCAGCCATCAAACAGTCTTATCTAAACTGGCTTCACTTTCTTTTTCCTAAACATTCCCAAAAAGCGAGTTTGTTAAAAAGTTTAGATCAGGTGGATGAAGTCACCGTTAATAAAGCGGGTCTTATACTATCATGGGGAGACTTAGCCCTGCTGGACAGTGATGGTCGAACTTGCTCAGAGAGCACAATCTCTTCTTATTATCCCAATTCGGACCCAAATGATCCAGGAGCTAAATGTATTGAGGCCTCCTCCATTGGATTCAATAGCAGTTATGCTATTTTTCATCAATCTCTGGTACTCAATGATTTAAATGACCCCAATTTTACCCCAGCTATTGATCCTACCGCCTTTCGGCTTACTCTAGATGAAAAGGGAAGTATACTGAAGTTTACAAACGCTACCGAATGCTCTAACCGATATTCATATGATCAAGTCTATAGCTTTTTAAAGGATGACTTAAAGATCAAGTATACCCAGGAGGATATTGACGGTATCATTTCAGAGGTCTCCATTTCCGCAGATATTATTAAAACCTTTATAATAGGTCTCATTGAAGAGGTTAAAACGAAAAATCTAGCAGGAGAGGGTCTAAACGATATTCTCACCTCTTACCGTTTTCACGTACTTTATAATCCTGCTGGAGGTCAATTTTTTGATGCGGCTTATAAAGTTTCGGAAGAAGATACCTCAAATTGCTATCCGGATACCGGAGGAGAAGCAGCTTTAGAATCATGTCCTCTTATACTACAAAGGTATAATCTCAATGCGAATAAGGAAATTGAAGCAGACGATAATGGAACTTATTTCCTACAGTTAGAGTGGAGAGACGGGGGCTACTCAGAAACAGCCTTACTCACCAGAGTAGACAATCACTACTTTGCTAGGGATAGTCTTTATCAGATTCTAAAGTTTCCTATTACTTCAGATAGTTACACCGGCGGTAATATATTTAATAAGAAATATGATAGTGCACTCGACCCCATGCTCTGTGAAGATGGAACCTATTACTCTTATGCCACTAGAAGTTTCATTGAATTGTGTCCCAACCATACCTTGAAAGAAAATGCCTATTTGATGCCCAATCCAGAAATAATGTCTCGGATTTTTTTAATTCTAAGCGGTGTCACAGATTGGGATAAGTTAACCGGTTTACAAGCCTATGCTCTTTTAAAACTATTTTCTCAAGGAATTATCGCTCTTCCCGTTGATAATGAAAAGACAGCATGGGGAATCATAAACGGTCATACCTTAACAGCACCTGCATTTGATACTGCATTAGCTAGCTTTTTTGATAACAGTGAATTTGCTGCCACCAATGTCATCAATAACGATCTTAAATATGACAGCCAAACAAGTAAGAAGCCAACTCGGATTCAACACTTCAATGATTTGGATTTAAGTTTTGAAGGGAGCCTGGGAGGTTGGGTCAAATTAAAAGGAGCAGCGAAAAATGCAGGGCTCTTTCAAAAAGGGGAAGAAGGTGTTGAAGGACTTTCCTACAGTATTAAAGAAGTGGGTACTTCTAAAAAAATCTCTTTTACAATTTTTAATCAAAATGGAGATGAACTCACCATAGAGTCAGATACCCGTTTACCCAATAATAAATGGGCTCACGTGGTAGCCAGTTGGTCCGTAGACAATGTAAGCCTTTTCATAAATGGAACTTTAGTTGGCAGTAGTCTTAACACTATTGGTGCAGTAAGAAATAGTGTTGGCGATTATTATATTGGGGCGCGATTTGATAAAAGCAAAGTGAAAGATAATTTCTATTTCAAAGGCCAAATTGAAAAACCTTTTATCTATGCTAATTCCACCTGTGCTTCAGCTGTAGCCGACTGGTATAATTCCGAGAAAGCGGATTATGAAGTAGGAAATGGTGATGATGATTCTGACGATGACTCTGACGATGATTCCGACGACAGTTCCGACGATGATTCCGATAGTGATAGTGACTAATGACATCATCGAAACTACTTACAACCTATCAACACCTCATACTTGTTAAAAAATCAACCACCATCCAAGTAAGAGCCCTAGGATCCTTCACCTTTCCAAAAGGATTTTACATCTATACTGGTTCAGCCAAAAAGAATATGGAAGCACGAATTCAAAGACATTGCTCCAAGGAAAAGAAACTAAGATGGCATATAGATTATTTATTGATCCATCTTGATGTCCAGATCGAGAAGGTAAAACGGTCTAGGGCAGATGAGTGTATACTGAACCAATCTATTAAAGGAAAGGTTTTGGTGAAAGGATTTGGATCTTCAGATTGTACAAAAAGCTGCGGTAGTCATTTAAAGTACCTAGGTGACACTAAAAAAGCCAGCTGCCTCAGGGAAACTGGCTTTACCCTGCTTGGCATAATCCACATCAAAAACACTGGCTGGATAGTTAAAACGGCCCATTAAAACGCCACCCACATTGAAAAAGACATTATAAAAGCCAAACTGGGATTCACTTCCGTAGTCTTGGCGATTATAAAATAGATAATTCATTCCGGAAGAATGCTCGGAGGTTTCTGCCTCTACAATATCCCTATCCACAAAATTGTTACTATTGAAATTTTGGGCAGTAAGAGACGAAAAGAAGACGAACCCTAAGAGTAAAGTGAGAAAAGATATTAAATTAATAATAATCCCTAAAATTAACCGGAAAACGTTCTTTGGTAACATTTTTATATTTATCCATATTCATTTTGTAATAGGATTCAATCAAAACGGCGAGTTGGCTAGAATATATACTCCCTCTCCTAAAGCTTTGTGGTTTACCTATTAAGGGAGAACCCGATTCTTCGTTATCTTGAAACACATGCTTGGCAAGGCGTTGTAATTTTCGTGGATATTGAAACAGGGCAATGGCTATCTGATGAAGACTCTTTTCTTCTCCGTTTTGGTAAACGATTTTAATAACTCCATCAAGCGCGATTTTAATGGAGAGCATTAAAGAATCTTCATAATGAGTGTACTTCGAAATTTGAATGGGTTCTAAAGCCCCTTCTTTATACCCCAGCAATCGGTATCCCGTTTCTTTCTGAACAAGGTAGCCATCGTGAGACATGGTGATTTTACCATCTAACGAATAAAAATTCTGATTAGTTTCTTGATCCTGAAAAATAAAAAAACCAAAACCTTGTATGGCAATATCCAGAGGGAGATGAGATTCAATGATTGGGGCTTGTAACCAAGGCCGAACATGATTGCTGGCAAGAGCCAACTCTTCTTTTTCGCTGGCAAACACATCTAAACTCATCACCATTAATACTAATAAGATCGTTCTCATTTTTTCCTCCATAGAGTTATTATTAAAATTGTATGAAAATTTATAACTTTAGGAAATAGGCAAAAAATACCTACTGAAATTCTTTGGTCTCAAAAGGTAAGCCGCCTTCCGGGAAAGGCTTTCAGCAAAAGAGGGTTGGTTTCAGTGCACGATTTATATATCATCACATTAACAATTTTTTTAGCAGTTTGGACTTTTGCATCACATGAATACATTAAGAACTTTTACAACCTATCAGCTCCTTATAGAGGTTAAAAAATCAACCACCATCACAGTTGGAGCCCTGGGCTCCTTCACCTTCCCTGAAGGTTTTTATATCTATACAGGTTCAGCCAAAAAGAATATTGAGGCACGAATTGAAAGGCATTATTCGAAAGACAAGAAGCTGAGATGGCATGTTGATTATTTATTAATCCATCCCAATGTCCATATTAAACAGGTAAAGAGATCCAAAAAGGATGAGTGTAAATGGAATCAATCCATTAAAGGGGATATTATTTTTAAAGGTTTTGGTTCGTCAGATTGTAAAAAAGGCTGTGGTAGCCATTTAAAGTATTCACACACAACTAAAAAAAGCCAGATCCCCTAAGGGAACTGGCTTTACCCCCAGATAAAAAATTTAAAACTTACTTAGCAGCTCTAAGTACGTTTATAATACTATCATTTGAATTGATTCCATGCTTACTGGTCCACCCTTTAAAATGTCCCCAACTCCAATGGTATTCTTCCCAATGGTTATAATGAATCGTTAGAGTGTTTGTTTCGCTATTATAGTCAGTCATTGAAAGTTCACTTTTTTCTTTAGTCTCTGCTTGTGCACAAACTAAGGTTGGAATTCCTTGATTTGGTTGATCATAAAGAACTTGTAAAACATCGGCATCTGCCATGAGATCCAGCTCTTGTTGATTAAAGTAATTTGGTGAAGGCTCATTGCTCTTTAATTTCATCGACGGCATGAACACTCCATAATTAATTTGCCATAAGTTATAGCTCGCCTCTTTGCAACTCTCATCCTGATTATAAGCTAAATCAATATGAATTGAAGGAGCAATACGGACCTGCGCATCTTTTATATCTACCAGCAAAGAACCTTTATCTGCATACTTTAGATTATTATTTACAAACTTGTCCTTAATGGGATTGTTATGTTTATAATTGTAGGCATAGGCCATTATCCCCACCAGGTTATTATCCCCATTAAACAGATTATTAATGGCATATTCATATTTTTGTAAAACCAACTTGACCTTTTTAAAGTTATTTGCCTTTAAAAAGGCAGTCCACCCCTCTTGTCCATCTGCTTGCAGCTTCTCTTTCACTGAATTTAAGAAAGTTACGAGTGTTTCATCAGAGCTAAATTGCTTCACAATGATAGCTTCTGACTCAAGTAATCTTTCATTTATGTTACGACCTAATTCTCGATAAAATTGAGCAAATACTGAATCTTGATACTGAGCTCTTTCAGAAATTACTTGTAGCCGGCTGGCGACTGAATTCAAATTAATAAAATGATTACGAATTTGTAAGCGACGACTTTCTTCAGCCTGGTTAAACCCAGCAATCA
>CAYFLR010000049.1:22931-23434 GCA_964343805.1 uncultured bacterium | reverse complement strand
TGCTCTACTGCTACCATTGTAGGAGCTACATACTCCATGCTTAAGAATTCCTCAGCATCTATACCTAATAAATTGTCAGTGGATTCACCGACAGATGAAAGCTGAGCTTTTCGAGCCTCTGGCTCACCGCAAGCGATTAAAAAATTGATAATTAAAATACTGGTTATGATAAAACTTAATTTTCTCATGATTCCCCCCCTAAAATTAAATCATCATTTGCTGGTTGTTCCAGCTGCTGTTGGAATTATACTGCAATAGCTATACCAAGAATTAAAGTATTATTTATTATTACCATTTACTAAAAAATGACTTGAAATGAATACTTATAGTGATGTTTTTGAAAAAAAGGGCATAAATTGTCTATTACTTTTACAGTAATTTTGACTAATTTTTAGACAGCAAGAGAAAAACACCAATCCAGTATCTCATAGGAGCAATTCAGTTGCTTTTCAATAGCGAAAACACCCTAGATAGAATAAATACCTTTTTTAAGGAGATGCCGA
>CAYFLR010000049.1:503-22921 GCA_964343805.1 uncultured bacterium | reverse complement strand
ATTTACAAGCTTATTTTTAATATTACTAAGTTCTCTAGCTGTTCTAACTCCTATCCAGGCTAAAGAAATCAACGAACAAAATCTATGGGCCGGAAACGTGGTTTGGAGTACAGCAAGATACGTGAGTGAAGAATGCTACGGCCAAAGAGAGTCTCTCAAAGAGGCACCTGCCCGTTACACTTCTTGGATAAAACAACGGGCCACCGAACGCAATATTTGTTTTGAAGTATGGAAACCCGGAGTGACAGATTGGGATAATCCTCTCCAATGGAAGGAACTGAATGTAGAGGTTCATTATCAGTTTGATGGGAAATGGCATCATGAATATGTGGAAGCCATTAGTAAAGAAGGAAATAATAGCGTCTACCGTTGGACCCCTTACATGGACCCTTTTGCCTACAGAACAATTATGTATGAAATGCTCCCATCAAACTCTACCATCCTGACAGAATATGATTCTTTTGCAGAAGTAAAAATTGCTCAACCCTTTTATTTTACGGTAAATGGACATCCACTGACCAACGATTTAAATCAAAGCTTCACTCTCGTGTATTATGGCAGAGCCCAAAAGGTGAAAGTAAAAAAGGGAACAGAACCATTAAAAATGTATGGTACTCGCATCGAGTGCGATGGAATGGCCTTTGGGTGGGGAGCTGGTTTTGATTTGCTGAAAGTTACTGATACTGAAATAATCCAAAGTATCACATTAAAGTTAGAGCAGGATCAGATCTACCCGGGTTTAGCGGTTTCCTTTCAAGATGAGGATACTGCCGAATTGTCATTTCGCTTTAATTCTAGCAAACGATTATCTGAAAATGAGGTCGCCTACTGGGATTACCATACAGGAAATGGCCGTTTAGTGTTAAAGACGGATGAATCTTCTATTGCTGTATATCAAACTAATACCAATCCCTTCACTCAAGAAGTGATAGAGAAACCCTTATATACCTTTGGGAACTGTATAAAACTATAAATCCTGGGAGAGTGGAATATGGATAGTAAATTCCGCTCCTTTTCCTTCCTCACTTTGACAATGAATCTCGCCATTGAGCTTAGAAGTTATAAGAGTGTTAATAATATTCAATCCTAAACCGATGCTTCCCTGGTTTTTCTTAGTGGTATAAAAAGGATCAAAAATCTTACCAAGATCATCTTTAGGTATGCCTCTTCCATCATCTTTGTAAATAAGAGTCAGTTGATCGGAACTCGCCTCGGCTTTCAGTGTAAGTTCCATCGAGGTATCTTGATAGCCGTGAGTAAATGAGTTAGATACCAAGCCGGTAATAATCTGAATTATACAACCAGGAAAGCTCATAATGGTAAGATCAGGATCACATTGAACATTGAATGTATAATCGTATTTGCCTAACTCCGAAGTTAATAAATCAATGGAGATATTGAGATATTTCTTCATATTAAAAGATCTCTTAGCCTCCGCATGATGGTCCACTGATAGCATTTTGAAATTGGCAATAAGATCACCAACCCTCGATATGTTTGTGGTGACAATGGTATTGGTATTTTTATTATCTTCAAAGTAGTTTCTTAAATGAGATTTCTTAAGTGTGTTTTTATTAAATAGATCAAGAGCTTCATTGGTAAGTTCTTCACAATAAGATGCCGCGGTTAAACTGGTTCCGATGGGGGTATTGATCTCATGAGCCACACCGGCAATTAAATTTCCAAGAAGAGTCAGTTTTTCCGCATGAAATTGCTCTTTAAATCGGACCTTCATATCCACAGCTTTAGATAGTGTAATCTGGCTTTTTACCCTAGCTAGTAGCTCCTCTTTGATAAAAGGTTTGGTAATATAGTCATTAGCTCCTAAATTAAAGGCTTTCACTAAATCACTGATTTGATTTTTTGCGGTCAGCATCAGAATAGGAATGTTGGAATCCATATCTTGCTCAGATTTCCTTATTGCTTCACAAAATTCAAAACCGTTCATTACCGGCATCATCACATCCAATAACACCAGGTCAAACCTACCATCAGCATTGTGAACTTTTTCAAGTGCTTCCTTGCCATTAAGAGCCGTAGTCAAATCATAGCCGTAAATAGAAAGATGATTGATTAAAACCTGTAAATTAATAACTTCATCATCAACCAGCAGGATCTTTCCTTCTGCCTGCTGTTTTTTTACACCCTCAGCTTGGTGTGAGTTATCCAGTTGCCCCTCTGTTGGAGTGGGTTGACTCTTTTTTTCCTCTTGGTTGTTAGTGGGCTTCTCTGGCTTTATAACTTTATTGTCTTGGTTTTTGCTAATAGGTAAAGTGAATAAGAAGGTGGCTCCCTCATTTTCCTTTGATAAAACCCATATCTTTCCCCCATGCAGTTCTATGATCTGCTTGGAAATAGTCAATCCTAAACCTGTACCTCCAAATTTTCGCGAGATAGAACCATCAGCCTGTTTAAAAGATTCAAATATTTTATCTTGTTTATCCTGGGAAATGCCAATTCCTGAATCCTTTATAGCTACTGTAATGTTATGATCTTCCGTCTCATAGGCAGAAATTTCAATGCTTCCCTCATCGGTAAACTTAATAGCATTTCCAATCAAATTATGAAGCACCTGAACCAATCGATTTTCATCAGCTTCTACTAAAGGTAGGTCAGCAGGAACATCTACCACCGTCTTCAACTGTTTCTCATGCAAAAGAGGAGCCGACAGATGAAGAACCGATTCTATCGCTGTGTCTAAATCTACTGATTGAGTGGAAATTTCTAATTTTTCTTTTTGAATTTTTGAAAAATCGAGGATGTCATTAACTAAGTTTGCCAATCGTTTTCCACTGGTGGAAATCATGTTCAAGTTGTTAGTGGTAGCTTCTGAAAGTTTGCCAGTAGCGCCTTCAATGAGGGACTCGGCTATTCCAATAATGCCGTTTAAGGGAGTTTTAAGTTCATGAGTGGTGTTGGCCAAAAACTCATCTTTCAATTGGTCAGCCTTTTTAAGGTTCTCAATGGCCAGCTTTCTCTGCTCCAGAGCTTCTTGTTGAGCCTTCTCTTTCTCTTTCTGCATAGAATGGATTTTTTCGGCTAGACCAATCTCTTCACTCTGCTTGATTATCTTGGATAAACCCACCAGTTGCTCTTTAAAAATCAATAAGGAATTAGTGGAATACTGATCAATATCTCCTTTTATAAACATTTTAAAAGAAAAATTGTCCTCATCACCCATTTTCTTTACATGGATCTTCCCAGCAAGTAGAGACCATGAATCAGCACCTAATTGAGAATTAAGTTTTTTCTTTGCAGGGTGATCTTTTAAACTATCCTTTAAAAGAGCGGGGCTGAGGCCTTCATCCTCATTGAGATAATCCGAGTGGATCTCTTGAATTTTGGAAGATTGCTCATCAGTCAAATTGATGGAAGTAAAATCCATCAGATCGTTTGCCCCCTCTGTGGACAAAATTAAGGCAAAACCGTTATCTGGGTAGAGCTCTTTAAAACGATCCAGAACATAGTTATAAATATCCTTAATAGATCTATACTGCTGCATATTGACCGTTATGTTCATAAAAGAATCCATAAAATGATTCTTTTTCACCTCACTCTGCCTCAAAATTCTAAGTTGCTGATAGGTCTTTTCGAAAAAAGAAATAATAACTTTGGCAATAAAAAGTAAAAAGTAGCTCACCAGATGGGCTTGAAGACTCAGTTTAAGGACCCCTTCTGAACCTGGATTTTGGGAATAAAAAAGCAAGGAAGCGGTAACCATACCTAAGGGATAGCCTATCATACAAAATTTAGGCTTAGAAAAGACTCCCAGTAACAAGCCTGAAAAAACTAAAGAAGCGAACCAATAGGCATTTATATTATTCAACAAGAGGAAGTAGGTAAAAGCGAAAGGAAACACAACTTGCAAAGAGAATTCAAATAAAAGTATGTGAGAGGTTTTCCAAGCTGATTTATGGGGAATCATGACCCATGACAAGAAGAGGAGGGCACATAGAACTCTTAACCAGAAAACCTCTACATAACCAGTAAACCGACTGAGTAAAAAATAGAATCCTAAATGTCCAATGAACCCTGTTATGGCGAGTAGTTTAATTATGGGCTGAATTAAAATATAGGTATTTTTTTTCTCTCCCACGGTGAATCCTTCCATCTATTTAATTATGGGCAATGACCTCAATTTCCACATTGACACCCATGGGAAGAGCCTTTACAGCAACACAAGATCTGGCCGGAGGAGTCCCGAAAAAATATTGCAGATAGATTTCATTTACATCAGGAAAATCTCCCATATCGGTGAGAAAGATGGTCGTCTTGATCACATTCTCAATGGACATGTGGGCCGCTTTTAAAACAGCCTGGATATTTTTCATGACCTGCAGGGTTTGGTCCTTGATATCGCCATCTATCACCTTATTAGTTTTTGGATTAATTGGAATTTGACCAGAACAATAGAGAAAACCATCAATGGAAATGGCTTGAGAATAGGGTCCCACTGGTTTTGGGGCTTTATCGGTATAAATAGTTTGTTTTGACATGCAAGAAAACTCCTTCTTTACTATAAAATAAATTCGAATTTGTACTTTTCGAATTCTAACTTTTTTTTGGTCTAAAGCTCAATACTTTAATATATATTGGAGTAAACTTTGCCAAGGGATGGAAATTAAGTAGGGATTGAATTAGCAAAAAGATTCTGCTACATAAAGCCTATGAGAGTCCCACTTTACAGCATGTTCATATTCCTATTTTTTATCAATAGCTTAGGGATATCATTTCACAACTTTGCTAGCCATCACCACTATTGCAGTGAGCATGATCAATTTGAACATGGCTCTCACGCTCATTCCCATTCTCTCTCCTCCTTGAACTCCCATCAAGGACACAATCATCAAAGCCTAAATAATTATTATTTTGATCATGGACATGATACTTGTGAGATAGATAAGTATTTAAACCAAAGAAACGCCCATCTACAAGAGCAACCATCGACTGTTCTCCTCCTTCAGCAAGTCCTTCCAGTAGTTTTTCCATACACCCATTACTACCTGGAGGAACATCTACTTTATAAGGCTCCCAAACAATCCCCACCTGCTTAAACTTTGAAGATTAGCACAACTTAGAAGGTCTATTTATTATTCGTACTGTTATAGCAGTACTAGGAGATTATTATGTTAAGAACAAAACTTATGCTCACACTCTGTCTATTCATAGTTTATTTACAATTTGGATGCGGAGACATGAACTCTGATGATTCAGACACCGTCAAATTAGGAGAGGTGGAATTTCTCAAGCTAGAGGCTGATAAACTCGAATTCACAGATAAAGCCATTAGTGGCAGTGGTCAAATAATTGCCAATCAACCCCTTTCTTCAGTGGCAGCGGGAAGTCATTTTAAAATCAAAGCCACCCTAGAAGAGGGCGGCTCTATCAGTCTGATAGCTTTTGCAGAGAAGAAACTAAAGTCTGGCTTTTTAGTTAATCTATCCCGCTCCAATAAAACTTTAAAGGTTGAACTTCAGGTGGGAAAGAAAACAGCCGACATTTCTGACCATTTTAAAACCATGGATGCCTCCAAAGAGGTTCAACTTTCTTTAGACATCCATAATAATGAAAAACCAGCCCATATCGTTATTTGGGATGGCAAAGAAACCACCTACAACGAAGAAACAGCACTTTATAACTCTGCAGGCGAAGAGCATGATCACGAAGGTGAACACGACCATGAGAAAGAAGGCGAGCATGATCATGAGGGTGAACACGATCATGAGAAAGAAGGCGAGCATGATCATGAGGAAGAAAGTGAGCATGACCACGAAGGTGAACACGATCATGAAGGCGAGCACGATCATGAAGGCGAGCACGATCATGAGGGCGAACATGACCATGAGAAAGAAGGTGAGCACGATCATGAGAAAGAAGGCAAGAAAGAGGAGCATGTAAAGTCTCCCGGTAATGGAAGCGGGACCTTCTGGGGATTTGAACTCAAAAAGGCATCTCTCAACAAAGGTTTCAGCCAAGGGGAGGAAAAAATAAGTGGACATTAATAAATCACGCATCGAATATTGTTTATTGATCACTTTTTTCATTACTTTATTAGGATCTCCCACCAAACAATTATTAGGCGAGGATGGGAGTGGTTTAAAAACCTCCGTAGCAGTGGATCTTGTTGGTGATTTCAAAGTCAATAAAGAAAGTAGTGCCCCTGATCGGATCGATGTGAGAAGTGCGGAGGTGTCATTCTATGCCCCCATCGACCATCTTTTTGATGGTGTTATGAGCTTTGCTGCCCACCGTGAAAAAGGGGTTTCTCTTTTCGAAGTCCACGAAGCCACCATAGGCTCTGATCGTATCATTCCCTATAGCCAATTCAAAATTGGACAATTCTTTTTGGGAATTGGGCGACTCAACCAATTCCATCAACACGATTGGGCTTTCACCACCACTCCGCTCGTTCATCAGGCTTATCTGGGGAAAGAAGGAGTGATCGATACTGGAGCGGAGTACCGGATTTTACTACCGCTTCCTTTTTACCTGGACTTAACTATCGGTCTCACCAGTGGGTACGTCTTTGGACATAGCCATAATGAAGGAAAGAAACCTTTAACTCCCACTCACTATTTACGCACGGTTAACTTTTTCAATTTATTCAGTTTAGATACCCAGTTGGGAGTGAGCTATCTAAATAGAATCAGCGCAGAAAAAGAGAGCACTCGACTGGTGGGTTTAGATCTGACGGTCAAGAAGAAGAACGGCCGAGAACTCACATTTCTCCTCCAGTCCGAGACTTGGTTTCGGCAACTAGAATTTGAAGGTGCCGAGGAAGAAAAGGGACTCGGTTCTTATTTATATCCTCAGATCGGTTTGAATCCTGAGTGGTTACTGGGGATGCGCTTTGATTATTTAACTGTCTTAAATAAAACTGACGCCCGGGGAAAGAGTTTATCTAACTATGAACTTGGAGTTATACCCACCATCACCTATAAGCCGAGTGAATTCTCAAAACTTCGATTGTCTTACAATTTTGTTTCAAAGACTATGAAGGGCATTGACGATAAAATTGACCACAGTATCACTTTGCAAAGTGCGTTCATTTTAGGAGCTCATCCAGCTCATAACTTTTAATAAAAATTGGCACCTTTGCTAGCTTAAGGACGGTTAAATGATAAAAAATACAACTTTGATTCAATTACTTTTTATCCTACTAACAGGAACATTCTACTCAGCCTCAACTTTTGCAAAACTGAAGGTTATCGCCACCACCCAGAATGTAAAATATCTGGTAAAGGAAGTAGCCGGTGATCATGTAGATATTGAGGCCTTTACTAAAGGAAGTCAAGACCCCCATTACCTGGAGGCCAAACCTTCCTTTATGTTTAAAGCAGCTCGTGCGGATCTACTGGTTTCTATGGGTTTAGACCTAGAAGTAGGTTGGCTCCCGGCTATTTTACGAGGTGCCAGAAACCGCAAAATCATGCCAGGAAACCCTGGTTCTCTGATCTTAGGTAAGCACATCAAGCCTCTGCATGTCCCCCATGGAGAAATCAACAGGAAATTGGGGGATGTTCACCCAGCAGGCAATCCCCACTTTATGCTCGATCCCATGATAGCGGGTAAACTCGCCTTGGTGGTGGCAGAAAAATTATCTGAACTCGATAGTGATCATAAGAAAGACTACGATGATCGGGCAAAGGCATTCCGGGCATTAATGTTTCAAAAAACCATGCAGTGGAAGTTTAAGATTTCCATGAGTAAGAATTTAAAAGTCGTAAGTTACCATCGCACCCTCTCCTACTTTTTTAACCAGTTTGGAATCACTCTCCTGGACAGCGTGGAACCCAAACCCGGAGTTGCCCCCACCGTCAGCCATATTCTCTCCTTGTCAAATAAGATGAAAAAAGAGAAAGTGAATACAATTCTAGTGGAAAATTTCTTTGATCCTTCAGCTGCTTTAAAAGTCAAAGAACTCACCCCAGGTAGTAAAGTGGTTGAGGTAGCTGTTTCAGTGGAAGGAGCCTCCCAGATTAAATCTTTAGAAAATCTGTATGAGTCTCTCGTCTCAAGTATAGTAGGAGCCAAGTAATGGAAGTGGATTTACTCCAGGTGCTGCAATTTTTATATCTGCCTTTTATCATGTGTTTAATTCTAGTGGGAATTCACTGCTATCTCGGGTTTCATGTTTTAACTCGGGGTGTTATTTTTGTTGACCTCAGTTTAGCTCAAATTGCAGCCTTTGGCTTTACCCTCTCCTTTGCCATTGGATTTGGCCTTAAAAGCGCCTATGGTTATCTATCTGCTTTATTGTGCACCTTTATAGCTGCAGCCTTATTTGCCAGGGCGCGTAAATTTGAGCATAGAATCTCCCAAGAAGCAATTATTGGCATCGTATATGCTTTAGGTTCGGCAGCTGTCATTTTAGCTTCCGATCAAATGGCTCATGGAACAGAACATTTAAAAAGCATCTTGATTGGTCAGATTTTATGGGTTTCCTGGCCCGATGTTCTAAAGATTTCTTTAATATATTCAACAGTTGGAATTATACACTTTATATTTAGAGATAAATTTTTCGCCAGCTCCAAAGGGGAGTTAGACAAAAATAAAGGACTATGGGACTTCCTTTTCTATGCTCTCTTTGGTATTGTAATAACATCTTCTGTCAGTGTGGCAGGAGTACTTCAAGTATTTGCTTATTTGATAGTGCCCAGCGTGGTGGCCAACTACTTCTTTAAGGAGTTCAAACACCGCCTATTCTTTGGATGGGGCGTTGGCTTTTTTGTTAGCTTAATTGGTATGATCATTAGTTACAGCTTTGATCTTCCTTCTGGTGCCTGCATTGTGGTTAGTTTTGCTCTCATACCAATACTTTTAATAGTTTTTTCAAAACCAAATCAAGCAAATGAGAAGTAAAGCCAACTCAAAATATGAGGTTCTTTTATGTATAGATTTTCTTTACTCTTTACCTTAACTACCTTATTATTCTTAAATGCTGACTGGGGATATGCCTGCCCAGGTGGTCACGGTGGAAGAGGACCGGTTTTTACCTGTGAAAAACCTGCTAAATGTACTATTCCAGAAATTGTCAAGTCAGCTAATCATGAAATTGCTTATTATTTAAGCCAAGGACTATTGGATAAAACTTGGTCTGAAATCAAAAAAGAAAAAAATGTGAGGAAAGTGACATCAGGCATGGAACTCTGGGAAGTCCTCTACTTCAATCCCAAGGTAAAAGAAAAGAAAAAGCAAACTATCTATGTTTATCTCGACCTCAGTGGAGCGGTTCGAGGAGCTGATTTTAATCAATTAGTCAAATAATTCAATCATCACAAATTTTCCCGGTAAATGGGAAAGTCTGAATATTTATTTGATAAATTTGGTCACCAGGCTTTGTCTTGCTTTCCACAGCAAGCACGTCTTGATGGAATTTATGTATTAATTTCTTTATCTCTGCTACATTCTCTTCCGATAACTGGATTGTCAAAGCACTCACATCTCTTTTTTCTGCATCAATGCGCGTCAGTGATTCTTTACCTAATTCAACAAGCCTTTGATGATAACGGACGACCACCATACTGTGCATCTCTCTGGGAGAGACAATATTTTGATTCACCAACTTATAGCTATTTTTCTTTTTATCGTGAGTAATAAAGTTGAGTCGCTCGAGTAAGAGCAGACTTTTTTTCACCTGTTCTGGTCTTATATTAGGGACAATCGTTTTTGCAATCCAAAAAGGGTCTGGCTTAAAACCTTCTAAGGCAACCATCTCTCTAATGACGGGGTGGTACCATTCACTGTAGAACTCAAATTGATCTTTATCTTCTTCTAGATCCAAGGAGCGGTTTTTGAGTCCGAGTAAGTTCTGAAACAGCTTTTCTCTCTCTTCATTATTTTTACTGTTATTGTAATTTATGAGGTGGAGAAAGTATTGACGTTGATCGCCCACCAGCTTTAGAGTTTTAATTAACTCCCGCCCTGCCTTAGTTGTTAAATTTCTCTTACTCTGAATGATTTGATGTATTACCGTAGTCGCTGAATATCCCAAATCTACGGCAAATTTAATATAGCTATAGGATGTGGGCATCGCTTTTTTTACTTGCTGATACAGATCTTTTAAGTACTGCCGGTAATCCAAATAACCTGTGACATCAATGGCATTTACAGTATTGCGAATTATTTTGAGCCTTTGCCCCATAGAACATCTCTGTCAAAAATTAGGAATCTGAGCAGATTCCTAATTTTATACACTTTCTTTAGCTATAGCAATCAATTCCCACAGCAGTTTAATTCTCATTAGGAAGGGAAAAAACATGAACCTTCTCGAATCCCACATCTCCCACAAAGACTTTATTTCCACTCACTGCTATAGATGAAACCACCGAGCCAAACATGCCATCAGGTCTAAAAGTTTGTTCACTGTTATAGTGATCTAAGCTACGAGCCGACCAATGATAAAGAAAGCGGCCATCCAGGTCTAAAAAGCTAATCTGATCGCTATGAAGAATAGCAATGAAGTCATCAGTGACCGCTAAATCTTCATAAAAAAGATTGCCACGTTGTTTCCAATCTTTAAATACGGTGAGATCAAGAGTTTTTAACTTCTTACCATCAAAACTATATTGCTCAATTTGAGAGGTTGGGTAGTGAGTGATGGTCCAAATGCTATTGCCGTGCACTGTAAACTGTTGAAATTTGGCACTCCATTTATCAATAATCTCTCCCGACTTGTTCAGACGATAAATTATATTTTGAGGATAAGAGCCTACAAAGATAAATTCTTCACTTGAATCAAGATTGTAAGGAACTTCTCCTGCTAATTTGATAATCTTTTCACCCTGCCACTCTAGATCGGCACTGTACCAACGAAGCCAGTGACGGCCTTCATAGTCTTCCAGGGTTAAAACCTGTCCTGTAGGTAATATGGTTAAATCATTCGGGCGATTTATTGTCCCTGTTTTCTGTTCAGAACTATCTTGGGTATTAAACTTATGCAAGGTTCGACTGTCATTATCTATCACGTATAAAAAATCACCTTCTGCTTCCACATGTTCCACCCACTTAAAGGAATCTGAGTAAAAGGAGCCTTCTGATTTAACGTTTTGATCGGTGGTAATATCCCACTCTCTGCTGGTCTGAAAACCATGCACATCGGTTACATCTATCCTCAGTTTAAGTTGACTTGCTCCAGCAAATTCTCGCATATCAACCAGTTCCGTAAAGAAGAGTTTCTTTGTTTGATCATTGCGATAGATTTCCACACCACCAAGAGTTACCAGAATATTTTGGGCTTTATTGAAATTGGAATCAGAAAAACCAATGTATTCAAATCCTGTGAGGTAATTGCCATATTTAAACTCTGGATCGGGTCCTATTTTAAAATTATGATTTTTCCCTCCGTTATTATCCCAATAGGTTTCACCATTCACTCGATAAGCTATTACCAATTCCATCTCTTGCGGTGTTGGATGGGTTAAAGGAATTTTAAATTTCCAATTATTTCCTGCAATATACTCTGCATAGACCTGTTCCTCTGTCTGCCATTGATCTCGTGTAAAGTGCACCTCAATCTCTTTTTCATAGCCAAGGTTGAGAACATTGACTTCTCCCACAAGATAATACTGTTCATCGTCTTGCACCACATCGGATTTTAATAGCTTTACTTTATCATCCAGATAGTACCCTAAACGGTGATTATTACCGGGATCAAAAAGTTCGAGACCATCTATACTTGCAGCGATGGCGTATTCTATCCGATTGTAGAGAGAGGAAATTTTCACATCCACACCCCATTTTTCACTTCCATCCCCCAGGATTTCTTCAAAATGGGCATGGGCCACCCCTGTGGTTTCCCAATTATCCTCTGACCAAATAACTTTTACCTCTTTTTTCTGGGCCTCTTCCGGCTTCAACTTGATATCTACCCAAAAAGCATATTCACCAGGATCATATCGGCTGGAGGCATGTCTTACGGTGTAAAGACCATCAAACAGACGCTCCACGGAAGCAGCTTCTAAAACAGGCAAATAAAAAAGCACTAAAGTAAAAACAATTTTTATATATTTAAATTTCATTGATCATTCTCCATAAAAGTTACCACCAAACAGCTGGGATACTTTTACGGAAAGATGAGAAACCTTACAATAAGAGGAGGACTGAATTGTCAGTTCTTTTTACTGAATAGGCTCTGTAACTAAACTAGGAAAAAACCTTCAGACAAACCCCTTTTAATTTCTGATCCGAAAAGGGTTTGTGCAGCACATGAAATGATAGCTCTTTGGTTGAAGGAAGATCGCTATCATCACCGGTAATAAAAATGGTTTTAAAAGGGTAAGAAGTTTCTTGTTTGACCTTTTTAATAAAATCAACACCTGACATACCCGGCATTTTTAGATCACAAACAATTAGATCAAACTTATTATTTTTTACTTGCTCCATAGCCTGCTGGGGATTAATGGCAGCCACAGTTTTAAACTTGTGAGTAGTAAAGAACTCCATCATATAGTCACAAATCAGTTCTTCATCATCTAACACGAGAATAGATAGATTGGTGGCTGCTAGCATCTCAAACTTGCTATCTAAATCAGAAGTGGAACTTAATTCACCACTTTCTGATGTGAATGGGCTCTTATCCAAAGGCAAAGTAATAGTAAAACAGGTTGCGTTATATGGAGATGAGGAAATGGAAATTTGTCCATCCATACCCTTTATTATGGATTGACTGATGGATAGTCCCAGGCCAACCCCTTCACCCACTGCTTTGGTACTAAAAAAACTATCAAAAATTCGTTCACACAAATCTGCAGGAATACCAGGTCCATCATCGGTTACTTTAATGACAGCTGACTCATGTTCATTTTTAACCTCTAGTTCGATTTTTCCACCATTTTTTGTAAGTAAAGCATCCCGGGCGTTGGTCAGTAAATTCATAATGACCTGCTGCAACTTGGATGGATGCCCTTTTATAAATAGCTCTTCTTCCGGTTTTTTAAAAAAGACTTGAATATTCTGTTTAATAAAAATGGGTAAAATCAAATTTAAGGTATTTTGTACGGCCACTCTGAGATCAAAAGATGTGTTAGATTTCCCATCAGTATGGGAAAAAAGCCTTAAACCTTCAACAATATTACTGATTCGATCTAAGGCATCTAAAATCGATTCATACTCTTTAAAAGAAGTTAAAGGTGAATCATGGACTCTTTTCAGGTTACCTAAATAATTGTAGGCAATTTGTAGTGGATTGTTGATCTCATGAGCCACACCCGCAGCTAGTTCACCAATGGAAGCCATCTTGGCCGCTTGAAAAACTTGAGATTGCAGCTTTTGCTTCTCTTCTTCTTGAAGTTTTAACTGCTCTTCTTTTTCTCTCTCCCTAGTTATATCTACAACAGAGAGAAACAGCAGATTAATTGGTTTATTTAAAGGGCTTTTAATATCTTTTGTCTGTTCTTCTAGAATAAAATCAGAAATTTTCCTACCAAACAGCTTTACATAGAGAGGATGGGAATGATTGTTTTGTAATCCTACTTCCATTGTCTTATCTAGTGGTTCATTAAAAATGGCTTTATAGGCCATTATGAACTGACTCTGATCCTCTTCTATGACCCATTTATTAAAATATTTGTTAACCAAAGACTCCCTTTCAAATCCAAGATAATCTATTAGGGTTTTATTAATCTCATAAATTTTCATTTGTTCATCAAGGATGATAAAACCCACTGGAGATTTTTGAAAAAGGGCGTAAAACTGATCTAAGGACCTTTGGGTAATGATTTGGTTTCTTTGAAGTTCTTCATTTTGTACTTCAAGTTCGGTTTGATAGATCCGGAGTTCTTGAATAACTTTATTAAAATCTTGCGGGCCATATTCTGTTTGAAGCTCATCTTTGTTCTGCAATATTTCTATAGCTTTTGCCCTAAGCTCTTTATAGGCATGTTCACTTTGTTCAACCATATATAACACCAGTCAGAAGATTTTTTGAATGTCTAATATTTTACCCTTTTTTGGGTAGTATTGCAATTTACCAAGGAATTTCCCTATAGGATTCATTTATATTGACCTTAAGGATCTGATTTTGATTGCAGGGTAACTAGTGGACTTGATAGGTAGAAAGACACCGAATGTTTATGAGAAAGGAAAAAGTTTGAAAAAGGCATTAATAGGCACTGGAGTATTTATCTTTTTATTTCTATTATCTGGAGGAGCCTACCTAAATGGTTTAATCAGGTTCAACTACCCTAGCCCCGATGGAAAAGAGACAATTGGAATTGATGTTTCTCACCACCAAGGTGTCATTAACTGGGATAAAGTGTCCCAAAATAATATTCAATTTGTATTTTTGAAAGCCACAGAGGGAGGAGATTTTAAAGACACTCGATTTCAAGTAAATCTAAAGCAGGCCTCTAGGACAAGCCTACTGGTAGGAGCTTATCACTTCTTCACACTTTGTCGTTCGGGTAGAGATCAAGCTAAAAACTTTATTCATTCGGTAGATAGAAAAAAGATCCATCTTCCCCCCGTTATTGATTTAGAATTCGTGGGCAATTGTAAAAAGCGTCCGAACCAATTGCAATTTGATAAAGAACTTAAAGATTATATAAAAAAGATTGAAAACCACTATCAAAAAAGCCCCATTTTCTATACGACCTACGAGTTTTTTGAGAAATACTTGAATCACAGCGCCTATAAAAAATATACCCTCTGGCTGAGGAATATTTTTTCCAAACCCGATACATTAAAGGGTTGGGATTGGACCTTTTGGCAATACTCTGACAACTCACGCCTGCAGGGGATTATAGGTCCGGTTGATATGAATCTTTTTAAGGGAAGTCTGCAAGAGTTAAAAAACTATGGACCATAGACCCAAAGACGGTCAAACTTATAACCGGTTTTTGAGAAACCTCCATAGAGATAACTTTTCCCATCATTGGGATTATAAAAGAGATTACATCGCGACATAGCGGGTGGAGACCAAACAGGTTGAATTTCGACCCACCCTTTTTCACTGTCCAGTTCCCAAGTTTTATCTTCAGCAGAGCTCCAAGAAGAATAGCTGTCTGCGCCTGTGCAATTCACTGTCCACTCTCCACAGTTAGGATCAGCAGGATTATGGTTATAGTAAGAGGAACCTCCAAAATAAATGGTAGTGTCACGCCTTTCATCATAGGTCATACAACCAAACACATGAGGGGTTTGATAGCTCTTGTAGGAGGTAGATTTCCAACGTTGATCGCTGTTCACTCCATAGTTATAAGTTTTCACTTCACTGATTCCATTGCGTTCAAATCCGAATAACACCATAAGGTCTGAACTCGAATCAAAGGTCATGGAAGTATAGCCAAAATGGTTGCGACTCGGATAGAGATGTAATTGGTCTAACTCGGTACTGATTAGATTATCTGGATCATCTTCTCCCCCTCCATTCTCATCAATACGGGTCCAAATAGTTTTAAAATTGGACCAATCGAAGGTGACTTCATAACCATAATTGACATTATCTTCGTTCCCTCCATTTACTTCGTCATAAAGTAAGGCCAGGAGCCGTAACTCTCCATTGACCTCCATCGGACCTGCTGAAAAATAGGCATCTAAACATTTCCCATCTCCATTCACTTCAGTGGTCTGGCAATTTAGTTTAGGAGCCTGTTCATCTCCATTGGCAGATTCACTAAAAGTTGTCCAATCCCCATCTTTCTGATAATACAATTTGGGTTTAATATAAATCTCTTCGTCACTATTTGAATGATCATAATTCTCCTGCAAGGCCAGCAGAACCAGCCTTTTTGGTGATGTTGCAGTAGAAGCATCAAATAGAAATATGGAGCGGCTGTGTCTTATGGCATTGGCCGTGTTAGGGGCATCAAAAAGCCGCAAATGATCATTATCACTTCCAGGTGTTCCATCGCTATTAATGCCATCCACATAGGTCTCAATCCATTGGTCAAGGGAGGCTGGATTGCCGGCCAAATCAAGGGTAAAAGTTACATCATGATTTTCAATGGTAAAATCGTTCACATAGAGGACCAACTCATTGCGAGTTTTATTCAAAGTCACAGCAGCATTATTTCCCATTCCCACTCCGGTGCCCTCCCCTTCTATAGGAAAAATCGACCAAGAATATATCTTTATGGATGTGCTATTTACCGTTTCTATATTCCCTGCCCAGTCTTGGGTATAGTAATAAACAACCTTGCTAGAACTTAATTCCACCGGAAAGGTATATTCCTGGAAGGATGAGGAGGAGGGCGCACTTTCACCTAATCCGGTAAGTGCATAATACATAGCTCCTTCAGCCATACTCTGGGTATTCAAAGAAAAAGTGACACCTGAGGTGCAAGTAAATCCTCCGGTTACTTGATTATCACTCTTACATGTCCCTTTGGTGATATCAAGGGTGGTGGTTGGGGCTTGCTTATCTTGAGGATCAGACCATTTCTCATTATAAAAATAAAAATTGGAATGAATGCTCTCGGCATTTCCTGCCGTGTCTACAGCAAAATATTTAAGCATCGTGGATCTATTTTGAATACAAATTGGACAATCGGTACTGGCACCACAGCTGACTAAAGAACTGGGAGGATATTTAAAAGCGGCATCTACCTGAGGGTTCGATCCATCGGTAGTAAAATAAATAGCGGCTCCCTTCTCGTCGGTGGAAAGATGGACACAAAAAGGGTTCTTATAATCAGTGGAATCCACTCCGGAGATAGTCTTCGGAGCTTCGGTGTCTGTTTGAATTTCAATGGTTCCAAGATTTAAGGTGGTGCTCTCGTCCACTTTTATATCTTGTTCATAACTAATGGATCCTCGCTCAATACGAAGCACATATTCTGCGGCAGGAACATATAAAATCAGAAATTGTCCTAAGTGATCCGTTTTGGCAATAAAAGAGAAGCCTGGAAGGTAGACATCTGTTCCAATTTTTGCAATGTAATCATTCACCGTCCCATCTGGATGAACAAAACTGACCACCCCCTTAATTGCAGCCACTTCCGCAAACAGACTCGCACCAGCTTTTACAACTCCATTTTTAACGGCACTTTTTGAGAGAGAAAGGGGTTGTTTCACTCCAAGAACCTTCCCATCGCCATCCTCTTCAATGATACTTACTATCTGATAATTACTTTCCTCCCCTTTGACTAATGTAGCAGATGGATCGAGCAGTAAGGTACTGGCCGCCTCTATAGAATAGTTCCCTTGTTCGTCACTATAACCAGAGGCTAAGGTAGTCCCGGCTATATCCTGTAGTTCCACTGGGTTATTTTGCAGTAATTCTTCACTCGCATCGCCATAGGAATCAGGTAAATTTAAGGTACCAGCAATGGTAAAATCACTATCCACTAAGCCCGCTTGATCTTGCATATTGGAGTTTTGATTATCCTCATCCAGGTTTTCCTCTTCAGGATCCTTTTCTTCGCAAGCCAAAATCAAATAAACAAAGAGCATCGCAGTCCAAGTGATATATCGGTACATAATTTCCTCACGTATTTATGGTTTTGCCAATTATAATACTTAAAAGATAATTTTAAAACTACCTTAAGGAAGAAGTTCTTTGGATCTAAAAAAATCCACTAGATGATCATTAACCATACCCACGGCTTGCATATGGGCATACATTATGCTTGATCCTACAAACTTAAACCCTCACTGCTTAAGATCATGACTAAATTCATCTGACTCTTTGGTGGTAGCAGGTATTAGATCCATTCTCTTCCATTTATTGACAATAGGTTTGCCATCCACAAAACGCCAACTTTGCCCGCTGCAAGTTCTTTTTTGTTTTGTATCTATATAAATCAGGTTAGAATAAGTAGTTATGAAAAGTAAAAATAGTTAACACGAGACTTTTAGAATGGAAAAACAACCGACAATACTCATCGTAGATGATGAACCGGGAGCTCAGATTTTAATCTCTGAAATGCTCTCCCGTGATTATACTGTTAAGACAGCTGGATCTTCCGATCAAGCTCTTACTCTATTAGAGCAAGAAGAAATCAATATCATTATTTCAGATATACGAATGCCTGGTAAAGATGGTCTCAGTCTTTTGGCAGAAGTGAGAAACCTTTACCCAGACATCATCGTTATCCTCATTACAGGACACGGCGACAAAGAGACAATTATATCTGCCATTAGAAGCGGGGCATTCGACTACCTGGAAAAACCCTTCAAAGAGGACGATCTTCTTATTACAACCGAAAGAGCTGTAAAGGAACATAATCTGATCGAAAGGCTTAAACAAGCTGAAGTAAAATACATGGAAGCTTTTAAAAGCTCATCGATTGGTGTTATCACCGCTGGAGTAGCCAATGAAATCAGTGGTCCTCTAGCCAGTGTCAAAGCTAATTTTGAAAGACTCGTAGGCTTTATAAAAGATAAAAACCTCTTCTCCCCTGAAATCAATGAACACTTCACACGTAATCAGAAGGCATTAGAGCAAATCAGCTCCGTGGTTAAACACTTAAAAAACCATACCTCACTCGAAGGGGAGACATTAACTCCTTTTAATCTACATCAGTTAATCTCTGAGACACTTCAGGCCTTCAAACCCCTCTATCGCAAAGGACATGTTGAAGTGGTTGAAAACTTAGAAGCAGAATTCCAAAATGTAAAAATTCATCTGCGGAGTTTCCAAATCATTCTCACCAATATCCTCACAAACGCCTTTGAATCTATGATAGACAAAGGCAAAGGAAAAATCCAAGTGGCCACTTCTAATCAAGATAAGAAGTTTGTTTTGAAGGTAAGTGATCAAGGGCACGGTATATGTGAAGAACATTTGGATCAGGTATTCACCCCTTTCTTCTCAGGTAAACAGGGAGAAAAAAGACTAGGATTGGGTCTTTCTATTAGTCTCTCTTTAGTTAAAAATATGGAAGGAGATATTCAAATAGAATCCGAACCCCAAAAAGGGACGGTTGTCTCCCTCTCCCTTCCCTATTTAGCCACAGAAAGTGATACTGCAAATTAACTACTTGTGGAGCCCGCTTATTAAACCTCTCATTCTCTTATTACTATTTACGATCCTAAATAATTGCCAAAAAGAAGAGGAGGGGGATGCCACACCCAAGGCATATAGAGTGGATTGGATCGAAGAAGATCATTGCGAAAAAGGCAACTTCATTCCCGGAAAAGTCCAGGGAGACAGCCTTTTAACTAAGGTAAACAAAGAACCTGAAAATCAATTAGCCATATGGATGCCTGATGATTTGGTACCTGTGGAAATAAATTACCTTGCCCCCAAAATCACTGATGAGAATTATATTACCCAGTTAAGAAAAGAAGCTTATGAGGCTTATAAGAATTTGTTTACAGCCTTTACAGCAAGCGTTTCACCTGAAATTGAGCTAAGAATTTATTCGGCATTTAGACCCTACGACTTTCAATGTCTTACCTTCTACTGGAAGGCAATGGCCAATAAAAAACAGGCTAAAAAGGAGCTAGGAGAGCAAGCCACCGATTTAGAAATTTGGCAGCGAGCGAAGGAAATAACAGCAAAAATAAGTGCCTACCCGGGCAGAAGTGAGCATCAATTGGGTACAGCGGTGGATCTCACAACCAATTTATTAGAGTGGAAAATAGACTCTAGTTTTGCTGAAACCGAAGTATTTAAATGGTTGCAAAATAATGCTCATCTCTATGGATTTGTTCTCAGCTATCCAAAAGGCACAGACGGAGAGAAAGGCTACTCTGAGAAAACAGGATATTATTTCGAGCCCTGGCACTGGCGATATATTGGAATAGAACCCGCCACTTATATGTATGAAAACAGTTTATGGTTGGCAGACTATTTAAACCTCCAGCTATAACTTCTAATAATCACTATCATTTTATCCTTTCTATACACATAACCTCATTATTTCTTGCGTTTTTCATAAAACAGAGTATAACTAGCCTATTAAATATGAAAGGAGATGTAAAAATGAAACTATTCTTATCAAAGCCCTACTTGGCAATGATCACCTTACTTTTTTCCTCTCTAATACTTGCTACAGAAGAAGCCCCAAACTATGAAGACATTAGCAGTTCTATCAAAGAACGATGCGAGCTTGATAGTGATACAAATGTAATAATAATAAGCTCCTCCATGTCAAAACAAGACATACGTTCAGCTCTTATCAAGGTTTCCCAAATTAGAACCAGAAGTTCCAAGCTCTATGAGCGTAGGAGAGCTGGAGATGGTAGATACTATGGTGGACGAGGGGGAAACAAGATGAGTTTTCAGATCAATGATGATAATGAGCTCATATTCTTTGTAAATGGGAATGGCAGCATGACCCCTTATCACAACGCCATTGGTGGCTCTTGCGAAGTGGATCTCGGAGGATATATCCGAGTAGACTATGATCAAGAGAATGACCTCATTGACAGAATCATCATCAATAGCAAAAGCGTCCAGATCTGCGGAACCATTGAAGAACTGAGATCCATTGGCCAATTGCTGCTAAGAGCGTTTGGTCTTAATGAAAGGGAAGCTGAATCCCCGATCACATTAATGGACACTCCTACTCGCAGCGGTTGTTACTCAACTATATCTAATGATGAAAACCTGAGATTAGAGGCAGAATAAGCCACTTATCTAAGCCTTAATAACTAGAGTTACAACTTTACCATCCGGGTAAGTGACAGTGACTTTACCACCAGCATCCCCACTCACCTTAACCTGTAAAGTACTTGAATCGACACTTTCCCGCTCAAAGGTAACCCCTTTATCCGGTTGGTACTTTCTAGAGCCAGTGGGAGGATCTTTATAAGGGGGATTGTACAAGTAGTAAGTCTCTCCTGACTTCACTTCGAAAGAGGAGGTTTTTTCTTCTATCTCAAAGGTTTCACCCCCCAAATCTTTGGTGGTAAAAGACCACTCTTTACTCTTTTCTTCATCATCTTGAATCCAACTGGCTTTCACTAAATAAGCAGTATTGTATTTTAAGCGGGCCAAAGGAAATAAAACAAATTGATGACTTGTAAACTTCTTACTGGGATCCGAAGACTCGTTTAGAAACCTCACATCCTCTATCTTAGCACCATCTTCCTTGGTATAAATCTCCAAGGATTTAACCTCCACTTTTTCAACCTTCTTACTATTAAATACCATAGAAACTGGATAGCCAGACACTCCATAATCAGGCAGAGGGTCTGGAGTTTCCTCATAAAAAACAGGCTGTATTCCCTCTGCTCCATCCGGTGGCCAAATCACCATCTCTGGATTGGTATCAAGGTTGGCATTTTTGGCAGCCAAATAAGGCTCCTCTCCCACTTTGATCTCCGGATCACAAACTTTATAATATTTCCCTTTACCCGAGTAATTCTCTCCTTTAGCACATAGCTCTGCCACTTTACCATTGCCGTTATTAGCAACAAATCGGCCATTGGAATCTTCATCCTTCGGTTCTAAATAACCTATTCCAATCTCATCCCTATTCAAATTGAGTAAATTATTCCGATGATAAATAGCTGACATTAAAGAGTCGATAGATTTTTTGGCCGTATCTCGGTAAGAGACCACTTCTCCCACGGTTTTGTATGCCTGATATCCTGCAAATTCAGCTCGATCCCCCGCACTTTCTCCGGTAAACCCTTCCTTATCACTAGAACCCACATGCCCTCTCAAATCGTTAATAGAGAGATAATATGCATGATTTAAAGCAGACTGTTCTAACACCTCGTTTTTCTTATAGGTGATCAGCCCCGCCTCTTTACGAATCTCATTTAGATAATCATAGTCTTCAGTTTTTGCCTTATTGAGACTGGCATCCACCTTGTAATCTGCCGGAACTTCCTTGTCTTTTTCCTCTTCGTCACAGGAAAAAAGTAAAAATAGTATTGCTAGCATCCCTAACTTCAACATATACCATGCCCTAAAGATTGATGTTTTTTTACAAAAGATACTCTAATCAGCATGCAACGGGCTAAAAAGAGTATTTCTCGGACCATAATAGTTACTATACTGCCTTTTAAAATAAACTTCTTGTAAAAAATGAGGAAGAAACCTATGAAGCCCCACTAGCCTCCTAGTTAAAATTTCCTCCCACTTCACTGGCCGATCTACTACACCGATGCGTGTGCCTGGTGTTTCAGAGCGTTTGGTATTAGCAAGTTGAATTAACTTCACTTTTTCCTCCTTCTATTAAGTTTAGAAGGAGGTATCTATGAAAATTCTATGCCAACTTTTTCAACACAACAATCTTCAGGGCAAGGCAAAAGGGTTTCTTTATAGACAAAATTGTGCCAATAATACTATCCCGATTTAAAAATGAAAAACGAAAGAGATAGTGAGATGATAAAAGCAATATTAATTGATTTGGACAACACCCTTTACCGTTATATGCCCTGTCATGAGAAGGCTCAAGCAGCTTCATTAAAGCGTATTTCTGAATTAACAGGTTCCAGTTTAGAACAGATACAAGAGACCTTTTTGATTGCTAAAAAAGAGGTTAAAAATTTACAAATTGAAGATAAAGTTATACTTTTAA
>CAYFLR010000049.1:0-493 GCA_964343805.1 uncultured bacterium | reverse complement strand
CCTCCCAGGGGTGGCTTCTTCTCATAATCGATTGCTCTATTTCCAAAAGGTTTTAGAAAAACTCTCTTTCCCAATAATTCCCCATGCCCTAAAGGTGACTAATTTATACTGGGACGTATTTTTAGAAAAGGCAGAGCTGATCGAAGGAGTTGTTGATTTTTTCAAAGAACTGCGTCATAGAAATTTAAAAATCGTCATTGTCACAGACTCTTCTGCCTCCCTACAACATCGAAAGCTTCATTACTTTGGACTGGATGACTATGTAGATTTTATGGTTTCCAGTGAAGAATCAGGGGCAGAAAAACCAGATTTAGCCATCTATAAAATGGCCCTCGCCAAACTAAACCTTACAGCCGAAGATGTATGTATGATTGGGGATAATATTGAAAGAGATATTGAAGGTCCATCCAAACTAGGAATCGACGCCTACCTCATTGACCATCAAACCGGAGAAATACCCTCCCAGATAAAAAGTTTTAAATCATTTTCATCA
>CAYFLR010000048.1:42307-46375 GCA_964343805.1 uncultured bacterium | reverse complement strand
ACGCTGAGACTACAGGATCTGGAAGAACGGTTGTATTGGATTGGACAGCGGATATAAACACGGTGTCTGTTACAAGTCTGACACCCTTAACAACTTACTATTTTAATGTCCTGGTCAAAGATTCCCTAGGGAATAAATCGATCTATACAATGAACAGTCAGCAAAGTGCGGGGTGGATCGCTGAGGCTTACTTAAAAGCACCCAATGCAGGAGATTGGGACAATTTTGGACTTTCGGTAGACATCTCAGGTGACACAGTTGTAGTTGGAACCTATAAAGAAGATAGTAATACATTGGCAGTTATCAATGGTGCCGATCTCACCGCAGCCAATGACTCAGGAAGCGAAAGTGGAGCTGTCTACGTCTTTGTACGAAGTGGAAGCACATGGACCCATCAGGCTTACCTGAAACCACCCAATCTCTCGGATGGAGATTGGTTTGGATCTTCAGTGGCTATTTCAGGGGATACCATTGTAGTAGGCGGAGAAAGAGAAGCAAGTAATACCACAGCTATTATTAATGATAGTGATCTATCAGGGACGAACGATACAGGTACCAAAGTAGGAGCAGCCTACGTCTTTGTCAGAAGTGGCACCACCTGGAGTTTTCAATCTTATTTAAAAGCCCCCAATCCCTCCGACAACGATTACTTTGGAAAGACAGTGGACATTAGTGGAGACACCATTGTTGTTGGCAGTGATACCGAAGACAGTGATACTCAAGCTATCATCAATGGCAATGATCTCTCTTCTACCAACAATGATGGGAGTAATGCAGGTGCTGTTTATGTTTTCAAAAGAACCGGTACCAACTGGGCATTGGAAGCCTATTTGAAAGGATCTAATACTGAAGCCGGTGACTATTTTGGCAGTATGCTAGCCATTGATGGAGATACAGTTGTTTCTGGAGCCTGGGCAGAGAAAGGAAACAGCACCGCAGTCATTAACGGCAGTGACCTTTCCGCAGCTAACAATAGTGGAAATCAAGTGGGAGCCGTCTATGTCTTTAAGCGTTCTGGGACCACATGGACTCAAGAAGCCTATCTAAAACCACCGAATCCCACCAATGGGGATTACTTTGGAGAGGGTTTAGATATTGATGGTGATACAGTGATAGTTGGTGCACCCTCTGAGGATAGTTCTACCACTTCAATTATAAATGGAAGCGATTTATCTTCCACTGATGACTCGGCAGGAGCATCGGGGGCAGCTTATATCTTTGTCCGTAATGGTTCAACTTGGTCATTTCAAAGCTACTTGAAAGCACCCAATGGCTATAATGGAGATGGTTTCGGAGATGGGGTCAAAGTTGACGGGGATACCATTGTGGTTTCCGCCTATTCGGAAGACAGCGACACGAATTCCATAATCCACAGTTCTGATTTAACTGGAACTGATAATGATGCCGGAACCAGTGGAGCTCTCTATGTTTATAAGCGAAGTTCTAATGCATGGTCTTTTGAGGCTTATATAAAAACACCCAATTCCGGATCATCGGATCAATTAGGACTCAACTTCCTAGGGTTAGATAATGGAACTATCGTAGCGGGAGCCTATAGTGAAGATAGTGATACTCAATCCATTATTAACGGCAGTGATCTCTCTGCCACTAATGATGATGGAAATGAACCGGGGGCTGTCTATATTTTTGATAAGTAGGCTTTAACTATCTGCAATTCTAAAAGCTCTGGACATCAGATTTTGTTTTTGCCTGGATATGCTCAATTTCTCTGCATGGATTTTCCATTTTGAAACAGCTTTTTTTACTTTTTCGATAATTAACTTAGCCTTTGCTTCATTAATTCTAAAATACTGAACAACTGATAGAGCCAGATCAAGAGATTGTGAATTATCATACTGGGATATGTTTAATTTTAGCCCTTCACCATTTGAAGTAGGATTTATGTCATAGGCAGGTGACAATCTCCATCCTGTTTTTTCTAGTATAAACCCATGATTCCTTAAATGATCATCCACATTAGATATACAAATATTAAGTACAATTCTTTTCCAAAGTTCTTCCAAGTCTTCAGCTACATGAGTTCCACTACGAATTATAAATTCTGCTAAATCTAAATAACTCACCCCTTGGGTATGATCACTTCCGTCTACTTTACCCAAGCAAGTCATAGCTGAAGCAAAATGGATTCGCTGGGAATGATTTCGATCAAACCTTTTTGTAAGGAATGTATAATTCTCACTATTATAATTTTGAACCTTACACTCTGACATCTTAACACCAGCTTCTAGGGCAATTTGATAAGCCACCATTTCCCAGCCCCCTATATTGGTATCATCATAACGGCTGGGGAATTTAGCAATCCACAGGTTGTTTTGATCATCCACAATATTAGCTTTAGGTCTAGCCCCACCCAAGGATGATCCGGGAGAAATAAGAATTGTTAACCACTTAAAGTATTCATCGGAATATTCATCATTGGCTTCTTCTAGTTTTAAACTAGCATGTTCAAGATCTCTTAATCTCGACCACGGAGGGGTAGCATATTGAGCTTGATTGTCAAGAAAATCGCCAGCAGGATCTAATTTAAATCTAAGACCTCCCATTCGACTCTCATCGAATACTTTTAACAGATAATCACTTTCAAGCAACCTTTCCGAACATCTCGATTCTTGCCTGGCTAAAATAGCTTCACGTCTTTGCATCAATAACCGTCCCCAACGATCTGGGCACGAATCCATAAAGATACCAAAATTAGGCTTCGCTTCTTCAACATATTGATCCCCAGGATAAAACTGAAGATCTGGGTCCAACTCTTGAAAATAGCCCTTTGCTATCCATTTTTTATCATAGGAAAAGGAGAATACCTCCTGCCCTCTGACTTTATCTACACACAATTCTCCCACCAAAAGAGGACCTTCTAATTCGGCCCAATCTGCATAGACATAGATATGCTTGCGATTATTTTTATTTATCATGGTAAATCTTTGGCTCGTTTAGGAGCTCTTTTTTTTGTAAGAAGACCTGCATCTTGAATTTTTCTTCCGAGAACATCATCTTTTGCCACCAACAAAAAATCTTTCTCTAACCGCAGGACTAAGAGCACCTGAAAGTAGCTTCCCATTGAGACACTATCATCCCCTTTTTCAATTTTAACCACAGTTGATCGGCTTATCCCCGCTCTCTCTGCAACTTGTTGCATTGATAGTCTTCTGCGCAAACGAGCCAGCTTAATATTTTCCCCAAACAGTGAAAGAACGGTTTGGGCTTGAGGTAAAATGGGGTTCTTTTTTGTTTTCATAGTATTTATAATTATAATTAAAATAGACTAATTTAGCTATAATTATAAACATTATAAACTTAATTAGATCTATTTGACCATCCCTAGAAAAACAACCATCAAAGTACGATAATATCTATAATTATCATCATTTATTACATTTTTGTATATATTTATAAACATTATAAGACAGAAAAAGAAAACCATCTCTTTTTGGCTCAAATTTATAAAATCTTTGTGCGCACAATGAAAAAAAGTTCCCCATTCTCCTTTCTTGATTTGTTCAACAGATAGAAACCAAAAACCAAATTAACGAGGTGAAGTATGAAAGGAACTCTACTTATTTATATCTTTATAATTGGATTACCTATTTTGATCAACGCTTGCGGCTCTCATGATGATTACGACGAAATCATTATCTATGAAAAGCAAGAAGTGGAATCACCGAATAAAACTACTATTCATAGGGAAGATGTACAGAAAGAGGCCCAAATCCCTCTAATTGCAAAACAGAGCAAGAAGCCATCTCCTTCTAAAGACACACAAATAACCATCATGAGACAATCAATGTTAACCATAAAGGATTACCAATTTGGGCAGTTCTTGAGGGGCATGGCATTTATTAATTTAAGCCACATTCCACCTGAGTATAACTTTCAATCAGACTATCTGAAGCAGGTCTTTAGAGATCAAATTCACAGTATTTATGCAGAAATCACTGCTTTAACCCCAGTCAATAAGCCATTTATTAAAGTCTATCCAATCACCGAAAAATTTATCCGGATGGAAAGTAAGTCCAATCCCCTAGGGTTCGAAATCGACCTTAGCTT
>CAYFLR010000048.1:33894-42297 GCA_964343805.1 uncultured bacterium | reverse complement strand
ACTTTAAAGAGGGATCTTACCTGCTAAAACTCTATGTTAGGAATTTTGAAGATCAGGTAATCTCAACCAACAACTGGCTCAATGACTTTGAGATGTCTAAGCATCTCGGTTTTACCGTGAATATACCCATGACAACCGATGAAGAACGTGTTAATTATGGAGATTATCCCCAAGAGGAACCTGTAGACGGTGCGATGAATAATAACAATCAAAATACATCTTTTGAATTTGATATCCCCTTGCCTTCTGAAAACACTAACAGTAATACGAATAATAATTCAAATGATTGAGTGAATAGGTTGTGAGTACTTTAAGAAAGAAAACTGAACATTGTTATAGGCTCTACGGAAAAATGGTGTTTGGTTTAGCACTCAAGTTTCTAAATAAAGAAGAAGAGGCGAGTGACATGGTTTCTGAAGTATTTATTAAACTGGTTGAAGAGCTCAACAAGAAAGACATGGAAGATGAAGTGGTTTTTCGTTGGCTCTATCGAGTGACCGTGAACCGCTGTATAAATTTTTTAAAACAAAATAAGAGACACTGTGAACTCTTAACCAAACATCAATCATTCTTAGAAGAACAGTATGACTCCTTGGCCGAAAGTCAAGAACTCCAAAGTAGTGAACTTTACACATTTCTCACTGGTCAGAGTTCAAAGGAGTTACAGAAAATGGTGGTTTATCAAATTGCTTTAGGTATGACCATTAATGAAATTGCAGAAATGATGCAGTTAGATCGAAAAACCGTTTCAAAGAAACTAAAGAAGTTTTATGAAAAGTCTCGAACGAAACTGGGTCATCTTTGGAGAGAAAATAGCTATGAAACACTTATTATCACGCTATTTCTTGGACAAAACCTATTTTAATATATGGCAATCCCAGGAAAATAAGCAGGCCCTAAAAAGAATAAGCGAAGATGCAGCTAACAAAAAAGCCTTCGATGATCTTTGTGCTGAATATAAAAAGTTCAATCTCCCTTTTGAAAAAGCGGTTCCTGATGAGATATTTGCACAGTATGAAAAAAGGTCTCATCTAAACTGGCAATCCTCTCTTATGAGCTTCTTTCAAACGTACCGATTACAAATGGCCACCGCCCTTTTATCCCTTAGCATGTTGATTTTTTTAGTACCTCAAATCTTTAATCATTTCACTCCCTCTTCCACCTCCCTGGATCCTAATTATTCTGCCACCAAAGGATCACCACAGGTCCTGATTCATGCTTTTAGAAGCAATGAGTGGCAGCAAATGTCATCACAAAAAGCCTTCTACCCCAATGAGGAATTGAACCTATTCATTCAGCCGGTGGACTATAAATATATGAGCGGCTTTTCTAAAACTATCTCTGGAGAAGTCACCCCAATAGTATTTACAGAGGATTCCTTTCTACCCATATCCGGAACCAAGCAGATTAAAATCAAACTGGATGAGTATATAGGAAGAGAGAAGTTCTATTTTATTTTTAGCAAACAGGATCACTCTATTGCAGAAATCAGGTCGCTGCTAGAGAAAGAGGAACTAAGTAGACCCACACTAAAAATACAAGAGTTCCCGATTATTAAAACTAAGTATTAAGTTCGTCTCATTGGAGGTTACATGAATCAGCGCATTACACTCTTATTATGGACTCTTTTATTGTGTTTATCTTTATCAACCCTTTCAGAGCTCTCGGCCAATGTGAGGAAGCTCGCCATTTTAATTGGTAATAACCAGGGACTGGAAGAAGAAAACAGACTTAATTTTGCCGAGATGGATGCAGGTCGAGTGGCCCGAATTTTAGAAAAGCATGGTGAATTCAAAGAGAGAGATATTTATAAATTGCTAGGTGGCACCTCCAGTGATCTCTATCAACTCTTTGAAGATGTGGAAAACAAAATCAAGAAGATCAAAGACACCAGTGAAGTCTTTCTCTTCTTCTATTTTTCTGGACACTCAACTCCTGAAGTCCTAGAGATGAATAAAACAGAAGTTCCCTTTCAAAGGATAAAAGAGTTTCTTATGACTCCAGAGGTCAAAGTTAAATTCGCCATTTTTGATTCTTGTTACAGTGGTGTGGTGACAGGGACCAAAGGAGCGCATATGCTTCCTTTAAATGCCCAAGCCTTAGAACATCAATTAAACAGCAGCGGATTTGCTATTCTTACATCGAGTTCTGCGAATGAGTTGTCCAGTGAAAATGTCCGGTTTGAAGGCTCGGTTTTCACTCACTACCTATTGCAAGGTCTGGATGGGGCCGCTGATTTTACCAAAGATGGTGAAGTTTCCATTTCAGAACTCTATCAATACACCTACAACCAAACCGTCAGTGAAACCATTGGAAAATCCACAACTCCTCAACATCCTACCTTTCACTACAATATGAAAGGAAAGGGAGAGGTGAGTCTCACTGCCGTTCCCGTAAAGAAATCTACCCTGCACTTTTCCAATTATCTTACGGGGGAAGGAAAAATCTATGACCAATTGAGCGGAGTGGTCCTCTCTACTTTTGATGTTTCTAAACAGCCAACCATTCAGTTAGCTTCAGGCAAGTATCAAATTAAAATTAAAGATTACCTCCACCAAAAAGAGGGAGTTACCCATATTGAAATTGAGCCTCACGAAACATTGGGACTGAAGACCACTGATTTTAAATGGCAACCTCTCAAAGTAAAAAAGCCGAGTTCTTTAGCTTATAAAGCAAACCTCAATACACCTAAAAATAAACCTTCACTGGCAACTCCCCACTTAAACCAAAATGGTTTCACCACAGTAAGTTCCAGTATAGGTGGCGGTTTTATCACTTATAGACAAAAAAAGCCCGGTGCCCCATTACATTCTAGTAATGTAGGTTATTATAGTCACACTCGTTCCTATACTAACTTTGAAATGGGAACCCAGTATAAATGGTCTCCTTTGGTTCTTTCTGGAAAGGCAAGATTCCGCTTATATAATTCCTACTACAGTGGAAATGATGCTGTCAGAGAAGATATTAATAGTTTCGCTTTTACTTCTAATCAGTATTTTCCCATCGGCAATGAAAGACAGTGGCTCTATGCCCTGATCGGAACTCAACTGGGCGTAGAGTGGTTAAACCAGGTTCTCTATGGTGATATTGATGGCGGGGGATATCGCACGTTTAACGCTTATAATTATCTCATCGGAGCTTCCTGTAAAGTCGGTTCCAGCTTTCTATTTCGTTACTTTAATGTATTTGCTGAAGCCGATGCCATTATGAACTATGTCAAATCAGGTGTTCCGATGAAACGGAGAGGGTACTTTGGTATCCAGTTCAAAATGGGATTAGAATATCTACTATAAATGTATGGAGTATAAAATGAAACTTACATTCAATTTTCTAGCATTACTTTCATTGCTCTTTGCTTGTGATCATGGATTAGAGGATCCTGGATATTATGCAGAGGTTCATACCACCGACAAGAATGAAGCTAAAAAGTTTTCTATCTTAGGTAATGAGTATGTTTTACCTGCCGAAAAGTGGACCCATGGTATCAAATTGATGACCATCGATAATTTAGCGATGAAAGAAAGAGTGAGTGATGAAAGTAATCAAACATCTCTCAGCCTGTCAGGAAAACTTTACATCAATAATGAAGACGAGCATGGTTACACATCCTATCGATTGCAAGATTTCTTTGATCGGAGCTACTTAGTGATACGCTCATTGAGTCATCAATTTCCTCCAGAGAAATGGTGGACAAAGTTTAGCCTCAAAGAGGCAGAGGATCTAACCAGAGATTATTATGAAATGTATCGCCTTTTTAATGGAGAGCTTAAAACCGCTCCATTTGAAAAAGTCATCTATGCCGAGGAGTATGGTCTCCTCTTTCTAAAATTTTCCATGGAAAGCCTATGTATTGCTGATGATGACCAAATTGAAAATATTAGAAAGTTGGCTGATAACAAAATATGCCTTGATACCAGAGATATTTTCTTAGACCCCATTTTCCATTTTACCGAAGGAAAATATGGATTATGGCTCTATTTTAGTCAAAGTTATAGCAAATCCAATTTTGACCCCATTCCAATTGATAATTCCATCAAGGAAGAACAGCTCATCTTTGAAATTCCACCGGCTATATAGTAAACTCGCTTTTATGGAAGAGAGAAAACAAAAGTCCTTAGATCTGACGATAGATGAAGAAAACTTAACCACCTCCATCGAACTCAACTTCGATCTTATCAGCAGGTTTGATGGGGTACCAAAAGACATCCAAGCTCAAGCAAAAAAGAATTTAAATCAACTTCTCGATAAAAGAGCAGCTGAACGAGGGGAAACTCATTCCTTGGGTCATGTTCATATCCATGAAAGAAGGCTGCAGTTTGTTTGGGAGAAAATCTATGATCAACGATTGCCAGATTCCATTTTGTGTAAAGTGGGGGAAGCCGCACCCACCATTGAAAATTTCCGCTTTCGACTTCCTGATCAACCCGGTGACAAAAATAAAGTATTAATCACTTTTGATGCCGCTCCAGAAATTATCAGTAGCTGGCGTGTTTCCTTTTTAGAACTGATTCTCAACAAAGAGTTATGGGATCAGGGATTCCAATTTCGGGTTAATCCAGCTCAACTGGAAGCCGCATGGTACCGAGCGGTGATCAATGGAGATCCCATTTCAAACTATGAAATCCTTTCTAGCCCTCAAAATCCACGTTTTTCAGGTCGGAGTTTTCTGCTTAAAGTTGATTCTATCAGACAGCAAATTGATCTAATTATAGGCGATTTAGCCCCTTTCAAAGAACCCTTCTTTTTTAATTTGGTAGAAAAAGAGATCGAAGAACTCACCTACCAATTAGCAAATCAGCCCGGAGCAACAGGTCACTACCGTATTCTATCTAACAAAGTAAAAAAAGAGATCGATCAAGCCTTATTAGGTCATCTGTCCATCGGCATTGAAATGCCGTTGGTTATTTTAGCGGCCTTCAGTATTTCTCCTTGGTCACCGCATATCCAGCAGGAAGAGGACCTGCTCACTTTCGGTGAGTTTTATGGGAGGATCCAAAACCAAGCCCCTCTTTTGAATTTAGATCCTTTTACCGATGACTTCTACATCAATCAGCTGCAATGGTCTATTCCCCCAGAAACTTATAATAAGATCAAAGCAAAAATGCGAGGAGATGATTTACCCGAAAAAATCAAACCTCTCTTAGCATCCAACTCTTCCCAAGTAATGACTGAGTATAAAATTTGTGGAGAAACCCTCGATTATTACACCAATATGGCAATCTCTCTGGCGATCAAAGCCATTGATGATCTCTGCAGTCAAAAAAGATGCATTCAATCTCTGATGATCTGTATCAATGAAAATGATAGGACCGAACTGCTAGAAAAAGTTCAAGCCTTTACCGATCGTATTCATTATCGCGATGAACCCTCACCCCACAATATATATCAGTTTAATGTCCAGTGTTTTCCACTTACTCGTATAAAAAGGCAGATGCCAGATACCACCACCAAAGAGAAATATGCTCTCGAATGGTGCAATACGGCACTCCGAGAAATGGTGGGCTTTACTGATTTCAATGCGAAACCAGAATGGATTTCATCAAAACTGATTCCTCCGCTCCCGCTCAAAACTATTGAGAAAAGTATCGAACGACTCAAAAAAATCGGTTTCATCACCTACGATTACCAAAAAAGAAAGTATGTGCAAGCCGTCACGGATGTTCAAACGGAAGAAACAGTGACTGGGAAAGCAGCTATTCTCTATCAGAAAAGGATGATTAAACTAGCTAAACTCTGCATTATACCTGACACTTTAGAAAGGCGATTGGTTTTTTCTATTACCAAAGCAATGGAAAAGGCACATAGCAGGCAAGACTTTAAGGATATCTATAATTTCCTTATCGAGCTTATGAAATGGGCGGATCATTCAAAGTTTCCCGATCAACTCTATCAAATCAATATTCAGTTGTATCCGCTTTTGAGTTCTGAAAAAACGGTGCAATTAATCTAATCTTCCAGCTCCATTTTGATAAAACCATAATCTATATAATTCACACCATCTTCAGAGCTTTGATCGCAGGTGTTGACCCAGGCATTGGTTAAGGTCCCATCAAATCCATCTTCAGTGAAGGAAAGCCTATTAAAGTGTACTACATTTCCCCAATAACAAGCATTAAGATCTCCACTGTAGCTAAACCGGGTATCCATCACTTGATACGATTGAGTGGAAGTCACCTCTATTGACAGAGCAGGAGTGATCGGACCTCCCATTTGCCTATAAATAGGACTTCTTACAATAATTGGATAGTTTAAATTCTCATCGCTATCAAGATAAGCATAACTAGCCGCACTGGCATCCATAGCGCACTTTGAGTTGGTCAACAAAGAGTTATAAACATTGGCAAAGGCCGCATCATAGGTAAATGCGGAATGGGCAATTTGACTCATCATAGATTTCGTCATTTCTAAGAGTTGGAGTTTCTTAGAGTACTCATCCTTCAAGACGTATTTGTCGATATTGTTTCGTAGCCAAGTAAAGTGATACCCTAGCCTTTCCACAAACACATCCACCTGACTATCCAGCGTAGTTAAATCAGCTAGAATCTCCGCATCAGTCATAGATTCATTAAAGGTCATGGTAGCAGGGACCACCAGCTGTTTTCCATCCTGATTAGGATCAAATAAGGTCGCATAAATCTTATCTAACTCAATAGCTGCTTTAGCTGGGGACAGCACCCAATGATGCCACTGCACCCACTTCTCAGCAGTATAGTAATCATGACCCAGATCATGAAGGGTGGTGGTAATGGTTTTTTGTACACAGCTATTAAAACTCGGTTTGATAGCGGTTAAGAAATCGAGGGTTAATTGCTTGGTATTGGAGGTTCCGGTTTTGAATTCGGCATAAGGACTGTCATGAACAAAGACAATTTGGCTCAAATAAGTATCCACCTCGGCCAATGATAGGGCAGGAGAAAGGGTTTTCAGATATTGACCTTCACATACTTTTTCCTCCAGCGCATCTTTGGCATAGGTGTCAGTTGTGAGTAACTCAACCATAATAGCCCGTCCGGTTTTATTATTAAAATCAGAAGGAAGATCGGTAACAACTGTGGAGAGTGGTGGTTTTATTTTTTCTAGAATTTCTCGATAACCCACATGATCTTCAATGGCTGCCCATTCCCGAGCCATCGCTACCAATTTATCATCTTGGTTGTCATTTGCTGCATCGAGAATGTCAAGATCAATCTTATGATAGGCTTCAGCAAGCCTTTCGACTCTCGAAGGACCACTGCCATGACGTAGATCTCCGAAGGCAGAGAGGAATTTATCCACCAAAGACTTACCAGCATAGAGAGTGTTCGTCTCTACTGGGGTAAAATCCTCCCATAACTTGCAGTCTCCTTTGAGTTTAGCTAGAATCCTGGTACGCTCGGCTTCTGATTTTGCCAGCTGGTAATTAGCGCAATGGTAGTAAATCTCATCTTCGGGATGATTCTCATACTTATAATTGCCATATTCATCTTCGAGTGTCCAAGTCACATTCTCACACTTAAAAACTCCCAGTTCTTCCTCCACGACGGTTCCTGTCAACCAGGAATCTACATAATCATCTATCTTAGCATTACAGAAATCAAATCCATAGAGGGCAGCCAAACGATTACGATGGTCCTTTTGCCCCTCCCAATGCTCCTCCCGGAAATCCAGCTTATTAAGTTTAAAGTTTTCTAAGGCTTTGCTAGGAGCCCACCCATTAGCTAAAATCGCTTCTAAGAGTGCATCTGGAGACATTTCACTGAAAGTGAGTTCGCTATCAGCTATACTCCATGATTTTTCACCATCTGAAAATTGATAAACTAATTGATCATCTTGATAACATTGCTCCCTGGTGGTCTTGGAATGCCAAATACTAACTTCAGGGTAAGAGCTTGCATCGGCCTCATCAAAATGAAGATAACGATACTCGGTATCATGACACTCGCCTTTAAAAGTACTATCATTAATATCGTCATCCAGGTTGGCTTTTTCAGTGCTGCAATAGTCAAACAGATAGTTACCAGAGGAAAGGTTAAGAGACTGAAGGTAGCTATCTACCTGAATATCTCCCTCACTAATTTCTGTTTCGGAGCTCGTTCCATCAATCAGCTTTTTAAACTGTGTGAAAGTGGAGGAAGCTGCCCCAGATAGAGGATCAAATATGATATCTAATGAGGCTTCAGAGGTTTCACTGGTCATCACAAACTTATCAGAGGTGAGGTAGCCAGCAATTGACAAGGAATCACTGTCTGCACCCGATAAAATGAAACAACCAAAGGGCTTTCCTTGGAATTTTGAGCAAGATAGAGTGAAGTCACCTTCTCCATCGATATCATCAATACAAGAGGAGTAATCTTGGATATCTGTGGTAACACACTTAACCCAATATTCATCAGAAACAGAGACTAGATTAAGGCTTGCGGTAGC
>CAYFLR010000048.1:7046-33884 GCA_964343805.1 uncultured bacterium | reverse complement strand
CGCCTGTTGTAAACTGCATAGACCCACTAATAGCTACCATATTAGCATCACTACTCCCACCCGACCCAGTAGACCCACCGTAAGAGGAGCCAGCCCCTTCTTCCTCACTGTTTGAATCCTTTTCAGAGTCGGTTCCTTCTTCTGGATTCCCCACAAAAGTTCCACAGCCTGTAGTAAAAAGAATTAAAAAGATAAATAAAGAAAAAATTGATGTAATTCTAGATAGTAAGCCTAATTTCATCATGGCAGTTCCTCTAATAAAGGCCATAAATTATCCCTTATTCCATTAAGGTCGACACTTTGATTTCAAAACTTAAATATCTGTAAAAAAATTATATTTTGACTAAATTGAAGATAGGCTCATTTGAGGAGGTTGCTTTACATATCTGACCGACAAATCCTGCCGATAAAATAATTTGATTAGCTCTTCAGGGTCTATCACCAGACTCATTTGGGCTCGATCTAGAATGGCACTTCCTTTAAAACAGAAATAGCTTTTTAACAGAGGTTCGAATGGGCGGATTACAATATCGAGCTGCCCTAAGCATTCATCAACCACAAAACCACAGACCTCACCTTTGTACTCAACAAGAAGAATAAACTGTTCTGAATCCGCTGCAACTTGGTTCCTTCTGTTGTCAATCAAATGTTCAAGACTCCAGACAAAATGGAGTTCTCCAGCAACTTTAATATATGGCTTTTGGTTAGCCACCTCCACATGTTCCGTCCCAATATACTTCACAAACTCCATGGGAACGGCTACGGTAAACTCACCCGCTTTGAAAATAAATGAGTTAGTAATACTGATCGATTTTGGCGTAGGAAATTCTAATGAAAAAGTGGTGCCTTGATTAGGAGCACTGTCAATACTAACTTTTCCATTAAGCGAAAGAACCGTGGTTTTTACCATGTCCATACCCACACCCCTTCCCGAGATGTTGGATACCTTTTCAGCAGTGGAAAAACTAGGGTCAAAGATATACTGATAAATCTCTTGATCAGTCAGCTTTTCAATATCTTCAGGTCGACAAAGTTCTTTGTCTATTGCTTTTTTTATAATGAGATCTTTAGGTAACCCTTTCCCATCATCACCCACCTCAACGACTATATTATCGCCCTTTTCATAGGCACGTATGGTGAGTGTCCCATCAAATTTTCCTTTTATTTTTTCATTCTCAGCACGCTTTGAGATCCCATGATCCATACTATTACGAACCATATGAATCAGGATATTATTCAGCGCTTGGGTAATGGACTTATCAGCCATTATCTCAGAACCCTCAATAACCAATTCGACCTTTTTATCGGTCTTTTTATTGAGATCGCGAACCGTGCGAGGCAGAGATTTAAACACAGTTTTTAAAGCGGTCTTGCGCAGCGAAAGCATTTCTGTTTGGATCTGATTACTTATTTTTTCCATACCTTTAAAGGTATCTTTTAAAAGACCAATATCTTCTAGTTCTTCACCTTCATGCTGTTCAATGGAGCTCACAATATTACGCATGGTGTTTCTGATAACCGCAAGCTCACCTCCCAACTCCATAAACTTATCAAGCTGTTCATTGGTCACAATGTGGGTATCTTTTTCGTGATCGAGAGTATCCACCGACTTATTGGTGCTTGTTTTAGAAGATTTTGTTTTACTCTCATTAGATTTTGAATTAGCACTCTTTTTAATTTTAAAAGGAGCTTTAGCTTTTTCAAGATCAATATCTATAGCGGCCCCTGTTTTTAAACAGTTTAATAGCTGTCTAATAACATCAATGCCATCAAAGAACAGGTCTACAGCATCGGAAGTTAACTTCTCTTCCCCTTTTTTAAAAACGGATAGATAGTCCTCAAAAGTATGGGCATAAGATTCCAAGTCTTTAAGGTCTAATAATCCACTGCTCCCTTTCACCGTATGTACAATTCGAAAAAGACCATCAATGGAAGCTTCATCTTCTAAGTCATTTTGTAAAAAACCAATCAGCTCTTCCATTTGATAGAACTGATTTTCACTCTCCTCTAAAAAGGAGGATAATAGAAGTTTATACTCCTCTAAGGCCACCACTCGATTATCAAGTAGAGTTCCTAATCTCACTTCAATTTTTTCAAGATCAAAGGGAGGCTTTATAATGAAATCTTCATTATAAACCTCTTCAACTATCTTCTCAGCTATCTCATCGGTAGGAGTAAGAAAGAGAAAAGGAGCATCAACTGTCTTTTTAACATCCTTTATAATCTCAATGTATTCATCAGCACCATCGGCTGTGGATGGTATTTCTATCAAAACCAATAGACAATCTTGCCCTAACTCTCCAATCTTTTCTAAAGCGGCTGATTTATCATCAAAAGAGGACAGATTGAAGCCAAGCTCAGCCAAAACCCCCTTAATGTTGGAGTTTAACTTTTCTTCTAAATGAATACCAATGACCCGTTGCATGCTTAAGTCCGACTTCAATTACTAGAATGAGAAAAACTAAAAGTAGAAGCTAAAAATGGCTCGGTAATAATCTGATCAATATCGAAAATGCGAACCAACTCTCCGTCATAATGTACAATCTGAGAACCCTGATCATTATCTAAAATGTCATCCCAAGGGTTTTGCTCCACTTTATCCATATCCAAATGAGCAATGGATTTAACTTGGTTGACAACCAATCCAATCTGTTGCTCTTGGATGCTTAGTACAATGATACTTACATCCTCTTCATCTTCATGAGAAATATTGTAGTAACTGCGTAAATCAACGATTGGCAGCGTATTTCCCCGCAAATTGGAAATTCCTTTGAGATGAGGAGGACTCGCTGGGACTGGGGTAATTTGAGAGGGCTGTACCACCTCTATAATCTTTTCAATTGGAATTCCAAAAGATTTATCCGCGAGAGAAAATAGCATAAAGCTCTTAATTCCCGGGGGAAGCTCTTCTTCAGCCTCCTCGTTCACAGCTTCTGCGTTAAAGGCTTTGGTCTCAGCTTCACTTAATTGATCGATCGGATCTTTAATTTCCCCTCTTGATTCAGGTTGAGATACAGGGGTATCTTGCTCCTCTTCGACCTTTTCAGTATCCTCAGGAGGGACTTCTTCAGTTCCATTAAAATCTTCTGCCCAGATGACAGTCATACATCTCCCTATTTTGGGTGTAGCCTATTTTCTCATTTTTTTAAGAAAATAAGAAGCTTTTTCATCATGTAAATTTATAAGATGAATCGTTTTAGTTTATAATATCTCTATTGATCCTATTAAAAGATTCTTAAAAGAGGTCCCATCATGACTCAGATTAAAACAGCAAATGAAATCTACCAGAGCCTAGGTTCAAACGAAAAAGCCATTATTGATAAAATAAAAATTCCCATTTTAAGAAGTCTACTCATTCACCTGGTGGCCACTAAGTTAAAGCTTCAATTCACAGGTTGGCTTCAGTACCTTATTCCAATCACTCCCACTCTCATTATCGTATTGATCGGAGGAGTATTCTATCTCTTAGGAGCTGACACCATCGCTCTTTTTGTCTCTTACTTGGTTGTACTTATTCTCTTCAAAGTGATCTTCGATATTATTATTATTAAATTTAAAATACGCCCCCCTGAATCATTACCAGGGCGCAAAGATGATCTATCCGTATTTGATCTGATGCTGGCAAGGCGTTCTTGTCGATCATATCAATCCCGAAATTTGACCTCCTCTGACTTTCAGGAACTCATGACCTCGGTCAAAAAACATACTCAAACTCAAATTCTTGCAAAGACTCCAGTTCGAATAGAATATATAAAAGCTCCTATCACGGTTTGGCCAGTGGTCAATGCCCATGAATTCCTTGTAGCAATTGTTCCTGCTGAATACCACCGACTTGCGGTCATAGAGGTGGGTATTTGTTTGCAAAATATTGTTATTGATGCGACCCGTATGGGCTTAGGAACCTGTTGGATAGGACCTGGGGCCGATCAGAAAAGTATTCAACAACACCTTGGGGACAAGTTTAATCCTCAGCAAGATGCTATTATTTGTGTTTGTGCTGTTGGGTATAAATCCTTCTTTACTCCTCTTTTTATTAGTATCTTTAATCGACTCATGGCTAGACGCCGCTCCTTAAGTGAACTTTTTTACCATAGCTCCTCTATGGAGACTCCCATCCCTATGGCTAGTGAGCCATACAATCAATTCCAACAGGTATTTGAAGCTTGTAGATGGGCACCCTCTTCCTATAATGGTCAAACCACTAGATGTATACCGATCTTAAACAATGATAAAAAAATAGAGAGATTTGACTTCTATGCGGTCACAGCATCCAGATACTACGCAGCAGTCGCGATTGGTATCTGGATGACCAACTGGCAGCTCGGATGTAAAGAGTTAGATATAAAAGGACACTTTTCTATTCTTCCAGACAAGGAAGGCGAGTCCTCCCCACCTCGCTACGACGTCAGTTGGATTATGGACTCATCCACAAGCGTTTGAAAAAAAAAAAAAAAAAAATGCAATTCCTCCCCAAATGAAATAAAATATGGGGGAAAATCTTACTGAAAATCGAATTCTTGTGTCAATTTGAAAAGGAATATCTGGTATGAGTGATACACCTTATGATGAAGCAGAATCGGAATTATTAGAGGTCTTTCTTACCGAAGCCAACACGAAACTTGAGAATATGGATCAGCTGATTGTAGATGTTGAGAAAAATGCAGCTGATAAAAACTTACATGATGGTATCTTCCGCATAATCCATACCCTCAAAGGCAATGCTGGTTTCTTTGGTTTAACTGCTACTGAATCCATTGCCCATGTAGGTGAAAGCCTTCTATCTGATTTAAGAGATCAAAAAATTGCGGTGACTGCAGAATTAATCGACCTTCTTTTAGAAGCCACTGAAGCCATAAAGAACCTGATTCATAATGTAGAAAGCCAAGGTTCTGAGGCAGGACTCTCCTATCCAGATTTGGTGGAAAGATTAAAACAAGCAAGAACAGATGGCCTTAAAGCAGCTGGCGGCACCTCTTTAGAAACCTCGGAAGAAGAGGATGAGGATGATGACGACCTATCTGATGTATTGATCATTGGAAGTGATGACTGCCCTGACCCATCAGTTTTAAGTAAGTCGAAAGAGGAAACACCTCCAAAAGAGAGTGCGCCTCCTCCTAAACCACCTGAAAAACCTGCAGAGCCACCCAAACGAGCTAAACGTGAAACCACCATTCGCGTTTCAGTGGATCTAATTCAGAGTTTAATGAATGAAGTTGGGGAACTGGTCCTTGCACGAAATCAGATCATCCAGCATGTTTCCAATCAAGACTTAGAAGCTTTAGAGATGTCCTCTAATGCCCTCGATCATGTAACTTCCCGACTGCAAGAAAACATGATGAAAACGCGGCTTCAGCCCGTTTCTAATGTCTTCAATAAATTCCCTCGAGTGGTCAGAGAATTGGCACGTACTTCTGGCAAAAAGATCAATTTCGCTATGGATGGTCAAACCACCGAAGTGGATAAAACGCTTTTGGAAGCCATCGAAGATCCACTCACTCATATCATTCGGAATGCTGTGGATCATGCCATAGAAACCCCTGATGAACGAGAAAATGCGAATAAAGAAAAAGAAGGAAATGTCTCTCTCAAAGCCTATCACGAAGGTGAGCATGTAGTTATCTCCATCAAAGATGATGGAAGAGGGATTGATAAAGAAAAAATCAAATCGAAAGCCATCGAAAAAGGTCTTATTACAACCGATGAAGCTGAACGCCTCAGTGATAAGCAAGCGATTCACCTTATCATGCACGCCGGTTTTTCCACCGCTGAAAAAATCACCAATATTTCTGGCCGAGGGGTTGGAATGGATGTGGTGAAATCAGAAATCGAAAAGGTCAATGGAATTATTGACATTGATACTCAGCTCGGAAAAGGGACCGAATTCAAATTGGAAATTCCTTTAACCTTAGCTATTATTCCGACCCTGATTATTATGGTGGGGGATAAGACCTATGCCATACCCCAAGTTAACACCGTCGAAGTCATGCAACATAATTATGGCCAATATAAAGAGCTAACCGAAACGCTAAAAAGTAGTCAGTTTATTCAATTTCGAGGAGAATGGACGCCGGTTGTCTACTTAAGTCAAATTTTAAATCAATCACCCCAAGAAGAAATGGATGATGAGGATGAGATCTCTATCGTGGTGGTGAGATCAGGTACTCAACAAATTGGGCTTGTAGTTGACCAAGTGATTGATTCAGAAGAAATAGTAGTAAAGCCACTTTTATCCCAGCTCCAAAAAATTGGTTGTTTTGCTGGAACCACCATATTAGGTAATGGTGCTGTCACTCTTATTTTGGATATCGCCGGTATTCTTCGCAAACTCAATATTCAAAAAGTACAAGAAGAAGATAACGCTCAACAAGAAATGACCGGAGATGTGCAGCCGCTTCTTATTTGCAGCAATGACAAAAATCAAAAAATTGCTGTTCCATTGATCTTAGTGAGTCGAATTGAAGAAATCCAAATTAAAGACATCCAGATTTTAGGAGACCGGGAAGTTATCCCATTTGAAGGCTCCTTACTCAGGCTCATAAGGCCAGAAAAACACCTTCCCATCACCTCTGAAAAACTGGATGAGGTTACTCAGGTTCTGGTTTTTGATTTCAACAGCAAACGCATTGGTCTGATTATTGGTCAGGTGGTTGACTCCATCGAGTATCAAAATGCAGTGGATGAAAGTGTCTGTAAAGAAGATGGCATCTTAGGTTCTATTATGCTGGAGAACGAGGGGATCTTACTTATCGACATCTATAAATTAATTGAATTGGAAGATGCGAATTGGTTCCAAAATATTCAAAATGCTACCGAGGAAAATGACCAAATAAATATCTTAATCGCGGAGGATTCTGACTTTTTCCGAAACCTTTGTAAAAACTACCTCCTCAGTGCGGGCTATAATGTCATAGAAGGAGAGGACGGGGAAAAAGCTCTGGAACTTTTTCAAAGCAATAAAATAGACTTGGTACTTACCGATATTGAAATGCCAAACATGAACGGATTTGAACTCTGTACCGCCATTCGTAATTTGCCCAATGGTCAAGACATGCCCATTCTAGCTTTGACCACCTTAACTTCCGAGCAATCGAGAGAAAAAGCTTTCCAAGTAGGGATGGATGAATACCTGGTTAAAATCAGCCGGGAGGATATTCTTTTTAAAGTGGCTGAGCACATGGATAAAGGCAAAATTAATGGCAGTAATAAATCAGCCAGTCAAGCTTACAGAATCCCCAATCAACTGGGTGACCACCTTCTGTCCACCAGTGAAAATAATTTAGATTTTGGCGGCCATAGCAAAGATGATTTGAAACGACTTGGATTTGTTACTTTTTGCATCGAAAATGACCTTTATGGCATTCCGATCAACCAAGTTCAAGAGGTGATGATACCCAAAGATGTGGCATCGGTACCATTAGCTGATACTAAAATCCAAGGTATCATGAATCTAAGAGGTCAAGTATTGACCGTTTTTGATATGCGTAAGTCACTTGGCTACTCTGATTTCCAAGATGACTATGATCCAATTAGTGTGGTTGTAAACCATAAAAATATGGAGGTGAGCTTACTCGTTGATGAAGAAGGTGAATATGTAGAAGTGAAAGCCTCAACCTTCAAACCACCGCCACCCACGGTGGAGAAAAACTTAAAAGGGAAGTTACAAGGTGTTTGTGAACTATCAAATAATAACATACTGATGGTGCTCGATGTTGATGCCATCCTAGAAAATCAAAATTCACGAGATAATACAGGGAGCGAATTATGACAGCGAAAAAAAATGCTACTGCAGCTAAAAAAGGTGATAATCTCAATCTTAAAATTTACAATGCTACTCCAATTGGAGATCCCCAAGATGTGGAACATTTAGGTGGAGGTATCCACTGGGTGGGCATTAGAGATAAAGATCCCTTCCATCTCAATCCCTATCTCATCGTGGACGGAGATGAAGCGGTGCTAGTTGATGTGGGAGGTTTACATACGGCAGAAGCGGTTCTTGCCCGAGTGAAAGAAGTTATTGATTTAGATCAAATTGTTTATATCATCGCTCATCATCAAGATCCGGATGTTACTTCAGCCATCAATATGATAAAACCCTTAGTGAATAAAAAATGTAAGGTAGTCGCCCATAGCCGGATTTCGGTTCTACTTAAACATTATGGCAGTGGTTTTGAATTTTACAATGTAGATGAAGAAGACTGGCAACTCACTTTCGGCAAAGGACGTAAATTAACTTTCGCTCATACTCCTTACCTCCACTCTCCCGGAGCCATCGTAACCTATGATAAGAAAACAGCCACCACTTTTACCTCTGATCTTTTTGGTGGTGTTACTCCCGATTGGGATCTGTATGCCGATGAAGAGACTAAATCAGAACTCGATTCTTTTCACATTAGCTATATGCCTTCAACTGAAATTCTGCGCAGTGGTTTAGCTAACATTAAAAAACTAGGTCGCATCAAAAAAATTGCACCTCAACATGGTTCAGTGATTGAAGGAGACCTGGTAGAGAAATTCTTTACCCATTTAGAAGGTCTTGAAGTAGGTATGTATGCCGATGAACTGGTCAAAGAGCGGGTTATAGAGCAAGCCAATGCCAACCGTATGCAGCAAATGGTCGCCAACTCTAATGTGAATTTTATGGCTGCCGATGTGGATGGCACCATTAGCTATATTAACCCTGCGGCCTTAAAGATGTTTGAAGAAATTGAGGACGTTCTCCCCTGTAAAGCCAGTGAGATCCTTGGTAAAAAGTACGATGTATTCCATAAAGATCCCACTCATCAACGAAATATTTTAGCCAATTTTGAGCAGATGCTCCCCAGATCCACTTCCATCAAATTAGGAAAATATTGGTTAAACATAGATGCCTTTGGTGTTTATGACAAAAAAGGTGAATTCCAAGGGCCTGCTGTAATCTGGGAAAACATCACCGATAAGACCTTACGAAAAGAGCGAGATACTCAGGTCAAAAAGCAAGCCATCGAAATGACCGATGATCTCGCCAAAGCCTCAGATAGCCTCAAGCAAGTAAGTCTCAATATGTCTAGCGCAGCTGAAGAAACCAGTGCTCAAGCAAATACTCTTTCTGATGTTTCAGTCAATGTGGCTACCAACATCACCTCTATTGGCAACTCACTTAAAGAGATGACTTCATCCATTAATGAAATTGCAACAAATGCAGGTAAAGCTTCCAACGTCGCTAATAAAGCGGTAGGAAATGCTCAAAGTGCCACCGATGAAGTGGCTGAACTCAGCAAGAGCAGTCGGGAAATTGGAAAAGTAACCAAAGTGATTAGTTCCATCGCCCAACAGACGAACTTACTCGCCCTTAACGCCACTATTGAAGCGGCTAGAGCAGGTGAAATGGGAAGAGGTTTTGCAGTAGTTGCTAACGCCATTAAGGAACTTGCAAAGCAAACTGGCGACTCTACTGAAGACATCACTGAAAAAATTGAAAGGATCCAAGAGGTCACCACCAGTGTTACCAAATCCATTCAAGAGATTGCCGATATTATTAAACAGATCAATGATATTTCAACCAACATTGCTTCTTCAGTAGAAGAGCAGTCTGCAGTCAGTGCTGAAATTACCAACAATATGCAAACTGCTTCTACCGGGGTGGATGGAATTTCTAAGAATGTGACTTCGATGGCGGAAGCTGCTGGACATACATCCAAAGGGGCTTCTGACACTCAAGGGTCAGCGAAAAAATTGGCAGAACTCTCCCAACGACTTTCTGATTTAGTTAAGGATTTTTAATGAGCCAAACACCGATTCGAGTAGTGATTGCGGATGACTCAGCTCTACTCCAAAAGTCGTTACAGAAGGTGATCGCTAACTTTTCCGAGTTAGAATTATTGGCTACAGCCTCCGACGGGGTGGAGGCTGTAGCATTTGTAAAAAAGCATCAACCGGATGTTTTAGTGTTAGATGTGGAAATGCCTAACCTGGATGGGATTGGGGTTTTAAAGGCTTTAAAAGAAAATAAAACTGATTGTAAAGTCATTATCTTCAGTTCTAAAGACCATACCCATGCTGATAAAACCATTGAATGTTTGGAACTAGGAGCCTATGACTTTATCAGTAAACCGCGAGGTGGAGGGCTGGTTGAGAGTCTACAAACTATTGAAGAGCATTTAATTCCTCGGGTACTATCTTTAAGAGGATTGACGGACCAGAAAGCAACCCCGCAAAAGGTGGTTACCAGGTCCACCTCTGCTCAGACTCAAGTGCCTCCCCAAGCCTTATTTATTGCTTCATCCACCGGTGGTCCTGATGCCTTAATGACTTTGATTCCCACATTTAAAGACGACTTCCCGCTACCTATTATTATTGTCCAGCATATGCCTCCAGTGTTTACCACTAGCCTGGCAGAAAGACTCAACCAACTTTCCCCATTAAATGTAGTGGAAGCAACCAAAGATATGCCCATCGAAAAAGGGAATGTCTATATCGCTCCCGGAGGATACCATCTCTTTGTTAAAAAAGAGAAAAAATCCCCAGCCTATTTTGCTCTATCAAAAAGCGAGCTGCTCAACGGTTGCCGACCTGCTGCTGATTATTTCTTATTTAAAAGTGCAGAGAGTTATTTGAAAGGACTCCTGATTACCGTCTTAACCGGCATGGGAAGTGATGGAACTGAAGGCTGTCGATCAGTGCTTGATCATGGAGTGCATATTGTAGCTCAAAGCGAGGAATCCTGCCTCATTTATGGTATGCCCAAAGCCATTGTAGAAAATGGTCTCGCCAATAAGATTTTAGACTTAGAACGGATTTCTGCCTATATTAAGCAATATATTACGAAATAAGAGTAATAAGACAGCCCCATTCCCCGCCCAGCTAACCCATTAATAACATAGCATTATCTCTACATAATAAGGATAAACCCGCAGACTGTCGATAAGAAAGTGTTGTTTTCAAATGGGGTTAGATCATGAATAAAGCCAATCTTTTCTATATAGTTATTTTCTTTTTGCTGATGGGAGTTATTCTAAGCTACCAGAATTGTGGCAAAAATAACCTACCCGGTAAAAGTAGCAAAGAGGTCGTAGTGAAAGGTCCAGGAGAAGATACGATTCATCTCCAGCAAAGTAATCAAGGTCGGCTGAAACAACGACCGGTGGTCTCTTTTTTTCCCAGGCTAGATTTATCTATCCTAGCGATTAATAGTGTTAAGGGTGGCGAAAAATACCAAATATCCCTCTTTAAACAGGTGAAGGGTAAACTACCTCAGAAATTGATCACCAAAAAAATGGAGAAGCAAGGAGAGTCTCATGTCGCAGTGATTTCTAAAGATGAGGTCTCAACATTTGATGAAAAGTTAAATCTAAATCAATCTGATGAAGCTACCAACTCATTTCTGTTGATCACAGAATTTTATCTCCACAATCAAAAATATGAAGTTTATGATGAAGTGATCTACCGGAAAATCTGTCATACTCGTCTCATCAAATGTGATTATTTTAAATGGGGTCTTGGAGAATCCATCGCCTTTAAAAAAGATCCAAGCCAGAATCATTTTAACTGCCCCCATGATCATGACCACACTTCTCATTCCTCAGATATCCATAACCTTCAACCTGAAGGAACCTTTGCTTTGGTCTCTTCTGGTGGTGCTCTGACTGCTGCCAAAGGATTAAAATCATTTGTAGATGAATTGAGCCAAATGGCTCAAGGTGTTCCCCGTGAATCCCTTCAGGAATTGGGAGAAAAAATTGTAGCTTTGGAAAGTAAACATGGTGTGAGAGTTAAAATACCTCAGGCAGACTCCCCAAGAGTTTTACCATCAAGATATGATTATGACACAGCTATTAAAGATTACGACACAGTGGACCAATTTAAGAAATATTTAAATGGTATGGAAGAAGCTTTTGATGCGATGAAAGCCAGCGATGTCCCCATTCCCAGATCTAAAGGCAAGGACCACCTTGATGTTTATCTGGTACGTGATGTGAATAAAGGAAGTGGCAAAATTGCTGGAACTCATAGTAAAAGTACCGGAGACCTAGTATTAGATGCTTCAGACCCTGGGAATAATGCCATGCACGCCACCCTCCATGAATCAGGGCATGCGGTGGAAAATTCACTTCCTCTAGACCAAAAGACTGAGTTTAGAACCGTGATTAATAACCTCACTTCAGAGAGTGGACAGCTCTATAAAGCAAATGGAGCCGACTCAAGCCAACATTTTGTATCTCCGTATGCCGGAACTTTACTTGCTGAGGATGTGGCTGAAAACTTTGCTCATGCAATTATGAAAGGGGGAGATAACACAGGTTTATCAAGCTTTGCAAAAAACAAAATGGACGCCACCACAGCTATGGCACAAGGAAAATTTCGCAGTCGACTCGATACCCCCGAATATAAACTGCAAATAAGAGATAGCCAAGAGGCTCTAGCCGAAGAAACAGCTCGTATTAAAAGAGCATCCGAAGAAAAATTGGCAAAGCTAGATGCCGATGTAAAAAGCGGAAAAAAATCCGCTGATGAAGCTGATATGGATCGGGCTGATATCAGGGATGATGAGTTTGATGAGATATATGATTTGCAACAATTGAATAAAGCAGACTTAGCTCGTGCTTCCTTTGACACTACAGCACCTATTACTCCCATTGCTCCTAGCAAAACCCAGAGCCAATTAGCACGAATAGAAAAAACTTTAGGTATTGGTGCTGTTGGAGTAGGTGCTGCAAGTATGGTTTTAGGATCTGGTTCAGCAGAAGCAGCTGAAAGTAGAAATGAGCAAGCCTTAAAAGACATCCCAGATCGAGTTGACCCTGAAAGCAATGGCGTCTTTGCTAGTGCCTATCGCTACTGGGATAAAGTGAAAGAGACTTCTACCGACAAAGGGATGCAAAACCTGGCCTCCACCATGCAGTTTTTCCTAGAAGGACCTAAAATGCTTGATAACGCAGCCAATACCCTAGGTCATACAGTGAATGAAATCGATCATTTAAAACAGCAGTTAGATGAAGAGGGAGCCACTCCAGAGGTTAAAGCCTTAATGGAAATGTCCTCCAATATGGCTCTTATCAAAGATGTAGGGGCTGTGGTTGGAGCAGCCGGTCTTACAGCTGTTGAATTTTTACCAGGAGGAGGCCCCACTCTTAAAGCATTGAAAAACTCTAAACCTGTTATGAATGCCCTAAAAACAATCCCAGGGGCGCTTGAACTCATAGACTCTGATCAAAGCGGACAAAAGGGAACTCAAAATGGCATAGCAGATCGTCCCACCATGTGCTCAGGTGGGGTATGTAGCGGAAGTAAAATTGCAGACACCATAAGCCCGGTGAATCAACAACTCAAGGAGAAATTAAGAGAACTAGCGGCCAATCCTGATGTGATTGAAGCTGCGGCCAAAGCAGCAACCGAAGGTATTCAAGTGGCACCCACGATTCGCCCAGTGAGTCAAGAAGAGATACAGAAAGCTATCCAGATGACACCAGAGGCAAAAGAAGGGGATACCATTGTACTAACAGCAGAGGAACTTTCGACTTTGAATAGCCTAAGAAATCCGGCTCCCTCCCCAAAAACTCCTGTAAAGAATGAAGAAAACAACCCAAATCCTGATGATCAATCTCAGATACAGGCACCAAACGCTTGCATGCTTAACTTAATGGAAGAACAAGATGAGCAAAATCATTCAGGATGTAATTGATCAAGTGATTCCTATCTGGAATGAATAGGATGGACTCTTTCTTACTTATCCATCACACACCGTAAATTAGATGCATGACGAATATAAAAACCATTCTCCCCTGGGTTTCCATAAGCTCGGTAAATAGCCTTATGACTACCACTATGATCCACTCTCCTGGCCTCCACCCGATTATTACTTTCACGAAAAGTAGAAGTCCAAAGACAAGAATCGCTCTTGGTTCCTTGCCCAGACCATCCCAAAGGATTGCTTTCTGCTAGTCCCAACCCTGTCAAAACCCAGTTAAAGGGAGGTCCTTTCAGAATATCATCAAATTCAATGGGGTTTTCAGAACGATTATCCCCTCGATCGCTCCAAGCCACACTGTCGATCTCTTCTTTGGTCATTCCTATAAAAGCTTCTAACGTATTAAAATCTTCATTGGAAGGAACATGCCAACCTTCGGGGCAAATTCCCCGTTTTCCTTCTAGAGCAGCCACCTCACTCTCACTCATTTCAGCCACTGAAATTTGCATAATCTCTTCCCAAATATACCAAGCCCCAGTTTCTAGAGTGCAGTTTTCAGGTTTATTATCGAAGCAGTTTTTTTGTACCACTCCATCATCCGAGTATTCATGGGAGGAGTTAAGAAAATCAGTATAGGTCCCCAGTCGCATATTTTGGGTCATCCAGCACTGGGTTCCAAACTCTGCAGTAGTATAGGAATTGGGAGGAATAGCATTATCTAAAATAGGATCTCCACACTTATAAGCGGGAGGCTTTTTTTCTTCGGTGACCTCTGGAACCGGGGAAGTTTCTTTGGCAATTAAAACTTTGGTTGGAGCTTCCGTTATTTGACCTGATGTCACTTGCAGCGGTTCATATTGAACAGAGTGATAGTCTTTATCTTGGACTAAAAGAGTCCATTTTCCTGCGGGCAATTTGCTTATTAAAAAATCCCCATTTTCATCTGAGGAGGCATAAAAATCGGTTCCCTCCACTTCCACCTTTATATCCTTTACCCCTGTTTCCACCACCAAAAGCTTTCCAGAAATACTTCCAGTGGGAGATGCATTTAGGTCTCCTAAATCTTGAGAAGATTCAGGATCCAATCCATCCATACGAGTACCGAAAGTGATTCCCTCTTTGGTTCCAAATGACAAAAGACTTACCGTACTCACCAACTTGGGAGACACTTTAGGTGAAACTTTTGGAGATACCTTTGGAGATACCTTTTGAATAGTCAAAGAAAACTTACCGTCTTGGTCAGTTGTGGTTTTTTTGGCAGGGTACCCCAGTTGATGGACAGTGGCCCCATCCAAAGGTTTTCCTTTATCATAGTAGATTCGACCTTTAACCGTAGGATTGCTATCCACCGAAGATTTGCTATCCTCATCACACCCTTGCAAAATAAATAAGGTAGAAAGGAAAACGAGCATTGACCTTAAAGTCATTCTAAGCACCTCAACTTTTCCTACTTGGAATCTTGAGAACAACCCTTCCCTGAGCAACAGGTCTTTTCAGGATCACCTCGGAGATTTCTAAGTAAGGTCTCAATGGGACACCACTTTGTAAAGGCTGATTGAATCAAATTAAGAGCAACAAAAGCAGGTAACAAATACCACCATGAGTTCACTAACGCTCCTAAGGAAACCCCAGTGATAATCATGCCGCCAGCCATAAGTCGAATGCTATTTTCCACCGTCATACGAGGGGCAAAAGCATGTCCATCCTCAATATCCTTCATCCATAGCGGATGTCTACCTTCTGCATATTTTAAGGTCACTTTACCATTAAACATGGAACTCAACAGGGGCCAATTCGCTTTAATTACAAAAGCCCCCATATGGGCAAAAAATCCCCCCAGAAACATTCCTGTTCCTAAATTATGCAGATGAGTGCTCCACATAGAGGCCCAGTAGGGCATATAGATCCCCGCCATATTATCCAATACTTTTACAAAACCGGTGACCACTAAAAGAAAAACAGAAACACCGATAAAGGCGTAAGCCAGTCGTTGCTCAGCTAAAAATTTATGATGAGGTGGCTCTTCCTTCCCTTTGATCATGGTTTTTATAATCTCAATGGACTCTTTTACATCCCCTTTTATAGGGCGAATACTACATCTCCCCTCCATAAAATGATAAACCAGATGAAATATCGCCGCAAAAGTAAATATTAGAGCAGCCACAATATGGATCTGAAAATGCAATACAAAGTCGGCTGTCCAGGAGAATCCTGGGATCTCTGTGAGCATATACCTTTTATAGACCGGCATTTGTCCAAAACCGGAAAACAGCAGAACTAAACCTGAAATGGCAATGGCCCAATGTTGAAAACGGACTAAGAGGCTATGACGAACCACCACATCTCCATCCACCACATCAGCTATAAACAAATCTTTCATTGTGAATCTTCCTTTGTGAGTTTTTTGTTGTTAGCTTTGGAACCAAATAAGATCGCGCCACCAATAGCAGCAATGGGAGCAAACAAAATGGCTTCCGCAATTCGACCTGGATTCTGCATCAGACCATCTACAATGGGAAAAAGAAAGCGTTCCCTTTTCTTTTTAGGTTTCCCTTTATTACCCGCTCTTAAGACTTTGTCGATTTTCTCGAAGGGAACTGGAGAAACATAAAAAGTTCCTGTCCCCGAATTTTCTTGATCCCCATAGAGATAGCCACCAATTTCACGAGCTCTTCTTTGAGCAAGTGCCAAAACTTCCTTTTTAGGACCAAAAATGAGTGGAGCCTTATCTCCTAGTCGACTCTGGCAAGATTCTACACAGGCGGGAACCTGGTTTTTATCTAAACGGGAGGAACAGAGATCACATTTATACATCACCCCACCCCCAGCAAGTTTAGGAACCAAATCCAGATAAACACCAACTCCCGCTTGCCTTTGTGGAATATTCCACGGACATACGGTGCGGCACTTAGCTCCTCCCATGCAGGTGTTTTCATGAATTTTCACCGCCCCATTTTTTTTCTTTTCAATGGATCCAAATGGACAGACCGCAAGACAAGAAGGGCTATTGCAATGCATACATCGACGCTGAATATTCAAATGATGCACCTTCCCTTCATGCTCTACTTTTACTTTCTGCACAAATGTCCAATTGAAGGGAGTCAGGGTATTAGTAAGATTTTTTCTCGATCGCCAGTCTTCATGCTTACTGCGAGGCCAATAATTTTGAATATCCTCTTCCTTTGGCTTCGGATAAGAGTCTGTCTTCTCAATTTTACACCCACTGACACAACGAGGAGTTCCCACATCAGGACAGCCATCACAACGTGTAATATCTATCATCACTCCCACATCTTCATCCCGAGGGCTGGCCTGCAATTCTTTGGAATCTGTCACAGAAGAGGTGAACAAGGCTGCAGCTGCACCTCCGGTGAGTTTAAGCATTTTTCTACGATCCATTCCCATACACGACTCCTCCCTGAAGATTATATCCTGGATTCTCAGAACCAATTATAAAGTAGGATTGTATTTAAGAATTATACCAGAAAAGGCAAGTGATTACCTAATTGTAGACAGGCTAAGGTTGAAAATTCACCCTTTAAATATCAAGAGATTTTTTAAACTCAATGGCACATTTTTCATACTCAGCTTTGGCCTCTTCCGTATCGAAGGCTTTTTTATCTTCGGCAGTGATTTCCCCATCTCCATTTTTATCAAGACACTCAAGATCAATCTTCTTAGCTATTTCTTCGTAATACTCCTTGGAATGCTCTTTTTCGTGATGCATTTTCCCATGCATGCCATGCATACCATGCTTGCCATGATGTTTTTTCCCATGCATCTTTCCATGACCCTTGTGATGTCCTTTTTTCTTGTTGAACATATCAATAATTACTTTTAGTTCTTCCTCATTGAGGGCTTCGTCTCCATCTTTATCAAATTTAGCAATCAGGTCCTTGGCATTCAGCTCGTAATCACCTTTCTTATGACCCTTTTTATGTTTTTCCTCAGCGGAGCACCAGTATTCCACTTTCTTTAGACAGGTTTCATCATCAAGGTCGTACTCTTTTTTACAATGATCAAACTTACTCTTTTGGTCCACTAAGCTGCATAAGCTTTTTTCTTCAGCTCCCACCAATTGGCTGATGGTATCTCCTTCTTCAGTGGTGGTATTGTCTTTTTGCTGCAAAATACCACAAGCACCTAAAACTAAAGATAAAAATAAGATAGAACTGATTATTTTAAGCATAGGTACTCCTAATTTTTGAACGCACTTTACCTTTAATAAACCATCGACCTGTTTGGGAAATTTCCTTAGAAGATTACTTATTACCTCCGAAAACATATGGTTATAGAGTTCATTATAAGGGCTGCTATTTATAGTATAGTTGTAGCATAGTTGAGAATCTGTATCGTTGATCTTCGAGAGGTTATGGTAAGTGAAAGTAGTCCCGATTCGACCGCGGATAGATTATCCGAAGGAGATATGGGACTAAATCAGGGTAAAACAGTCCCATTTCGGCTGCGGATAGATTATCTGAAGGAGATATGGGACTAAATCAGGGTAAAACAGTCCCATTTCGACCGAGGATAGATTATCCAAAGGAGAAACGGTGCCAATTGAGATTATGGTAAGTTCCCTTCTATGTATTTAGCCTTTGAAGTTCTCTAATTTCCAAGTAAAATAGCTAATATGACTACACTCACCCTATGGAAAACTATTGCCTTTCTCCTATTTTTCTCAATGTGCCCTATTTTTGCCAGTTCTCCTCTGGTCATTACAGATAATCAAGCCAACTATCCTTTAGGTGATTTCATCTCCTACTTAGAAGATAAGACAGGAAAGCTTACCATCAGAGAGGTGAGTGGAGCCCCATATGATACTAAATTTTTATCTAATAAAAAGTATCCGCTTGGTGATATAAACACTCAAAACGTTTACTGGATTAAATTTACCGCAGTAAACCAGAGCAAGATAAGCCAATTTATTTTAGACAATTCTTGGCTCTATTTTGGAGATATTGACCTGTTTATTTTGACCAAACAGATAATAATACATCAGGCTAAATCAGGTTTTAAAGTATCTATGGCGGATCGCCCCTATAGACACCCCAAACACATTTTTCCCCTTGATCTAAATACAAAGGAGAGAATTCATCATATCTACCTAAGAATATCTACAAATTACAAGATGCTCATACCCTTTACCCTCTGGAAGATGGATACTTTCTTCGAAAGTGACAGTCAAAACCAAGTGCTAACCGGTCTTTTTTATGGTGCCATTCTGGCCATTCTTTTTTACAATCTATTTATTTTCTTCTTCTTAAGAACAAAGGATTATCTTTACTATGTCCTATTCCTCTTCAACTTCATTATTATTCATCTAGGTGTTGATGGAAATGAGTTTCTCTATCTTTGGCCAAAATGGAATTCCTGGTACTATACTGTAAATGGAGTCACTCAACCCTTTCTTTGTATATTTGGACTCTTGTTTACTCAGAGTTTCTTAAATACTAGTACTCATCTGCCTCGCCTCAATCGCTTTATGCAAGTTTATATTTATCTTTTGCTAGGCTATATAATTTTTCAGTTTTTTCTTTCAAACGTCATGCTGAGGCTTAACCTAACCAATCTCCTCTCAATGCCCGCTCCCTTTATTCTACTAATTTGCTCTATCCTAATGTGGCGTAAAGGTCAAAAGGAAGCTCGCTTTTATACTCTAGCCTTTACTACCTTTCTATTTGCAGCCTCTATCCGCCTTTTGATGCCTTTCGGAATTATCCCCTTCAGTGCTTTAACAGAGCATTCCATGCAAGTAGGAGCCATATTAATGGTTATCCTCCTATCCCTTGCTTTAGGAGATAAAATCAATATCTTACGTGCGATTATTAAAGAATACAGTGAGAAGCTCGAAAACAAAGTAAAAAAACGAACCGCTCTTTTACAGGATCGGACCATCGAGTTGCAAGAGAAATACGAAGAGCTGCAAGAGATGCAAGAGCAACTGGTACAATCAGAAAAACTATCTTCTTTAGGAAGGCTCGTTTCAGGAGTAGCTCATGAAATTAACACTCCCATCGGAAATAGTGTGACCGCTGCATCCTTTTTCCAAAAAAGCACGGAAGATTTTTCAGATAAATTCAGTAGCAATAAGCTCAAAAAATCTATGCTCGCAGAGTATGTTGAAAGTGCTGAAGAGATGAGTGGAATTATAGTGAATAATCTCTCCCGCGCTTCCGATCTCATCAAAAGTTTTAAACAAGTCTCTGCTGATCAAACCCATGAAGAAAAGCGTGAAATAAAAGTTCAGGAGTACCTGGAAGAGGTTTTGATGAGCTTGAAGCCACTGCTCTCCCCAACTCAAATAAAGGTATCCATCGATTGCGATGAGGGTTTGGAACTAGAGACCTTTCCGGGAGCGCTGGCCCAAATCATCACCAATCTCATCACCAACTCCATTAATCATGGATTTGAGACGGGTGAAGAGGGACAAGTTAAAATTAAAGTCGTTCATCAAGATGATACAATTGAACTCACATTCCAGGACAATGGCAAAGGAATAAAAGAGGAATTTCTCCCCCATATTTTTGAACCCTTTTATACCACTAAAAGAAATCAAGGAGGCACCGGCCTAGGGCTAAACATCCTCCATAATGTAGTACTAAAAACCCTAGGTGGATCTATTAATTGCGAAAGTACGTATGGGCAAGGAACCCACTTTTTTATTCAATTTCCTATTTAAACCTGACTCACTTCGCTAAGGAGGTATCTGTGTTTTTTTTCCAAATACTGATTTCTTTTGTCTTATTAACAGGAATATTTTCCCCTCTGACCGCAAAAGAAGGCGTGGTGAAAAAGTACTCTAAACCCGTCTATCTATTTGTTCAATCAGCCCAGGCGGGAAGTTACAACGGCAAAACCCTCACTCTTCACAACGTTTCTCATTCTACCGTCTACTTCAGTGATAGACCCCATCGCATCACTGGACATATACTCACATCTCACTTTGTGGAAAAATGGGACCAAGGAAAGCACAGTTTCAAAAAAAGCCATCCCAACGCCGATCTATCAATCTTTAAGGGGCAAGGTATTGACAATGTTGTGGTGGAACTCACATCAGTACAGCTGGTTGGAGATAACTTAATCTATGGTGTTAAAGTCTTAAACGGCCACTTACCAAAAGCTTTTAAACAGAATTCTCTTTTTATTGATGCTTTTCCAACATCTGTTAATGGTCAAATTACAGATAGCGTCACCCAATAACAAGGCTACATCATGGATTATTTTTACGAACTTTACAAAAACCTCCCCAAGCAGGGACCTGGAGATAACGAGACCACCATAAAGGCTCTTTCCTATATTAAAGACCTAGAAAAGGTAAAACAGATTGTGGATGCGGGCTGCGGATCCGGCAGGCAAACCATGGTATTAGCAGAGCAAACAACCGCTCAAATCCATGCACTTGAAACCTATGATCCCCAAGTTGAAGCTTTCAAAAACAATAAAGATCTACTCCCCTATAAGAATCGTATTCAGCTCCATCAGCAATCCATGGATGATCTCTCTTTTATCAAAGAACCGGTGGATTTGATTTGGTCAGAAGGGGCCATCTATAATGTGGGAATGGAAAAAGGTCTCCGACATTTCCAACAGCATTTATCACCTAAGGGGTGGGTTGGTTTAACTGAAATTTCCTGGTTTAAAGATCTTCCTTCTGGGGAAGTAAAGAAGTACTGGCTCGATCAGTATCCTGATATGAAGAGTGTGGAGGAGAACATCTCTATTTTCAAGGCATGTGGATTTCAACTGGTTCAACATTTTCCTGTTCCCCATAAGAGTTGGTGGACTGACTACTATGAGATACTCGAACCCCGAGTGATTCAAATCCTAAATAATAAAGACTCAGCAGAGGAAGCCAGAGAGGTGGCTCTTGAGACCCAGAAAGAAATCGAGATGTACAAAAAGTTTGGCGACCAATATGGCTATGAGTTCTTCATAGCAAAAAAAGCTTAAATTCCTGAGACTTCTATTGATCTCATTGATTGTCTTAAAAACTAAGAGTATAAAGGCTGCAAGAAAGCAAGAAAGAGCCCCATTTGGAGGAGTTTATGATCCGAGCAGCCACCATTTTATCCCTATTTTTACTTTTTCATTGTGACCGGGAAAAACCAGAGCAAGACAGCCCACCACCCCAGTTGCAAACTGAAAAGCAAAAGTCTCCCCGACAAGATGCTTCCCATGATAACACCAATACTATGGATCCTATTGCTAATGAATCACCAGAGAAACCAGACCTCCCCACCTTGATTGAAGAGCCCAGTGAAAAAACAAATGACTCCTTAAATTCCGTGTTGGTTGAACCAGATCAAGAGGCCACTTTACAAGCAGGTCACCTCCAGATAGAGATTCCTGCAGGAGCCGTCAATACATCCACCAAGATTTCAGCTCATGTTCTTGAGGCGGATAGTTTCACCTCAGATACCTCTGTACTGGCAGGGGTGCAATTCGAGCCAGATGGTTTAATCCTTGAAAAACCAGCCGTGGTAAGAGTACCCTTACCTGCCGATTGGCCAGCAGATGTAACTCCGGATCTATGGGAGTTCAAAGGAGATCGATTTCTAGATGCCCTTCCCACTTTGAACACGATCCGGGTCACCGGAGAACCCGGCAATCTAGTGGCTGAGTTTTTAGTATTTCATTTCAGTGGTTATATCTGCCGGACAAGTTGTCATGCGGGAACCATGGCTCATATTTTGAATAATTTTGCCAGCCGGGGCTGCCCCAAAGAACAGGCTTTAAATCTGGTCAGAGCCAAGTACCCTAAGGTTAATGTTCCGAAAGATGGCTGTGGATTTCGAGGGGTGGAAACAGTTCAAGCCTTTTTAGACACTTTCTTTGATGATGTAGCAGGTTATAATGCCGGTGAAGACATTCCCACATCCTACCTAGAATCCGTTGACAAACAGGTCAAGGCAGGAAGGCAAGCGGTGGTAGCATTCAGACCCAAAAATTGGGGCAAACGTTCTCCAACCCATCCCCGCTTCTACCCCACTTCGGCCAATGAATATGCTCATACCGCAGCTCTGGGATCCATGGTGAACCAAGTGCAAATTCTGAACTATCTAGCGGTCACTGGTGATGATTTAGCCAAAGTACTTTTCAAACGAAAACCCAATAAAGAGGTCTCCAACATTGTCCCTTACCCTTGGCTTCAACTGAATGAGTTTCGTAATCTACATCAAGGGGTCGCCGTAGAACTCTATGTCTGTGGTAAACCAGACTGTTTATCGGGACCTGATAAAAACCCTTATAAACTAGACCTCTATCACCCTATTGCGGGTAAAGACTTTTCCAAAGGCACCTGGTCGGAAATTTGGGACTATTACATGTCGGGAGGAAAAATGGTTGGGATTCCTCCCAGATTAAAACCTTGGACAGCGGCTCGCATCTATTTAGAAAAAAGTTTGGGGGCTCCTAACAATCCCTGTCAATTAGATGAGGTGACGGTTGATGTTTCCATTCCAGGTTACAGCCGCGATTATCACTCTGCTTTTTCTTATTTGGATCTCAGCTATGATGAAGTTGGTCGCACCCTCTTGCTTGAAACAGCCAATGATGTGGAGCCTAAAACTATCAGGCAGAGTGACTTCTTTGCTCTCGGTTTCTATGAGGAGATCACTGGACCGGGAACCTATAAATTATCTGAATTTGCCAAAGTGGAAGGAGATGAACTCATCTCTCCTTTTGAAGAGAACGATGCCCAGATTATCTTTGCTACCGGCCAGTTAAAGGACAAACAAGGAATGCGCATCTCCTTTGGAGCCAATAGAGGAACTTTAACGATTACCGACTTTGGATTAAATCCGGGCGATCTCATTGCAGGATACTTTTCCGCCAATCTTCGCGCGGAGTATAATGAAGGGAAGAGTTTTAAAGAGGGTACCATAAAGGGAGAGTTTAAAACTTACATGAGAGACTCATCGAAAATTAAAAATCCGCTTCCTTTTATTCCTCAATAATTTGGAGAGATGGATATTTGGGTTCCAATTATTAAATAACCAGCGCTCTACCTATCTGAGGAGGGCTGGCAAACAGAACTCCCTTATGTCCCATAAAGGTGGAATCTTTTCTATTCAACTCTAATTCGTGACCGTGAATATCACTCACCCAAGCATCAGACTCATTAAATAGAACGGTGGTGGCAGCAAAATCCCATAAACTTCCACCTCCTACAGGAGTATTTTTTGGCAATTTAAAATAACAGGCAGAGGGATTTTCTAGAACTGAAATAGCGTTCATTACTGCCCCTTTAGAGCTGATAACTTTAACATTCTTAAAGTTGGATTTTAGTTTTTTGAGGGTTTGTTCATACCTTTCATCTTTTAAAAAGCTTCGATCAAAATAAACTTGAAGTTCATTAGCTTGAGCGAGAGGAGAAGACCAAGCTTGGTGATTCTTAAACACACCTCCCCCTTTTACCGCATGATAAAGAGTTTGGTTTACTGGATCATAAATAACACCTATGTGAGGAATACCCTCTTTAGCAACCAACGCAATGGAGACTGCATACCCCTCCCCCTCTTCAATAAAAGGAAGAGTTCCATCGAGAGGATCAATGCACCAAAAGAAATCTTTTTCTAATCTCTGAAGGTCATCTTTTTGCTCTTCGGAAAGCAGGCCTAAATCATATTCATCTAATGTGGGATTAAGGATATTAAGAATTTCCTTTTGCGCCAATATATCTACTTGGGTGAGGACTTGAGCCGCCTTACTCGCCCCATTTTGTTTTCTATCTATGACTAGTTCATCTCGATCAAAATGAGCGATTAGTTGACCCGCTGCGGTGGCTGCTGAAAGGGCCTTTTGAAGAAGTTCTTCAATCATTAACTCCCCACTCTCTTTAGGACTTCTTTGGTAATTCTTTCACTGTAGGTATTAAGCTTCCAGTGCCCCGGGCTCCATCCTTTTAAAAAGCGATGAAAATCTGCCCAGGCAAAGGGATAGAGATTACGCCAATCCTTTTCTAAGCTGGCAAAGTCCACCTCTTTCTCTTGTTCTTGTAAAGCTTTTTTCAACTGACCAAAATAGAAATCTAGAATTTTGTTTTCAAACTTTTCAGAGTCACTTTCGCCAAAGCAGCTTCCTACAAAATAGGCCACATCCTTCATACCTATCCCGCCACCCACATATTGAAAATCAACCGCCGCCACCCGCTTTAGATCATAAGAAAAATTAAAGTTAGCTAGCTTAGCATCTCCATGCACGAAGGTTTTAAAGGGGCTATGATTCAATGCTTGATCGATGGCAGGGGCAGCTGCTTTTAAGGCACGATCGTTGAGTATATCCAATTCATCAGGGCGAGTTTTCAAGTGCCAATAGGTTCCAGTTTTCCATAAGCCCATGGGTTTCACACCAAGATAGGTAGCATGGAAATGAGCCAGCCAGGAAAGGCAAATCTGCACTTCTTTCCAGGAAGCTCTTTGAATGTTCTTGGGAAACCCCAGTTCATCAAGGTCCTCAAGTATTATTAAAATTTCATCTTTAGCAGCTTCAACGCCCAAACATTTGGGAATCAAGGATTTAGAGGTAGCTAGTGAGGCATATTTTTTATACCACTCCACTTCAACTTGATAAGACCTTAACTTTCGCTGATGAGAAAAATCATTGTTCCAACCACGGGGATGATCTTTATCTTCTCTAAGGCATATATGTTTTACCACCACAGAGGTGAGGTCAGATCCCTGGAGTTCGCATCTTAATATCTTGCCATACCCGCTCCAAAGACTTTGAATCTCTTCGGTGTGGGTGATCATTTTTGACTGTGTAGTGTGAAGAATAAATTCTTCTAGTTTCGCTTCCATATTAAATACCACATAAAATAGTTATCCATTCTTGTCATAACTATATCAAATGTTATGATAGGCACAAGATAACTTTCAGGAGAACCTCATGGCTAATATAAATGATCAAATTTTAGAGCTCAGTAAGAAATACCAAGAACAGTTCACCTTGATAAGACAGGATATCCATGCCCATCCCGAAATCGGATTTGACCTCCCTAGGACCCATGACTTGGTTGCCAGAGAACTTGAAGAAGTGGGTATCACTGTCAAAAAACATGTGGCGCAAAATGGATTAATTGGTGAGATCTTAATTCCTGGTTGTGATGAGTTTATCGCCCTTCGTGCTGATATGGATGCACTCCCCATGCAAGAAGAGAGCGACAAAGAGTATTGCTCTAAAGTACCGGGTAAAGCTCATATGTGCGGTCATGATGTTCATACCGCCATGCTCCTGGGTGCAGCCAAGATCATTTGGCAACTTAAAGATCAGCTCAAAACCAATGTGCGTTTTATCTTTCAACCCAATGAAGAGAATCTCCCTGGCGGAGCTCCCACCATGATCAAAGAGGGAGTCCTCGACAAGGTCAAAAGCATCTTTGGCGTTCATGTATTTGCCTCCCAAGACACTCATGTATTTGGTTTGAGAGAAGGAGCCATTATGGCTCAACCGGATATTTTTGAGATCACTATAAAAGGAGTGGGAGGACATGCAGCTATGCCTCAATATGCGGTAGACCCAATTGTTATAGCTGCTGAACTGATCACCTCAGCTCAAACTATAGTGGCACGTAACCTGGCTCCCTCTGAAGCGGCAGTTCTCTCTTTTACCAAATTTCAAGGGGGATCGAGTCACAATATTATCCCTGATAAAGTATCTATTACCGGCACCATTCGAACCTATAGCAAAGAGGTTCAATCCCTCTTAAGAAACCGCTTAGAAGAGCTGCTCGCTGGAATTTGTAAAGCGCATAAAGCTGAGTTCACCTTTTTATATGAAGAGGGATATCCTGTTTTGATTAATGATGCTGAATCCACCCAGCAATGCGAAAAACTGATCCACACCCTATGGAGTAAAGAGCGAGTTATCAACCCTGTTCCTCAAATTCCGGGAGGTGAAGACTTTGCTTACTTCTTAGAGAAAGTTCCTGGATGCTTTGCATTTCTAGGTTGCCGCAATGAAGAGAAAGGGATTATTTACGCCAACCATAACCCAAAGTTCGATATTGATGAAGAGGTGATTCCTACGGGTATGGCCTTTTTAGCTGCCCTCCCCTTCAACCCTTAAGGTAATAATCTATTTTCGCTATATAAATTAGAGTATTTTAATAGAATATTAATCTAAATTTAACAATACTTCTAGTATCACTAGTTTACCTGAGTGATTATTAAAGA